>NZ_SRUS01000006.1:0-517350 GCF_004794715.1 Mesorhizobium sp. M8A.F.Ca.ET.207.01.1.1 | reverse complement strand
CGGCGAGGCGATCGGGCAAGCCTAGAAAGGAAGATCGAGTGGTCATTCTGATGGCCTTCAGTCCCGCCGACGCGTGATGAACGGATTGGGGCAGGTAGTTGCTTTGTATGCCGGATTCCATCGAGCGCATCCAGATCCATCGCATCCTGCGACCGGCGGAGGTGCGCTGATCCGACCCGGATACAGGAACAGAGCATCGCGCGGCACCGCCGCGTCATCTACAGTGATATGTTCGGTGCGGGCGGTCCGCAAAACGAATGTATAGTCTCGATCGACGCGTCGGTATCGGCGGCGTGCTCGAAAATCCGCTGCGAGGCCGCTGTGCGCAGCGTTAGGGGGGCTTCACTGCCTGGAAGCGTGCGAGGGTGGGGAGGTCGGGTGAAGATCTATGTTCCGAGTGTAGTGGAGGGGCAGGAATGGGTTCTTCCCGAACAAACCGACGACTACCGGCTATTCGCGACCCTCGGCGGCCGGAGCCAGAAGCGATGGCGTTCGCCCCGGATGAAATTCCTGCACGAGCAAGAAGACGGAACACCCCGGTTATATTCGGATTTTCCCTGGCTTGGCGAGCATGTGCTCATTCTGAGGGCCACGGCGTTGAAGTCGCTACGGCCGATTCTCGAACGGTATGGCGAATTCCTGTCGCTTCGTGGTGACGAGCCCATATGGCTCTTCAACGTCACCACTGTGGTCGATGCGCTGGACGAAGAGCGTTCAAGAATCGTCCGCTTTGACGATGGCGGCATCATGACGATCGAAAACCTCGTCCTTCGGGCGGAGGCTATCGGCGGGGCCGAGATATTCAAATTGCCGGAGCGTGCCGATGGCGTGCGAGTATCCGATATCTATCTGCAAGACACCATCGTGCGTCAGATCGGAGAACTCGGGCTCAAAGGCATCGCCTTTGAGTTGGTCTGGAATGACGAAACGGTCGGTCGCGACAGGATCGAATACCGCGGCGAGGCGATCGGGCAAGCCTAGAAAGGAAGATCGAGTGGTCATTCTGATGGCCTTCAGTCCCGCCGACGCGTGATGAACGGATTGGGGCAGGTAGTTGCTTTGTATGCCGGATTCCATCGAGCGCATCCAGATCCATCGCATCCTGCGACCGGCGGAGGTGCGCTGATCCGACCCGGATACAGGAACAGAGCATCGCGCGGCACCGCCGCGTCATCTACAGTGATATGTTCGGTGCGGGCGGTCCGCAAAACGGATGTATAGTCTCGATCGACGCGTCGGTATCGGCGGCGTGCTCGAAAATCCGCTGCGAGGCCGCTGTGCGCAGCGTTAGGGGGGCTTCACTGCCTGGAAGCGTGCGAGGGTGGGGAGGTCGGGTGAAGATCTATGTTCCGAGTGTAGTGGAGGGGCAGGAATGGGTTCTTCCCGAACAAACCGACGACTACCGGCTATTCGCGACCCTCGGCGGCCGGAGCCAGAAGCGATGGCGTTCGCCCCGGATGAAATTCCTGCACGAGCAAGAAGACGGAACACACCGGATATAGTCGGATTTTCCCTGGCTTGGCGAGCATGTGCTCATTCTGAGGGCCACGGCGTTGAAGTCGCTACGGCCGATTCTCGAACGGTATGGCGAATTCCTGTCGCTTCGTGGTGACGAGCCCATATGGCTCTTCAACGTCACCACTGTGGTCGATGCGCTGGACGAAGAGCGTTCAAGAATCGTCCGCTTTGACGATGGCGGCATCATGACGATCGAAAACCTCGTCCTTCGGGCGGAGGCTATCGGCGGGGCCGAGATATTCAAATTGCCGGAGCGTGCCGATGGCGTGCGAGTATCCGATATCTATCTGCAAGACACCATCGTGCGTCAGATCGGAGAACTCGGGCTCAAAGGCATCGCCTTTGAGTTGGTCTGGAATGACGAAACGGTCGGTCGCGACAGGATCGAATACCGCGGCGTGGAGCGTGCACCTGTCTCATCCGCGAATTCGCTCAGAAGTTTTTGGGCCGGTCTGCGTCGGAAGGCAGGTCTGTAAGGCAGGGCTGCGAGATGGATTCGAGACGCTTTCACGTTGCGACAAAAGTCGCATAAGATAGATTATGGAACTAGCGTACGGGGCGTAACCCCGGAATTGCTGCGGTTTCGGCCCTTGGCGGGCAACCATCGTGGACGGCACTCTAGCGGCACTTCACGACCTCGAACCCATCGCCCAACGTTCGAACGGCGACTGGAAAAGCCGACTGAGCAGCTTTCTCTATCGCTTTGACTCGCAAGGAATTTCGATCACCATGCCATCATAGGCCGGCACCACGTGGTCGGGAGTCTCGGTCATCACCGTGGCGTAATCTAGCGGCACATGCATGTGCGTCAGCACGGCATTTCTGGGCGCCAGCTTTTCGATCCAGGTAAGTGCCTGGCTAAGCGACAGATGGCTGGGATGGGTCTTGTATTGCAGCGCGTCGATAATCAGCACATCGAGGCCGCGCAGCCGCTCGACGGTGGCATCGGGAAAATCGCTGATATCGGGACAGTAGGCGAGCCCGCCGATGCGGAAACCCAGCGAAATGATGTCGCCATGGATCTGGGGCAGCGGCTCGAAGGTGAGGGCACCCCCCTCTCCTTCGATCACAACCGGCCTGGCATGGTCGATGATGTGGGCGTCGACGATCGGCGGATAGGAACTGCCTGGCGGCGTCTCGAAGCAATAGCCGAACGCCTCGCGCAGCCGCAGCATGGTCGGCTCGTCGGCATGGATGGCGATGCGATGCCGTTGTTCCAGCACATAGCCGCGCAAATCGTCGATGCCGTGGATGTGGTCGGCGTGCGGATGCGTGTAGATCACGCCATCGATGCGCCTGACTGAAGCCATCAGCATCTGCTCGCGGAAATCCGGCCCGGTGTCGATGACGACCGTGGTGCGGCCGCCATCGGCGGCAATGCGCTCGACAAGCGCGGCCGTGCGCATGCGCCGGTTCCTGGGATTGGTGGGGTCGCAATTGCCCCAGTCGCCGGTGATGCGTGGCGTGCCTGGCGACGATCCACAGCCGAGAATGGTCAGGCGCAGCCGGTCGTTCATGCCTCAGGCGCCCGCTGGTCCGGGCGTGGCATTTTTCGAAACAGCCGAAAGAAATTGTGGGTCGTCAACGCTGCGATTTCAGCCTCGCTGATGCCAATTGTTTCAGCCAGCACCTTGGCGGTCTGCGCGACATAGGCCGGCTCATTTCGCTTGCCGCGAAACGGTACCGGCGCCAGATATGGCGCGTCCGTCTCGACCAGCAGCCGGTCATGCGGCACATCGGCGGCGATGGCGCGCAATTCGGCTGAGTTCTTGAAAGTCAGGATGCCCGAGAACGACACATAGCCGCCTAACGACACGCCAATTTCGGCGAGCCGCCGTCCCGACGAAAAGCAATGCAGGATGAACGGGAAGGCGCCCTTCCCCGTCTCGTCCTCGAGAATGGCGGCCATGTCATCGTCGGCATCGCGCGAGTGGATGACGAGAGGCAGCCCGGTCTCGCGGGCTGCGGCGATATGAGCGCGAAAACCCTGCGCCTGCGCCTCGCGAGGTGCCTTGTCGTAGAAAAAATCGAGCCCCGCTTCACCGATCGCCACCACCTTCGGGTGAGCAGACAGGCGGACAAGGTCGGCCGTGGTGACGTCGAGCTCCTCGGCGGCATTGTGCGGATGGGTACCGACAGAGCAATAGACTTCGTCGAAAGTCTCCGCGATCTCAAGGATTTGCTGAAACCGCTTCACGCGCGTGGAGATCGTCACCATGCGGCCGACACCGGCCGCCTTGGCGCGGGCGACAATGGCCGCCCGCTCCTCGGCAAAGTCCGGAAAGTCCAGATGACAATGGCTGTCGACGAGCATCAGGCGTTCGCGTCCGTCTGTTCGACATAGCGCGGAAACACGCCCTCCGGCGCAGGCAGCTGCGTGCCGGACACAAGCGCATGGTCGGCGTGGACATGCACGAAATCGCGGCTGTCCGCCGGCACCGCCAGGAGGTCGAGCAGCTTGCCGGCCGAGCCCGGAATGAAGGGCTGGCATAGAACCGCCACGCGCCGGACCACTTCGGCCGTCGTCCACAGCACCGTTTCCATGCGCTCCGGATTGGTTTTCTTGAGCGCCCAGGGTTCCTGCCCGGCGAAATACCGGTCCGCTTCCGCAACCACGCCGAAGATCGCCGCCAGTGCCAGATGGATGCCTTGCTCAGCCATTGCCTTGCGCGCGGTGACGAGGGCGTCGATCGCCTGATCCAGGATCACCTTGTCGGCTTCCGCCATATCGCCGCGCTTCGGCACCACGCCGCCGCAATTCTTGGCGATCATCGACAGCGAGCGCTGCGCCAGATTGCCGAGACCATTGGCCAGATCCGCATTGGTGCGGTTGACGATCGCTTCATGGCTGTAGCTGCCGTCCTGCCCGAACGGCACTTCGCGCAGGAAGAAGTAGCGCACCTGGTCGAGGCCGTAATGGTCGACCATGGTGAACGGGTCGATGACGTTGCCGACCGATTTCGACATCTTCTCGCCGCGGTTGAACAGGAAGCCGTGGCCGAAGACACGCTTCGGCAGCGGAATGCCGGCCGACATCAAAAAGGCCGGCCAATAAACCGCATGGAAGCGCACAATATCCTTGCCGATGATGTGCGCATCAGCCGGCCAAAAACGCCAATTATCAGCCTTTTCATCGGGATAGCCGACGCCGGTTATGTAGTTGGTCAGCGCGTCGACCCACACATACATGACGTGCTTTTCGTCGCCAAGTACCGGCACGCCCCAGTCGAATGTGGTGCGTGAGATCGACAGGTCCTTCAGTCCCGACTTGACGAAGCTCATCACCTCGTTGCGTCGCTCGGCCGGGCCGATGAAGTCGGGCTGGCCTTCGTAAAGCGCAATGAGCTTGTCCTGATAGGCCGACAGCCGGAAGAAGTAGCTCTCTTCCTCGACCCATTCGACCGGCGTTCCCTGCGGCCCGTAGCGGACATTGTCGGGACGGACCTCGGTCTCCTCCTCGCCGTAATAGGCTTCGTCGCGCACCGAGTACCAGCCGGCATAGCCGCCTTTGTAGACGTCGCCATTGGCGGCCATCGCCTTCCAGATTGCCTGCGAAGCCGCGTAATGCCGCTCCTCGGTGGTGCGGATGAAATCGTCGTTGGAGGCGTTGAGCGCGGTCGCCATGCGCTTGAACTCAGCCGAGTTGCGGTCGGCCAGTTCGCGCGCCGAAATGCCTTCGCGCTTGGCCGTCTGCAGCATCTTGATGCCGTGCTCGTCGGTGCCGGTGAGGAAGAAGACCTGCTTGCCGTCAAGCCGCTGGAAGCGGGCAAGCGCGTCCGTGGCGATCAACTCGTAGGCATGGCCGATATGCGGCTTGCCGTTAGGATAGGAAATCGCGGTCGTGATGTAGAATGTGTCGCGTGACATGAATGAACCGTCATGAATGTCTGAATGGGAGCCGTGGCGGTGGATATCGCATCGGAATGGCGATTGCCATCCCGAGACCAATGCATGCCGCCCAAAAGTCGCCCCGGTTTCGGGGGCAACGGCATGCACCAAAAAAGGCCGTCACATTCGCATTGCAGAATTCAGGCGGTCGGTCATGGTCAGGACGTGCTGCTTCTTGTCGAGATTGCGGGGTGTCGGTCTCAAATATAACGTCCAAGGCCTCATGCCAAGTCCAGACCGCCTGCCTGACCTGCGCATTCATCACCATGGTCCAGCGGCAAGCCGTTGCAAAGCCCGGCCACGTTCCCTTAGGGTCGTGACGGGCAAAGGCAGACCTGCATGGCCACGACCACACAATATGATCCGCGACCGAATCTCGATCTGCGCTTGCGCCAGGCCGGCGCGAGCAAAACCGTCTACGCCCTCGTCACCCCCGAGATCGAGGCGGTAAAGGCCGAATTGCTCGGCAACAATACCGGAAATGGCCCTGATCCGGTCCGTGCGGCCTATCTCGATCAGTTTCGCCATGCCTGGACCGGAAAGCAGAACGCGCTGCACAAACGGTTCTTCGACACCTGGCTCGGTTGGGCGAAGCCGATGGCGCCGTTGAACACGGCTGACTTTCCATTCAGCTATCCGACCGCGGGTGCAAGCGAGCCGCTTTTTCACCTGATTGCCGATTACGGCAACCGCGCGCGCCTCGATGGGTTCTCCCCTCGCCTTGCAATCTTTCGTGGCGAGTATGAGGGCTACAGAGCCTATGCTGAAGCCTGCGGCATTCCGGTGACGGAATATGACCGCCACGACTGGCGCGATATGGCCGACACCATCGATCCCCAGCATCTGCTGTGTCTCAGCCAACCCTCGGCCATTGACGGAATGGTATGGCCCGAAGCCAACGCATTTCTTCGCCGGCTCAGCGGGCGCGCGAACCCGGCCCAGGTCGTCTTGGATTTGACCTATGTCGGGGCAACCGCCGAGCCACCGCCGGAAACGATCCTCGCCGACGCCCCTTGCGTGAGTGCCGTGGTGATCAGCCTGTCCAAACCGTTCGGCACCTATTACGACCGCATAGGCGGTGTGTTTTGCCGATCGGAGAATCTCGGCCTGTTCGGCAATCAATGGTTCAAGAACCTGACGTCGCTGCAACTGGGAATCCGGCTGATGGAGCGGTTTGACGTGTTCGCCATGGCGCGCCGCTACGCCGCGGTTCAACATGGCGCTGCGGAACATGCCGGCCAGGCTCTCGGCCTCGCTCTGGTGCCGGCGGACGTCTTCATTCTTGCCCAGGCATCGGCAGGGGCGGACATGGATTCAGACATGGCCTCCTACCTCACCCGAGCCCCTGGCGCGATCGGTGCTCGGCCCCGCCTGTGTCTCACGCCAGGCATGGCGGAGGGGATCGGCATGGCCCCTCCTGGACCGGTTTCATGAAGCATCTAGTCCCGCTGGTCACCCGCGATGACGTCCATGCTCACTGCCTGGCGCACTGGAAAACGGATGCATTCCGATCCTCGCATCGCGAGGGCGGCTACATCCACGACGTCGTCGATCAGTACGCCCGCCTGCCGCGCTTCACCTGCGAGACCACAAACGACCGCCTGGAACGCGCGCACTTCTGCACCTGGTGGGGGCTGACGATGCGCCGGGACGACTATGCCGCTCCGGCCGTCGAGGATCTCTACATTCTGCATGAAATCTGGCACGCCGCGCACATCCCCTTCATACCGGGCATCGGGTTCGAGGCGTTCCACGGCAAGATGGAGCGCAACGAGCTCGAAGCGAGCGTGGCTTCCGAACTGCTGGTCTATTTCAAGATCGATGGACTGAGGGAAAGCGCGTTTCCGCATCCCATTTATGCGGACCGGTTTCTCAATGATCCGGCCATGCGGCTTCTATGGCGCGAGAACGAAGTCGTCGCCACCAACACGCTGCTCGAAGCGCGGCGAAACGTCATGTACTCAAAGCCCGAAGGCGACATGGACCTGAGCGAGCGCTGGATCCGCAAATTCACCATGCAGAACCGGCAATGGTCGATTGTCTGGGCCGACCGCTATCCCGACATCGAGGACCATATGCATCGGTTCCAGCAGATGGCACATGGCGGCGACAGGAAGGGGGCCGCCGACTTCCATATCGACTGGATCGAAGCCGAGGCCGCCAGCGATGCTGTAGACCACATTCCTTTCCGCGACCAGGCGCTGCTGTTCGCCACGATCTATTGGGCCAATCGCGCCAAATATGATGCCGCGCTCAATGGTGCCGCGAGCAAGCCGGCGCGGATGACGGCCTGAATAGCCGGCCGCGATCCTCCAACAGCTGCCAGCGGCTGGCGATTGCCGCCCCAGATGACCGTCACACGCGCATCGCCGAATTCAGTCGATCGATCATGGTCAAGGCATGCTGCTTCTTGTCGAGATTGTAGGTATCGGTTTCCGATATGGCGTCCAGCGCCTCATGCCAGCTGTCCGACAGTGTTTTGGCCCGCGCAAGGTCGCCGGCCAGCGCCGCCTGGCTTGCCGCGTCCGACAGAAGGTCCAGTGCCCGGCGGTTGAAGATGTCGAACTGGATCGCCTGATCTCGGCCCGCGACGGCTTCAGCCAGGCGATAGGCGCCGCCAATATCGCTCTTTCCCTTCGCCACCAGGCCATCGAGCGTCTGTGCGATCTCCAACCCGCCATATTGC
The DNA here is from genome assembly GCF_004794715.1 of Mesorhizobium sp. M8A.F.Ca.ET.207.01.1.1. Lineage (NCBI taxonomy): Bacteria > Pseudomonadati > Pseudomonadota > Alphaproteobacteria > Hyphomicrobiales > Phyllobacteriaceae > Mesorhizobium > Mesorhizobium sp. M8A.F.Ca.ET.207.01.1.1. The sequence goes on along the minus strand of NZ_SRUS01000006.1, from coordinate 509,258 downwards.
GTCAACAGGATCGCGCTGCGGGCGCTTCCCCCTGCCCGCTCGACCAGCGCGGCTCGCGCGGCCGGATCGTCCGGCGGCGGCGGTTCCGCGGTCTCCAGCACCGCCATCAGCTCGTTGGCGTCGAGCGGTGTCAGCCGCACCACCTGGCAGCGCGAGCGGATCGTCGGCAGCAGACTGCCCGGCGCATGGACGATGAGAATGAACAGGGTTCGTGCCGGCGGTTCCTCAAGATTCTTCAGCAAGGCATTGGCCGCATTGGCATTCATGTCGTCGGCCGGATCGACGATCACCACCCGGTAGCTGCCGTCGTGCGACGTCAGCGACAGGAAGCGGCTGACCTTGCGGATTTCGTCGACGGTGACGACGGTCTTGAAGCTCTTGGTCTTGTCGTTCAAGGGGCGGGTCAGGTGCAGCACCCCGGGATGCGCCCCGGTGGCGATCTGGCGAAACAGCGGCGATGCCGGATCGGGAACCGCCAGGTTGCCGGGTGCCTGGTCGAAGGCCGGGTGCTTCAAAAGATGATGGGCAAGGTGGAAGGCAAGCGTCGCCTTGCCGATTCCGACAGGTCCGGCGAAGATCAGCGCATGCGGCAGCTTTCCCGCCCGATAGGCGGCAGCCAGCATGGCGGCGGCCTGCCCGTGCCCGACCAGACGCGGCGTTTCGGAGGGTTCCGGCACACCATCCAGCGTATCGTGCTGTTCCGGCGCGATGCGTTCGAAGATCATACCGGTGCGACCTGCCTGTTGCGCTCGGGCGCCCTTGCCTCCAGTGCCGCGAACACGGCCGCGGTGACGACGTCCTCCACCGTATCCGGATCGGCGGACGCATCGACGACGATGCAGCGCTCCGGCTCTGCCGCGGCGATCGCCAGGAACGCTTCGCGGCGGGCCTGGTGGATGGCCAGCGTCTCTTTTTCGAAGCGGTCGGCGGCGGCATCGCTGCCGCGCCGCAAGGTCGCGCGCTTCAAACCCTCGGCCGGGTCGATATCGAAGATCAACGTCATGTCGGGCATCATGCCGTTGATGGCGACCTGTTCCAGCATGGCCATGAACGCCGGATCGATCCCGCCCGTAACGCCCTGATAGACACGCGAGGAATCCAGGAAGCGGTCACAAAGCACGATGGAGCCGCGCTCGACGGCCGGACGGATGACCTGCTCGACATGGTCGGAGCGCGCGGCGGCGAAGAGCAGCGCTTCCATCTTCGGCCCGAACGGTTCGGCGGCGCCCGACAGCAGCACATGACGGACCGCTTCGGCGCCCGGCGAGCCGCCCGGTTCACGCGTGCGCAGGACGTCATACTTCTTGGCGCGCATCTTTGTGGCCAGCCGCTCGATCTGTGTCGACTTGCCTGCGCCTTCGCCGCCTTCGAAGGTGATGAAAAATCCGCGCGCCAACCGAGGGCCTTTGTTCGTGTTCGAGTGGATTGTTGCGCTCTAGATAGTCCGCGTTCGGGAAAACGTCCATGCCGTCGGTGTTATCGAAGCCAGCCGATAGCCAGTTCCTTGACGGCATCGAGCGCGCGTTGCGGCAACGTGCCGACGCCGATCGTTTCGGCGGCGAACAACGGTGTCTCCTGGCTCAGCGTGTCGCCGATCCAGACGCGCAGGGCGCCCACCGGTTGCCCCTCCTCCACCGGAGCGGCGACCGGCCCGGTGTAGACGATTCTCGCCGTCAGCTTGTCGCGGTTGGTGATCGGCAGGAAGATGTCGATCGGACCTTTTGCCTTCAGCGTCACACCGGATTTCGCACCGCCAAAGACCTGGGCCTCTCCGACCACCTCGTCCTTGGCGAAGATCTCGGTCTTCTCGAACGAACGAACGCCCCAATCGAGCAGTTTGCGCGCCTCTTCGGCACGCTCCTTGTCATTGGCCAGCCCGCTCATTGCAGCGATCACCCGCTTGCCATCGTGGCTGACCGAAGCGACGATGCCGAAGCCGGATGTCTCGCTTGCGCCGACAGCCAGGCCGTCGGCGCCGATGTCCATCGCCAGCAGCGGGTTGCGGTTTCTCTGCGAGATCTTGTTCCAGGTGAAATCCTTCAGGCCATAGTAGCGATAGAAATCGGGGTATTCGCGCCGCAGATGGAGCGCGAGCTGCGCCAGTTCGCGCACATTTGTCTGCTGGCCATCGGCCGGCAGGCCGGTCGAATTGACGAAAGTCGAAGTCTTGAGGCCGATCTGGCGCGCGCGTTCGGTCATCTCTCCGGCAAAATTATCCTCCGACCCGGCCATGCCTTCGGCGATGACGATGCAGCCGTCATTCGCGGCCTGCACGGTCACCCCCTGGATCAGGTCCTCGAGCCGGATCGCCGATTTGAGCTTGGCGAACATCGTCGAGGTCCCCGACGGCGCGCCACCTTTGCGCCAGGCGTTCTCGCTGACCACGAACGTATCGTCGAGTTTCAGGCGCCCGGACTTGAGGGCGTTGAAAACCACTTCCATCGTCATCAGCTTGGCCATCGAGGCCGGCGGAATGGGTTTGTCGGCATCTTTCGAAAACAGCACCGTGCCGGTGTCGGCATCGATCATGAAGGCCTGTGCGGCCTTGGTTTCGAAAAGCTGCGCTTGGGCCGGCGAAAGCATAAGCAGCAGGCCAAGAACAAACCCGGCGAAAGGCTGTAGCAAGCGAAATTGCATGAAAAGCGACCCGTTGGCCGGCCCCTCCGGCGTGCCGAAACTATCGGGCTTTTTCGGCGAGGGATCAACTGCCGGCGGCACGCCGGCTCTCGGATCAGTCGCGCACGACCAGCGCGTCGGGCGCGCCGTGGGACCATGCCGCCTTCAGCAACTCGTCCAGGTCGCCATGGCCGTCCGGATAGAGGTTGACCGCATACCAGTCATTGCCGTCGAGATCGGAGCGCTGGATTTCTATTCTGCCGAAGGACTTTAGCGCCGAGGCCACACGTTTGGCCTCGGTGGCATCGTCGAACGTGCCGGCGGCGACATAGTCGGAGCTGGACGGCGCCGCTTGGCGATCGGTCTTTTTCCAGGACCGCAGGATGTCGGCGGGCGACATGCCGCTGTCGTCCAGCGCGGCAAACACATCCGCGCGATGGACGCGTTCATCCGCATAGGACAGCGAGGCCATGGCGAACGGCGATTGCGGCGGCAAGCCGATCTCGGGACGTTCCGGCACGATCGGTCCGAAATCGGGCAGCGCCAGATCGCCGAAGGCCGGCGACTGCGCGGACATCTGCGCCTGGACCGGGGTCGCGGAATCGGTCAGCTGACCTGGAAACGGCACGGCGGCAGCACCCGCCGGAAGGCTCGGCGACGGTCCGTTCATGGCCACCATGACGCCGGTCGGCAAGCCATCCGATGGATCCGGTATGCGGTTGCCGGGATGGTAGGAGGCCATCAGGTACTGGTCGTCATTGCCGTCGAGCGGCGCGCGGCCGACATATTCGACCTTCACCTTCGCGGTGCCGACCTTGTCGTAGTCGAGCATCTGCGCGGCACGCTCCGAGACGTCGATGATGCGGCCCTCATGGTATGGGCCGCGGTCATTGACGCGCACGATGACCGAACTGCCGGTTTCGAGGTTGGTGACTCGGGCATAGCTGGGCAGCGGCATCGTCGGATGCGCCGCCGTTAGTTGCGCCGTGTCGTAGACTTCGCCGTTGGCGGTCAGCCGGCCATGGAAGGCGTCGCCATACCACGAAGCCAAGCCGACCTTGGCGTAGCGCTTCTCTTCCTTGGGATAATACCACTTGCCGCGCACCTGATACGGCTTGCCGAGCTGGTCGCGGCCGCCGCCGCGCCGCATGAAGGCAGCGCGCGGACTGGCCTTCACTCCATATTCGGTCTCGGCGAAATATTCCTTGGAGCGGGTCTTCTTGTAGACCATGCCCTTCGGCTCGGGCTGCGACGCGCAAGCGGCAAGCAATGCAGCCGACGCCGCAAGCAACGCAACCGTGGCAACGCGACGAAGACGCGGGTGCGTCACAGCCTGCATTCTTGATTGCCCCCCCCTAAAGTCTCGACCAACGACATCGTGTCCGACCATCAGAGAGCCACGCGCTCACTCGACAATGCCAACGACGTCTCGGACCCCGATCCTTTGTGCGCAGGAATTGTTTATCACGGTATTAACCGATTGTGGCCGGAACCGGGCAAGATTGTGACGCTGCTTGTCCTGTCCCGGGGCTTGGAGAAGGGCCGCTTCGCGCAAGCCGGTTGACAGGCCTTTGCCGGGCACACTAGAGCATTGGCCGGCAGTCACCGGAGGGATGGCCGAGCGGTTTAAGGCACCGGTCTTGAAACGTGGCGGAAGCCGTCCAACTGCGTAGACTGCCGTCACTCGAAGCCCGGTTCTCCGGGCTTTTTGACCGGCTGCTCATCTCCGGTATTCCCGCCTGGTCCCTCACCTTCATCGCCTGTCCGGTGCCAATCTCGGTGCCAAGTACGGCTCACTGGCAACTTCACCTGCGCTGCAGCTATGCCGGGTGAACGCGCCTGCAAAAAGTAGAAGCTGCTTGCCCTCTCTGCAAACTTGAGCAATTGTTAATATAAGCCTTGGGAGGGGCGTGGGGATGAACAGCAAAGTATTGATGGCGCTTGGCGTCGTCGCCGCGCTTTGCGGCTGCCAGACCAGTAATCAAGCCGACTACGCACAGATTGGCTACGGGCCGAGTTTTGAGGTCGCGCATGCCCAATGTGAGATGCAATCCAGGTCAGTTGACCAGGGCTATCTTGCTATCGGATCACCGGCTTTTGTTGCCGGCGCCGGTCTAGGCAACGCTCTCGGTAATGCCGTTGCCGAAGATCAGTACATGAAGAACTGCCTGATCATAAACGGTTGGAAGCGTGCACCGCATGGCCAGGGCGCCGCCGCAGTGGCGGCCGTTGCTGCTGGTGCGCCACCGACGCCCTTTGGAATACAGCGCGCCCCTGGCAGCTGGATCAATACGGCGCTGCTTGATTGGTCGGACGCGAACAACAAGTGTGTCGCCGGTGACAAGGCCGCATGTGGAACTCGAGCGAAGCTCGGTGCGCGGCTCAGGGCTGCCGGGATCAATCCGGCGCCGGTCTGAAAAGGGCCCGCCGCCTTTCGACGGCGGGCGCCCAGACCAGTCAGATTGCGAGGCCCAAGAACATTTCCCGTTCCCGCTCGACCCCCACGGTTTCCAGCAGCGTGACCAGATATACCGCCTTCGCCCTGGCCTCCGCGAGGTCCGCAGGTGCCGCGTTGATCAGCGCGGTCAGCGCGTCGTACTCAGCCTCGGAAGCTGCTTGCGCGCGGTCCCTGACGTCAGCGTAACCACATTGCCGCCGGAATGCCTCCTCACGCGCCTGTGCCTCCCCGAGCTCCGCGTCGATCCGGGTCTTCTCGGCGTCGGTAACCGCATTGATCGGCTCCAAGAGGGCGGTATCGATGCCGTGCAAAAACAAAGTGCTGAAGCAGTTCCGAATGGTGGCGAATGCGCAGGAGGTCGCGTTCAGCGGTCCCATTCCGCTGTCGGAAAGGTACTCCACCTGGCCTCGGCCGAATGGCAACGGCAGCCAGTTTTCGGGTCTCGTCTTCAGGTAGGCCGCCTCGGCCGCCGATTCGGCTGCTGTCGTCTCATCGTAGAGCGCACAGGCGGCCCTGTGGGCATCGATGAGGGCTTGGACGCCCGATGGAGCGTCCGGCGCGGCGATTGCGCGTCCTGCGCCGGCGGCAGCCGGCAGCGCCACCATTGCGCCAATGACTAATGATCGACGATTAACCCCCCGACCCATCGCTATGCCCTCCCCTGGCCTCGACCAATTGATGGTCGCCGAAGATCGAGAGCGGAGCGATTCGAGGAACGCGCATTTCTGGGGAAAAGGCTCGCAAAGGTCATGTGTAGTTTCTCACTGGTTAAAAGGGCTGTTCAAGGCCCGCTCGGCGATCGGCGCCGAAGCCGGAGGTTGAACACCTGCCAGTGAGACAGGCCGATGGCTTTTAACCGCGAGGTCTGGACAGCACCACCGCCTCCGGCCTATAGAAAGGCCGTTCGCGGCAGCCGCCAAGCTGCGCGTCATCCCGCAAGCGGGACAAACGACTTAAGATCGCGCCAACGATTTTCGGTCGTCACTGGTCCGGGTGTTCAAGCCCACGGACACGATGCTCTCACGCTCGATTCTCGTCAAGCACTCCCCGCCCGGGGAAACCGGCTTACGCACAGTCATCATCGCCCCACTCGATCACCAGCGTGCCACCCAGCGCCTTGACTGCCTTGTCGACCTTTCGGAGATCGTGCTTCTTCCTCCGCTGCGCCAGCTTGCTGAAGTATCTGCCGGTGCCCGCGTAGACGTCGAGGTCGGGCATGAAATGCCCCTTCGTTCGGCAGGCCTCGCGGACGTCGTCGATGACCGGATGGCTGGTCTTCACATATGGCTTCCGCCATCGTCGCAACCCCATCTGGTAGCCATTGACCTGGAGCGACGTCCAGGTCCTGTCCGGGAACGCAGCAAGTAGCTCCGCCTTGCTCACCGTCGTGAAAAGCCGTCTCAGCTTTGTCCTGTCGGCGGCCGTCCAGGCCGGCTTCGGGGTGCTCAGCCCCATCAGATGGCACTGCCCGGTGATCGCGGCCATTGAGCGCTTGGGCAGCCGTTTCTTCATGGCCTTATAGTCGGGAAACCATTTCGTCAGGACGGCGCGCTCCGCCGGCGTCCAAAGTGCGTGGCCGTTCGGTGTTCGGCCGGCCTTCCGAATCCGGTCTTGCGCCGCGAGGCTTTTATCAAGCGAGGCGAGATCTGCCGATCGGTATGCCATGACAGATCGTTATCGGCAGCGCCGACGTCGCAGCAAGGCGAGGTTTCAGGCGGTCCCCGCTTTCCTCGTGGAATGGTCAACGATAGATTTGCCCTGCAGGGGAAATTTGAGATGACCATGGTTCCGATACGAGCGACCCGAAAGGCCTATCGCGGCGCCGACCCGCAGAAGGCGCTCCGTGTCGCCGATCAGAACCGGATCATTGAAAGGATCGAGCGTCGCGCCAACGAGATCCTGGCCGGCCGCCAAGATGAAATTCAGGTGCTGCTTTTCCAGGAGATCGCCGACGATCTCTCCATCGACGTCGACATAGTGCGTGACGCGCTTCCCGGCGGCTACAACGGGCTGACTGTTCGCGTCACCGCGGCGGACCGCGAGATGCTCGAGCGGTTCAAGCGCTCCTGAAGGGAGGAAATATAAGTGGCCTACTTGCTCGCCTTCGCTGCGCTACTCGCCCTCGGCTACTTGACGGGCATCACCTTCGAATGGATCGCATGGGCCTTTGTGGCAGCGATGGCAGGGCTGTTCGTTTTCAGCCTGTTTTTTCCAGACGATCGTCCGAAGAAATAGGCGCCTACGAACGGGCGCATGCTATGTGCCAAGCGCACTATGAAGGCTATATGGCGAAGGACTAAATAATTCGCGCTGTCCGAAGGCCCGCCGGCCAAAAGCCGACGGGCCGGATGCGCGGTCTACTTCGCCTTGGGCGGGAGAGCCGCCCGCTTAAAGGACTCGATCGCCTTTGTCGCGACCACCGGCTTGATCTTGCCGATGCGCGCCTGGTTGCTCAAGTAGTCAGGCAGGTGGTCTGCCAGATACGTTTCGCGGAACCACTTGCGGAATTCGCCGAGCGCATCATCCGGATAGCAATAGGGCTGCTGCGGATTCGACGGCGCCTGCGGGAAATACACCGGATAGTCGTGGAGATACTTCTTCCGGGCCCCGTGGATGATGTCGAGGTTTTCTTCGACCCAGTGCTTCGACCAGCGCAGGCCGACGCTGATGTCCGGAACGATATGCGGACCGACGTCAATACCGGCGTTGATCATCGGCACGATCATGCCCGCGATCTCCTGATAGACGCTGAAGTAGCCGGCGGGTACCGCGTTGGCGACCAAGCTCACCCGGTCGTGAAACTGTTGCCACGCCAGGCTCACCTTGCCGTCGGGATTGTAGCCAACCTGGGCGTAGACGAAGTCGGAAAAGCCCTTCTTCGCCAGAATCCGGTAGCTGCGGAGCGCGTGAGCGTTTTCGCCGGAGACTTCGAACGCATAATACTCGAGCACGGCCATGACCACGTGCGCCGGAACTGCGTGATGGATCGTCCCGTTCTTCTTCACGGCGTGGAAGAACACCGTGTCGTCGTAACCTTGCGCCTTGATGAGGTCGCGGATCTTCTTTTCCCGCGCCTTGAAGGTCACGTCGCTCCATTCATTGGTCAACTTGACCAATGTCGTATGGTCGATGCCGCACATGCGGGCAAGCCCGCGGAGCGTCAGGAACGGTGTGCCGTCGCCGAGGACGCCCATGCCGACGCCGTCAATTTCGGCCTCGACCACGATATCAAGATCAAGGGTTAGCTGCCCGTGGGCGGTGGTCAAACTATTGCTGGATGGCATATTTCTCTAGCCTTTTCAGTTGGTTGAGGTGGTGACCAACCTGGCTAGAAATGCTCGCCCTAAGTACTACATTAGGGTGTGACCGAACGGTCCAGCCAAGTTGTTGGTCCGCTCACAAAGCCGCTGCCCTTGCCGGGGCAAGCGGCTTTTTCTTCGAACCGACTCCAATATAGCGTTAAGACGCCGAATTCTCCAGTTCACCGACAGCGATTGGAGTTAACAGAATTGTTTTGTTTTTATGCGGACGGCGCCTCGTCGGCGGCCTCCCGCGCGGCTCTCATGTAACGGTGCGCCGTTTGCTCTCTGAGGCCAGACTCTCCCCGCAGCCAAGGCCCGAAGTGGCCCCACGGAAGCTCGCCTTTCTTGGCGAGGAGTTCCCGGCCGACGGCGATCTTTTCCCCAGCGGTCAGGCGGGCGCCTCGCTTGAAAAGTTGCCGGCCCTTCTCTGTGAGGCTCTCCCGCATCTCTTGGTGCGGGCCTGCGCCGACCTGGTGGAGGCCGATGCGACGGCCTTCCTGGAAATGTTCGACAAGATGCCGATCGGCCCGCTAATGGCGATCGCCAACGAGCTCCGCTCGATCGTCCCGCAGCGCCATGCTCTGGCCGGCATGCTCTATCTGCAGGCTCGCCGCTCGCTGACAGCCCACAGCGACACCTCATCGATCAAGGCTTGGTTGCCCCGCCCTTCGGCGAGAATGCACAGCACAATGCGCGCGTGCGGCTCCCCGTGGCGGTCGATGATGCGCCGGATCGTCGTCGGCGCCCTCGTTTGACCGGGCTCCGGATAGGCACGGCCGGCGATAATTTCGACATCGAATTCCTTGCACAATGCTCTGACGCGAGGATCGATCATGCCGTCGCGCAATCGCCGGCCGCCTTGATCCGTCGACGCTTCGCGTTCTCACGGCCCTTGCGGGCGATCTCCGCGCGCTTCTCCTCGGCGGCGACTTCCTCAGCGGAGAGCTTCGGAATGATCCTGTCCGGGCTCGCCAGGAGCCATAGCAGTGCCGTCGCCATGGCCTGTTGGGTGCTACAGCCCGGCTTGACGAATTGCGCCCACGTCCTGACCTGGCCGAGGTCGATATCGTCGAAGAGGTCGGCGCGGATCTCGACCAGGCCGGAGAGCACTACAGCCGAAACGGCGGTGATGACGTCACCCTGCAGCTCGCCGGCGTTGCCGCGGCTTTCGACGATGAGGCGGAGCACGAGTCTCAGATGATCGGCGCCGTGCGCCTGGCCGATGCGCTTCAGCGTGATCGGGCAGAAACAGACTCTGGCGCGGCCGGCGTTGGCGCCATGCAGCGAGGGCTTGAGGACCTTGATCCCGCACTGCTCCGCAATCTTGTGGACGTCGCACGGGAACTGGCCAAGCCGACCTAGCATCGATCAGTCTAGCTCCGCGGGAAGGCTGGCACGCTCTTCATCTTGCCCTCGCCCCCGAACTTGCCGCCGGGAAAATTGATGTAATAGAGTTGCGGACCAGTCGTTTCCGACCATGCCGCAATCGACACGTCGCCATCAACATCCTGCATGTCGGTGGCTCGAAGGCCGTCGAGATACTCAGGGATGAAGCATTCGATGACGTGGTCGACGGAACCTGTCTCGTCAGCTTCCTCGACGATGTCCTTCGCAATGCGATCGAGCACCGACCACGTTCCCCGACCCGTGATGGCGATCGGCACGCAACGGGCGGCCCAAACCTTGCTGACGATCGCGGTCAGGATGTAGTCGCCATTGTAGCAGGCGCCATCGGTCAGCAATTGGATGCAGTCGGCATGCTTGACGGCGATGAAAGCGCTCATGATCTCCGAGCCTCCTGATGCCGCGCATGCGCAGCGGCGAGCTGCTCGCGGGCGGTCATCATCGCCGCCCACTATGTGTTCGCGCATGCCGGCTCTCCTGACCGGCCAGGCAGTGGATGATGCCAGCGGCCTGAGCGGTGACGAGAGGCAGGGGATCCTCGTTCTTCAGCTCGCGCTCGAACCATTGGCGGCCGAAGAACCCGCGCTTCGCGTAGAGATCGACGATCGCTTTGTCGGTCTTCTCGATGTGCCTCGCAAATTGGCTGTACTTTTCAGCAGTCCAGCGCTTCCGCTCCGCCGTTGGCGGTGCCTCTATCTCGACGCCGTGCAGCAAGATCCGGGACTTCGGAAGTGCCAGACGAAGATCGCCGGCCATCAAGATCAGCGATGCCGCCGATGCGCATTGTTGGCCCGCCGTCACGGTCACGAAACCTCGCGCAGCGCGAAGCGCACCGTGGATTTTCATCGCCTCGTCGACGGCACCGCCAGCGCTATCGATGGCGACCTCGATAAACTGCGCGTTGGAATGAGCCTTAAGTGCGGCTTCGATCGGGGCGGCAAAGATGCCTTTCCCTGTTTTCGGATCCCGTTCGCCGATAGGCCCCTCTAAACTCATCCAAAGCGTATCACCGTACCTGGTCGCCACCGGGGCCGTTGCCGCCAGCCTTGCCATCATGCGCCGCGCCGCGGCGAGCCTAGGTCGGTTTTTAGTCATAGCACCGCCCGAAAGCTGAGCTTTGCACTGCCGTCTGGCGACGACTCGATCTGGACACTGACGTCTCGGTAACCAGCGGCGACGGCGTTCCTGGCGGCCTCTGATATGCCTTGGACGGTCGGCGCGAGCGCCGGCACGGCGCCGGCTTTTCGCAGGGCCTCCAGAGCGGCCGAGGCGGCCTCGCGACGTGGCCGATCTCCAAGCACCGGCATCGGGTTCATCGGGCGCCGCCTCCCATCATCAGGAGCTGGAACCTGATCCGCGCGAGTTCACCGGCAACGAAGGCTTCGGCATGCCGCGCGCCCACCAGGATAGGAACCGATGGGCGCGCGGCAGTCGAGTCGTTCGCCGGGTCATCAAATTCTGCCGGCTCGCACTCAGGGCGTTGACGATCTTGGCCGGAAGCACGCATACCCGACGCGCGCCGGAGATCGTCGACCTGTTTTTGGACGCGCCCACTGGTCGCCCGCAATGATCCGCGCGTCGGGGATTTCACGAGTTGCCTCCGCCCGGGCCGCGCAGGACGCGGCGAAGGTGATGGATGCCGTCGAGCATCGCCGTCATGCGGCCGAGCACGGCGTGCAACTCGATGCCGTCGGCGAGGGCTTCGACGTTGATGAATGCGCCGATGTCGACGATCTCCTCGAGCTCGTCGAGACGATCGTTGATCGCAGCGACATAATCGGCGACGGCACCGCCCTGAGTCTGGCGCACCCTCTCGGATTGCTCGCGCCGGCGACGATCGCGCTCGGCTCGGGCGGCGGCCAGAGGCTCGGACAGCGAGTCCGCCTCGGCCTGGAGCGAGGCTAGGAGCTCTTTGTCGACGACAGCATACGGCTTCCTGGCCTCGATCATCATGGCGCCGATCCGTTCCTTGACGGCTATCTGATCCGCGCGGAGGCGGTTGAAATTCCGCTCGGCAAGCTGCAGGAGGTTCGTTTTCGCCGGTAGCACCAGCCGTCCGCGCAACCGCTCTATCGGGGTCACCTCGCTCACCGGCTTCACCAATTTCAACATTCCTTCAGCCCTCACTTAGAGGGCTTGCTTACCCCCGGTCCGGGCACCGATTCGTCACGCGGTGACGAAATATTTTGCAGAAGACGCTTGATCGCAGCTGCCACCTTCGCCGGCTCGTTACCAGACGCCTCGGCGAGCCGACCTGTCTCGATCAGCCATTCACGGCAACTCAGCGAAACATCAACCTTGCAGGCGAGCGCGCCGGAACGCAGTCGCTCGCGGTAGGCCTTCGAGTGTGCGGCACTCGCCATCATCACCGGCGGCGAGAACCAGGCGCCGGCGGCCGCGGGGCTATCGGAGAGGTCGAGCGGTGGTCGGCGGCGGCTATTTTTTTCGGTCATTTCGGGATTTTCCTGAAAATCTCCTGGTGGTGAAAAAATTTTGTGCGCGTGAGCCCCGGGCGGTTCCGACCCCCACGGGCTGTAGAGATTTGCCCTCCCCCCGGGGTCGAGCACTTGACCCGGGTCACCTCAGAGCGCGAGTGTGCGGCGTGGGGGGGGATTGCTCGTGAACTATCTCGATTTCTTCGCTTCGGTGATCAGCTCGATCACGTCGCTTGCTTGGCCGGCGGCTGTGGTCACCGCGGTCTGGTTGTTTCGGGGCGAGATCAGGCCGCTGTTGCCGCGGCTGCACCTGAAGCACAAGGATACCGAGGTGTCGTTTAGGCAGAGGCTCGAGGAAGCCGAGGTAGTCGTCGAGCGGTTGCCGCCGGCATCGGCGGAACTGCCGCCGCCGACGCCAGAGGAGGTGTCCAGGTTCGAACAGATCGTGTCGATCTCTCCGCGCGCCGCCTTGGTGGAGATACGTCGGGAAGCCGAGGAGGCAGTAGGGGCCGCCGGATTGCGTGTCAGCCTCGCATCTTTTGGCGGAGCTCGGGGCACGATGCGAGCGCTGCGTAGGCGGGACTTGATTGACGAAGGAACCTCGCTGCTTTTTGAAGACTTGTTCGCCATAGGAAACGCGGCCGCGCACGATCAGAACGCGACAGTCACGGCTGCTGATGCACGTCGATACCGCGCTTTGGCGGACCGGCTGATCGAGACGTTGGAAAGCCAAGTCATCAAGCCACCACCGCCGCCGCCAAAGGCGATCGACTAAGAACGACGCGGCGGCGGTCATGCGGCATCGCCTCGCTGATCATGCAGGATCGAGAGGATCAACTGCTTGCGTGCCTGGGCGGCGACGCCAGCGCGGAGCGCGTCCATATGCCGGCGAACATCCTCCGGCGGCAAACTCAACGCGCCCAAGTGAGCCCGGAGAGGTCGCACCATCTCCCGGTAGCGCAGGTCGCGGTCAGGCTTCTCGCAGATTGTTAGCAGCTCGCTCGCGATCTCTCGCATCAGGCCGACCATCCGCTCGGCCGGGAAAGCGATGATCTCCGCATTGGCAGGGCGATCGAGCACGGTGAACAGATCGAGCTGCGCGGCGGTGTCAGAACGGCGTTTCTTCATCACGGTCCTCCTGCGCGATCTGGTCGAAATCATCTGGGCTTGCGACAAACCGGATGTCGGGCTTGGCGGCGATCAGCATTGTCTCGCCGGTTCGTATAACCTTGACGCGGACGCGACGCAGATCGGGGAATGTATCGGTGACGACGCAGTCTCCAAGCTTAGGAAGGTTGACCTCCATTCCTCTCCAACATGGCCGAGTCTGATTGGCTGGCGACGAGACCGGAGGTCGAGCGTCGCCCTTGGCAACACCGTTTACCGTAGAGCGCCGACCTGAACGTAGAGCACTACCGGTGGACGGCTTGGCGCCGCCACCGAGTTCATAAGCGATGTCTAAGCGAGAGTCGGCGGCAGTCCGACTGCCGGTCAAACTGTAGTTGGACTGCCGGTCAAGATGATTTCCACTGCCGGTCAAGGCCTTCCGTTGAGCGGCAGTCCGACTGCCGGTCAAAACATACCGGTTAGACCTACCTTTGCCGCCTCGCTTCACCTCAAGGAACCCTGCTTTGGCGAGCTCGGCGACCCAGTATCGGACCTGCCGTTCGTTGGTGTTGCACAGGTCGGCCAGCGTCTGCTGAGCCGGCCAAGCTTCGCCTGTCTTTTCGTTCACAAACTGCGACTGCAGCACGTGCGCCAGCCTGAAAGCATGAGCCGAAACCCGCGCGTCGAGTGCGACGGTGTCGATCCAGTCGAGCCGGTTACGGGCCTTGCTTGTCTTCTCCTCGGCCAATGGGTATCTTTCGGGTGTAAACGCTTCCTGATCCGCCGCGTCCTCGACCGACATCGAGGCGCGGCTTTTTCTTTGCGGCATCATTTTCGAGCCCCGTCGTTGTCGTAGACCTCGATCGGCGTGAATGGGCGCTGCGCGGGATCCGGCGCACGAACTCGATCGGCCGGCCGGCGGTGCGCCTGGCAATGGCGCGTGCCCCTGAACGTCTCCGCCATATCAGAGGCGCGACACTCGAATTCGGCGCCACAGAACTTGCAGTTCGAGCGCCAGACACCGAGCATCGTTCCGGTGCCGTCTCTCCGGGTGTACGGCTCACTGCCGACGCGCCGATAGGTCTGGTGACGCCAGACGACTTCGACGGCATCGGCCATGGTGCGGCGGCCATTGATCATGTGGAGGCTTCTCCGCGCAGGCGATCGGCTTCCCTAACCGCGGCGATCAATTCGGCATTGGTCAGCTTGAAGCGGCTTCGGATCACCTCGACGAAGAACTCGACCGGAGGATGCTGCTGGATCGGCGTTTCGGCCAGCCAGAGGGCGGCACGCTCGACTTTCTCGTTGATCGCGTAGCTCATCCCAGGCGTTGTCAAATCGCCCTCGCGCGTCGAAGGTTGACCTCGCGCAGCACGGCGCAGGCCTCGGCAGCGGACAATCCAAACCGCTCCTGGAGGAGCGGGACCGCCGGACCTTCGCGCGTTCCGCGGAAGCTGATGTACCACTCGGCAGCTTCGATCACCCTAGCCGGTATTGGGAGAGCTCTCGGCTCGGTGGCGCCGGTCACTGGCGCGGCTCCATGGCCCGATCTGCGGCGGCGATCAGGACGTTGCCGGCCATGAGGAGCAGCAACGCGAGCCAAAGCCGGAACAGGCGCGTCCGCAGCGCCGCGGCGAGGACGAGCAGGATGATCCCGGCGGCGATCATCATGCCGCCCTGCCGAACGAAGTCTGGAGACCGAGCTTTGCAGCGATCGGCGCGACGGGCACCACGATCTTCTTGCCAATCCGGATTGTATCGAAATCCCCTCTCGCCGCCGCTTCGTAGGCGCCGTTTCTGGAAAGTCCAAAGAACAGCTCGCCAGCCTCGGGCACCGATACCGTCGGGCGCGATAGCGCCTCTTCGAGTGTCATCGGTCTTATCTCCTTCGTTTCTATATGCGCCATATGCACATATTGGACGACGGTATTGGACGCGGGGGGTTGCGGTCAATCACTATATGCGCATATTGTGCATAATGCTGACAGGAAGGGACGGGCTGTGACCGCAAAGGAAAACAAGACCGAGCGCCTGCACTTGTTGATCTCTCCAGGAGAGGTGACGGCGATCGATGACTGGGGCTTCAAGAACCGGATCCGTACAAAAGGCGAAGCTGTGCGCCGGCTTTGTCAAATTGGGTTAGCTTTCGATGCGGAGCAGCGATCCGGGAAGCAAATGGTGCGCGAAGCGCTCGATGCGACCGCTTCCGGAATTCGCGCGCTGATTGAGGAAGCCAGCCGGTCAGAATGTCCGTCGACTGAAAACCTCAGGCTGATCGCAGCGACTCTGATGGGAGCCATGACGGGCCAACTGGCGCTTTACCAAGACATGGTCGCGACCGACGCTACGGCGTCCGCGATGGAAAAGGATGGGGACGTCGAACAGCGGATCCGCGAGGCGGCCGAATTGACCGCGAGATTGAAGGGAGCCAGCAAATGAGGGGCAACGTCACTCGGCGGGGTAAGGGCTCCTGGCGCCTGAAATTCGATCTCGGTACCGATCCGGCCACCGGCAAGCGCCAGACCCAATTCGTCACTGTGCGCGGCACCAAGAAGGAAGCCGAAGCCGAATTATCAAAGCGGCTCAACCAGATCGACGAAGGCACCTTCGTCGAACGCTCGATGTCGACGGTCGCCGAATATGCGCGGCATTGGCTCAAGACGATCGCCCCATCGAAAACGGCTGCCAAAACGTTGGAGCGCTATGGCGAGATCGTAGAGCAGCATATCATCCCGCAGATCGGCACTGTTGCCCTGCAGAAGCTCGACGGGACGCGCATCGACCAGTTCTATGATCACCTTCGCACAGCCGGCCGCCGAGATGGCAAGGGCGGCTTGGCCCCGCAAACCATCCAGCATGTTCACCGGCTGCTTTCCCAAATCCTGGCGTCCGCGGTCAAGGCGAGGAAGCTGCGCCAATCGCCGATGCCGGCGGTGCAGACCACGCCCAAGGTGCGCCGTGAAGAAATCCAGGTGCTCGACGATGCCGAGTTGAAGGCCCTGCTCAATCATCTGAAGGGCCGGTCGATCTACATGCCGGTGCTGATGGCGGCGTCGACAGGAATGCGCCGGGGCGAAGTCTTGGCGTTGCGCTGGAAAGACATCGACCTTGACCGCGCCACGCTCCAGGTCGTCCAGGTGGTTGAGGAGACGAAGGCCGGCCTTGCAATCAAGGAACCGAAGACAGACCGCAGCCGCCGCACGATCGCCCTGCCCGCGCGCCTGGTGGTCGAGCTCCGCCGGCATCGGAAGGAACTTGCCGAGCATCGCCTGAAACTCGGCATGGGCAAAGACGAGAAGGATCTGGCTTTCCCGACATGGGACGGGCGCATTCGGACCCCTCGCCCGTTTTCAAAAGAGTTCGCCCGAGAGGCCGAAGCAGCAGGCGTTCCGCAAGTCACCTTCCACGGCCTACGACACACACACATCACCCACCTGCTGCGCAGCGGGGTTCCTGTGCATGTCGTGTCGGCTCGCGCCGGCCATGCCAATCCGTCGGTCACGTTGAATATTTATGCTCACCTGCTGCCAGGACAACAGGAAGGCGCCGCAGCAGTGGTTGACGCGGCCCTCAATGCCGCACTACAGGAATGAACAGCGAACCGGTCGGGAACGCCTTCGGTGCCAATTCGGTGCCAGCCGCTCAAAACCGACCGATAGCGATTGTCCTAAGTGGTTGAAAAACCATAGTGGAGGGATGGCCGAGCGGTTTAAGGCACCGGTCTTGAAAACCGGCGTGGGCGCAAGTTCACCGTGGGTTCGAATCCCACTCCCTCCGCCAGAACGACGGCAATGTACGCCTGTGACCCCTGCCCGGAAAATCGCTTTCGACCAGGTGACGTGGGGGAGCAAAATGCCCGAAATAACGTGGGACGCCGCCGCAAGATGGGCGATTAAGTAAGAAAGCCCCCAAAGCGGCCCGACTAACTGGAACGTTGTAGCAGGTAGGCGCGTTGTCGCGCATGCTCAAAAACATCGCCTTCGCCGCGCTTCTCATACAAGTCGCTGCCGTCTCGGCATTGACCACCCAAACGCTGCTTTTTTCATCAGCGTCCACGCAGGCATCGAGCGTTCCGCTCAATGAACCTGTCGCCACCGCGAAAGACTGCGCGAAGGCCACCCGGCCGGATTTTCCTGTTCACTGCGTAGAGTACGTCCAGGTCCGAAAGCTCATCGCCATGACGGCGGCTCAATAAGGGCCAGATGCAGAAGCCGCCAGCGGTCGCGGTACCACTTTATTTCGTGTGGCCGCGGACAAGCTGGCGCTCGTCGCCGCGCAGGCATAGCGACAGGATCTACCAGGGGACGGTGCGTCCGAGATAGTCGACATAGTGCAATCCCTGGCTTCGCTTCCTGGCAAGCAGGACGTTGACAAGGCTCGGCACGCTTTCCTCGATGCTCAGCCTTCCATCCGGCCCTCCCAGCTCCGTACGGACCCAGCCGGGCGCCATCAGCACCATGGCACGCGATGTCGCGGCATGGCGGGCGGCGAAGCTTCGCATGAACATGTTGAGCGCCGCCTTGCTGCCCCGGTAGACCTCACGTTGACCTGTCTCGTTGTTGGAAATGCTCCCCTGCCCGGACGACATCACGCCGATCAGGCCGGTCGCCGGAACAAATGGCTCCAGGCTCTCGAGAACACGCATCGGGCTGAGTGCATTTGTGATCATCACGCGCACGAACTCGTCGGTCGTCACATCGGCGATCGTCTCAGCCGGGTTGTTGCTCACGCCGGCATTGACGAACACTATGTCCAACACCCTGCCCGACAGCCGGTCGCGCAAGGCCGTGACCTGATCGGGTTCGCAGATGTCGACTGTCTCGATTTCGAGCCGGCCTTCGAACGCGTCCGCGAGGTCGTGCAGCTTGGTCCGGCCGCCTTCCCGGACCGTGCCGATGACGTTCCAGCCTTTCCCGAGGAACTCGGCCGCCATCGCATGGCCGAGGCCGCGCGACGCGCCGATGATGAGGACTGTACCTGACGGGGTGTTCAAAACGCTTGCGGGCATTGGGCGATCTCTTTCGTTGGTTGGGTGACCGCAGATATGGGCAAGCGGAAGCCATGCGCCGTCACGGGAAGGCAATGTCGCCGAGCCGATCGATGGCGCCTTGCAGAAGCTCGGCCTTGGACGCACCGTCGTGGTTGTCGTGCCCGGCTACCCCGATGCGATGCGGATTGTGCGCCAATCGGAACTGGTCGCGACCGTGCCGGGCTCATGTTTCGCCAGCGCCAGTGCAGGCGACCACGCCAGCACGGCGGGTCTCGAGAGTTTCGAGCTCCCGCTTCCCATTCCTCGGTTCAAGATATCGGCGATGTGGCATCCTCGCATGGACGCCGACCCGGCCCATCGTTGGCTGCGCGATACCGTGATGTCGGCCTGCCGGGCGGCATATGCGCGGCGATGAAGGCGTGCCGGCAAGCCCACGCCATTGCCAAGCGGCGACCGGCTCAGTGCGACTGCTGTGCGCGCTCCGCGATGGCAAATGCCTGCAGGTTCCTGGCCTTGCCGATGTCCTGATCCGCGTTTGCGATGATCGAGAAGAAGGCTGCTCTGGCAATATCCTTCTTCGAGGCCTTGGGGTGAGCTTTCCGGGCGGCTTTGACAAGCTGCTTGGGAGACATGTCGGGCGTGACGATCCTCATGAGGGTGTCGCCGATCGCACTCATTTCACTTGCGTCCATCATGGGCGTCCCTGTGCTGACCGTAATGCCATGATAGCAAGGACAACTCGCGACCGACGATATGGTTCTGGAAATGAAAAACCCCGCCGGCAGGGACCGGAGGGGTTAGTCCTGGGAGGACGCGCGTTGCGCTGCGTTCGACAAGCGCGCGCCGACCAGGTAGCGCCAGCTTGCGACACGGATGTGACACCCGGCGAGCGCGTTTGCCACATGACAAGCCAGGAGCGACACAAGCGGCCGGCATCAAGCCTTTGGAAAGGAGAAATGTGGTTCTGTTCGGGAGCTGAAGCGCGGGGTGCGCTGGCCAAAGGCAAGGCGATAAGCGGTCGAATGGATATCTTTGGCATCAAGGGGCTGTTGATCTGCGCGCTGATCTTCATTCCGTTCGAGCATCTGTTTGCCGAGCGACCGCAGAAGATCCTGCGCAAGGGCCTGGATGTCGACCTGATCTACGTGCTGTTCAACGGCCTCGTGGTAAAGGCAGTGATAATCCTGATAGCGGCCAACGCACTCGAAGCCGCTGCAATGCTGATCCCGCGATCGGTAACGCATGCGGTCGGCGGCCAGCCCATCTGGCTGCAGGTCGCCGAAATCATCCTGATTACCGATATAGGCGTCTATTGGGCACACCGTGCGTTTCACGAAATCCCCGCGCTGTGGAAGTTCCATGCGGTTCATCACGGCATTGAGGAACTGGATTGGCTCGGCGCATTCCACTCTCATCCCGTCGACGCCATCGTCACGAAGGCAATTTCGCTGACACCGATCTTTTTTCTCGGATTCTCCGAAGCCTCGATCGCTGTCTTTTCCATCATCTACTTCTGGCACACGCTGCTTGTTCATTCGAACTTGCGGATTCCGTTCGGCCCCTTGAAGTGGCTCATCGCCAGCCCGCAGTTCCATCGCTGGCACCATGCCAACCAGCGCGAAGCCTACGACAAGAACTTCGCCGGACAGTTGCCCTTCCTCGACGTGGTGTTCGGCACGTACAATGCGACTGGCAACAAAGTGCCTGAGAAATATGGCGTCGATGATCCAGTCCCCTCCAGCTACTTCGGACAGATCGGCTATCCGCTGCGGCGCCGCAGGACACGATCGAGTAGGGCAGTGCCGGACGGCGAAGCCCTCCACGAAAATCAGCCGGCGCGAAACAACCAGGATCGGGCGACAAGAGGTGCGGTCAATATCGGCCGTTAGGCAACGCAACCTCCCCTGTCGTGTCGGCTGATGGCAGCAGAAATTGCCTTGCGGGTTGGTCTCGGCGGGTGCCGGCGATAAACATAAGCGCTGCGCATTTGCCACGAGGCTGTTTCGGCATGGATTATCGCGATGACGACCTCACCAAATTCGAAGCGCATGGTGCCGCTCCTTTGCCGGCCGCGGCGGACGAAGGCCATGTGGAGCATGAGGGTGCGAGAATCTGGTACGCCACCTTTGGGGCGGGGTTTCCCGTGATCTTGTTGCATGGCGGCCTTGGCCATAGCGGCAATTGGGGATTTCAGGTCCCATCATTGGTCGAGCGCGGCTATCAGGTCGTCACCATCGACAGCCGTGGCCATGGACGCAGCACCCGCGACGAACGGCCATACAAATACGAGCTGATGGCCTCGGATGTCCTGGCCGTGATGGATCGCCTGCAATTGAACAAGGCCATCGCTGTAGGTTGGAGCGATGGCGCCTGCGTTGCGCTGATCCTTGGCATGAAGGCCGCCGATCGCATCGCCGGTGTGTTCTTCTTCGGCTGCAATATGGATCCCAGCGGCACGAAGGACTTCGAGGCCAGTCCGGTCATCGAGCGGTGTTTCAGCCGGCACAAAAAGGACTATGCCGAGCTGTCGGCCACTCCAGATCAATTCGATGCGTTTGTCAAAGCTGTCGGCCTGATGATGAAAAGCGAACCCAATTATGGCACCGCCGAGTTGGGAGAGATCCGTGTGCCCGTTGCGGTCGTCCAAAGCGAGCACGACGAGTTTATCAAGGACGAGCACGCCACCTATCTGGCCCGCAGCATACCGGGATCGGAATTGGTGATGCTGCCCGAGGTCAGTCACTTCGCGCCCTTGCAGCGTCCCGACCAGTTCAACCGCGTGCTGTTGGCTTTCCTCGCAAAGCTTCATTCCTGAGCCCTGCCTTGCCGATTCCGGAATCCCCGCTCTGGCCCGGGCACGCGCCACACCATTTCGCCTGCGAGGCTTTTCATGTCGAATCGGCTAGACCTTGCGGTATGAACGAGACCTCACTCTATGCGCCGGTGAAGCGTTTCCTGGAAAATCTCGACTTCGTCGTGAAAGGGGAAATCGGCGGCTGCGATATCGTCGCGTTGCGCGAGGGGGAGCCGCCGATTGTCGTCATCTGCGAGTTGAAGCTGCAGTTCAATCTCGAACTGGTTCTGCAGGGCGTCGACCGTGCGGCTGCTTGCGATGAAGTGTGGCTGGCGGCGCGCATGTCGGCGCGAGGCAAGGGGCGCGAAAGCGATGCCAGGTTCCGCAACCTTTGCCGTCGGCTCGGCTTCGGCCTGATTGGCGTAACCGCCAATGATCGGGTCGAACTGCTTCTCAGTCCGATCGCCGTGGCGCCGCGCAAGAATGCGCGACGGCGATCTCGCCTTGTCGACGAGCACCAGCGCCGCCGCGGCGATCCTGTCGCCGGCGGCGGATCGCGCGCCCCGATCATGACCGCCTACCGGCAGAGCGCCCTCGCCTGCGCCGCCGCGCTTTCGGACGGCCCCAAACGGCCGCGCGATCTGAAAGCCTTGACGCCGATCGCGCCGAAGATTCTGCAGCACAATGTCTATGGCTGGTTCGCAAGGGTCGAGCGTGGTCTTTACGATCTCACGGATGCCGGCCGCGCCTCGCTGGTTCGTTGGCCGCAGGTCCCGCATGATGAAGCCCGACACGAGATTTTGATTGCGCCGGGCCTCTGAATACCGGGGTTTGCCGAGCATGAACCGCCCCTGTTGGTTGATTTTTCAGACAAAACATGCTGCTTGTCCCGCCCATGAAGACACTATGCATGATGGCCATTGCGTCCCTGACGCTGGCTTTTCCGGCCAGTGCGATGGACAACGCCTTGCGCTCCGGACTGATGAAACTTGATCCGCAGACCCGCCTCGAGCAGCGTTGCGATGCCGAAGTCCTGGACCGGATCACCCATGATGATCGCAAGTTCAAGGCCGACCGCGTCGTCGCCTACGCCTTCGCGACGCCAGAGATGAGCGCCGACGCCATCCGGAGCCCCGGTGCGGCGTTCCGCAGCAGGGGACAGTGGTACCGGCTGAAGTTCAAATGCCAGACGGGGCCGGATCATATGGAAGTTCTCCAGCTCCGCTATCGGATCGGGGATGAGATCCCTGAAGCCGACTGGCCGAAGTACAATCTCTACGATTAGTTCTCGCGGGCTTGCCCGCATTGGCTTGCCGCCGGCGCATGTTGAGAATCTTCCGTAATTCCACCACCACGAAAATGGTTTTCCAGCGTTGTCCGGTGCTGCGGCTTGACGCCAGCAGACCATGCCTTTAGGCCCGTTCGGACGATCGACGACGAACACTCGACGAAGGGCTTCCAGGTCGATGGAAATATTTACCGCCGCCGGCTTTTCGGCTCTCCTTCAGGTCATCGCCATCGACCTTGCGCTCGCGGGCGACAATGCCATCGTCATCGGCCTCGCCGCTGCAGGCTTGCCGGCCAGCCAACGCCAGCGAGCCATTCTGGTCGGCATCGCGGCGGCCACCGTTCTTCGCATTTTCTTCGCCCTGATCACGCAATGGCTGCTGACCATTGGTCCCATGCTGCTTATCGGTGGCGGCCTGCTTTTGCTGTGGGTTTGCTGGAAGATGTGGCGCGAATTGCGGGTCACCCACGACGAGGAGCGCGACGCCACCGAAGCGCTGTCGAACGGCGACTTCAACAAGGATGGCGTCATTGGCGGCAAGGGGCCGAGCAAAACCTTCTCGCAGGCCGCCTGGCAGATCGTCATCGCCGACGTCTCGATGTCGCTCGACAATGTCCTGGCCGTGGCGGGCGCGGCCATGAACCATCCGACGGTGCTGATTGTCGGGCTGGCGCTGTCGATCGCTTTGATGGGCTTTGCTGCGTCGTTCGTCGCGCGCCTGCTGCACAAATACCGCTGGATTGCCTATATCGGCCTGGTCATCATCCTCTATGTCGCGGTCAAGATGCTGCTTGATGGGGCCGTGCAGCAATTCCCCGATCATTTCGCCTTCCTGTCACCCTGGTTCGGGTCAAGCGGGCACTGACGCACAGGCGGAGCCGCAAGGCTCCGTTTGCCTGATTGAGGAAGCCGTGCTATTGCGCCGCCCGAATTGAGCTCCTGCCGGGAGCCATGCAAACCGTTATATGTCGAGACTGCGGGCCGGATCGGTGTTTCCGGTTCGCGTCCATTGGAAAATTGCCCCATGTCCGCCCCACGCGTCAGCTTCGTCAGTCTCGGCTGTCCCAAAGCCCTTGTCGATTCCGAGCGCATCATCACGCGTCTGCGGGCCGAGGGCTACGAGATCGCCCGCAAGCATGACGGCGCCGATCTCGTTGTCGTCAACACCTGTGGTTTCCTGGATTCCGCCCGCGACGAGTCACTCGACGCCATCGGCTCCGCGCTTTCGGAAAACGGCAGGGTCATCGTCACCGGCTGTCTGGGCGCCGAGCCGGACGTGATCCGCGAGAAGCACCCCAACGTGCTGGCGATCACCGGACCGCAGGCCTATGAGAGCGTGATGGCCGCCGTCCATGAGGCGGCCCCTCCCTCGCACGATCCCTACATCGACCTCCTGCCGCCGCAGGGCGTCAAGCTAACGCCGCGCCACTACGCCTATTTGAAGATCTCGGAAGGCTGCAACAACCGTTGCACCTTCTGCATCATTCCAGCCCTTCGCGGCGATCTCGTCTCGCGGCCGGCGGCCGATGTGCTGCGTGAAGCCGAAAAACTGGCCAAGGCCGGCGTCAAGGAACTGCTCGTCATCTCGCAGGATACCAGCGCCTACGGCATCGACATCAAATACCAGACGTCCATGTTCGGCGATCGCGAAGTGCGGGCGAAGTTCCTCGATCTCTCGGAGGAACTGGGCAAGCTCGGCATCTGGGTGCGCATGCATTATGTCTACCCCTACCCGCATGTCGCCGACGTCATCCCGCTGATGGCCGATGGAAAAATCCTTCCCTATCTGGATATTCCCTTCCAGCACGCCTCGCCGCAGGTGCTGAAGAACATGCGCCGGCCCGCCCATGGCGAGAAGACGCTCGAGCGCATTCGCGGCTGGCGCGATGTGTGCCCGGATCTCGCCATCCGCTCGACCTTCATCGTCGGCTTCCCCGGCGAAACGGACGACGATTTCGAGATGCTGCTCGATTGGCTGGATGAAGCGAAAATCGATCGCGCCGGCTGCTTCAAATACGAGCCGGTCAGAGGCGCCCGTTCCAACGATCTCGGCCTTGAGCAGGTGCCGCAGGAAGTCAAGGAAGCGCGCTGGCATCGCTTCATGCAGCGCCAGCAGAAGATCTCGGCGACGCAGCTTGCCAGGAAGGTCGGCAAGCGTCTGCCGGTGCTGATCGACGAGGCGCACGGCACCTCTGCGAAGGGCCGCACCAAATATGACGCGCCCGAGATCGATGGTTCGGTCCACATCCAGTCGCGCCGCCCGATGCGCGCCGGCGACATCGTCACCGTCAAGATCGAGCGCGCCGACGCTTACGACCTCTACGGCTCGGCCGTCTGAGCTCCCGCCAGCTTCTCCATCCAAATGAAAAGGGCGCCTCGCGGCGCCCTCTCCATATCGAAATATGTTCTGCCGTCTATTGCGGCAGCTTGTCATCGACGCCCTTGACGTAGAAATTCATGCCGAGCAGCGTGCCGTCGTCGGCGACCTCGCCGTCCTTGAGCCACGCCGAGCCGTCCTGCTTGGCGATCGGTCCGGTGAAGGGGTTCCAGCCGCCGGCGATCTTCTTTTCGCTCGCTTCGGCCATCGCCTTCACGTCGTCGGGCATGTTGGTGTAGGGCGCGAGCTTGACCGCGCCGTCCTTGATGCCGAGCCAGACATTGTCCGGCTTCCAGCTGCCGTCGATGGCTGCCTGTACGCGGCTGATATAATACGGGCCCCATTCGTCGGTCAGCGACGTCAACTGCGCGTTCGGCGCGAACTTGATCATGTCGGACGACTGGCCGAAGCCGTGCAGCTTGCGCTCTTCGGCCACCTGCAGGGCAGCGGTCGAGTCGGTGTGCTGGACGATGATGTCGGCGCCCTGGTCGAACAGTGCCTTGGCGGCGTCGGCTTCCTTGCCCGGATCGAACCACGAGTTCACCCAGACGATCTTGGCCTTGAAGTTCGGGTTGATCGATTGCGCGCCGAGCATGAAGGAGTTGATGCCCATCACCACTTCCGGGATCGGGAAGGAGACGATGTAACCGGCGACGCCGGACTTCGATTCCTTGGCGGCGATCTGGCCGAGCACGTAGCGGCCTTCATAGAAGCGCGCATTGTAGATGCCGAGATTATCCCCGGTCTTGTAGCCGGTGGCGTGCTCGAACATCACCTTGGGAAACTTCTTGGCGACCTTCACTTCGGCGTCCATGAAACCGAACGAGGTGCCGAAGATGATCTTGCAGCCTTCGCGCGCCAGACGCTCGAAAGCACGGTCGGCGTCTGGGCCTTCGGAGACGTTCTCCAGATAGGCGGTCTCGACCTTGTCGCCGAGCGCCTTCTCGACCTCGAGACGGCCTTGGTCGTGCTGATAGGAATAGCCGAAATCGCCGATCGGACCGGTGTAGACCCAGCACGCCTTCAACTTGTCGGCGGCCTGCGCGGACGCCGCCAGCGACATTGCGGCGGTCGTGGTCATCAGGGCAATAAGCAGTTTTTTCATTGTGTTACCTCTCTGAGTTAAGCCTTGGAGCTTCCCGTCTTGTTCTTGTTGTCAACGATCCGGAACGAATGGCTGCCCCAGGGATGCCGGCGTGTTCATCATCGTCAGACGCTTGTTGCGCGAGATTAGAACGAGAACCACGACGGTTGCCAGATAGGGCAGAGAAGAAAGCATCTGCGAGGGCACCGGAATGCCAAAAGCCTGTGCATGAAGCTGGCCGATCCACACCGCGCCGAAGATGTAGGCGCCAGCCAGCACCCGCCACGGACGCCAGGATGCGAACACCACCAGTGCGAGCGCGATCCAGCCGCGGCCCGCGGACATGTTCTCGACCCACTGCGGCGTATAGACGAGCGACAGATGCCCGCCGGCAAGACCGGCGCAGGCGCCGCCGAAGATGACCGCGAAGTAGCGGTAGCGGATGACCTTGATGCCAAGCGCATGCGCTGACGTGTGGCTGTCGCCGATCGAGCGCAGCGTCAGCCCGGTACGCGTCTTGAACAGGAACCACATCACCGCGGCCGTCAGCGCGATCGAAATATAGAACACAGGGTCCTGGCCAAACAGCAGTCTGCCCACGATCGGAAGCGAACTGAGGCCGGGAATATCAAGGTTGGGGAGCCGGACGCCAGGCTGGCCGACGAAGCGCGTTCCGATCATGCCGGAGAGGCCGAGGCCGAGCAGCGTCAGTGACAATCCGGTCGCCACCTGGTTGGTGGCCAGCGACAGCGTCATGACGGCGAACAGCAGCGAGAATAGCGCTCCCATGATGACTGCCGCCAGGAGGCCGATCCAGGGCGAGCCGGTCAGGTAGCCGGCCCCGAAGCCGCCGACGGCACCCATGATCATCATGCCTTCGACGCCGAGATTGAGCACGCCGGAACGCTCGACCACCAGCTCGCCGATCGCAGCGATCAAAAGCGGCGTCGCCGCCGTGGCGATGGTCAGGAGGATGTTGACGGTAATGTCCATCAGCGGGCTTCCTTCAACTTTGGCGCGGCCTCGAGCTTAGCGGGGACTTCCTGTTTGGTCAGCGCCAGGCCGATCAATCGGATGCGGTAATGAATGAGCGTGTCGCAGCCGAGCACGAAGAACAGCAACATGCCCTGGAACACCCTCGCCACCTTGTCGGAAATGCCGAGCGCGCTTTGCACCGCCTCGCCGCCGAGATAGGTCAGCGCCAGCACCAGGCCGGCGGCGACGATGCCGAGCGGATTGAGGCGGCCGAGGAAGGCCACGATGATAGCGGTGAAGCCATAGCCGGGCGAAATCACGGGCTGCAATTGCCCGATGGCGCCTGAGACTTCCGAGATGCCGGCAAGGCCGGCCAGTGCTCCCGACAGCAGGAAGGCAAAGAACACCATGCGGTTGAGGCCAAAGCCGGCGAAGCGCCCTGCTCTCGGGCTGGAGCCCAGCACGCGGACCTCGAAACCCTTGAGCATGCGGCCCATCAGGATCCAGATCAGCACCGCGGCAACCAGCGCGAAGATGAAGCCCCAATTGGCGCGCCCGGCATCGGGCATCAGTTCCGGCAGCACCGCCGAGTCGCCGAACTGGATCGTTTGTGGAAAGCCGTGTCCCTGCGGATCGCGCCACGGCCCGCGCACCAGCCAGTCGAGGAACAGCTGCGCGACATAGACCAGCATCAGGCTGGTGAGGATTTCGTTGGTGGAGAACCGGGTCTTCAGCAAGGCCGGGATCGCCGCGTAGGCCGCACCGCCGACCATGCCGAGCAGAAGCATCAGCGGCAGCACCAGCGGGCCTTCGAATTGCGGAAACAGCACCGGAATGATGGAGCCGAAGATCGCACCGAAAATGAATTGGCCTTCGGCGCCGATGTTCCAGATGTTGGCCCTGTAGCAGACCGACAGGCCGACCGCGATCAGGATCAGGGGGGCTGCCTTGATCGCCAGCTCGTGCAATTGCCAGACCTGGCTGATCGGCTCGATGAAGTAGATATGGAACGCGTTGAGCGGGTTGACGCCGAGCAGCGCGAACATAATGGCGCCGGCAATGATGGTCAGCGCGAAGGCGATGAACGGCGACAGCATCGAAAACAGCGCCGAGCGCTGCGGGCGTTTGACGAGTTCGAGGCGCATCATGCCGTCTCCAGCGTATGTTCGGCGTGGCCGGGTTCGGCGCCGCCCATCAGCAAGCCGACCTTCTCGAAAGTCGCTTCGGCTATCGGCATCGGCTTCGAGAGCTCGCCATTGTGCATGACCGCGATCGCGTCCGATATCTCGAACAGCTCGTCCAGATCCTGGCTGATCACCAGTACGGCCGATCCGCTGCGAGAGAGCTCGATCAAGGCCTGGCGGATGTGCGCCGCGGCTCCGGCGTCGACGCCCCATGTCGGCTGGTTCACCACCATCACGCTTGGGCGGCGGTCGAGCTCGCGGCCGACGATGAATTTCTGCAGATTGCCGCCCGAAAGTGCCGCCGCTTCGGGATCCGGCGCGCTCTTGCGCACATCCATCGCTTCGATGATGCGTTGCGATGCCGCGTAGACGGCGCCGCTCTTGACCATGCCGCCGGTGCCGACAAAAGCCTTGCCGTCGGTGGCATGGCGCGACAGCAGCAGGTTTTCCGAGAGTTTCATGCGCGGTGCCGCTCCATGGCCAAGGCGCTCTTCCGGCACGAACGCCGCTCCCAGCAGGCGCCGCCCGGTGATGGTGAGGCCGCCGGCGTCCTTGCCGCGGATGCGCACCGAGGCGGCATCCTGCTGCAAAACCTCGCCGGAGACGGATTCGAAGAACTCGCCCTGGCCATTGCCGGCGACGCCGGCAATGCCGATCACCTCGCCGGCGCAGACATTGAGGCTGATGTTCTTGAGAGGAATGGAAAACGGCGTTGCCGGCTTGCGGCCGAGGCCGCGGATTTCGAGCAGCGGCTGCGCGGTCTCGATCCCCTCGACCGGCGCCCGCACCACAGCCTGCACCTCGCTGCCAACCATCATGCGGGCGAGCGATGAGGCGGTCTCCTCGCGCGGGTTGCAGTGGCCGACCACCTTGCCGTGCCGCAGCACGGTGGCGCGGTCGCAGATGCGTTTGACCTCTTCGAGCCGGTGCGAAATGTAGAGGATCGATTTGCCTTCCGCGCGTAGCCGCTCCAGCGTCTCGAACAGCTTGTCGGCTTCCTGCGGCGTCAGCACCGATGTCGGCTCGTCCAGGATGATGAGTTGCGGCGTCTGCAGCAGGCAACGGATGATCTCGATGCGCTGGCGCTCGCCGACCGAAAGGTCGCCGACCAGCGATTCCGGATCGAGCGGCAGGCCATAGCTGTAGGAAAGCGCCCTCGCCTTGGCCGCGATGCTGCTGATCGGCGAGCCGTCATCCAGCGACAGCGCGATGTTCTCGGCGGCCGTCAACGCCTCGAACAGCGAAAAATGCTGGAACACCATACCGATGCCGAGCTTCTTGGCAGCCCCCGGGCTGGTGATCCGCACCGCCTGGCCGTTCCAGAAAATCTCGCCGGAATTGGGCTCGAGCGAGCCGAACAGCATCTTGACCAGCGTCGACTTGCCGGCGCCGTTCTCGCCGAGCAAAGCGTGGATCTCACCTTTGGCGATGTTGAGGTCGATATGGTCGCACGCCGTCAGCGTGCCGAATATCTTGGTCAGGCCACGAACCTCGAGCAGGTTCGCTCCATCATGATTTGCACTCACAGTGCCTCCCATCCGGATTACCGGACATGTTCTGTGTTCCCGCAAGCATCGTATGCGCGGCCGGCTCTCGTGCGAAAGCAGCACCCGACTTGAAAGAGCTTCAAGAATTTCAGCGGAAACTCAAGGGCAAAGATCAGCCTGCCTCGCACAAGCATGTGGCTGGCCGACTTTTCGTGCAAACCAAGCCCGCGGCTGCGGCGGGACGCTGAAAACCAAGGCAGACTATCGTCAGGGAACCAGGATGGTCGTGCCTGTCGTTCTGCGTCCCTCAAGATCCTGATGCGCCTTGCCCGCGTCCTTCAGCGCATAGCGCTGATTGATCTTGATCTCGACGGCGCCACTGAGCACGACCTCGAACAGTGCTGCGGCGGAGGCATCGAGGTCCTCGCGTTTTGCGTTGTAGACGAACAGAGTTGGCCTGGTGGCGAACAGCGAGCCCTTCTGCGCCAGCAGCGACATCGAGAACGGCGGGATGGGTCCCGAGGACTGGCCGAAGCTGACGAACATGCCGAGCGGCTTCAGGCAGTCGAGCGAGGCCGGGAATGTGTCGTTACCCACGGAATCGTAGACGACGTCGCATTTCCTGCCGCCGGTGATGGCGGCGACGCCTGCCACGAAATCCTGCTCCTTGTAGTTGATGACATGGTCGAAGCCGTGTGCCTTGGCCAGTTCGATCTTGTCGGCGGAGCTGGCGGTGCCGATGACCGTTGCGCCGAGGTGTTTTGCCCATTGGCCTAGAATGAGCCCGACGCCACCAGCCGCGGCATGAAACAGGATCGTGTCGCCTGCCTTGACCTTGAAGGTCCGGCGCAGGAGATATTCCGCGGTCATGCCCTTCAGCATCATGGCGGCGGCCTGTTCGTCGCTGATGCCGTCCGGCACCTTGACGACCTTGCTGGCATCGATGACGCGCTCTTGCGCATAAGCACCCGTCGTCACAGCGTAGGCAATCCGGTCGCCCGGCTTCAACCAGTCGACGCCCTGGCCGACTTCCAGCACCACGCCGGCGGCTTCGCTGCCGGGAATGAGCGGAAATCCGCCGGGCGGCGGATAGAGGCCCGAGCGATGATAGACATCGATGAAGTTGAGACCGATCGCGGTATGCCTGATCAGGATCTGCCCCGAACCGGGCTGGCCGGGATCGGTGTCCTCGTAAGTCAGGACTTCGGGGCCGCCATTGGCGTGGATTCGGATGGCTTTGGACATGGACAGGATTCCTTGAAGAGCGGCTGATCAGGCCTTTTTGGCGCCGAGGTTTGGAAAGAACTGCATAATGCCGCCAATGCAGGCCAGGTAGAGCCCCGTGATGGTAATACCGATCTTGGTAAAAGTGCTGACCTGCTCACCCAGCACGCCGATCTCGTCGTAGAAGGCGGCGAGCGCCGCCTGCGCAAGCGCAAGCGCGCCGAAGGCGCACCACAACAGCGTCATGCCGAGATTGATCGGCCGCAGCCGCTTCACCCGCACCGGATGGATGAAGTTTATCGGCACAAAAGTCAGAATGCCGGCCACCACCACCACGGCGAACGAAACCCATTGTCCCGGCTCGATGACGAACAGCGTGAACACCACCATGTTCCAGACCACCGGGAATCCCTTGAAGAAATTCTCCTTCGTCTTCATGCCGGTGTCGGCGTAGTAGATCGCGCTTGAGACCACGATGATCGCCGCCGACAGGAACGACAGGCCTTCGCCCATGAAACCGCGCTGATAGAGCGCGAAGGCCGGGATCAGCACGTAGGTCACATAGTCGATAATGTTGTCGAGGAGTTCGCCCGACCAGGTCGGCAGGATTTCCTTGACCTCCAGCTTTCGGGCGATCGGCCCATCGATACCGTCGACGAACAGCGCCAGCCCCAGCCACCAGAACATGGCCGTCCAGCGCTCCTCGCTCGCCGCCACCAGCGACAGGAAAGCCAGGAACGAACCGGAAGCGGTCAGCAGATGCACCGAAAACGCGCGCGCCTGCGGCCAAGTGACCTTCTTCTTCGGTCGCGGAATCCGTTCCGTGATCTTCTCGGCGATCTTGCGGGCCTTTGTGTTCTTCCTCACGGGCCCCGCCAATCCAGCTTGCATATCTCGGCCGAGCGGCCGGCGAAATTCCAGTTGCGGCCAAAGGCCCGCATCTTGCTCTTGTCGGACCTGGCCACGATGATCTCCGGCGCGATCCAGTATTCGGAATTCGTGATCACCGTATCCTTCTCGCGGTCCTTGCCCGCGATTGGCGTGACCGCCCCGTCGATAATCCTGGGTATCTGGAAAATACGCGTCTTGTCGCGCGTCTCGTAGGTGATCGGCACCTGTTCGACGCCCAGGAATTTGCCGACCAGGATCGAAAGCAGCGACGTCGTTCCGCCGGCTTTGCCGGTGAATATCTTGGTCAAGGCCTTGAGCGCGTAGACAGAGGCCCTGACGTCGATGAACAGGCCCGCGGTCCAGTTGCCACGGCTCATGTAACCGGGGATTTCCATGATCAGCCCAAGATTGAGACCGGAGAGGTCGACCTCGCCGAAATGGCCGGCGTCGATACGAAAACCCGCCCAGGTCTGGCAGTAGCCCTCGGTCGGAGGATGGCTGCCAAGCGAAAGC
Organism: Mesorhizobium sp. M8A.F.Ca.ET.207.01.1.1; assembly: GCF_004794715.1. Taxonomy (NCBI): domain Bacteria; kingdom Pseudomonadati; phylum Pseudomonadota; class Alphaproteobacteria; order Hyphomicrobiales; family Phyllobacteriaceae; genus Mesorhizobium; species Mesorhizobium sp. M8A.F.Ca.ET.207.01.1.1. The sequence continues at coordinate 477,129 of NZ_SRUS01000006.1, read as the reverse complement.
ACGCAAGGGCAAAAAACCGTGCAATTGCAGGAGAGTACGAGCTCTCCTTTCATTGCCCAGCTCTGATCTGCCATCGAATTTCCCCCACTCATAGCGAGACTACTAGCAGCGCGGCTGCCCAGACAAGCAGTATCGCACCAGCCAGCCGGGTTGGAAGACTGCCCGTCGTCTGTTTTTCAATCAGGGTGAACACGCCGATCAGCGCCATCCAGAAGACGTTCATCACGCCGACTGCGAACATCACCAGCATCAATGCCCAGCAGCAACCGAGGCACCAGATGCCTTGCGCGACGCCGAGCCGGAAGACCCGGGTGGCGCTCGTGCTCCAGTTCGAAAACAGGATCGAGAACGGATTCCGGCATTTCTTCAGGCAGGCTTCCTTGAGGCCGCTGAACTGGTAGAGGCCGGCAACCAGCAAGGCGAGCCCACCGGCAGCGCCAAGCAGCGGATCGAATATCCCTCCCGTGGCGGCGAATGCGTGGACGGCAAGTGTCACTGCCGCAAACAGCATCGAGGCGGCAAGCCAAACGCTGAGGTAGCCGGCAACCAGCACCAGCGGATGGACGACTGGCTCCCCCTTGATCCGCGCCGTATCGGCGATCTCGCAATAGGTGCGGATCATTGGCGCCGCGGATGGCAGCATCGCGCCGATCGCCATGAGAAACCACATGAGGATGAGCGCCAGGGTACGCGGGCCGATGCTAGCGTCCAGCGGCGCAGGTGAAAGGCAGAGTACGAAGAACCGTTCGAGCACGGCCGGTAACGGCAGTTGCGGCAAGTTACGCAACAAAGTGTCGCCTGGCGCGCCGATCTGGGCCTCGGCGCCGCGAATCGCCATCGCGGCAAGCAGCAGCCAGGCCAGTGCGATGCTTGCACCGACGACGACGTTGACCGTCCAGCGCGGCTTGCGCGCGACGTTTGCCGTGGCGCGGCCGGCGCGGTCGAGGTGGCTGAAATCGTCCTGTTGGCCGGTCATGACACTCGAATGGGCCGAATCGCCGCGTTGATCAAGCCGCATGATCTGCCCTATATGCGTCTCTCGACTGGGCAGGCCTGATGGCCGCCTCGCACAGCAAGCCGGAAGCCGATCTTGGAGCATCAGGAAACAGCGCGGATACTGATCGCAGGCACCGGGCCGGCGGGATTGATCGCCGCGCTTGCCTTCGCCGATGCCGGCTTTCCGGTGACGATTGCCGGGCCTGAGGTTTCGGCTCCCGACGGTCGCACCACGGCGCTCATGACGCCTGCCCTGAAAGTGCTCGAACGGCTGGGCGTGCTCGAGGACATCGAGCCCAAGGCCGCCCCCTTGAAGGTGATGCGTATTGTCGATGCGACCGGGAGGCTGATCCGCAGTCCCGTCGTCATTTTCCGCGCCAGCGAAATCGACGAGGAACAGTTCGGCCTGAACCTTCCCAACGGCGCCCTTGGACCCGCGCTTGCCGGCAAGGTGGCCGCGCATTCGGGGATCGAATGGCGCAGATCGATGGTGAAGGCCTGGCATCTCGGCGCCGCCAAAGCTCATGCCGCGCTGGTCGACGGCAGCGAGATCGATGCGTCGCTTGCGGTCGCTGCCGATGGCCGCCTGTCGCCGGCCCGCGAGGCCGCGGGCATCTCGACGGCGGCGCGCGCCTACCCTCAGGCGGCGCTCGTCCTCAATTTCGGCCACAGCCGCGAACATGGCTTCACCTCGACGGAGTTCCATACCGAGACCGGCCCTTTCACGCAGGTGCCGCTGCCGGGCAATCGTTCCAGCCTTGTCTGGGTGGTCAAACCTGAGACCGCCAAGGAGCTTGCCGCGTTGGACGACGCAACGCTCTCGCTGCGGGTCGAACGGCAGATGCAGTCGATGCTAGGGCGGGTAACCGTGGAGCCGGGCCGCCAGATCTATCCGTTGTCGACGGTGACCCCTCTGCGTTTCGCGGCGCAGCGGGTGGCGCTTGTCGGCGAAGCGGCGCACGTGTTCCCGCCGATCGGCGCGCAAGGCCTCAACCTGGGTATCAGGGATATCGACGATCTGGTTGGAATCGCGCGGGAAAATCGTGAGGATCCGGGGGCTGCTGCTGCCCTTGCCGTATACGATCTCAAGCGACGGCCCGATATTCTGGCGCGCAGCAGCGCTGTCAATCTGCTCAACATATCGCTGCTTTCGGACATGTTGCCCGCACAGATGGCGCGCGGCGCCGGCCTCGGCGTGCTCGGCGGCTTTGCACCTCTGCGCGCTTTCTTCATGCGCGAAGGGCTTCGTCCCGGCAGCGGCTTTGCGGCGCTTGCAGGTGGCCTTCGGAAGCCGACGCGGCAGCGGTAGCGATTCTGCGGAATTTGCAGCGGTATCGCGACGTTCATCAAAAACCTTTGTTGCGCATTCCGCGTATTTTGAAGGCGCTCAGACGCTTGGGATTGAATTGATGCGGAGTCTGCGCCAAATAAAGTCAAGGAATTCAGTGGTGAGTGCGATGAAAACAGCCAAATTCGCGATCGGACAGGTGGTTCGTCACCGGCTGTTCCCGTTCCGAGGCATCATTTTCGACGTCGATCCGCAATTCGCCAACACCGACGAATGGTACGAAGCCATCCCCGCCGACGTACGGCCGCGCAAGGACCAGCCGTTCTACCACCTGCTCGCCGAGAATTCGGAAACCGAATACATCGCCTATGTGTCCGAGCAGAATCTGCTCGAGGATCAGTCGGGAGAACCCGTCCGCCATCCGCAGATCAAGGAAATGTTCGACAAGAAGCCGGACGGGCGCTACGCGCCGAAACGGCAGTCCAAGCACTGACTTCCGGCATGCCGGGTACAGCCAGAAATGAAAAAAGCGGGGCATGACCCCGCTTTTTTTGACACGATGATGAGTCGACGCCGGATCAGTTGGCGGTCTTCGCCTTATCCTGCTCTTCCTTGAGCTTCTTGGCGAAGTCCTGGTTGTTCTTGGCGACGAAATCCTGGAGCTTCTTCTGCCGGTCCTCGATGTCCGACTGCTGCAGCGGGGGGCCGTCATAGGCGCCGCTGAAGCCCTGCAGCGCGATCTTAATCGGGTTGGCCTGGTTCTGGAAATTGATCGAGGTCAGCGTGATCCCCTGACCCTTCTTGAACGAGGCGACGAGCTGGTCGGTCAGCGGCACTTCCGCCACGCAACGATCCGGGAAGCAGATGACATAGTCGAGCTTCTGCGCCTTGCCGGTGTCGATCTGCAAGCCGATGCCGGGAGGCACGAGGCGACCGGTCGGGACCGTCACCTGGAACACCTTGCGGTTCACCTTGCCCTTGAGCTCGATCAGGCTGACGCCGGTGACAAGCTGGCCATTGCCAGCGGTGACGATGTTCTGGACGTTGCAGATGTCGACGTCTTCCTGCTTGGTGCAGGCCTTGAACCAGCCCTGCGGTATCTGCTGCTGCTGCTGGGCGGAAGCAGAGGGAAGTCCTGCGCCGAGAAAGCCAACCACGCCTGCGGCCATGACCGACAGGCGGTACGCGTTGCTGTTCAGGCTCGTCATGTCGTGCACTTCCTCTCAATGATCCCGGGACCGGCTTTTTCGTGCCGTGTGGTCCAGCTACCTGTTGCCAAAATGAGGCAACAGAATGACTTCGGACGGCGTGTTACACTGCAAGCGGCGTCGAATCCAGCCCGCTCACTTGTAATTCTTGACGACGCCATTGGCCGCCACGCAGTTGCCCCATGCTAGGGTGCGGACCGAATCATCAAGCCGACCTGTTAAGGAGACGGTCATGGGCCGCGTTCTTGTTTGGCTGGTCACCGCACTATCGTTTTTCACCCTGTCGTCGCCACCGGCGTTGTCGGAGCCGAAATACGCGATTGCGATGCAGGGCGAACCGGCCCTGCCGCCGGACTACACCCATTTCAGCTACGTCAATCCCGACGCGCCGAAGGGTGGCAGCATCACCTATTGCGTCGTCGGCAGCTTCGACAATCTCAACCCCTTCATCCTCAAAAGCCTGCGCACGACGGCGCGCGGCATGATGGACACGATCTTCGGCAATCTGGTGTTCGAGCCGCTGATGCAGCGCAGTGCCGATGAGGCTTTTACTCTCTACGGACTTCTGGCTGACACCGCCGACATGGATGCCGAGCGCAGAAGCATCGAGTTCCACCTCAACCCGAATGCCAAATGGTCGGATGGTCAGCCGGTAACGCCGGAAGACGTGCTGTTCACTTACGATGCCTATACGCAGAAAGGTCGGCCACCCTACAGCGACCGCATGGCCAGGATCGCCAAGCTCGAAAAGACCGGCGACCATAGCGTGCGCTTCACCTTCAACGACAAGGCCGATCGTGAGTTTCCCCTGATCATCGCGCTGACGCCGATCATCCCCAAGCACGCTTTCGACATCGACACTTTCGACAAGACGACACTGAAGCCGTTGATCGGCAGCGGTCCCTACAGGATCGCGCAGGTGACGCCCGGCCAACGCATCGTCTTCAAGCGCAACCCCGACTACTGGGGCAAGGACGTTCCCGCCAAGCGCGGTTTCGACAATTACGACCAGATCACCATCGAGTATTTTCTCAACGCCAACGCCAAGCTCGAAGCCTTCAAGAAGGGGCTTTGCGCCATCGACGACGACGGCGACCCGGTGAAACGCGAGCGCGATCTCGACTTTCCCGCCTTCCATAGGGGCGACGTGATCTCTGAAACCTTCGACACCGGCATCCCGCCCGTCGTGACCGGGTTCCTGTTCAACACGAGACTGCCGAAGTTTTCCAACCCGGTGGTTCGGCGCGCACTCGGCATGCTCTATGATTTCGAATGGGCCAACAAGAATCTGTTCGGCGGCAAGTACACCCGCACGATGAGCTATTGGCAGAATTCCGAGCTTTCAGCGCTCGGCCATCCGGCTGACGACAGGGAAAAGGCGCTTCTGGCCCCCTACCCCGGCCGCGTGCCGGCCGACGTCATGGACGGCACCTGGAAACCGCCGGTGACGGACGGTTCTGGCCAGGACCGCAAGGTGCTGAAGACCGCTTTCGATCTTCTGAAAAGCATCGGCTACCACGTGAATAATGGCACGATGCTCGATCCCGACGGCAAACCTTTCGGCTTCGAGATCCTGACCGCATCGCAGGACGAAGAGCGCCTGGCCGGCATCTATCAGCGTACACTGGAGAAGATCGGCATCAACGTCAGCATACGCAGCCTGGACGGCGACCAGATCCAGTCGCGCAAGCAGCGTTTCGATTTCGAGGTGTTGATCGGCTCCAGCGGTTTCAACAACTCGTTGTCCCCTGGCATCGAGCAGATCGGGCGCTGGTCGTCCGCGGCGGCCAGGACCGAAGGATCGTTCAATCTCGCCGGCGTCGCCGATCCGGCGATCGATGCGGCCATCGACGCAATGCTACGAGCCCGTTCGAAGGAGGATTATGTCGCTGCTGTCCGCGTGCTCGACCGGCTGCTGATCTCTGGCAATTACCTGGTGCCGATGCAGTACAACACGCAACAGTGGCTTGCTTACTGGAATTATCTGGAACATCCGCGAAAGACGCCCATATTCGGTTATCAGCTGCCGACCTGGTGGCGCAAACCGAACTGAAGATCCGGAGATAGAGATGAGCGAAGCGAACGCCATAACCGTCGATGTGGTGTCGGACGTCGTCTGCCCGTGGTGCTTCATCGGTCAGAAGCGGCTGGACAAGGCGGTGGCGGCTGCCGGTGATGTCGAAGTGCACATACGCTGGCGGCCGTTCCAGCTCGATCCGACCATTCCGCCGCAAGGCAAGGACCGCCAGGAATACATGCTGGCCAAGTTCGGCAGCGACGAGCGCATTCGCGAAATTCACGCCCGCATCGAACCGCTTGGCGAAGCCGAGGGCATTTCCTTTGCCTTCGATGCCATCAAGGTGGCGCCGAACACGCTCGATGCGCATCGGCTGATCCGCTGGGCCGGGGCCGCCGGCGAGGACGTCCAGAACCGGCTGGTGCGCCGCCTGTTCCAGTTGAATTTCGAGGAAGGCGCCAACATCGGCGACCACACCGTGCTGGTCGAAGCCGCCCGGGAGGCCGGCATGGATGCCTCTGTTGTTGAAACGCTGTTGCCGAGCGATGCCGATGTCGAAGCGGTTCGCACGGAAATCGCCACCGCGTCGCGCATGGGCATCACAGGCGTGCCGTGCTTCCTGATCGAGGGCAAATATGCCGTGATGGGCGCGCAGGACGCGGACACGCTGGCTGATGCGATCCGCCAGGTGGCGGCCGCCAAGGCGCGTGGCGAGTTGGAAAAGGCCGGCTGAGCCAGCCATCCCCGCGCCGATAGCAAGAGCAGGGTTGCGTGAGCAAACTGAGCTCCGACGCCATGAATCAGACATCAAGGACGGCGTGTTTCGGGAATTCTGGTCAGTTCCCGATAAGAAACTCGGCCGGCCCAAACGATTTTTGAGTCACAAAACCGTGTCCGGAGCTTCCCTTGGGGAAGATTTGTCGCGGTAATTTATGCAGAGTCTAAAAGACTGAAATAAATAGAGATTTTCTGGTTATTGCCAGGCGTTCGGATGGCGATCCAGCCATCAATATGTTGCCTCAGGGCAACGGCTGCGGACGCAATCTCGCATGCCCGCTTTAAAAATTAATGGAAAATGATCAATTGGTGTTACCATCCGTAACAAAACAAAGAAGGTTTGGGCGGGATCGTGATTCGGATCGGCAGACGATCGCAAGAGTCAGTACCGGATGGACTACAAGGCGGTGCCTCAGGGCGGTCGCATCTGACGCCGGTATCCTCGATGCGCAATTTTTGGGGCCTCGTGCGAGCCTACTGGGTCTCGGACCGCTGGAAGGAAGCCTGGACGCTGACGCTGGTGATCGCGTTGCTCACCGCGCTGTCCAGCAAGGCCAGCGTGTGGTTCGCCATGGCTTCGGGCGAATTGGTGAATTCGATCGCCTTCCTGCACGATGCCGCCAACACTCGCCCGCTGGAGACAATCCTGACCAACGCCGGGGTGCTGGTGCTGCTGGTCCTGCTCAAGGATGCCGGCTTCACCGGTATACGCAATCTCGTCTCGGCAACCTTGCACCGCAAATGGCGTGGCTGGCTGAACGACCAATTCAACCAGGCCTTGCTCGACGGCAACCATACCCATTTCCATGCTCAACATGGTTCCGCGGACGGCGGCATCGTTGCGCCCGACAACGTTGACCAGCGCATCCAGGAATCGATCAAGGACATGACCGGCGGTGCGATCGGCCTCGCCATGGGCGTGTTGGGGCTGGCGACCTCGCTCTACTTTATCGGCCAGAACCTGTTGCAGTCGTCAGTTGAGGTCAAAGGTCTGGAGTTCCTTGGCAGCTATGGCAGCGCCGTTCTCGCCCTTCTTGCCGTTGCCACTTACGTGCCCCTAAACACCTGGATCGCCGTCAAGCTCGGCAGCCTGCTGGAACGTCTCAATATTCGCATGCAGAAGGCCGAGGGGAGCTATCGTAGCGAACTTACGACATTTCTGCGCCGCAGCTTCCATGTCGCCGCCTCACATGGCGAAGGCGTGCAGAAAGCGATGCACGACCGGCTCTATGTCGACATTGATCGTACCTGGGGACGGCTGAATGTCGTCAACACCAGCTATATGTCGTTCGAACTAATCTACAATTTCATCGGCGCCCGCATGGTAGCCTATGCTCCGGGCCTGGTGCCGTTCATCCACAGTCGCCTGGACTATAAAGGCTATATCACCGGCTCCGAAATGGTTGCCCAGCTCATCAGCCAGTGTTCGTGGTTCATCCATGTCATGCCCGCCATCGCCACGCTTCGCGCCAACAGCCAGCGTGTGACTGAGCTCGCCAACGCGATCGAGAATGTCCAGCACCCGCAGGAATTCTACAGCCAGAGCGGCCGTTCCGACTTCCACTACGCCAACCAGAATCCGGTTTTCGGCCTGACCATCCAGAAGCTGGAGTTGGCGCACCAGGGCGAGGACGCGACGCCATTCCTCAGTTCCGCCAACTTGCGCTTCCGGCGCGGCGAATGGACCTTCCTGAAAGGCGAATCCGGTTGCGGCAAGACCTCGCTGATCAAGGCGATCAACGGCTTATGGCCCTACGGCCGCGGCACCATCGTCTTCCCCGAGGGCGTGAAGAGTTTTTATGCCGCCCAGGAGGTCAAGCTGCCGCAGGTGTCGCTGAAACAGCTGGTCTGCCTGCCCGGCTCCGAGCGCGACCATGGCGATGCCCAGGTTGCGTCCGCGCTGCACAAGGCTGGCCTTGGCGATTTCATCGAACACATGGCCAATGAAAGCCGCGAGGGTAAAAGCTGGGATCAGGTTCTGTCGGGCGGCCAGAAGCAGAAGCTTGTGGTGGCTCGTATCATACTGCAGCAACCGGGGCTGCTGTTCCTCGACGAAGCGACCGGTGCTCTCGATCCTGACGGCAAGATTGCCTTCCACCAGGCCATCAAGGACAACTGCCCCGATGTGACGGTGATCAGTGTCATGCACGAAGCCGTGGCGCCGAGATCGGCTGCGGGGACCGAGTTCTACCACTCGATGGTCTTGATTGCCGACGGTGTCGCCACCAAGAAGCCGCTCGCCCCGAGCCTGCCCGTCGAACTCACCACGATCCTGGTCCAACCAAGGCCGGTCGAGGACAAATGGACGCGGTTCTCGCGCCGGCTGAAGCAGAAATAACGACGACGTAACGGGAACTTCCGCGTCAACCCGCGCGCCGTGATCACAGTCTCGCGATCAGGGCCGTTCGGGACTGTTTTCCCTCCTCACCGCGATTGACTCGGCAAGGCTCGCTCCTATGTTGCGCCGGCTTGCAGACAGTCAAAAGCGAACCCGCAAGCAGAAAGGTCACCGCGCCATGCCTGGCGATAGTCACAGTCGAACGCAACCGCCGTCCGCCTAGACGTGACCTGAATGGTTCACGTCCTGCCGGACGGCAAGGAGTGAACCATGAACGATTTTTTCCCCGTAGCGGACGATGAGGCCGTCGCCATCGCCCGCATCCTTGCCAACGACCACGTCGCCGACGTTGTCGAGGCGCTCAATCATGAAACGCGCGAAACCGCGACGGAGCTGCTTTGCGCCGTGCCCTTCGAACGGCTGGTCGAGATTTTCGACCAGCCTGAGCTCGAAAGCGCGCCCGAATTGGCGGAGGCCCTGCCGCGCCCCAAGGCGAGCAAGCTGCTCACCGCCATGTCCGTCGACCGCGCGGCCGACATTCTGCGCGAACTCGACGAGCCGGCACGCTCCGAACTGCTCGGCGCATTGGCCCCGCCACTGCGCGCGACCCTGCTTTCCATTCTGGGCTATCCCGAAGGCAGCGCCGCCTCGATCATGACGACGGAGTTCGTCAGCGTTCCCTCCGACTGGACCGTGGGGCGCACGCTCGATTACATCCGCAAGGTCGAGCGGACGCGCGAGACTATCTACGCAATCTACATCGTCGATCCGCAAACACACCTCCTGGTGCGGTCGACGGGCTTGCGGCGGCTCATCACCGGTGAGCCGGGCGACTCGATCCTGTCGGTTGCGCCCGACCGCATGCCGGTGACGGTCAGCCCGCTGACCGATCGCGAAAACCTGGCGCAGACGATCTCCAAATACGATCTGCTCGCCGTCCCGGTCGTCGACCACGGCAAGATCCTCGGCATCGTCACCATCGACGACATCATCGACACGATGATCGAGGAGACCACGGAGGACGTGCATCGGTTCGGCGGCATGGAGGCTCTGGACGAGCCGTATATGAAGATGAGCTTCCTCGCCATGATCAAGAAGCGTGGCGGCTGGCTCTGCGCGCTGTTCATCAGCGAGATGCTGACGGCCAATGCGATGCAAAGCTACGAGGGCGAGCTGGAGAAAGCGATCGTGTTGACGCTGTTCATCCCGCTGATCATGAGCTCCGGCGGCAATTCCGGCTCACAGGCTACCTCGTTGGTCATCCGGGCGCTGGCGTTGCGCGAGATCGGCCTTCGTGACTGGTGGCGGGTGGCGTTGCGCGAATTGCCCACCGGTCTCGTGCTCGGCGCCATGCTCGGCGTGGTCGGCGTCTGCCGGATCGCGCTCTGGCAATATATGGGCTTCTACGACTATGGCCCGCACTGGCCGCTGATTGCCGCAACGGTTGGTGCTGCACTGGTCGGCATCGTCACGTTCGGCTCGCTCTCGGGGTCGATGCTGCCTTTCGCCCTGAAACGGATCGGTTTCGACCCAGCCAGTGCGTCAGCGCCGTTCGTCGCCACGCTGGTCGATGTCACCGGACTGGTGATCTATTTCTCGGTGGCGCTCGTCATCCTGCGCGGCACGTTGCTATAGCGGTTTGACTGCCGCCGCCGGCCAGGGCTGGCGGCGGCGCGCCGGTAGGCGAGGCGTCAGATGCGCTCGCCGTCCTTCACCCGATAGGTCGGCTTGTACATGGTGACGAGCTCTTCTGCCGCGGTCGGATGCACGGCCATGGTGCGATCGAAATCGTCCTTGGTCAGCCCCGCCTTCAGTGGGATCCCGAGCAGCTGCGCCATTTCGCCGGCATCCGGCCCCAGTATGTGGGCGCCGAGAACCTTGCGCGAAGCGCCGTCGACGACCAGCTTGATCAGCATCTTTTCGTCACGGCCCGACAGCGTGTGCCGCATCGGCCGGAAGCTGGCGCGGTAGATTTCGATATCGGCGAAGCGCTTGATGGCTTCGTCCTCCGACAAGCCGACCGTGCCGATTTCCGGCTGCGAGAAGACGGCGGTCGCGATCGTGTCGTGATCGGGCGCGGTCGGATTGTTCTTGAACGCCGTTTCGACGAAGCACATGGCTTCGTGAATCGCCACCGGCGTCAGCTGGACGCGGTTGGTGACATCGCCGATCGCCCAGATATTGTCGATGTTGGTGCGGGAAAACCGGTCGACCTTGATCGCACCCGTCGCGGCGGTCATCTCGATGCCTACGCCTTCCAGGCCCATATTCTCGGTGTTGGGGATGCGGCCGATGGCCAGCATCACCTGGTCGACCGTTAGCACCTGCCCGCTCGTGAGCTGTGCGTCGAGCCGCCCGTCCGGCCGCTTGCTGACCGATTCGGAGACGGCATGGCAAAGGATTTTTATCCCCTTCTTTTCCATCGTCTCATGCAGCGTGCGCCGCAGGTCCATGTCGAAACGGCCAAGGATTTCCTTGCCGCGATAGACCAGCGTGGTGTCTACGCCGAAGCCGTGAAAGATGTTGGCGAACTCGACCGCGATATAGCCGCCGCCCTCTATCATGATCGCCTTCGGCAGCTCCTTGAGATCGAAAGCCTCGTTGGAAAAGATACAGTGTTCGTGGCCGGGCAGTGCCGGATGGGCAGCCGGACGGCCGCCGGTGGCGATCAGGATCTGATCGGCGGTGACGGTGCGGTCCTCGCCCAGGAGATGGATCACGTGCGGGTCGACGATCATCGCCCGCGAATGGAAGGTCTCGCCACCCGAGCCCTCGACATTCCTCTTGTAGATCGCTTCCAGGCGGCTGATCTCGCGGTCCTTGTTGGCGACCAGCGTTTGCCAGTCGAAGCTGGCTTCCGGCACCGTCCAGCCATAGCCGGCGGCGTCGGCAAAATGCTCGGGAAACTGCGAGGCATAGACATAGAGTTTCTTCGGCACGCAGCCCCTGATGACGCAGGTGCCACCGAAACGGTATTCTTCGGCGATACCGACGCGTTTGCCGAGTGCTGCCGCGACCCGCGCCGCCCTCACCCCGCCGGAGCCGCCGCCGATGACGAAGAGGTCGTAGTCGTAACCGGCCATGAAGCGGCTCCTTGAACGTCGAAAATGTGAGTGACAGGTAGGCCGCAAACCATCAAAAGAAAAGCCCGGACAGGCCGGGCTTTACAGATGGCCGCAAGGGCCGCGTTTGAAATGCAGGATCAGTTCTGCGTGCCGTCGGCGGGAGCCGATCCGTTCGCGGGGGCGGCGCCATCCGCCGGGGCCGCATTGTCTGCCGGTGCGGCGCCATCGGCGGGCGCGGGCGTAGGCGCAGCCACCGCCTTCGCTTTTGCCGCCGCCGCCAGAGTTTCGCCGACCTGCTGGGCAAGATCGCGGGCTACGCCGTTCTGCCAGATGTCGGCGGCCTTGACGAGGTCACGCGTCACGGTCGGGCCGCTGTCGAGCAGCTTCTTGCCGGACTCGGAACTGTAGAAGGCCGCGATGTCGGTGAGCTCCTTTTCGGAAAACACCTTCGCATAGGCAAGAGCCGCTTCCTTCTCGAGGTCCGCGCGGCGCGAGGCCAGCGCCAGCGCCTTCTCGTTTATCGTCTTGCCGATCAGCTCCTGCATGTCAGGGTTCTTCTGGATGAGCTGCGATTCGAGCGCCGCGGCGGCCTGCGGCAGGATGTTGTCGAACGGGTCGGTCGCGTGGATCGCGGCGACCGCGGCGCGTGCGGCCTTCAGATGCGATTCCGTGACGTCCTGCGCGAAGACAGGCGAGGAGAACGCGAAGACAGCCGAAGCCGCCACGAGAACTGAAAGACGGCGAACCCGGTTATGCAACATCATGATCGGTAGAACTCCCTGGTTTTCGGGCGGCATGGACGGTTTGGATACCGTCGCCGCCGGCGATGATGGCCGCTGACGCCAGCCCGATGAAAAGACCATGCTCGACCACGCCAGGAATGGCGTGGAGAGCATTCGAAAGCGCTCTTGTATCCGGAATGCGGCCAAAAGATGCATCGAGGATAAAATGGCCGCCGTCTGTAACAAAAGGCTGGCCTTCCGTCATCCTCAATGTCACCGGACCGGAAAGGCCGAGATTTCCGGCCACCACGGCCACGGCGATCTCGGTCGAGCGCAGGCCGAACTGATTGACTTCGATGGGAAGAGGAAACCGGCCGAGCGTCTCGACCATCTTCGAACGGTCGGCGATGACGATCATGCGCTGCGAAGCCGCGGCCACGATCTTCTCACGCAGCAGCGCACCGCCGCCGCCCTTGATCAATGTCAGCTCACCGTCGACCTCGTCGGCGCCGTCGACGGTGAGATCGAGCTCGGGTGTTTCCTCCAGCGTCGACAGCGGCACACCGAGTTCGCGGCACAGCGCGGCGGTGCGTTCCGAGGTCGGCACGCCGATAATGGTCATGCCTGAGGCAACCTTGTCGGCGAGCAGCCGCACGAATTCCTCGGCAGTGGTGCCGGTGCCGATGCCGAGCCGCATGCCGTCGGTGACATGGGCAAGAGCCGCCCGCGCGGCCTCGACCTTCAATTGCCTCGCATCCATGCTGCTTGCTGCCCCGAATCCTGATGCACGTCGCCCAACAGTGACCTCGGTTTGGGAACGACATGCATGAAACAAAACCCAAGGCGTGTCGCATGGGTCCGTTTCGATGCGACGCGCTTTGGCGTTTGGGCTCCTAGCATTTTTGCTGGCCGGGTCAAAGCCCTTGGCGGCTGCGCCACCAGTTTGCTTGCCTTAAAGCGTCGTAGCCGCTATCGCCTGCCGATGCGCAAACCTGCTCAGGATGGATCATGAGTCGCCCGATCATCGTGTTCGACCTCGACGGAACGCTGATTGACACGGCGCCGGACTTGCTCGACAGCCTCAACCACAGCCTGGCGGCCAGCGAACTGGCGGCCGTCGACGAAGCCGGCTTCAAACGCTTCGTCGGCCATGGCGGCCGGGTGATGATCGAACGGGCGCATGCCGCGCAGCAACGATCCCTCAAGGTTGAGGAGCACGACCGGCTGCTGAAACTGTTCCTTGATCACTACACCGACAACATTCCGGGCAAATCCCGCCCCTACCCCGGCGTGATCGAGGCGATTGCCCGCTTTGAGAAGGCCGGCTATCTGCTGGCCATCTGCACCAATAAATACGAAGCCAATTCGCTGGCGCTGATCGAGGCGCTCGGCCTGACCAGGCATTTCGCGGCAATTGCCGGACAGGATACGTTCGCGTTTCGCAAACCCGATCCGCGCCACCTGATCGAAACCATCAAACTGGCCGGTGGCGATCCGCACCGCGCCTTGATGGTCGGCGATTCGCAAACCGATATCGACACTGCCAAGGCCGCCGGCATTCCTGTCGTCGCCGTCGATTTCGGCTACACCGATCGTCATGTGCGCGAGTTCGAGCCCTCGGCGGTGATATCGCATTTTGATGCATTGACGCTCGATCTGGCACAAGGGCTGATCGGCGCCGCCGCACACTGAGCGCCGGGGACGAAATCTCTCCGGAACGGGTCAGCCGGGACCGCAAATCCGATCTGTGTGAGAACACCAGACACTGCCTTGACTTAACCGGCCGGCCTCCCTTATATCGCGGCTCGCTTGGCCTTCGGGCAACGAGCGGGCGATTAGCTCAGCGGGAGAGCACACCCTTCACACGGGTGGGGTCGCAGGTTCAATCCCTGCATCGCCCACCATCCAACCTGAAGAAATCGTTGGATGTTCGGCCGCAATCAAATTCTCTTGAAAGCTTACTGGCGCGTAGGACAAGGCTTACTGGGACGTAAGCAAATGTAGGCCAGTGCAAAATCATGGTCGGAAACTCGACGTTCCAAGTCGTCCGAAAACACGACGGGTTTAGATGTCTTTCGTCGGCGCGGTCACGCTTCTTTTGGGCCAACAGTTCCCTGCCTCCGGAACCAACCAATACACCAGCGAGTTTCCCTCCGTCGAAACCTGAGGGAAAACCATGTCCAGATTGCTGCTGGCGACCAGCGTCGCCGTTCTTCTTACCAGCGGATCGGCCTTTGCCGCGGATGAAGCTCCCCTGCCGCCACCCAATGCCAAGAAGCTGTCGGAGATCATCGCGAAGGTCGAGCAACGCGACGGTTTTCGCTACGTGAAAGAAGTCGATTGGGACAAAGACGGCTACACCGTCACCTACTATACCTCGGACAAGGCAAAGGTCGAAATCGACTTCGATCCTGTGACGGCCGAACCAAAATAAGGTTCGCAGGGACCTCGTCGCCAATGCGCTGCCTCCGAGCACTCTCAGCGACGAAACGCGCGCCCACATTGTCCATCCTAGGGTATGTTATGCCTTGGACAAACCTGTTGGCTTGGGGGCTATGATGCGATGTTTCGCTGGAACCTATTTTCTGTCTGTACTCGCCATCATCCCAGCCGACGGCTTCCTTGCCGTTTCTCCCGCGCGAGCCGATGGCCCGTCCTTCGACTGCGCCAAGGTTGCAGTGCCCGCGGAAAAAGCGATCTGTGCCGACCCGCGGCTGTCGGCGATCGATCTGCTGGTTTCGAAGGCGTTCAAGGGATTCGAGCCGGCGTTCGGCGGCGACAAGCGCAGGATTGCCCGCGGGCTGATCGCCGACCGCAATGCCTGCGAGAGCGATACGGCCTGTATCGTCAGCGCCCTCAACAACGCCTTGCAGACCTATGGCAATGCGCCTTCCTGGATCCAGGACTACAACATCGCGCTGATTGGCAAGAAGGCGCTCGAAGCCGCCGGGCGAAACCCCGGGCACGTCGATCAGCCCCTGCCTTCGGCTATCGGCCAATGCGCATCGACGCACATCAAGACGCTTAGCGCCCGGCTCGGCGACGATCCGCTGGAAACGGCCAGTCCCGAAGCGGGCAGCGCGACCACGTTCACCAATGGCGGCGGGGCTGTCTCCTATGATCGCGAGGCCGGCTTGGCCGCCTCGAAGGTTGGAGAACCGGTCGTCATATGCCTGATCTCGATTCCCAGGGACTGCCCCAAGGACGACGACCGTGGCCGGGTCTATTATTCCGTCGACCTCGTCTCGAAAGGCTCCTGGGCTCTGCCGGATTCGCAGCATATGTGCGGCGGCGCCTGAACGGCGGGTTTCGTCCGTCCGCGTCGGGCCAAGACGCTGACAGTCTCTGTCTCCCCTTGCGTCAATTCGCCATTGATGGCTGATTGTGGAGTGACCGGGCTTCACGGGGGTGGGCATGTCGACTGCGAAGCACTTGATGAAGCGCGTCCTGATGATGCTCGCCGGCTATTTTGTCGCGATACTGGTTGGCCTGATCGCCGTGGTGGCGATCTATGCCGCGTTGAGCGCCCTGCCCAACGCGCCGGCCTATTTCGACCTCATGGGCGTCTCGCCGATCGCGGCCTTTGTGGTGCCGCCGCTCGGCATGTTCATCTATTTCCTGACGGTTGTGGTGACAGCGCCGCAGACGCTGATTTTCGCGCTGATCGCCGAGTTCTTCTCCCTGCGCAGCGTCCTGCTGCACATGTTCTTCGGCGCCGCGGCGGCCGCCGGCGGCTTCTTCCTGATCTGGCCGAGCGCGGCGGAAGACGTGGATCTGGAGCGCTGGGCCGACATCGGCATCATAGCCGCCGCTGGTCTTGTGGCCGGGCTGGTCTATTGGCTGATCGCCGGGCGCGACGCCGGTTTCCGGCGCCCGCTGTCGGAGCGTTGACTGTTAGCTCGACGGTGAGCGCACCGCCTCGGTCGCGTCCAGGGCCTGCTTCAGCCGCGAGTCGCGGTCATAGACGTCGCTGAAATACTCGACCTTGCCGGACATGTCGGGCCATGCCGTGAAATAGGCGACATAGACCGGGATCTTGCGCGTCACATCCTCGGTCGAGTGTCCGTGCTTCAGCTTCTCCGCGATATAATCGACAGAGGTGCCAAGCACCGCCGCTGCCATTCCTCGCGGATCCTGCAGGCGTACACAGCCATGGCTGAGCGCGCGCATGTCCTGCTTGAAGAATGATTTCTGGGGCGTGTCATGCATGTAGATCGCATGCTTGTTGGGGAACAGGATCTTCAATTCTCCCAGCGCATTGGCCTCGCTCGGCTGCTGGCGCACGCTGTAGGGAATGTTGGCGCCATAATCGCCCCAGTTGATCGCCGACGACGGAATGCGCTTGCCGCGTGAATCCGTCACCTCATAGCCGGCACGGTCGAGATAGCCGGGATCGCCACGCAATCTCGGCAGCATTTCGTTGACGATGATCGACTGCGGCACGCCCCAGTAGGGATGGAAATCGACCTGCTTGATCTGGTCGTAGAAGAAGGCCGTCTGGTTGGTGACACGGCCGACGACGGCGCGTGTCTTCAGCTTTTCCTGGCCGTCGTCAATGTAGCTTGCGGTGAAGGCGGGCTGGTTGATGAAAACACGCGGACTGCCGAGATCGGAAGGCAGCCAGCGCAGTTCCTCCAGCGCCACCTGAACCTTGAGCAGCCTGTCGGCCTTCGACGTCCCCGCCAGCAAGGCGACGGTGCGCGGTCCAATGACGCCGTCGCCCTTCATGCCCTCCTTCTGCTGCACCGCCTTGATCAGCGGGACAAGTTCGGGAACATAGACTTCGCTGGTTGCCAGCCGCGACAGCACCTCGCCATAGGTGCCGCCCATCTCGTCATCGAGATTGCGCGCGATCAGCGACAGGAGCTTCGGCAGTTCGGGGCTGGTTTCGCCCGGCTTCAGCAGCAGTTTCGGATCGACGACGATCTCGTTCTCGGCGCTCGCCTGCAGTGATTCCAGTTCGACGCGCAGCGCCTGGTACTCCGCATTCTGCGGATGGCGCGATTCGAGGTAGGTGCGAACTTCCTGTGTATGCGCCAGTGTTTTCAGCACGCCCACCATGTCGAGCGGCTTGGCCGGGAAATCGTAGTAGCCGGTCATGCGGTTGGGCTCGACACGGCCGCTCTGGGCGTCATGGGCGTAACGCAGGACACGCGCGGAAAGCGCCATCTCGAAACGGACGAGTTCCTTCAACTTGGCTGCGTCGTCCGCCGAGGTCGAACCGAGCGCTGGCACATCGACCGTGTAGTCGGCGGGCGTGAGGCCGTAGCTGGCAGCCTCGCCAAGCACCCGCACGGCATCTTGCGCACGGTTGTTGGGGCTTGTCCCGCCTACCCAAATGAAATCCGGGTTGGCAGAGTAGTAGGCGATCAGCGCCTTGGCGATGTCGGGCTCGGCATAGAGTTCGTAGTCGCTGAGGCCGGCAATGGCATCGTGGAAAGCAGCACCCGTGGCCGAGGGAACGAAAGCGGCATCTTGCGGCGCCGCCGGCTGCGGCGCGGTGGCCAGCGTCGAGAAGTCGACGCGCACCAGTCTGTCGGCCTTGTAAGTATAGTAGGACGGACTGCTGATCCTCGCACCGCCGCCGTCGCCACCGGCCGGCGCCTTCGGCTTGTGCTTTGGCGGAGGAGGCGGAAACTCGCCGTTCGGCTCATGCCTGATGCCGCCGCCGAACAGCATGTCGAAAAGCCCTTGGGCACCTGCCTGAGGCGTGCCGAAAGCCAGCGTCGCCGTAATCGCCACCAGCGGCATCACGGTTGCTTTTTTACCGAGGAAGTTCATGGATCACCCGCTCCGGCCGCAACCGGTTCCCGTTCCGCACGCTAGACCGTCCCGCTAACCGCATGGCGGATGTAAGGCGCGACTATACCGATTCATACCGATTTCGTTAAGCTTTCATAAATTTCGGCGGGCCTGTTGCAGAACGGTTTCACAAGATCGTGACGGCCGGGGCGACCTTTGGGTCGCCCCGGCCGCGGGGATCCCTGCGTCTTCAGGCGTTTGCGCCACCGTCGATGGTCAGCGCGGCTCCGGTGACGAAACGGCCCTCTGGACCTGCGAGCCAGGCAACCATGCCGGCGATGTCCTCCGCCTTGCCGAATCGCGGAGTTGCCATCTTCTTTCGCTGATGTTCGGCATGCGGGCCGTCGGCCGGGTTCATGTCGGTATCCGTCGAGCCGGGATGGACGACATTGGCGGTGATGCCGCGTGGCCCGAGGTCGCGGGCCAATGCCTTGGTCAGGCCGACCAGCGCCGCCTTGCTGGTCGAGTAGGCTCCCAGGTTGGTGTCGGTGACCCGTTCGGCCAGATTGCTGCCGATCGAGATGATCCTGCCGCCCTCGCCCATGTGTCTTGCCGCCGCTTTCGAGGCGATGAACGGCGCCCTCAGATTGACCGACATGGTTTCGTCGAAATCGGCAAGCGACAGCATATCGATGGGTGCGGCGCGCCAGATGCCGGCACTGTTGACCAGGATGTCGAGCCGGCCGAAGGCGGTCATCGCATCGACAACCGCCTGGTCTATGGCTTCGGCGTCGCGGTTGTCGGCCTTGATCGCGATCGCGCGACCGCCCTTGGTCTCTATCTCGGCGACGACCGAGCGGGCCTGGTCCTCGCCATGCACATAGGTCAGCGCGACATCGGCCCCCTCCGCCGCGAGCCTTCGCGCGATTGCCGCGCCGATGCCGCGGCTGCCTCCGGTGACGAGTGCCGCCTTGCCGTTCAAATTCCTGGATGCCATCGGTTTCTCCATTTATGTAGTGATTGATACATAAATATCTGCCAGCCTTGCCTGATTGCGTCAACTCATTTATGTATCGATCAACACAGAAATGAACGTCATGTCGGAAAGAGGCCGTCCCCGCACCTTCGATCGAAACGCGGCCCTGCGGCGCGCGATGGATGTGTTCTGGGCCAAGGGCTATGAAGGCGCGTCGATCAGCGACCTCGCGGCGGCGATGGGCATCAATTCGCCGAGCCTCTATGCCGCCTACGGCAGCAAGGAAGCCTTGTTCCTCGAGGCGACGGATCTCTATTCCCGCGTGGAAGGTGCCGATATCTGGCTCGCGCTCGAAGAGGCGCCAACGGCGCGCCTTGCGATCGAGCGGTTCCTGCGTCGGACCGCAAAGGCCTATTCGCAGACCGATCGCCCGCAGGGCTGCCTGATCGCGCTGGGTGCGCTGCACGAAGATTCGAGCCGGGGCGCGATCTGCGCGGATTTGCGGCGCCGCCGCGCCGAGAATCTAACCGCCCTGAAGAAGCGTCTCGAGCGCGGCGTGGCCGAGGGTGAACTGCCTGCCGACTTCAATTGCCGTGCCGCCGCGACCTTTTTTGCAACGGTCCAGCACGGCATGTCGATCCAGGCGCGCGACGGTGCTTCCCGTGCCGCCCTGCTGGCGACGGTGGCCGGGGCAATGGCCGCCTGGAAGACCATGGCCGACACCGCCGAGGCGTGACAAACACCGTTCGTTGTGCTCGAAATTCGACTTGCCAGCAAACCTGCGGCCGGGAGGGACGACGTGAAAAAAGGGTATCGCGAACTGCTGGATGAGGCCAACGCCGAGATCGAAGTGGTTTCGCCCGAGGAAGCGGCAGGACTGCTTGAAGACGAAAGCACCATTTTCGTCGATCTCCGCGACCCTCGAGAGATCGAACGTGACGGCAGAATACCCGGAGCCAAGCATGTCACCCGTGGCATGCTGGAGTTCTGGATCGATCCCGAAAGTCCCTACCACAAGCCCTTCTTCGCTTCCGGAAAAAGCTTCGTCTTCTTCTGTGCCGGCGGCTGGCGTTCGGCGCTGGCCACCAAAACGGCGCAAGACATGGGGCTTTCGCCGGTCAAGCATATTCTCGGCGGCTACACGGCCTGGAAGGCAGCCGGATTGCCCGTAGAGCCCGGGGAAAAGAAGAAAGCCTGAATGCCGCTCAGTGGGCCAGCGACGCCCCGCGCTGCGTGGTCACGAAGCCGACGGCGCGTTCGACCACGCCCTTGTCGGCCAGAATGCGGCGATGGCCAAGCCCATCGGCCCAGTGAAGCCGCACATGGTCGCCTGCGCCAGCATAGCGTCGTGCGTGTTCAGCCGGCACTTCACGGTCATCGGGGGCATGAATGACCAGCGTCGGCACGGGCGCCTGGGCGAGCTGGCGGTCACCGGTGAATTCATGCAATGGCCGGCCAGAGAGATATTCAACACGGTCGGCCATGGCGATCTGCGAGCGGGGACCGACATTAAGCATGCGGCTGAAGTCGGCGAAGATTGCCGGCAGCGAGCTCGGTGCCGCGATCAGCACGAGGCGTGCGGCCGCCAGCGGCGGGATATCCTTGACGGAACCGGCAACGGCGTTGGTGGCGACGGCGCCGCCGAAGGAATGGCCGACGGCGGCCACGAACGGCCCGAACCATTCACCGGCCACTCTGGCGGCTTCGACGGCGTTGACCATGTTCAGGTGCCTGCCCTGCGAATGGCCGTGACCGGGAAGGTCGAGCGAGACGACCCTATAGCCGGCAGCGCGAAAACCTTCGATCAGGGCGCGCATATATTCGGTGCGCGAGCGCCAGCCATGGATGACAAGGACGCTGCCGGCAGGCTCGCGACCGGGCTCGGGACGAAATTCATGAACCATGACGCAGCCGGTCGCGGTTTTCAGCCGGTGATGCCGCGCCTCGGCCATGAACTCCGCGGCGCGGTCGATGGCGCGGCGCTCGCCGTCAGTCAATGTCCTGGTGCTTGGCGTACGGCAGAACAATTCGAAAGCCGCGCGTCCGGTGATGCGCGGCGCGACATGTTCGGCCGCACCAAACACACCGCGGATGACCTTCAGCCCGAATGATGCCATAGTCAGAATCCATCCATACGTTCAAGCATGAACATAATAGTTCAAAGATGAACAATAAACAAGAGCTACCCTGGGACAACCCGCGTTTTCGCAACTGGGTCGCGGTGGCGCGCGCGTGCCATGTGCTGGAGCGCACGCTGGCGGTGAAACTCGCGCCGCTCGACCTGAAGCCAGCGCAACTCGACGTGCTGATGAACCTCTATCGCCATCCCGGCATGTCGCAGCACGACCTTGCCCGCAAGCTGCTCGTCGGCCGCTCCAACATCACCATGCTGTTGCCGCAGCTCGAGGCGCGTGGCCTACTGCGGCGGGAAGGCGATGAGAAGGACAAGCGCATCTTGCGGCTTACGCTGACCGAAGGCGGCGAGGCGCTGCTGATGCAGGCGCTGAAAGTGCATATGGCGCTGATCGAGAAGGCGATGAGCCAGTCGACGCCGGAACAATGCGACATGATCGGCGAGCAGATGCGCAAGATCTATGACGTGCTGAACGAGGCGTGATCGGCCTTTCCGCCCCTCAACTCACTACCACATCGATTTTTTAGCCCGCTCCGGCCATTCCCTGTCGTAGGTTTCGCCGTCGATATTCTTGCGGCTGGTGATTTCCAGGATCTTTCCGGGTGTCGGCAGCGATTTCGGATCGACATGCCTCTCCGGATTCCACAGTTCCGACCGCACGATCGCCCGGGCGCACTGGAAATAGACCGAATCGACATCGATCACCGTGACCGAACGCGCCGGCTTGCCGTCGACCATGAACGACGCACACGACGCCGCATCCGTGGTGATATGCGCCCGGCCATTGACGCGCAGCGTCGTGCCGGAGCCCGGCACCAGGAACAGCAGGCCGACGCGCGGGTCGCGGATGATGTTCTTCAACGAATCGGCACGGTTGTTGCCGCGCCGGTCCGGCATCATCAGCGTTTTCGCATCGACGATACGCACGAAACCCGCGAGATCGCCGCGCGGCGAACAGTCCAGCCCCTCTGGGCCGCTGGTCGCGAGAGCGACGAAGGGGGACGCTTCGATAAAGGCGGCGTATTCGGGAATGACATGGTCGAGTTCCTTGACCACGGAGGCTTCGCCGGGCAGTCCGTAAAGGGCTTCGAGTTGTTCGATTGTGGTGATGACCGACATTTTCCGTCTCCCGATCCGCCGCCCCTACTCCCGACACGTGACGTTTTGACGACGCAATGGCGGCTAACGATCGCGGCTCAGGCCCTTCTCGGCGAGTTCCGCGAGATAGACGCTCCAGCGTGCGTCCTTCTCGTGGCCGAGCGTGTGCAGGTAATTCCAGGTGAAGATGCCGGTGTCATGGAAATCATCGAAGGTGATGCGCACGGCGTAATTGCCGACCGGTTCGATCTTCAGGATGGCCACATTGCGTTTGCCGGGAACCGTCACCCTTTGTTCCGGCGAATGACCCTGCACTTCCGCGGAAGGCGACGCCACGCGCAGCAACTCCGCCGGCAGCTCGAACGGCTGGTGGCCCGGAAACGTCACGGTGAGCACCTTGCGGTCCTTCGAGACCCTCAGTTCTTTCGGCGCCGTCATGGTCGATCCTGCTTGAATTCCCCTTCCCTACGCTGCTTCGCTCCGTACGCAAAGGCGTCAACGGCGTCCGACACGCAATGTCGGTCGGGGAATGTTACCAAAGATCAAGGCAAGCTATCTTGAATGGCGGGCTGGATCGTATCACATAGCTGTATATAACGACGCCGTTAACGGCCACGGAAACGCTCGAACATGAACATGATCGACCCCTTCGGTCGCACGATCAGCTATCTCAGAGTGTCGGTCACCGACCGCTGCGATTTCCGCTGCACCTATTGCATGGCCGAGGATATGGCCTTCCTGCCCAAGAAGGACCTGTTGTCGCTGGAAGAACTCGACCGGCTCTGCACCGTGTTCATCGAAAAGGGTGTCAAGCGGTTGCGCCTCACCGGGGGTGAGCCGCTGGTGCGCAAGAACATCATGCACTTGGTGCGCCAGCTTTCGCGGCACCTTGAAAGCGGCGCGCTGGAAGAGCTGACGCTGACGACCAACGGCTCGCAGCTTTCGCGCTTCGCCGCCGAACTCGCCGATCGTGGTGTCAAGCGCATCAACGTTTCGCTCGACACGCTCGATGCCGACAAATTCCACGCCATCACTCGCTGGGGCAATCTCGGCAAGGTCATGGCCGGCATCGACGCGGCTCAGGCGGCCGGATTGAAAGTCAAGCTCAATGCGGTGGCGTTGAAGGATTTCAACGACGTCGAACTGCCCGAGATGATGCGCTGGGCGCATGGCCGCGGCATGGACCTGACCGTCATCGAGACCATGCCGATGGGCGAGATCGACGCCGACCGCACCGACCAGTATCTGCCGCTGTCGCTGCTGCGCGCTTCGCTTGAGCGCCAGTTCACGCTGACAGATATCCCCTTCAAGACCGGTGGCCCGGCCCGTTATGTCCATGTCGCCGAGACCGGCGGAAAACTCGGCTTCATCACGCCGATGACGCATAATTTCTGCGAAAGCTGCAACCGGGTCAGGCTGACCTGCACGGGCACGCTCTATATGTGCCTTGGCCAGGAGGATGCGGCCGATCTGCGCGCGCCGTTGCGCGCGTCCGAAGGCAACGAACTTGTCGCTGACGCCATAGACGAAGCCATCGGCCGCAAGCCGAAAGGTCATGACTTCATCATCGACCGCCGCACCAGCCGCCCTTCGGTGTCACGCCATATGAGTGTCACGGGCGGCTGACCTTCTCGTCTGTCTGTGCAAGAATTGCCCCGCAATCATCGGCTTCGGGTCAGACATGCGGTGGCTCTATTCAATCGTGACATCTCTAGCCGTGGTCTCGGCGACCACCGCTATTGCCGCGCAATCCACCTATGTGAACGAGCGCTTCGGCACCGTCTGCACCTTTCCCGGCGATATCTTCACCGATCGCCAGCCCGAGCCTGAAAATGGCGACGGCCAGATGTGGCTGAGCGCGGACGGCGCCAGCCTGACCTGCTCCGGCATATTCAATGTCGATGACGACACGCCGAAGGGGTTCATTGCCGGCGAAAAGGCGAGCGATGAACCAGGGTACGAAGTCACCTACAGCAAGGCCGGCAAGGACTGGGCGGTGCTGTCGGGCGTGAAGGATGGAAAGATCTTCTATGAGCGGCGGCTGTTTGGCAGGGATGGCGTCATCCGCACGGTCTGGATCGATTATCCGCCGGCGCTGAAATCGAAATATGACCCGTTGGTCGGCGTCATCGCCGGCAGCCTCAAGGGGCCATGAGCCGTAGGCAGCCATGAGCATTTTAGCCACACCGCAAACAAATCTTTGTCCGCAAATATCCGTCTGATTTACTGGTGACGGTTTCCCGCCTAGCCTCCGTTCCGTAGCGGTTCATCGCTTTCTCGGGGGATTACATTATGCGCGAACTTCTTCTTTCCTTCGCCTTGCTCGGCCTGGCCGCCCTGCCTGCGGCTGCCCAGTCGATCGGCGGTACTTACACCGTCGCCGGCACCAATTTCGACGGTTCGGCCTATGACGGCGAAGCCACCATCACACTGACCAGCGGGACCACCTGCGCGATCCATTGGGAGACGGGCGGCTCGTCTTCGGATGGCATCTGCATGCGCAACGACAATGCATTCTCCGCCGGCTACGTCATGGGCAAGGATATCGGCCTCGTCGTCTACAAGGTCGAGGATGACGGGTCGCTGCATGGCCTGTGGACCATCGCCGGCAAGGACGGCAACGGCACCGAGGTGCTGACGCCGAAGAAATAGACGTCGCCTCGGCTGTACAAGTGTCGGGAGGCGACGCCGCCTTCCGACCGAATTCGTGCCTGATCCGGGATGATTTCACGCCAGCGAAGATGGGTATCCGGCGCTGGCCCAGCCCTTTGCCATTGCTGTTTCGTGGCGGGCTGTTACAGGCTTGCTTGCCAAAGCAACCGGTAGATGTCTTGCCCCTTTCCCCAAATCTTCGCGGCGCGTTGTTCATGGTGGTGGCGATGGTTGGCTTCACGCTCAACGACGCCATTACCAAATACTCTTCGCAGTCGATGAACATGGCGCAGGTCATGCTGATCAGAGGGGCATTCGCCTCGCTCTTCGTCGGCCTGCTGGCCTGGCAACGCGGCGCGCTTTTCCAGCCTCGCCTGATGCTGCAGCCACTGGTGGCGATCCGTGTGCTGAGTGAAGCGGGCGCTACCGTGTCCTTCCTGGTTGCGCTCGCGCATTTGCCGATTGGCAGTGTCTCGGCCGTCCTGCAAGCGCTGCCGCTGGCGGTGACGATGGGCGCGGCGCTGTTTTTCGGCGAAACGGTCGGCTGGCGGCGCTGGCTGGCGATCGCTATCGGTTTTGCCGGGGTTATGATCATCGTGCGGCCGGGTTTCGAGGGCTTCAGCGTTTACTCGCTGGTGGCGCTGGCATCCGTCGCGTGCTGCACGGTGCGGGACCTCGCCACCAAACGCATCCCCCAGGCCATCCCGACGATGCTGGTCTCGACCGCCACCGCGCTTGCCATGACCGTCGTCGGTGCCTTCCTGTTGACGCCGATGGGTGGCTGGACCCCGATGACCGGCAAAAGCACGGCGCTGCTGGCACTGGCCGCGGTGCTGGTGCTGATCGGCTATCAATTCATCATCATGGCGATGCGTTCGGGCGAAATCTCCTTCATCGCGCCGTTTCGCTACACCGCGCTCCTCTGGTCGATCCTGCTTGGCTTGATCATCTTCGGTGACGTGCCGGACATGCCGATGATCGCCGGTGCGGCAATAGTCGTCGGCTCGGGTCTCTATGCGCTTTATCGCGAGCGCGTCGTCGGCCGGCGAAGGATCGTCGCTGAAAGCACCGGGCCGGCCATGGCGCCGGACGGAATCTAGCGGCGCCCGTAAAGTCGCTTGCGATTTCACGGGGCTGGCGTACAGGCTGGGCAGAATGAATCGGGATGTCGCAGGGATCATTCTGGCCGGTGGCCAATCGAGACGGATGGGCGGTGGCGATAAAAGCCTGTTGCCGCTTGGCGGCGGCTGTGTGCTTGACCAGATCCTGTGGCGGTTTAGCCCGCAGTTCGAGACCCTGGCGCTTAGCGCCAATGGCGACCCGGCACGGTTCGCCCATTTCGGGCTACCGGTCCTTGCCGATACCGTCCAAGGCTTTGCCGGGCCGCTTGCCGGAATCCTCACCGGCCTCGAATGGGCCGCTGCCGGCACGCCGTGCACGGCGATCGTCACCGCTGCCGGCGACACGCCTTTCCTGCCGCTGGATCTCGTCGATCGTCTGGCGGCGGCAGCCGGTCAACGTCCCGGTTCGATCGCGGTCGCTTTCTC
This sequence comes from Mesorhizobium sp. M8A.F.Ca.ET.207.01.1.1, assembly GCF_004794715.1. Taxonomy (NCBI): domain Bacteria; kingdom Pseudomonadati; phylum Pseudomonadota; class Alphaproteobacteria; order Hyphomicrobiales; family Phyllobacteriaceae; genus Mesorhizobium; species Mesorhizobium sp. M8A.F.Ca.ET.207.01.1.1. Next base: position 450,569 of record NZ_SRUS01000006.1, on the reverse strand, counting down.
GGCAGGCCGGCTGCACCCGACCTTCGCGCTATGGCCGGTCGGATGCCGCGACGCCTTGCGGCATTTCCTGGTCGATGAGCACAACAAGCGGGTTTCGGCCTTCATCGAGCAGCATGGCCATGTCGAGGTTGAATTCCCGATCCTGCAATCCGCCGGGCAATCCATCGACCCTTTCTTCAACATCAATGTGCCGGACGATCTTGCCCAGGCCGCGCGCCTGTTGCAGAGCATGACGTCATGAACAGACGCGTCTTCGGCATCACCGGCTGGAAAAACTCCGGCAAGACCACACTGACCGAGAAGTTGGTCGCCGAGCTCGTGCGGCGCGGCTGGAAGGTATCGACGGTCAAACACGCCCACCATGATTTCGACATCGACAAGCCAGGCGCGGACAGCTTCCGCCATCGCCAGGCCGGCGCCACCGAGGTTGCGATCGTGTCAGGCAATCGTTGGGCGTTGATGCACGAGTTGCGCGGCGAGGATGAGCCGCCGCTGGACGCCATCCTCTCGCGGCTCGCCCCATGCGACATCGTGCTGGTGGAAGGCTACAAGCGCGAACCCCACCGCAAGATCGAAACGAGGCGACTGGAAGCAAAGGAGCGGACGCCGCTTGCGGCGGGTGATCCCAATATTGTCGCCATCGCCGCGGATTTCGCCATCACCGGCCAGAGCTTGCCGGTGTTCGACCTCGACGACACGAAATCCATAGCCGACTTCATCGAGCGAACGACCGACCTCGTTGCTTGAGAAGTAACGTAACGGCAGAAGCCCATTGCCGATTTTGGCGGTTTTGCAGTTGCTTTTTTCTTGGAAAGAGTGGGAGTATCGGCCCAGCGGGCGGTCAAAAGCACCGCCCCACAGAGCCGTTTCGGAACGACGGCCGGGACCATAAAGAGAGGACTATCATGCGTATTGCACTGCGTATCGCGCTCGCCGCATCGGCTGCGCTGCTGACGCTCGGCGTAGCCCAGGCCCAGGAAAAGACCCTGAGGATCGGCACCGAGGGCGCCTACCCCCCATTCAACAACCTCACCGCCGATGGCCAGCTTGTCGGCTTCGACATCGACATCGCCAAGGCGCTTTGCGATGAGATGAAGGTCAAGTGCACCTTCGTGGCCCAGGATTGGGACGGCATCATTCCCGCACTTCAGGCCGGCAAGTTCGACGCCATCGTCGCCTCGATGTCGATCACGCCGGAGAGGAAGGAGAAGGTCGACTTCTCGCACAAATACTACAATACGCCGTCCGCAATCGCCGTGCCGAAGGATTCGCCTCTGAAGGGCGTGACCAAGGAAGACCTCGCCGGCAAGAACATCGGTGTGGCCACCACGACGACGCATTTCAACTATGCCTCGAAGACCTACACCGACAGCACCGTCAAGGGCTATCCGAGCAGCCCCGAGGAGCAGGCAGATCTTGCCAATGGCCGTCTCGACGCCATCGAGGACGATATCGTCGTGCTGCAGCAGTGGCTTGATTCGCCAGACGGCGCCTGCTGCAAGATCCTCGGCCAGCCCTCGCCGCAACCGGTCGAAATCTTCGGACCTGGCGCCGGCATCGCCGTTCGCAAGGGCGATACCGACTTGGTCAACAAGCTGAATTCCGCCATAGACGCCATCCGCGCCAACGGAAAATATAAGGAAATCAACGACAAGTACTTCAAGTTCGACGTCTACGGCGCCGAGTCCTGATAGTCTGTTGCCAAGGCGGCAGGGGTCCCCTGCCGCCTTGTTCATCTCGGGAGCGCCGTGGGGTAAGACCAGTCAATGCCAGCCCAAAGCATATGGACACTGCTGAGTTGGGGACCCGAGGGCTGGAGTGACGATATTGCCTATGGCGCGTTGGTCACCATCGCGCTTGCCCTTGCCACGCTGCCGATCGGCCTGACGATCGGCTTTTTCGTAGCCTGGGCCAAGCAATCCGAGGAACCGTCGCTGCGGGTGGCCGCCAACATCTACACCACCGTGTTTCGCGGCCTGCCGGAACTGGTGACGCTGTTCCTGTTCTTCTTCGGCATGCCCATCCTGCTGCAATACGTCATCCGCCTCTTCAAGCCCGAGGCGACGATCGACGTCGACAGCTTCATCGCCGGCATGATCGTGCTGTCGCTGATCTTTTCCTCCTATGCCAGCGAGGTGTTTCTTTCCGCCTTTCGCGCCATTCCCAAGGGCCAGTATGAGGGCGGCTACGCAATCGGCCTGTCGACATGGCTGACCATGCGCAAGGTGATCCTGCCTCAGCTGCTGCGCATCGCCTTTCCCGGCCTCGAGAATTGCTGGCTCAGCCTGCTCAAGGACACCGCACTGGTCTCGGTCGTCAACCTCGCCGAAACCTTGCGCAACGCCGGCGTGGCGGCGCGTGTCACGAAACACGCCTTCCTGTTCTACAGCGTGGCCGCGCTGGTTTTCCTCGCTCTGGCGATCCTGTCATCGATCGCGACCGGGTTCATCTTGCGCTCGCTGGGGCGGAGGGAGGCACGATGAGCGTCAGTCAAGCCATCTCCGTCGACCGGCCGCCGCCGCGGGCACGCGGCTGGCCGCGCACCCGTATCGTCGGGTACGCGCTCGTCGGCCTCTGGATTCTCTTCGGCCTCGGTATCCTCGCCTATCTCATCTATGCCTGGAATGGCGAGTTCTTTGCCAGATATGCGCCAGCCTATCTGCAGGGCCTCTGGACGACGCTGTCGCTCGTGGCGATTTCGATGGTGGTCGGCGCGATCTTTTCGTTGCCCGTCACCTATGGCCGCATGTCGAAGAGCCGCTTCCTGTCCGGCATTGCCTACTGCTACGTCTACTTCTTCCGCGGCACGCCACTGCTGGTCCAGGTCTACCTCGTCTACTATGGCTTGGGCTCTTTCCGGTTGCAGCTTGAATCCGTCGGGCTGTGGTGGTTCTTCCGCGAGGCCTTCAACTGCGGCGTCTTCGCCTTCGCGCTCAACACCGCGGCCTACCAGGCCGAGATCCTGCGCGGCGCCATCGAAAGCGTGCCCAGGGGCCAATGGGAAGGAGCTGCTTCGCTCGGCCTGCACAAGCTGCAGACGCTGCGCAAGGTTGTCCTGCCGCAGGCCTTCATCGTGGCGTTGCGGCCCTATGGCAATGAACTGGTTCTGATGATCAAGGCCTCGGCCATCGTCGCCATCATCACGGTCTATGATCTCATGGGCAATGCAAAGCTCGCCTACGCCAAATCCTTCGACTTCCAGGCCTATGTCTGGGTCGCCATCGTCTATCTGGTGATGGTCGAGATCCTGCGCCATGGCGTCGAATGGATCGAGCGCCGGATCACCATCCATCTGCATCGCTGACGCATCGCCGAACCGTTCCTGATCGACCTGTGCCAGTCGATGCGACGGTGCGCGCCTTGACGAATTCGTCGCATGGCCTAGAGCTTCCGCAACTGAAATCTCTGTTTCTCCGGAAGGACAAGGCATGGCATCGGTGGCATTTCTCGGTCTGGGCGTCATGGGTTATCCCATGGCCGGACACCTGAAGAACAAGGGCGGCCACGACGTTACCGTCTACAACCGCACCCAAGCCAAAGCCGAACAATGGGTCGCTCAACATGGCGGCAACCTTGCCGCGACGCCGGCGCAGGCCGCCGAGGGCAAGGATTTCGTCTTTTCCTGCGTCGGCAATGACGACGATTTGCGTTCGGTGACCACAGGGTCCGAAGGCGCCTTCAAGGCGATGAAGAAAGGCTCGGTCTTTATCGACAACACCACGGCTTCGGCGGAAGTCGCGCGCGAACTGGCGGAAGCCGCGCAGGCGAGCGGGTTCTCATTCCTCGACGCGCCGGTCTCCGGTGGCCAGGCCGGCGCCGAGAATGGCGTGCTGACCGTGATGGTCGGCGGCGATGAGGCTGCGTTCGACAGGGCCAGGCCGGTCATCGACGCCTTTGCCCGCATGGTCGGGCTGATGGGGTCGGCGGGTGCCGGCCAGCTCACCAAGATGATCAATCAGATCTGCATCGCCGGACTGGTGCAGGGCCTGTCGGAAGGCATCCATTTCGGCAAGAAGGCCGGGCTCGACATCGAAAAGGTGATCGAGGTGATTTCCAAGGGTGCGGCCGGCTCCTGGCAGATGGAAAACCGGCACAAGACCATGAATGCCGGCAAATATGATTTCGGTTTCGCCGTCGACTGGATGCGCAAGGACCTCGGCATCTGCCTGGCGGAGGCCGACCGCAACGGCGCCAGGCTGCCGGTGACAGCGCTTGTCGACCAGTTCTACAAGGATGTGCAGGCGATGGGCGGCAAGCGCTGGGACACGTCCTCGCTGCTGGCGCGGCTGGAGAAGTAGGCGACGATGTCCCTGCCCGCTCCAGGCTGGACCGCGCAGGATATCGTCGCTCATCTGCGTTCGATCGGAACCGAGGAAAACCGCGCCGGCATGGCGCGGTTCGGCATCAACAACGCGACCGCGCTCGGCATCGGCAATGCGGATTTGCGGCCCTTGGCGCGCAAGGTGAAGCGCAACCATGAACGGTCCCTCGCGCTATGGGACACAGGCATTCGCGAGGCGCGGCTGATGGCGGCCTTCACCGGCGAGCCGAAAAAGATCGCCATCGAAGAGTGCCGCCGCTGGGCCGGCGATTTCGACTCATGGGAGATCGTCGACACCGTCTCCGACCTGTTCGTGGACACCCCGTTCTGGCGCCAGCTGGTCGAAGAGTTCGCCGCCGACGAGCGCGAATTCGTCCGCCGTACAGCCTTCGCCATGCTGGCATGGGCAGCCGTGCATCTGAAGAAGGAATCGGACGCGACGTTCCTGCCTTACCTGCCATTGATCGAATCCTATGCCGGCGATGAGCGAAACTTCGTCCGCAAAGCGGTCAATTGGGCGCTGCGGCAGATCGGCAAGCGATCGATGGGCCTGCATGCCCCCGCCCTTGCCCTGGCTCGGAAACTTGCGACCTCCCTGGACAAGACCGCCCGCTGGATCGGCAAGGACGCCGCCAAGGAACTGTCGGATGCCAAAACGCTTGAACGCCTCGCCGCCAGGAAAGTTTGACGGCGCCGATATCCTTTTCACCGAGGTGACACGGGCAACACGCGCCAGCTTCGAAACGTTGTTCGAGCAGCCGGGTGCGCCAAAATATTGCTGGTGCATGGCTTGGCGCCACAGCCCCGAGCCCGCCCAGACCGACGAGAAGAAACGCCAGATGATGGCGCTCATCGATGCTGGCACGCCGGTCGGCATCCTCGCCCATGTCGGCGGCAAGGCCGTAGCCTGGTGCTCGGTCGCGCCGCGAGAGACCTATCGTAAGCTATCGAAGCAGCAGGACGACGGCGAGACAGGTGTGTGGTCGATCGTCTGCTTCTATGTGCCAAGGGCCTTGCGCGGCGGTGGCCTTGCTACGGCATTGCTCGATGCTGCCATTGACCATGCCTTCGCCAATGGTGCGCGCATCATAGAAGCCTATCCGGTGGACGAGGCCTCGCCGAGCTACCGTTTCATGGGCTTTCACGACATGTTTGCCAGCCGCGGTTTCCACGAGACCGGCATGGCCGGTTCTCGCCGCCATGTGATGCGGCTCGAGCATTGACGCCGCCGACAGCAGTGTCTTTACTTGCCCGCAAAGGGATGCGGCCATGAACCATTTCAAGTCGATCATAGCGCTTGCGGCCGCGCTTGCCCGCTCCACCGCCGGCGCCTCGGCCGAGGCCACGCACATCCTCTGGAAGGATTTGCGCCCGGTCACCCAGGCGGTCGCCGAAGACGCCGGCCTGCCGATGATCGCGGCGAAACTGCCGGATCACGGCGAGACGCTGTCGGTCGTCCTGCAGGACAAAACGATACAATTAGCCGGCTATGCATTGCCGGTCGATCGCGACGGCGATCTCGTTTATCAGTTCCTGCTGGTGCCTTGGACCGGCGCGTGCAGCCATATGCCGACGCCTCCTCCCAACCAGATCGTGCTGGTCACGCCTGCCCATCCCTACAAGATGTCGCAAGCCTACCAGCCTGTCGCCGTGACCGGTGACTTGAAGCCGGACATGGAGAAAAGCCAGTTGTTCATTCTCGACGGCGTCAGCGTCATCCAGTCCGGCTATACCGTACGCAAAGCCGATGTCGTGGGCGTCGACACGGTTCCGGACTCCGTCATATTGCCGGTGAACTCGCCCTGGAGTTTCCTCAACAAGAAGAAGAATTGAACGGCGCGATCAGGCCGCGTTCGCGCCCGACTCCTTGTCCAGCACCATGTAGTCGAGCGGGATTTCGGTCGTGTACTTGATCTGCTCCATGGCGAAGGACGACGACACGTCCCGGATCTCGATCTTGGCGATCAGCCGTTTGTAGAAGGCGTCGTAGGCGGCGATATCGGGCACCACGACGCGCAAGAGATAATCGACGTCGCCGCTCATGCGATAGAATTCGACCACCTCGGGAAATTCCTGGATGACCTCGGAAAACCGGCGCAGCCATTCATGGCTGTGCGAATTGGTGCGGATCGACACGAAGACCGTGACCCGCACATTGACCTTTTCGTGGTCGAGAATGGCGACGCGCCGCTTGATGACGCCCTCTTCCTCGAGCTTCTGGATGCGCCGCCAGCACGGTGTGGTCGACAGGCCGACCTTCTTGGCGACGTCGGCGACCGCAAGCGTCGCGTCCTCCTGCAGGAGGCGGAGAATTTTTCGGTCAAGGCGATCCATCGGAAGCTCCTGGTGGAATGGTTTCGCTATATTCCCTTTTGTTTAGGCCATTCACAAGAAAGAAATTCTGCCACTCGCGTCAAAAGCGAGTGATTTCTTGCTTAATGCCTAGCCGAGGCGATAGCGGATTTCCGACCGCAGGAAAGGCAGCAAATCCATTTCAAACCACGGATTCTGCTTCAACCAGCCAGTGTTGCGCCAGGACGGATGCGGCAGCGGCAGCACTTTGGGGCCGACAGAATTCTCCCAGATGGCGCGCCAGTTCATCACCGTTTCCGTCAGCGAGGGGCGGCGCGCCGCGCCCATGTGCCAGGTCTGCGCATAGATGCCGATCGTCAGCACCAGATCGATCCGCGGCATCAGCGCCATCAAGGGCGAGCGCCAGGCCGGAGCGCACTCACGCCTCGGCGGCAGATCGCCGCCCTTGGAGTCTTGTCCGGGAAAGCAGAAGCCCATCGGCACGATGGCGAATTTCTCGATGTCGTAGAATTCGTCGCTGCTCACATCGAGCCAGTTGCGCAGGCGGTCGCCGGATGCGTCGGTGAATGGCATGCCCGACAGATGCACCTTGGTCCCCGGAGCCTGGCTGGCGATCAGGATGCGGGCGCTGGACGAGGGTCGCAGCACCGGACGCGGCTCATGCGGCAGCGGTTTGCCGACGGGATTGTCGACGCAGATGCGGCAAGCGCGGACCGTCGCGGCGAGCCTGTCGAGTTCGACGCTCAAGCGGCGGCACTCGGCCGGCTCGAGACAGCCTGATGCCAACGCAGCACATTGGTGCATTCCTCCGGCACCTTGATGCGTGCCGGCTTCATGAAATCGATCGCGATCAGGCCGGTGATGTCAGCGATCGAATAGCTGTCGCCGGCGGCGAATTCACGGTTGCCGAGTTCAGCGTCCAGCAGCCTGAGAAACTCCACCGCCTTCGGCTTGTTGGCCTCGCCCCATTCGGGAATCTGCGGGATTTCCCATTCCTTCATGGCCGGATGGATGTGGCGGAAAGCCTGCGCGACGCTGCTGAGCAGGTTGAACTCCATCCGCCTCTGCCACATCTCGACCTGTGCCTTGCCAAGCGCGCCGCGCCCGAACAATGCCGGCTCGGGATAAAGCTCCTCGAAATAGCGGCAGATTGCGACGGATTCGGTGAGGATGGTGCCGTCATCAAGCTCCAGAACCGGCAGGCGCCGCAGCGGATTGCGCGAACTGACCGACTGCTGCTTGTGTTCCAGCGCGCCCATGTCGACGGGCACCAACGGAACCGTGATCCCTTTTTCGGCGAGGAAAACGCGAACCCGGCGTGGGTTGGGCGCACGACCGCCGTCGAACAGCTTCATTTCGATCCTCCTTTTCTTTCCGCAGACGCGCTTCACCAGAAGCGAAATATCTCGCGCGCCGCGTCGCCGATCGACGCCAGCGTGCCATGTTTTCGCTCCACGACATCGCCGTGGTGGCTGTCGCGCCAGTCCTGCGGCTGGTCGAACGTGCCCGCCCAGATACCGACTTTTGCCGCGCGGGCGGTCGCTTCCACGCCTTCGAAGTCGCCATAGGCGACGGCCCAGCCCGCTTCGACCTGGGCACGGTTGAGGTCGGTGGCGCCTGCCTTGCAGTCGCCGAGCAACCGGCCATAGCGATCGCGCTGCCAGCCGCTGCAGGTGACCGGCCTGCCGCCGATCAGACGCACCAGTGATTGGCGCGCCAGCGTGCCACAGGCATAATCGGCGCCGTTCTTGCGGCAGGTCTGGGTGTATTCCGGGGCGTCGATGCCGCGCATGCGGATGCGCTCGGTGCCGAGCGTGATCGAATCGCCGTCATTGATGATGGCGCTACCCTGCGTCTTGCGCGTCTCCACTCGGTCGAGACGCGCCGCAAGCAGGATCAGCAGCCCCAGAATGATGACGGCCAGCCCGTAATCCAGCAGCTTGCGCCACGGGCTTCTCGGGCGCGGTGCCGCGTACCGCGGGCGCGACCTTGGCGACCAGGAACGGCTCATATGGCAAACGGTTGATTAATCATTCGAACGTAGCTTAACACCTTGAAATCGCTGCGCGCATAAATTGAAGCTCTTGATGCCCTTGCAACGCTCGAACACAGCGGACAAGTTCATAGTGGACCGCAGGAAACGGCATCGCAACAGCGATGTCGCACGCGCGGTGCGCAAGACGCGCGACCGTCTTTCGCAGCAGGCCGGCAATCCCGATTTCGACCGTGAACTGCTGAAGCTGCACGCCCGAGCCATGACAAGCGGCGCCGTGGTCATCCCGTTGCTCGTCCTGGCGATCGCCGCGGCCGGCCGTCTGGCCGGCATCGGCAATGAGATCGGGCTCTGGGCGTTGTTTACGCTCACCTGCTATACGACTGTCGTCTTCATGGCGCGGCGCATCGAGCGTACGGAAGCTTCCGAGCTCAACTCATTGCAAACGCGAAGGGAATTGCTGGTCGGCCATTTCCTTTGCGGTCTGGGCTGGGCCTGGTTCGTCTGGCTGGGCTGCGGCGCCTGCGAGGTCGACCAGTTCCAGGTGCTCAAGGCGGTGGTGCTGTTGTTTGCCATGGCAGGGACAGCACTGATGGCTTCATCCCTGAGCGGAGCGCTGCTGGCGACCTTCGCGGTTCCGGTGGCGCTCTACGCCTATGCCGCGGCCAAATCGTGGATGCCGGTCGAGGCGATCATGGCCGGGCTGCTTGTCCTGTCGCTGCCTTTCTTCACCTATATCGCCAGTCACCTCAATCGCTTCTCCCTGCTGCTCTTGTCGTTCCGCTCCGAAAAGGACGCGCTGATCGCCGAGGTGGAGACGGCGAAATCGATGTCGGACGAGGCGCGGCGGCGGGCCGAGGACGCCAACCTTGCAAAATCGCGTTTCCTCGCTTCGATGAGCCATGAATTGCGCACGCCGCTCAACGCCATTCTCGGTTTTTCCGAGGTGATGGCGAACGAGGTGCTGGGGCCGATGAGCAATCCCACCTATCGCGACTACGCCCATGACGTGCATGATTCAGGCCAGCACCTGCTTGACCTGATCAACGAGATCCTCGACCTGTCGCGCATCGAGGCCGGCCGCTACCAGCTCAACGAGGAGCCGGTGATGTTGCTCAACATCGTCGAGGATTGCTGCCACATGATGGAGCTGAAGGCGCGCAACAAGGACATCCGCGTCGTCCAGGATTTCGAACAGACATTGCCGCGCCTGTTCGCCGACGAGCGCGCCGTGCGCCAGATCGCGCTCAACCTTCTGTCCAACGCCATCAAATTCACCGCCACCGGCGGCGAGATCCGCGTGCGGGTCGGCTGGACGGCGGGCGGCGGCCAATACATTTCGATCAAGGACAACGGCCCCGGCATTCCCGAGGACGAGATTCCGGTCGTGCTTTCAGCCTTCGGCCAGGGTTCGATCGCCATCAAGAGCGCCGAGCAAGGCACCGGGCTTGGCCTGCCGATCGTGCAAGGGCTGCTCGCCATGCATGGCGGCGAGTTCGAGCTTCACTCCAAGCTGCGCGAGGGCACAGAAGCGATCGCCATCTTCCCGCTAAGCCGGGTGATGGAGGAACTGCCGGCGCTGCCGACCGCGGCGGTGGCCGCGCGGCGGCGGTAGTACCCCTGCAGACCTGCGTCGACAAGGACTGGAAGAAGGCACGCAGACCGCAATGACGGCAGATTGGGATGCCAGTGGCGTCGAAATCAAATCGGAGCGACTTCGTCTGAAGCTGTTCACGTCCGACGATGCCGCGGAAGTCTTTGCCGCCATCACTCCCGCGATCACTCGTTTCATGCAGTGGGAACCACCCCGATCACCAGCGGCCTTTGCCGAGGTATGGCGATCCTGGCTTGCCCCGATCCTTGACGGATCGGATTTGCATTTCGTCGCGCGTTCGTTGGCGGACGGTCGCTGCCTGGGGCTTGTCGGCCTTCACGCGGCCAAGACTGCCTGTCCCGAGATCGGAATTTGGATAAGGGAGGATGTACATGGAAACGGCATCGGCCGTGAGGCCGTTGCCGCCGTTGCGGCATGGGCGTCTGAGGAATTCAATCCGGATTGCTTCGAGTATCCTGTCGCAGAAGAGAACGTCGCGAGCAGAAGGATCGCGGAAGGCCTTGGCGGTTCGATAGTCGAGACACGCTCGAATTCGAAATACATCTCGGTCGTCTACCGTATCCCCAATCTCAGACGTTGAGACGTCGAGGCGCGAACGCTCTAGCCCCGAACAGCCGCCGCCATGCCTGAACTGGTCAGTGCCGCTGCCTTGACGAGCCCGGCCGCCAGAGCCGCTCCCGCACCTTCGCCATGACCGATGCCGAGATCGAGCAGCGGACGCAGCCCGAGGTGCTCTGCGGCCCTTGCATGGGCGGGCTCCGGCGACAGGCTGGCGAGAAGACAATGATCAAGCGCTGCGGGGTTTGCTGCATGCAGCACAGCCGCGGCTGCCGTTGCCGCGAAGCCATCGAGCAGTACCGGTATCTGCTGCATCCGCGCGGCGAGGATTGCGCCAGCTATCGCCGCGAACTCGCGGCCGCCAACCCGGCGCAGGGCCTCCAGCGGATCTTCGAGATGGTGGCCGTGAAAGGCCAACGCCGCATCGACCACCTCTGCCTTGCGCACCTGCATCGCCGCGTCGGCGCCGGATCCCGGGCCGACCCAGTCGGCGCCCCTGCCGCCGAACAGCGCGGCGAACAGGGCGGCGGCGACGGTGGAATTGCCGACGCCGAGATCGCCGAGGCAAAGCAGGTCGGTGCCGCCGGCAATCGCTTCCATGCCGAAGGCCATGGTGGCCGCGCATCCGCGCTCGTCAAGCGCCGCATCCTCTGTGATGTCGCCGGTCGGGATGTGCAGGGCAAGATCGAACACCTTCAACCCCAGATCATAGGCAATGCAGATCTGGTTGATCGCGGCACCGCCGGCCGCGCAAAGCTCGACCGCGTTGGCGGTGGCCGCAACCGGACGCGGCGAAATACCATGTCGGGTCACGCCGTGGTTACCGGCAAAGACAGCCATCAAGGGCCTTGTCACCGCAGGCGGAGCCCGGCCACTCCATGCGGCGAGCCATGCGGCGATGTCCTCGACGCGGCCAAGCGAATTCCGAGGCTTGTCCGCCTTGGCAAACAGCGTGCGCACGCGCGCCTCGGCTTTGAGGTCGGCCGCCGGCAAATTGTCGAGCAGATTGCGGAAATCGTCGAAAGGCAGTGCACTGGTCATGTCGTGACAATCGTTCCTGGAGTGGAGGAGCGGCATAGCCGCGTTGCGTGATCGGCACAACCTCCCCGATCGTCCTTCCTGACTTGCCGCAAAGGCGGCCACGGAAGGCGCTATCGCGAGGGCTTGCATTGGCTTTGCCGTTGCACCATGTGGAGATGGAAGAGCGGATTCCGAATGGAGTTCCTCCAGAGAAAGTCATGACGGCCATCGAATCTCCCTGCATCCTGGTCTGCTCGATCGATATGAAAACCGGCTTCTGCTTCGGTTGCGGCCGCACGCGCGAGGAGATCGGCGCCTGGATGGGGATGACGCCCGAAACGCGCCGCAATGTGATGGCCGAACTGCCGGCCCGGCTGGAAACCGTCGAGCGCCGGCCGCGCCGCGAAACGCGCCGTACCCGCATGGCGCGCGAACGCGACGCACTCTAGCGAGGGACGGATGAGCAGCCGGCTGTTCTGGATTGTGATGGCGGTGATCGGCGTGGGGGCAGCCCTGCTCATGCTCCACGATTCCGCCGGCAGCACGCTCGGCGTCGAGAATTACGATTTTGGCCGGCTGATCTGGCTTGGGGCTTTCGGCGCCCTTATCGGCGCGGGCTTGCTGCGGTCAGCTCCGCTGGGAGTGATGGCCCGCAACCTCGGTGCATGGGCGGCTATCGTGCTCGCGCTGATCGCCGGCTACCAATATCGTTACGAGCTGCAGGACGTCGCCAGCCGCGTGACCGCGGGCCTCGTTCCCGGCAGCCCGCTGGCGCTCGGCGTCGAAGACGGTCACGCGACGGTGACCCTGGACAAGGCCGACAACGGTCACTTCGAGGCGCGCATCCTGGTCAATGGCAATCCGGTGCGGGCCGTTGTCGACACCGGCGCGACCAGCACCGTATTGACTTCGGAGGACGCTCAGGCCGCCGGCTTCAATCCGGCGGCGCTCAACTACACCATACCGGTTTCGACCGCCAACGGCATGGCGCGCGCCGCGGCGGTCAAGACCGGCGAGCTGGCTATCGGCGGCATCGTGCGCAAGGATATGCCGGTGATGGTCGCCGCTCCCGGCATGCTGAGCCAAAGTCTGCTTGGCATGAACTTCATCGGCTCGCTGTCGGGTTTCGACGTGCGTGGCGACCGCATGATCCTCAGGGACTGAGATCAGGCCGCTTCGGCGGCCCCTCCACCGAATTCGACCGCCGCGAAAGCCGTCTTCAGCACGTCCGGCCCGGCCCCGGGCCGCGTAGCGGCGGTAGACAGGATCTGGCGGTAGCGGCGCGCGCCGGGCAGCCCGTGAAACAGCCCGACCATGTGGCGCGTGACATGGCCAAGCCGCCCGCCCTGTTCGATGTGGCGTGCCGCGTAGTCCGCCATCGCATCGATCAGCGCGGCGAAATCGAACGCCTCCGGCCGCGCGCCGTAGAAGGCGGCGTCTACACCAGCCAGAATGCCCGGTGTGTGGTAGGCGGCGCGGCCAAGCATGGCGCCATCGACATGACCGAGATGCACCCGCGCCTCGTCAAGGGACTGAATACCGCCATTGATGCCGATGAATTTGCTCGGTTTTCCGGCCTTCAGCCGATACACTCTGTCATAGTCGAGCGGCGGGATGTCGCGGTTCTCCTTGGGGCTCAACCCTTCCAGCCACGCCTTGCGTGCATGCACCCACAAGGCATCGGCGCCGGCATCGAAAACCCCATTCGCAAGCGCATCGAGCGCCGGCCCGGGATCCTGTTCGTCGACGCCGATGCGGCATTTGACCGTGACCGGCACCGCCACCGCCGTTTTCATCGCGGCGACGCAATCGGCGACAAGGTCGGGTACTTTCATCAGGCAGGCGCCGAACGTGCCGGACTGGACGCGGTCGGACGGGCAGCCGACATTGAGATTGATTTCGTCATAGCCGAAGGCCTCGCCAATGCGCGCCGCCTCTACAAGTTTTGCAGGATCCGAGCCGCCAAGTTGCAGGGCGACGGGATGTTCCACCTCGTCGAAGCCGAGCAGCCGCTCGCGTGCACCGTGGATGACGGCGTCGGCCACCACCATTTCGGTGTAAAGCAGCGCACGGCTCGTCAACTGGCGATGGAAGAACCGGCAATGCCGGTCAGTCCAGTCCATCATCGGCGCAATGGCGAGCCTGTTCAACATACTGATTTTATTCGTTTCCTTCGGCGAGCTGGATCTATCCAACTTCGGCGACCGGTAATCTGCGGTTGTTTTTTGCACTTAGTTTGAATCGGTTTAGAGTCATAATCTATTTCACAATGCAATAGGCATATTGAATTATCCACAAATTGGAGTAGTGTTTTAGGAATTGCTAATAAAGGGAGGATACGCACGTTCATGCGTGCGTATCTCGGGAGGGGTCATCATCATGGCCTATTTGCTGCCTTACAGCGCAAAACGCTTCCGGCACGCCGTTTTCCACCACGGTTGGCGTCGCCCCTCGGCAAGCAGATGGACCCTGGCGACTGTGTCGATTGGCGACGGATGACCTGGGTAGGTGCAAGCACCACCACTGCCGCTCCCCGCAGCGGGCGCGGACCAGCAACAAAGGGGTTGGGGGCTGCTAGCGCCGTAGCGCGTGTACGCTCGCCATGCTGTCGCCGCCCATCGGCAATGCCATGTCGTCGTCGAGAAGCCGCGTAATTCGGGCAAAGCCGGTGAAGGCCTTCCTTGCTTCCTCTGCCGACATCTGGCCCGACAGGGCGGCCGAGCAGCAATTCAACGCGCACTGATACACTGGCCCACGTCGTCCCGTCGGCCATTTGCGCAAGAAAACCATCGCCTCGGCGACACTATCCACTTCTTCTACAGGATGCCCCTGCCCGCGCGATATCCGCACGGGCGAAAAGAAATGCAGGTAGTCCATTGTTTCCTCCCGTCGATCGAGATGCGCTCGGTCGAACCCAATCAAACGCGCCGCACGTCGGTTGGTTCCATGCGGACAACTGAATTTTTGAAGAATTTTCCGACCGGATGCGGCCCTCCGGGTACAAGGCGCGATGTTTGCTTATACCGTCGGAAAGTGGCACGCCACCTTGCGGCCGGGCCTATACTCTTTCAACTCAGGCCGCTCTGTGCGGCACCGCTCCGCCGCTATTGGGCATCGGGGATGGAACCGGCAGCCGGATGGCGGGTTGAGCGGGCTCGGTACATCACCCGTGAGGATAATGCGCTTGCGCATCCCGTTGGGCGTCGTCTCCACCACGGGAACCGCCGAGATCAGCGCCTGGCTGTAAGGATGGGCGGGGGCTGAAAACACCTCTTCCGCTGGTCCCTCCTCCACGATCGAGCCGAGATACATGACCGCGATGCGGGTCGAGACCTGGCGCACCACGGACAGGTCGTGGGCGATGAAGACATAGGTGAGATCCAGCTTCTCCTGAAGGTCGGCAAGCAGGTTGACGATCTGCGCCTGTACGGACACGTCGAGCGCGGAGACCGGCTCGTCGAGAACGACGAGATCGGGATTGAGGGCAATGGCGCGCGCTATGCCAACACGCTGGCGCTGCCCGCCCGAGAATTCATGGGGGAAGCGCATGACATGGTCCGGCAACAATCCAACGAGGTCGAACAGTTCCGCGACGCGATTGGTGATCTCGCGCGATGAAAGCTTGCCATGGATACGCAGCGGTTCGGCCACGAGATCGCCGACGCGCCGGCGCGGATTGAGCGAGGCCGACGGGTCCTGGAACACCATTTGCAGGCGCCGCCGCAGCGACCTCAGTTCAGACAGCGACTTCGACGTGATGTCGTCGCCTTCGAACAGAAGCTCACCGTCCGAAATGTCGTAGAGCCTGACCAGGCAGCGCGCCAGCGTGGACTTGCCACATCCGGACTCCCCGACCAATCCGACGGTTTCGCCGCGCCGCACCGTCAGCGAGACATTGTCGACCGCGTGAACGGTCCGCCTGCCTTCGGCGGAAAAACGGGTGCCGATCGAGAAGCGCTTGCCGAGCGAGCGTGTTTCGAGGATTGGACGGTCTTTGTCGATCATCGGTCCGCTCATACCTGCGCCACCCGAAAGCAGGCCGCAGCGTGCGTGGCGGCGCCAAGATCGGGCTTGTCGGTTAGACAAGGCTCGTACCGGACCGGACAACGCGGCCCGAAGGCGCAGCCTTGCGGCAATCGCAGCAGCGACGGCGGTGACCCGGGAATAGCCGGCAGGCGGCGGGGTTTCGCACCGGTCAGCGGCGGGATCGAACCAAGCAATGCGCGCGTATAAGGGTGTCGCGGGTCGGAAAATAACTCCGTGCGGCTGCCGCGTTCGACGATGCGGCCCGCATACATGACCATGACCCGATCGGCGAGTTCGGAGACCACGCCCATGTCATGCGTGATGAAGACGACGGCCGATTTGTGCGTCGAGCGCAGCTTGCGCACGAGATCGAGAATTCCGGCCTGCACGGTTACGTCGAGCGCGGTGGTCGGCTCATCCGCCACCAGCAGCGCCGGGTTGCAGGACAACGCCATCGCAATCACCGCCCGCTGCCGCATGCCGCCGGAGAGCTGGTGCGGGTAGCGCGACATCGCTTCGTGGGGGTTGGGAAAATTCACCTCCGCCAGCAGTTCCTCGACGCGCTCCATGGCCCTGGATTTGCTGATGTTGCGGTGGGCACGGATCTGCTCGGCGATCTGCCAGCCAATCGTGTAGACCGGCGTCAGAGCCGTCATCGGATCCTGGAAGATCATCGCGATCTCGTTGCCCCGCAGGCGCCTGAGTTCGCGCGGAGGCAGTCCGACCAGCTCGCGGCCCTTGTAGCGGATCGAGCCTTCGATGATCGCGTTGGGGTCGGTGATCAGCCCCATCACCGCCAGCAGCGACACTGTCTTGCCGGAGCCGGACTCGCCGACGACACCGAGAATTTCGCTTTCAGCGAGATCGAAGGAAACGCCATCGATCGCCCTCACCAGGCCGTCGTCGGTCCGGAAGGACACTCTAAGGTCGCGCACCGACAATATCATGATGTCCTCAGGCGCGGATCGAGAAGGATGTAGACGAAATCGACAACCGCATTGGCGATGACCACGAACATGGACGCATACATCACCGTTGCCATGATCATCGGCAGATCCAGGTTCTGCAGCGCGTCATAGGTGAGCTTGCCGATACCATGCAGCCCGAACACCACCTCGGTCAGCAGGGCCGAGCCGCCCACCAGTGCGCCGAAATCGAGGCCGAACAGGGTGACGAAGGCGATTAGCGATGTGCGCAAGGCGTGGCGCAGCAGGATACGCGTCTCCGACAGGCCCTTGGCCCGGGCCGTGCGGATATAGTCTTCCTGCATGGATTCGATGATTGCCGCGCGCAACACCCGCCCGTAGATGCCGATGTAGAGAATGGCCAGCGTGATCCAAGGTATGACCAGCGTCAGGAACCAGCCTTTCGGATCGTCGGAAAAATTCTTGTAGCCGAGCGGGGGCACCCAGGAGAACGCCCAGCTGTCGTGGTAGCGGCTCTGGGTGATCAGGTTCATCACCTCCCCCAGCCAGTAGACTGGCATGGAAATGCCGAGCAGACCCAACGCCATCAGCAGCTTGTCCAGCCAGCTGTCGCGGGTGGCGGCGGCGACGATGCCGATGGCGATGGAGACAACCACCCACAGAATCGCCGCTCCGAACACCAGCGAGAGCGTGACAGGGATCGAATCCATGACTGCCGGCACCACCTTCCAGCCACGATTGACGAAGGAGGTCAGGTCGCCAGTGACGAAGATCTTCTCCATCATTTTCACATATTGAACGTAGAGTGGCCGGTCGAAGCCGAAGCTGTGGCGCACCGCCTCCAGCACCTCGGGCGATGCATTGCGGCCGGCGATGCGCGCCGCAGGGTCGGCCCCAGGTGTCGCGAAGAAGATCAAAAAGACGATGACCGAGATGCCGAACATCACGAACAGCATCTGACCGAAACGGCGCAGGATGGCATAGATCATCAGTCGCGCCCCAGCCGAACCTTGGAGCGCGGGTCGAGCGCATCGCGCAGGCCGTCTCCGAAGACGTTGAGCGCCATGACGGAAACCGCGATCGCCAGGCCCGGTACCAGCGCCACCAATGGCCTGGTGTAAAGCAGCGCCTGGCCGTCCTGGACGATGGTGCCCCAGCTCGCGGCTGGTGGTTGCACGCCGATCGAAAGGAAGGAAAGCGCCGATTCCGTCAGCATGTTCAGTGCCATCATCAGCGGCACGAAGACGATCAGCGTGGTGGTGATGTTGGGCAGGATATCGCGCCACAAAATCCGCGGCCCCGGCACCCCCAGATTGATCGCGGCGAGCACGAACTCGCTGTGGCGCAGCGACAGGACCTGCCCGCGTATCGGGCGCGCCACATAGGGTATGTAGACGATACCGATGATGATGACCGGCAGCCACAGACTGCCGGACTCGATCTCGATCGGCCCGATCGAGATGCCTTGCGCGATGGTGACGATGGAAAGCGAAATCGCCAGGAGATAGATCGGAAACGCCCAAAGCACATCCAGCAAGCGCGACAGCACCGTGTCGGTGACGCCGCCGAAATACCCCGCGATCAATCCCGCCGCCGTGCCGAGGATCAGGGTGAAGATAGTGGCCGCACCGGAGATCAGCAGCGAACTCAGCCCGCCATAGAGCATCCGGGCCATGACATCGCGTCCCTGGCTGTCCGCGCCAAGGAAATAATTGCCGAGCCGCCAGGTCGGCCCAAGCGGCGTGTAGCCGAGCCCGAGCCCCTCTGTCGATTGTTCCATCACAGGAACGTCGGCGCCGTCGATCTGGATGACGGCGTCGAGCGTCGAGGCGAATGGGTCCGTTCCTGCCCATTTCGCGTAGAGAGGCGCGCTGAGGCAGGCGAAGACGATGAGGAGGAACACGGCCAGGGATGCCATGGCGGCCCTGTCCGTTGCCAGCTTCGCAAACGCGACGGCCCAAGGCCCTCGCGTCTTGCGCGGCATGGCGACAGCTTCGTTCGACACGGACGTGCCCCTCCGCGGTTCGTTACTTTACCCAGGCCATTACTGTACCCAGGCCGTTACTGTACCCAGGATTGGGTGATCATCCAGTTGAACTGCCGGTTGAACTTGAAATTGCCAACGCGTTTGCTGACGAAGTCGAGCCGCTTGGGCGTGAAGAGGCCGACGGCCGGCGCCTTGTCCGTGACTTGCTTGTCGATTTCAGCCCACAATTTGTCGGCGGCTTTCTGGTCGGTCACGCCGAGATCCAATGCCTTCTGCATCTTGGCGTCGATATCCTTGTCGCAGAAGCCGGCGATGTTGATTGAAGCGTCCGAGCCCTCGCGGAACGAGGCACAGCTGAACAGGATGTTCAGGAAGTCCGAAGCCGCTGGATAGTCCTTGTACCACTGGGTGACGGACATCTGCACTTTGTTGTTGGTGTTCTGGATGTAGGTGAACTGGATGTTGGACGAGATCGGCTTTACGTCGGCGACGTAGCCGATGGTGGTCAGCACGCTCTGCAGATAGACGCCGATGGACCGGGAAATGGCCGTGTCCTCGACGATGATGGTCACCTTCTGGCCCTTGGTGCCCGATTCCTCGACGAGCTGCTTTGCCTTGTCGAGGTCAGGCGCCGACCATTTGGCGCCGGGGTTCTTGGTGAAGGGGCAGTAGTCCTCGTGGCCAGGGAAATCCGGAGGCAGAACCTGGCATACCGGCGAGGCGAGCACCTTGCCGCCGAACAGCTTGACCATCGTGTTGCGGTCGATCGCATAGGCAACGGCCTGACGCGCCTTTTCGTTGTCGAACGGCGCCAGACGATTGTTGAGCGGCGCATACCACCACGCCGAAAGCGGCGAGATGTGCAACTGGTCCATGGCCTTGGTGCCGAGTTCGCCAAGGCGGTCGCTCGGCAGCGCGTCGAACATCCAGTCGGCTTCCCCATTCTGGATCGCGGTGACGGCGGCTTCCTCGGAGAGGCCGAAATCATATTGGACGACGTCGGGGTAGCCGTCGGGCTGGGCTTCCTCGCTCCACTGTTTGAAGTTGGGGTTGCGGGTCACCGTCATCCCTTTGTTGGGATCGAAGGCGGAGATCATATAGGCGCCGGTGCTGGGGATAGGCTTGGAACCCATGTCTTCCGCGGGCGTCTCCGCCGGCAGGACGACGGCGTGCGGCAAGGCAAGCTTGTAGAGAATCTCGGCGTCCGGCTTGGTCAGGTTGATGGTGATCGTGCCGGCCGCCTCGTCGCCGACAACGCCGCCTTCCAGCGTGCAGCTCTTGGTGTCGGCAAGGCATTTGTCGGCACCGACGATGCCAGCATAGAAGGTTCCGGACGTCGGTCCGGAGACCTTGAAGATGCGCTGGAAGGAAGCAACGACGTCCTTCACACCGAGATCCTTGCCGTCGGAGAACTTGATGCCCTTGCGCAGTTTGAAGGTAAACGTCTTGCCGTCATTGCTGACCTGCGGCAGCGCCTCGGCGAGATCGGGGACGATGGTGAAGCCGTCCATGCCCTCGGCCTTGCGGAAGGCGACCAGCCCGTCATAGATCGGCTGATACATCTGCCAGCCCTGGTCGGTGTAATTGATGTGCGGATCGAGCGTTCCGGCCGCCGAGCGCGCCAGCAGGCGAATGGTGCCGCCGCGATGTTCCTTGAGGTACTCGGCCTGCGCCGGAGCCAGCCACATGCCGGCCAGCAATGCCGCGGCCGATGCCGCGAGAAGCAGTTTCTTCATGTCGTAGTTCCCCTTTTCTCAGTTGTCGTTGTCGTCCAGGAAGTCTCCCACCACCCGCATGCATAGATCCTGCTCTTCGACATGCGGCATATGGCTGGAATGCTCGAATACCTGCCAGCGCGATCCTTTGATGCCGTCCTTGAAGGGCTTGACGGTTGCGGGCGTGGCTTCGTCGTAACGGCCGGAGATGATCAGCGTGGGAACATCGATAGCGGGCAATCGGTCGATGATGTTCCAGCTCTTCAGCGTTCCGATGACGTGGAATTCGTTCGGACCATTCATGAGATGATAGACGGTCGGATTGCGTGCGACCTGGGCGAAGGTTTCCGTCACCTCGGGCGGGAACGGAACGACCCGGCAGACATGCCGCTCGTAGAACACCATCGTCGCCTCTTGATAGGCCGGATCGTCCGTCGTGCCGGCCTGTTCGTGCCTTGCCAGTGTCTCCTGCACATCGCTCGGCAGGGCGGCGCGCAACCGGTTGGCCTCTTCCACCCACAGCTTCATGGAAGCCGGTGAGTTGGCGATGGTCAGCGACTTCAGACCCTTTGGCCGCGTCACCCCATATTCAGCGCCCAACATGCCGCCCCAGCTCTGTCCGAGCACGTGGAAGCCGCCGCGGATGCCGAGATGGTCGACGAGGTTTTCAAGTTCATCGATGAACAGCCTGGGCGTCCAGAAATCGGCGCCTCTGTCAGGCAGCAAGGTGGAATTGCCGCAGCCCAATTGGTCGTAGTGGATGACGGCACGGCCCGTTCGAGCAAGAAGCTTGTACGCATCGACGTAGTTGTGGGCGGCACCTGGCCCGCCATGCAGAATGACGACCGGAGCCTTGTCGGCGTCGAGTTCGCCGCTGACCCGATACCAGGTTTCGCAGTCGCCAAAGCCGGCCCGCCCTTCCCTGGTGGCGATTTCCGATGACATCCCCGCTCCATGCGTGATTGAAGACATGTTGCTTTGTCCCTAGTTCGTGACCCGGCTGGCCTGAACCCATTCTTCCAGCATCTGCACGCCGAATGCCGTGGCGCCTTGCCTGCCAAGGGGCCGATCCGCATCGGCCAGTTCCTTGCCGGCAATGTCGAGATGCACCCAGGGCCGATCCTCGGTGAAGTGACGCAGGAACGCCGCGGCGTAGGGAGCGTCACCGTCTTCCATGTCCTTGGCGTGATGCCGCAGGTCCGCAAACGGCGATTGCAGCCCCTCGTCGTAAGCCCGGTCGAGTGGCAGCTGCCAAAACCGCTCGCCGACCGCTTCTCCGGCCGCGATCATCCGCGAGGCGATGGCGTCGTCGGTGCTGAAGAGGCCGGCGAATACCGATCCGAGACCGCGCATCACCGAATAGGTCAAAGTGGCGAGGTCGACGATCACCGACGGGTTGAAGCGCGAGGCGGCATAGTAGAGGCAGTCGGCCAGGATCAGGCGTCCTTCCGCATCCGTGTCGAACACTTCCACGGTCTGACCAGACGCTGTCGTGATGATGTCGCGCGGCTTCAGCGCGGTGCCCGACGGCATATTCTCGGCGATGCCGAGCACGCCGACCACGTGCACCGGACTGCCTTGCCGGGCGAGCGCGATCAGCAGGCCGACCACGGCGGCCGCGCCGCCCATGTCGGCCTTCATATCGAACATCTGCTCGCCGCGCTTGATGCAGAGGCCGCCGGAGTCAAAACAGACACCCTTGCCGACGAAGGCCAGCGGCTGAGCGGGGGCACCCTTGCCGCGATAGCGCAGGACCGCGACGCGCGGGGGGCGCACCGAGCCTGATCCCACAGCCAGGATCGCGTTCATGCCGAGTTCCCCGAGCCTTGCCGTATCGAGTATCTCGACGTCGATGCCAGCTTCGCGCAACGGCTCCAGATGATCGTGGAAATTGTCGGGATGGAGATGGTTCGGCGGCAGGTTGACCAGAGTGCGCGCATATTCGACGCCATCCGCGATCGCATTGATCCGCGCCAGCGCCGAATTCAGCGCCGGACCGCCGGCCCCGACCAGTTGTACCCGCAGGGTCCGATCGGCCCCCGCTCCCGCGCGCCGGTTGCGCATGTCGAAACGATAGCGCCGCAGCCGCATGCCAAGCGCGACCCTTGCCAGGATTTCCGCTCCCGTCAGACCTATGCCTGCAATGGGATCCAGGACCAGGGTAGCCGCGCATTCCCCTTTGCCTTCCAGATGCGCGGCCAAGAGGCCGCCGGCACGCGTCAAGGAGAGCGCGGTGACGGCCTCGGCCTTGCCCAGGGCAAGGACAATCACGCGCCGGGCCGATACCGCTTTAGGGGCGATGACATCGATGCAAGTGCCGGATTCAGCCAGTACGGCTGCATCGGAACAGGCTCGGGAGAGTATCCCGCTCATTTCCGTGTCCAGTGCCGCCGCCCGAGGGCCAAAACCCGTCTGGGCAGTCTGCAAGATCACGACGACGGAGGTTTCCGCGGAAATCTCGTCCGCCGTTTCAAAGACCGGCACTGGCGATTGAGGCATAAGCGGGCGTTCTCCTCATTGCGGGGCTTGGGCCGAGGCGTCGCTTGCAGCTCGTGCAATGCTTCGCCCGCCACCGGTGGAAGCCGGTCAAACCGGTCGCCGCCGTTGGTGGAATGGTGCCGAAGTTCCCGAATAGCCGTTTTCGTAAGACGACTTAGTTGCTCTTGCCTCTTGGGTATCCCTGAACGGGCCAAGCGATCAAACGCCAATTTTGTCCATGTCGATTGACAAAAACTCAACTGACAATTCATGATCGGCCAATGGCCCTACCCTCACTCAACGGCATGCGCGCTTTCGAGGCCGCAGCACGTCTTGGCAGCATCAAGGATGCGGCGGAGGAGCTGCATTTGACGCCCTCGGCGATCAGCCGCCACATCCGTGCACTCGAACGCAATCTCGGTCAGGACCTGTTCGAGCGCGGCTTTCGCCAGATAACGCCGACCATCCGGGGTTCATACTATGCGCGCAGCCTCTCCGAGGCGTTCGAGGCCATCTGGCGCGCCACCGACGATGTCAGTCTCGTTGACGGCCCGAGCCGCGGCAGGACCCAGCGTGTCCGGGTCCTGTGCGTGCCCGCTGTCCTGAACCTTTGGCTGGCAGACCGGTTGCCGAATTTTCGCCGGCAGCATCCGACCGTGGATCTGGAGATCTCGACATCGGGCAAGCGTGCCAATTTCGATTTGGCCATTGTCGACGAGTTCGTCTACAAGGCCGGCCCGGCGCTGACGCTGCTGATCCCGCTGGTTCTGACGCCGGTCTGTGCACCCTCGTTGCTTGAAGGGCCGATGCCGCTACTGTCGCCCGCCGATCTGGTCAATCACCACCTGATCCACGAATGCGAGACCATGCGATGGAAGCGCTGGCTGGAGCAGGAAGGCGTTTTGGACACCACGCCGAAATCCAGCACGACGCTGGATGACTGCACGCTGATCATGCGCGAGGCCATCAATGGCGCTGGAATAGCGCTTGCCGACACGATGATGGCGCAGGATTTGCTTCAGCAAGGCAAGCTGGTCGCCCCATTCGGCGCCCGCCATACCTATCCGGCCGGCATCTACCTGCATCAGCGCCGCAGTATCGGCAACAAGCCGGGTACCGGCATGTTTCAGGACTGGCTGCTTTCCGAAGTCGAGGACCACAAGCGGGTGATGGCCATCGCCTAGGCTGCCGCTCTTGCCGGCAGAAGTTGGCAGGGCGGATTCATCCAGCCTGACGCGGTGGATCGAAAATTCGAATCGACAGACGGGCGCTTTTCCAAAGCGGCTCACCATTACCGTCTGTCGATAATCGCGGTTCGCATTGAATATCTTTAAGGCCAAAGCCGGCAAATCGGTTGCTTGTCGGTTCCCCTGCGTCAGGCGTAACCTCTGCGGTCAACGCGTGAGGGCGCGTGCTGCAAGAAGGGGATATTGCAATGACGATACAAGGCGCATCGCCTGACCTTTATAATGAAGATCTCGCTCCCGCCAAGGTTCGAAACTGGGGACCATTCTCGATCTTCAATGTCTGGACCTCGGACGTCCATAGCCTGTGGGGCTACTACCTCGCCGCCAGCCTTTTTCTGTTCTGCGGCGGCTTCGTCAATTTCATCATCGCCATCGGCATCGGCTCGCTGATCATCTACGCATTGATGAACATGGTTGGCTATGCCGGTGTGAAGACCGGTGTGCCCTACCCCGTGCTGGCTCGAGCCTCCTTCGGCATCTGGGGCGCCAACATTCCGGCACTGGTGCGCGCCATTGTCGCCTGCTTCTGGTACGGCGCGCAGACCGCCGCCGCCTCCGGCGCCATCGTCGCATTGCTCATCCGCTCGCAATGGTTCGCCGATTTCAACGCCAACACCCATTTCCTCGGCCATTCCGGCCTGGAGGTGATCTGCTTCGTGATCATATGGGCCCTGCAACTGCTGATCATCCAGAAAGGCATGGAAACGGTGCGCCGCTTCCAGGATTGGGCAGGACCCGCCGTCTGGGTGATGATGCTGCTCCTGGCCATTTATCTGTGCGTCAAATCCGGAACCTTCGCCTTCACCAGCGACATCCCGATGGACGTGCTTCTGGAGAAGACCAGGGATGCCGGCGTGCCTGGAACGCCGGGCTCGTGGACGTCGCTGTTCGCGGTGGCCGCGATCTGGGTGACGTATTTTTCGGCGCTCTATCTCAATTTCTGCGATTTCGCCCGCTATGCCCCCGATCAGGCAGCGCTGCGCAAGGGCAATATCTGGGGCCTGCCGGTCAACCTCATCCTGTTCTCGCTGGTCGCCGGCGTCACCACCATCGCCGCCTACGACGTCTATCATGAAGTGCTGCTGCATCCCGACCAGATCTCGGCCAAGTTCGACAGCTGGTTCCTGGCTGCCCTTGCGGCCTTGACCTTCGCGGTGGCGACCTTGGGTATCAACGTGGTGGCCAACTTCGTCTCACCCGCGTTCGACTTCTCCAACGTCTTCCCGCGTCAGATCGACTTCAAGAAGGGTGGCTACATCGCCGCGCTGATTGCGCTCGTACTCTATCCCTTCGCGCCGTGGGAAGGCAGCGCCGCCTCCTTCGTCAACATCATCGGCGCGACGATGGGACCGATCTTCGGCGTCATGATGGTCGATTACTACCTGATCCGGAAGGGCGAGGTCGACGTCGAGGCACTCTACCGCGAGGACGGCGAATTCCGCTTCCAGGGCGGCTGGCACGTCAATGCCTTCATCGCCGCCGGGATCGGCGCCGTCTTCTCCTCGATCCTGCCGAACTTCACCAACTGGCTGCCGTCCTGGTGGGGCGTCTATGGCTGGTTCTTCGGCGTGGCGATCGCCGGCGTCATCTACTACGTGCTGCGCACCGCGGCCGTGGGCGCAGGCGCCAAGACAGCGAAGGCTTGAAGTAGGGCTTAGGCAGTGGGCGGTAGGGCCTAGGGAACTACTGCCTACTGCCTAACCATCTCGGCCAGCTTGCGCACAGTATTCCAGTTGCGCGAGGTGCCAATGCCGAGGCGCCTGTGATTGGCGGCCGCAAGCAGGCGCGAGCTTGGCCTCTCGCGCGAAAACACAAGCCATATGTCGCCACCGACCAGAAGCACCTTTTCGTCCCCGGCGGCACGGGTCTGAAGACCCGATATGGCATCTTCGGCCACGGGTTTGCGCATTACACGCACCGCGACCTGGTCGCCGGCTTCAACCGAGTCAGCCGGGAATGGATTGCTGGTTGCGAGTCTCAGCCAATCCTCGGCGCTGCGGACAATGATGTCGACGTGGCGGCCAAAGGCCTTTTCGAAGGCGACCTCAAGGCGTGTCTCAAGCGTGGCGACCGAAATCTTTTCACTCTCGAACACCAGGTTGCCGGTCGCCACCAAGGTGCGGACATTCTTTAGGCCGATGCCTTCCGCCATCGCCTTGAGGTCGGACATGACGACCCGCCGCCCCTCTCCCAGGATGATGCTGTAGAGGAGCGCGACATAGGTCCGCATGGAATCAGTCAGACCAGCCGGCTCTGCTCCACCGCCGCCTCGATGAAGCTGGCGAACAGCGGATGCGGATCGAGCGGCCGGCTCTTCAGCTCGGGGTGATACTGCACGCCGATGAACCAGGGATGGTCGGGATACTCGACCGTCTCAGGCAACACGCCGTCAGGCGACATGCCGGCAAAGACCAGCCCGCAATCCTCAAGGCGCTGCTTGTAGTCGATATTGACCTCGTAGCGGTGCCGGTGACGTTCGGAAATCTGGGTGTCGCCATAGATGTCGGCGATCTTCGAGCCCTTGGCGAGTTCGGCCTGATAGGCGCCGAGCCGCATGGTGCCGCCGAGATCGCCGGTCGCCCGGCGCTTTTCCAACATGTTGCCCTTCAGCCATTCGGTCATCAAACCAACGACCGGTTCCTTGGTCGGGCCGAACTCGGTCGAGGAGGCATGTTCGACGCCGGCCAGGGATCGCGCCGCCTCGATGCAGGCCATCTGCATGCCGAAGCAGATGCCGAAATATGGCACCTTGCGCTCACGCGCGAATTTCGCCGCCAGGATCTTGCCCTCCGAGCCGCGTTCGCCGAAGCCGCCGGGCACCAGGATACCGTGCACCTTCTCAAGCCAAGGCGCCGGGTCTTCCTTTTCGAAGATTTCCGATTCGATCCAGTCGAGCTTGACCTTGACGTGGTTGGCCAACCCGCCATGCGAGAGCGCCTCGATCAGCGATTTGTAGGCATCCTTGAGGCCGGTATACTTGCCGACGATGGCGATGGTGACCTCGCCCTCCGGATTGTGGATGCGGTTGGAGACAGCCTGCCACGGTTCCATGCGCGGCTTGGGCGCCGGGTCGATGCCGAAGGCGGCCAGCACTTCCGAATCGAGACCTTCCTTGTGGTAGGCCATAGGCACGTCGTAGATGTGCGGCACGTCGAGCGCCTGGATGACGGCGCTCTCCCGGACATTGCAGAACAGCGACAGCTTGCGGCGCTCTTCCTTGGGGATGGCGCGGTCGGCGCGCACCAGAAGTATGTCGGGCGCAATGCCAATGCCGCGCAATTCCTTGACCGAATGCTGGGTCGGCTTGGTCTTCAGCTCACCTGCTGTCGGGATATAGGGCATCAAGGTCAGATGCACGTAGACGGCATTGTTGCGCGGCAGATCGTTGCCGAGCTGGCGGATTGCCTCGAGAAACGGCATCGCCTCGATGTCGCCGACCGTGCCGCCGATCTCGCACAGCACGAAATCATAGTCGTCATTGCCGTCGAGGACGAAGTTCTTGATCTCGTCGGTAACGTGCGGGATGACCTGCACGGTCGCGCCGAGATAGTCGCCACGCCGCTCGCGCTCGATGATGTTCTTATAGATACGCCCGGTCGTGATGTTGTCCTGCTGATTGGCGGAACGGCCGGTGAAGCGCTCGTAATGACCAAGATCGAGATCGGTTTCGGCACCGTCATCGGTGACGAACACCTCGCCATGCTGGTACGGCGACATCGTGCCGGGGTCGACATTGAGGTAGGGATCGAGTTTTTTGATGCGAGCGCGATAGCCTCGCGCCTGCAGGAGAGCCCCAAGGGCCGCTGCGGCAATGCCTTTTCCAAGTGAGGAAACCACGCCGCCTGTGATGAATACATATCGCGCCATGGGAGTCATCGCTTAACGCGGCCGGATTGATTCCGCCAGAGAAAAAACCGCCGCGAAGGCTTTTTCCCAAGAAGGCGCTCGGACCATGATCCCTAAAATGGAATCCGGTTTTTTGGACAGGATCACGACCAAAACGGGTTTTGATCGAGACCTTCCGTCCGGAATTGGCGTAAAAACAAAGACTTAGAGCAGGTGGGCGATTCTATCAAACGTTGAACCGCTCCAAGCAAAACAAAAGGGCCGGCTGAGCCGGCCCTTTCGGCATGATGATGGAAACGTCAGATGATGACGACCTTGGTGCCGACCCGGACGCGGCTGTAGAGATCCATGACGTGCTCGTTCATCATACGGAAGCAGCCATTGGAGGCGCTGGTGCCGATAGACTGCGGCGCGATGGTGCCGTGAATACGCAGATGCGTGTCCTTCTTGCCGTCATAGAGATAAATGGCGCGGGCACCGAGCGGGTTCTGTCCGCCGCCGGCCATGCCATCCTTGTACTGGCCGTAGTGCTTTGGCTCGCGCTTCTGCATGTCGAGTGTCGGGATCCAGCGCGGCCATTCCTGCTTGTCGCCGACCGCGACCGTGCCCTTGAACTGCAGGCCTTCGCGGCCGACCGCGATGGCATAGCGACGCGCGGTCGTGGACGATTCGACGAGATAGAGCCGGCGAGCGCTGGTGTCGATGACGATCGTGCCGGCATCATAGCCCGTAAATTCCACGTCCTGAGGCACGAATTCCGGCTTCACCTTGAACGGCTTCTTGGCGTTTCTCTGGGCAAGTGCCGAATCGAGCGCGCGGGTCTCGGGCAGATAGCTGATCGATGAGCCCGATGAAGTTCCACCGAACAGGCCGGCGAACAGGCCGCCACTCGACTGCTTCTGGCCGCCGACGACCTCGCTGCGCAGTTCGCCATTGTTGCCGGTCAAAGCGACATTCATCGCTTCGGCCGGGATAGGCTCAGCCGATTGGATCGGCGTGACGGGTTCAATCGGCTCGATGATCTTGGTGGTCTTCTTGGCTGTGTTGGCCTCGGCCACTTCAGCCGCAGGAGCGCTTTTGCCCTTCTGGGCCAGGAAGGCCTGCCGTGCGGCATCGGCCCTGGCTTTCGCCGCTTCGCGCATCGCCAGCTTCCTGGCCTCGAGCGCCTTGGCCTTGGCGTTCTCCTTGTCGGCAACGATCTTGGCCTCGATCTTCTTGATCTGGGCAAGATCGTCCGGCGTCGGGTTTTTCTTCTTCTTGAGAAGCTTCAACTGCGCCGCATCGCTTTTGGCCGCGACGGGGATGGCGTCGGTTTTCTCAAGCGACACCGGCTGTTGTGCGGCCATGTTTGCCGGCATGGCGGCGAAGGCCGGGGAACTCATGCCGATTGCGGCGCAAAGTCCCAGGAAAATGAAGCTGCGAAGCTGCATGGCGAAGATCCGATCGTTCAATGCTTGTTGCCCACGGCGTCGCCCGGCGTCCCCCAAGGACGCCGAAAATGCCGCGTGCAATCTATAGTCGAATAAGCGCGGATGCCTCAAGCGCGAGACCGCACTGCTGCCCGTCGAATCTTCGTGATCGCGCAGCATTTGCCGCGACTGTGTTCAAACGATCACAGATCGCGGTTTGGAAACGTCGAGGTTTACTGGTTCGGAACCTGGGGCGCCGCCGGCGCTGTGTTGGTGGTTCCATTGGTGGCCGGCGGCGTTGAGCCTGCGGCGGGGGCAGTGGCCGGGGCCGTTGCCGGAGGCTTTGCCGCGGCGTCGTTTCCGGATGGCGGCGTCGGCGTGGTGGTGCCGGCGGGAGCCGGGGTGGTGGTGCCAGGCAGTTGGTTGAGCACGCCCTTGCCGGCGCCGTCCGAGGTCACGGGAACCCGGTCGAGAATGTCGATCGGCTTCTCGCCGTAGCGGGCAATGATCGACAAGGTCAGCGACGTCACGAAGAACGCTGCCGCCAGGATCGCCGTCGCCCGGGTCAACGCGTTGGCCGCGCCGCGCGCCGTCATAAAGCCCGACCCGCCACCAATGCCGAGGCCGCCGCCTTCGGAACGCTGCAGCAGCACCACGCCGACAAGGGCGAGCACGACCATGAGATGGATGACGATCAGTACGGTTTGCATAGTTTATCCTGGCAAGGCCTTGCCCGGCCGCGGACACGACCGGTGAATTGGAGGCGGCTCAATACAATGCTTTCACGGCATTTCCAAGCCCGTGGCCGGAATATGGGAAGCAACGTGCCCTTTGCAACGAATTTGGACGAGATGGGACCCGCCCATCGTCGTGGATCTCAGCCTGCAATGCTGCGATAGGCTTCGGCGATACCCAGGAAATCAGCCGCTTTCAGGCTGGCGCCGCCGACCAGCGCGCCATCGACGTTCCTGACGCCCAGCAGTTCGACCGCGTTGGACGGCTTGACCGAGCCGCCATAGAGAATGCGCATCCTGGCAGCGGCGGTCCCCAGCTTTTCCGACAGCTTTTCGCGGATATGCGCATGCGCCTCGGCCACATCGGCCGCCGTTGGCGTCAGGCCGGTGCCGATCGCCCACACCGGCTCGTAGGCGATAATGGTATTGGACGGCGTGGCGCTCGGCGGCACCGAGCCTTCAACCTGGCGCGAAAGCACCTCCAGCGTGGCGCCGGCTTCACGCTGCTGCTGCGTCTCGCCGATGCATACGATGGCCACCAGTCCGGCACGCCAGGCCGCGGTGGCCTTGGCCTGGACCGTCGCATCGTCCTCGCCGCGTTGTTCGCGGCATTCGGAGTGACCGACAATGACATGGCTCGCGCCCGCGTCCTTCAGCATCTCCGCCGAGATGCAGCCGGTATAGGCGCCGCTTTCCTTGGGGTGGCAGTCCTCACCGCCGGCATGGACAGGCGTGCGCGACAGGATCTCCGCCGCATGGGAAAGCAGCGTCGCGGGAACACAGACCAGTGCTTCGGTCTCGGCGTCGAGCCCGCTCATGAAACCGTTGCCGATCATCCTGAGTTCGTTCAGCGAGGCGCTGGTGCCGTTCATTTTCCAGTTGCCGGCGACAAGCGGGCGAATTCCTGGCGTCATGGTGTGCTTCTCCGGGCGATATCAGGCTCTGGCCCTCACTACCAAAATCAGGCCACAAAGCAATCGACAGTGGACCGGAAGGGCGCTATTGCGCTTGTTTCAGACTCGGCGCATGCGAAAATGCGCATAAATCGGAAGTAACCATGCTTGGTATATTGAGAAGCGCGGCAGGTACCTGGGTCGCGAAGACGCTGCTTTCGCTGCTGGTGGTCAGTTTCGCTGCCTGGGGCATCTCCGGAAAGCTCATGGGCGGCTTTGCGGGCCACGATTCGGTGATAACCGCTGGTGGAACCAAGGTATCGATCAACGAATACCGCCTTGCCTATGACCGCCAGCTCGCCGTCATGTCGCAGCAGTTCGGTCAGCGCCTCACTCATGAACAGGCAAAGGCGCTCGGCATCGACAATCAGGTGCTGGCGCAACTCGTCTCCGGTGCCGTTCTCGACGAACAGGCACGCAAGCTGGGCCTCGGCCTCTCCAAGGACCGGCTGGCTGAACTCACCCGCGAAGATCCGGCGTTCAAGGGCCCTGGCGGTCAGTTCGACCGGCGGACATTCGACTACATGCTGCACGAGGTCGGCATGCGGCCCGAGGATTACCTGAAGAACCGCGCCCAGGTGGCGGTGCGCCAGCAGATCGTCGAGGCTGTCTCGGACGGCCTCAAAGCCCCCGACACGTTCTTCAAGGCGGTCGCGCTCTACCGCGGCGAAGACCGCACCGTCGACTATCTGACATTGCCAAAGACGCTGGTCGAGCCGATCGAGGCGCCGAGCGACAGCGTGCTCCAGGCTTATTTCGAGGCCAACAAGAAAACCTACGCCGCACCTGAGTACCGCAAATTCTCCTATGTCCGCCTGGAACCGGTGGACATCATGGATACGACCGCGGTCACCGACCAGCAGGTCAGTGACGACTACAACAAGAACAAGGCGCGCTACACCACACCCGAAATGCGCACCATCGAGCAGCTTGTGTTCAAGACGCCGGATGCCGCGAAGGCAGCGCTCGATTCGCTCAAGGCAGGTGCCACCTTCGACAAGCTGGTGACCGCCGAAGGCAAGACCCCGGCCGATATCCTGCTTGGCACGCTCGCCAAGGACAAGATCGCCGACAAGGCGGTTGCCGATGCCGCCTTCGCGCTCAATGCCAATGAAGTCAGCCAGGTCGTTCAGGGCACCTTCGGTCCAGTGCTGCTGCGCGTGACCGAGATCAAGCCCGAGGTGGTGAAGCCGCTTGCCGAAGTGTCCGACCAGATCCGCAAGGACCTGGCGCTGGGTGAGGCAAGCCGCATCCTTTTGGATGTGCACGACAATTATGAGGACACCCGTGCGTCGGGCAGTTCGCTGGCCGACGCGGCCGCCAAATTGAAGCTCAAGGACATCACCATCGACGCCATCGATCGCAATGGCCTGAGGCCCGATGGCACCATCGTCAAGGACCTGCCGGAATCGCCGTCGCTGATCAAGGCCGTCTTTGATGCCGAACCCAACACCGAAAACGAAGCGCTGACCACGGCGGACAACGGCTTCGTCTTCTATGAGGTTGGTTCGATCACACCGGCTCGCGACCGCACTCTTGATGAGGTGCGCCAGAGGGTGGTCGCCGACTGGACGGCTGCCGAGACCACCAAGCGGCTCGCCGCCAAGGCGGACGAACTCGAGAAGCGGCTCAAGGCCGGCGCCACGCTCGATGTCATCGCCAGTGAACTCAAGCTGGAAAAGCAGACCAAGCGCGGCCTGAAGCGCGAAGCCGATGATGCCGATTTCGGCAAGGAGGGCGCCGCCGTGATGTTCGGCGTCGGCGAAGGCGGCACCGGCTTGATCCCCTCGCCCACCGGCGACGGCCAGATCCTGTTCAAGGTCGCCGAAGTGTTCGAACCGGCCGGCGCCGACGCCAGCTCGGTGCCGGACGACGCGCAGAAATCATTCACCTCCGGCATGTCCGACGACCTGCTCGACCAATTGGTGGCGCAGTTGCAGACGCAATACGATGTCCGCATCGACCAGGCCGCCGTTGCCCAAGCCTCGACAAGATGAGCGCGCTGAAAACCCATATCGCCAAGGTCGCGACCGGCACCGCCCTGTCCTTCGAGGAGGCGTGCGAGGCCTTCGACATCATCATGTCGGGCGATGCGACCCCAGGGCAGATCGGCGGCTTCCTGATGGCGCTGCGCGTGCGCGGCGAGACGGTCAGCGAGATTTCAGGCGCCGTCGCCACGATGCGTGCCAAGATGCTGCGCGTCGATGCCCCTGACGGCGCCATCGACATCGTCGGCACCGGCGGCGATAATTCGCACTCGGTCAACATCTCGACAGGATCAGCCTTCGTCATTGCGGCCAGTGGCGTGCCGGTCGCCAAGCACGGCAATCGCGGCCTGTCCTCGCTGACCGGTGCGGCCGATGTCCTGATCGCGCTCGGCGTCAAGATCGACCTCTCGCCCGAGTTCATCGGCCGTTGCATTCGTGAGGCAGGCGTCGGCTTCATGTTCGCCCCCGCACACCATCCGGCGATGAAACATGTCGGCCCCACACGCGTCGAGCTCGGCACCCGCACCATCTTCAACCTGCTCGGTCCCCTGTCCAATCCGGCGGGGGTGAAGCGGCAGATGGTCGGCGTGTTCCTGCCGGAATGGATCATGCCGGTGGCCGAGACGCTGAAGGCGCTCGGCACCGAGCACGCCTGGGTCGCCCATGGCGACGGCTATGACGAGATCACCACCACCGGGCAGACGCAGGTTGCCGAACTGGTTGGCGGCGAGATACGCAGCTTTACGCTGACCCCTGAAGAGGTTGGACTGAAGCGCCATACCAAGGACGAGCTGCGCGGCGGTGACGCCGCCTACAATGCCAAGGCCTTGCGCGATATGCTGGGCGGCGCCGCCGGCGCCTACCGCGACACAGTGTTGATGAACGCCGGCGCCGGACTGGTGATTGCGGGCAAGGCGACGACGCTGGGTGACGGCATCGCCATCGCCGCGCAGGCGATCGACAGCGGCCGGGCGCTGCAGGTGCTCGACCGGCTGGTCGAAATTTCGAACGGGTGAACCGTGTCTGACATTCTGCGCAAGATCGAAGCCTACAAGCGCGACGAGATAGCCGCCGCCAAGGCACGCGTACCGCTGGCAGAGATCAAGGCGCACGCAAAAGACGCCGACGCACCGCGCGGCTTTCTCGCGGCGCTCGACGCGAAACGCAAATCCGGCGATTTCGCCCTGATCGCCGAAATCAAGAAGGCAAGTCCCTCCAAAGGGCTGATCCGTGCGGACTTCGATCCGCCGGCATTGGCGAAGGCCTATGAGAAAGGCGGCGCCGCCTGCCTTTCCGTACTGACGGACGAGCCGTCCTTTCAGGGGGCGCCGGAATTCCTCACCAGGGCAAGGGCAGCCGTCGCCCTGCCCGCGCTACGCAAGGATTTCCTGTTCGATTCCTACCAGGTCCATGAAGCTCGCGCCTGGGGCGCGGACGCTATCCTGATCATCATGGCCAGTGTTGACGACGACTTGGCGCATGAGCTGGAAACGACCGCGTTCGAACTCGGCATGGATGCGCTGATCGAGGTCCACGACGAGGCCGAGACGGAGCGCGCGTTGAAATTGTCGTCGCGGCTGATCGGCATCAATAACCGCAATCTGAGAACGTTCGAGACCAGCCTTGAGACCTCCGAGCGGCTGGCGGCCATGGTACCTGCCGATCGCCTGCTGGTTAGCGAGAGCGGCATCTTCACCCATGACGATTGTCTCAGGATGCAAAAGAGCGGCATCGGCACCTTTCTCGTCGGCGAAAGTCTGATGCGGCAACAGGACGTCGCCGCCGCGACGCGCTTGCTCCTGACGGGCAAGGCAGTAGCCGAGGCGATCTGATCGTGGCCAACCTCACGCACCTTGGCGCGCAGGGCGAGGCCAACATGGTCGATGTCGGCGACAAGGAAGAGACGACGCGCACCGCGATCGCCGAAGGCTTCGTCTCCATGCAGCCCGAGACATTGAAGACCATTCTCGCCGGCAACGCCAAGAAAGGTGACGTGCTTGGCACCGCGCGCATCGCCGGGATCATGGCGGCCAAGAAGACGCATGAGTTGATCCCGCTCTGCCACCCTCTGCTGCTGACCAAGGTTTCCGTCGACATCGAGCCAGACCATGCTCTGCCCGGCCTCAGAGTCACGGCGCTGGCGCGCGTTACCGGCAAGACCGGCGTCGAGATGGAAGCATTGACCGCCGCGTCCGTGGCCTGCCTGACCATCTACGACATGGCCAAGGCGGTGGACCGCGCCATGGTCATCTCCGGTATCCGGCTGGCCGAAAAGACCGGCGGCAAGTCCGGCGACTACAAGGCAGGTGCCTGATGGTGCTGGTTCCGGTCGCCGAGGCGCTCGAACGCCTCCTCGACGGCGCCGTGCCGCTGGCCGGCGAAAGCGTCCCCCTCATCGAGGCTGTCGATCGTGTGCTGGCCGAAGCGGTGGTGGCGCTTCGCACCCAGCCGCCCTTCAACGCTTCTGCCATGGACGGCTATGCGGTGCGAGTCGCCGACGTGGCGTCGGTGCCGTCGAAACTCTCGGTGATCGGGATGGCGCCGGCCGGGCGTGGCTTTGACGGCGCGGTCGGCCAAGGACAAGCCGTGCGCATCTTCACCGGCGCACCGCTGCCTCATGGTGCCGATACCATCGTCATCCAGGAGAATGTCAGGGATCTCGGCGGTGGCAATATCGAAGTGGTCGAGCCCACCGCCGAGTGGCGCAACATCCGCCGCGTCGGCCTCGATTTTTCCAAGGGCGACGTGCTGCTGGAGAAGGGGCGCTTGCTCGACCCGGCTGCACTGTCGCTGGCGGCATCGGCCAACCACCCCCGAGTGAGCGTGGTGAAACGGCCGTTGGTCGCCATCATCGCCACCGGTGACGAGCTGTTGCAGCCCGGCAGCGAACTCGGGCCGGACCAGATCATCTCGTCCAACGCTTATGGCGTCGCCGCGGCAGCACGGTCGGTCGGTGCTCGCGCGCTCGATCTCGGAATCGCCGCCGACCGCAAGGACGCCATCGCCGCCCTGGTCAGGAAAGCGGTGGCCGCCGGCGCCGATGTTATCGTCACGCTGGGCGGTGCCTCGGTGGGCGACCATGACCTTATCCATGACGTGCTGACCAGCGAAGGCATGACCCTCGGCTTCTGGAAGATCGCCATGCGTCCTGGCAAGCCGCTGATGTTCGGGCGCCTCGGCGATGTCAGATGCATCGGCCTGCCCGGCAATCCGGTGGCAAGCCTGGTCTGCTCGCAATTGTTCCTGAAGCCGCTTCTGGCAAGGCTCGGCGGTCGCGATCATCGTCAGGATATCCGCCAGGCGCGGCTGGGCGCCGCAATGGCGGCCAACGATCTGCGCCAGGATTATGTGCGGGCGGTGGTCCGGGAAGACGGCAGCGGGTTGGTGGCGACGCCGTTCGGCATCCAGGATTCTTCAATGCTGAGGATGCTTGCCGATGCCAACGGATTGGTCGTGCGCGCGCCTTTTGCTCCCGCATCTGTTGCCGGAGACCCTTGCAGCGTTCTGATGTTGCGTTGAAGAATTATCTCATAAATAGCTGATAACAGGACAAAAATAATCTCGGCTATTCCGAGATCAAAGTCCGCGTCAAGGCGTGCGCTGGATCGGCAAGGCCATCGACAACATCGTAATGATGCCGATCCGGTTCGACCACGGCGTTGGTAATTGCGCCAAGTCCGGTCCAGATGTTGGCGAGCAACGCATTCTGGCGCAAGAACTCGGAACGCTCCCCGCCGCCGGCCCAGCAGGTGATACGGACACCATCCAGGGGGCGCAGCAGTGCCGGGCTTTCCATCTGCGCCTCATGCTCATCGATTTTCAGCGTCGCGTTCATGTCCGTGCGCATCAGCGGGCGCAAATCATGCAAGCCTGAAATCGAAACGACATGGCGTATGCGCCGCGCGACACCGGCAGCCAAAGGCGTGGTCACCGTCACCATGCGGCTGGCGAGATGTCCACCGGCCGAATGTCCGGTCAGAATCAATGGCCCGTCGACCATTGCCGCGGCCCTGCTGATAGCCGTCCCGATTTCGGTGACGATGCCGGCGATGCGTATGTCCGGGCACTGCGTGTAGGACGGCATCGCCACGGCAAAACCGCTGTCGACCGCGCCGCCGGCGAGGTGCGACCACAAGCTCTTGTCGGTCTCCATCCAATAGCCCCCATGGATGAACACCACGAGGCCCCTCGGCGCGGCCTTGGGCAGAAAGAGGTCGAAGCGGTTGCGCGGACGATCGCCATAGGCAATGTCGATACGTGCCCGGCCCTGTGCCGATAGCGCATCGCGGAACGCCTGCGCGGGTTCCGCCCATGCGGCCGGCCAACGGTCACTGCCGGCGATATTGGCGCCGTTGGCGTAGGCATTGTCCCAGTCGGCAATGCGATGGTCTGGCATCGGCACCCTCCCCCGAAGCGGCATCGTTTCTGCACTAGCAATGGCCGCCGCCATGTCATGCGTCAATGCTCCGGCAAAAACATTTTAGGCTTGAAACAAATTTCGACTGGTGCGATCCTGCCTGCGGAACAGTCGACAATGGGAGGTCCGCTGTGCTGTCCGAATCTGCCAATCGTCACCTTTCCGGCGACATGGTCGACAAGGTGTAGCCGGCTGCACGAAGCCTTCCGCGAAAGATGGGAATTCAGATCCACCGCCTCCGGCCAGGTGCCCCCACGCTGGCCGGGCAGCAGACAGGGACAGCGGCGACATGCTTGGGCCTTCAGCGCATACCGACACGTTCACGCGCGATCATCTGCCGCCGCCCGAACAATGGCCCGACTTCCTGCTCGACGGCCTCGACTACCCCGAACATCTCAACGCCGGTGTCGAATTGACCGACCGGCTGGTCGAGAAGGGTCTCGGCGACCACACCGCCCTGATCGGCAATGGCCGCCGCCGCACCTACAAGGAACTGTCCGACTGGACGAACCGGCTCGCCCACGCGCTGGTCGAGAATTATGGCGTCAAGCCGGGCAACCGGGTGTTGATCCGCTCCGCCAATAACCCAGCCATGGTCGCCTGTTGGCTGGCCGCCACCAAGGTCGGCGCCGTCGTCGTCAACACCATGCCGATGCTGCGTGCCGGCGAACTCACAAAGATCGTCGACAAGGCCGAGATCACGATCGCGCTCTGCGACACCAGGCTGATGGACGAGATGACCGCCTGCGCCAAGGACAGCGCGTTCCTGAAGCAGGTGATCGGCTTCGACGGCACCGCCAACCATGATGCCGAGCTCGACCGCGCCGCCCTCGACAAGCCCGTCACCTTCACCGCCGTCAGCACCGGCCGCGACGATGTCGCCCTGCTCGGCTTCACCTCGGGCACGACGGGCGTGCCGAAGGCGACGATGCATTTCCACCGCGACCTGCTGATCATCGCCGATGCCTACGCCCGCGAAGTCCTGCAGGTGACGCCGGACGACATCTTCGTCGGCTCGCCGCCGCTCGCCTTCACCTTCGGTCTTGGCGGGTTGGCCATCTTTCCCCTGCGCTTCGGCGCGGCGGCGACCCTGCTGGAACAGGCGACGCCACCCAACATGATCCACATTATCGAGACCTACAAAGCGACCATTTCCTTCACCGCGCCGACTGCTTACCGCGCCATGCTGAAGGCCATGGATGAGGGTGCCGACCTGTCATCGCTGCGTGTTGCCGTTTCCGCCGGCGAGACCTTGCCGGCTCCGGTCTTCGAAGAGTGGACACGAAAGACCGGCAAGCCGATCCTCGATGGCATCGGCGCCACGGAAATGCTGCACATCTTCGTCTCCAACCGCTTTGACGACAGGAAGCCCGCTTCGACCGGCAAGCCGGTCGGCGGCTACGAGGCGCGCATCGTCGACAACGACATGCGCGAAGTGCCGCGTGGCGAGACCGGACGGCTGGCGGTGCGCGGGCCAACCGGCTGCCGCTACATGGCCGATGACCGGCAGAAGGACTATGTGCGCGACGGCTGGAATCTCACCGGCGACACCTTCACGCAGGACGAGGACGGCTTCTTTCACTTTGCCGCGCGTTCCGACGACATGATCGTCAGCGCCGGCTACAACATCGCCGGACCCGAGGTCGAGGCGGCGCTGCTTTCGCATCCCGATGTCGCCGAATGCGCTGTCATCGGCGCCGAGGATGGCGAGCGCGGCCAGATCGTCGAGGCGCATGTCGTGCTGGTGCGAGGCGTGGCGCCGGACGCGATGACCGTCAAGCGCCTGCAGGACCACGTCAAGGCAACCATCGCGCCCTACAAATACCCGCGATCGGTCAAATTCATCGCCGCGCTGCCCAAGACCCAGACCGGCAAAATCCAGCGCTTCCGCCTGCGCACGGAGAAAATCAGTTGAGCGAACCCTACGATCCGGCGTCCGAAGGCGCACAGATGTCGTTCAAAGAACGCATGTCCTACAGCGACTATCTGCACCTGGAGAAAGTACTCGACGCGCAGGCGCCGCTGTCGTCGGCGCATGACGAGATGCTGTTCATCATCCAGCACCAGACATCGGAACTCTGGATGAAGCTCGCCTTGCACGAGATTGGCGCCGCGATCCGCTCGATCCGTGCCGACCGGCTGGAGCCGAGCTTCAAGATGCTGTCGCGCGTCGCCCGCATTTTCGAGCAGCTGAACAACGCCTGGGACGTGCTGCGCACGATGACGCCCAGCGAATATACCGAGTTCCGCGACGCGCTCGGCCAGTCCTCGGGTTTCCAGTCCTGGCAGTATCGCGCCATCGAATTCATGGCCGGCAATCGCAACCTCGCCATGCTCGGGCCGCACAAGCACCGGCCGGACCTTACGGACAGGCTGGAGGCGATCCTGACCCAGCCGTCGCTCTACGATGAAGCGCTGCTGCTTCTGGCACGCAACGGGTTCGACATCGGCGCCGATGCCAGGCGCACGGACTGGCGAGAGACGCGCAGCGAAAACGAAGAGGTCCTGGTCGCCTGGCAGACCATATACCGCGATCCGCAGCGCTACTGGATGTTCTATGAACTGGCCGAGAAAC
The DNA here is from genome assembly GCF_004794715.1 of Mesorhizobium sp. M8A.F.Ca.ET.207.01.1.1. Lineage (NCBI taxonomy): Bacteria > Pseudomonadati > Pseudomonadota > Alphaproteobacteria > Hyphomicrobiales > Phyllobacteriaceae > Mesorhizobium > Mesorhizobium sp. M8A.F.Ca.ET.207.01.1.1. Next base: position 410,448 of record NZ_SRUS01000006.1, on the reverse strand, counting down.
TGGTCGACTTCGAGGACTACTTCCGCCGATGGCGCTTCAACCACGTCACCACGGTCGAGCGCATCATCGGCCTGAAGCGCGGCACCGGCGGCACGTCCGGTGCCTCCTATCTCAAGAAGATGCTCGAGGTCGTCCTGTTCCCGGAACTCTGGAACGTCCGTACCCGGCTCTGAGCTCCTTGGTGCGGACTGGAAAACGGCGCGGCACTTTTCCTGGAATTGCGCCGACGCTTCAGGTCACCGCGGTCTTGACCGCGAAGCGCGCGTCCTTCCACGCGCCGGTGCGCAGGATATCTTCCAACACCTCGACCGCCTGCCATACATCGGCGTAACCGACATAGAGCGGCGTGAAGCCGAAGCGGATCGTCGATGGCGCACGGAAATCGCCGATCACGCCGCGCTCGATCAGCGCCCGCATCACCTGGTAACCGTTGGGGTGGAGGAACGAAACCTGGCTGCCGCGCTGCTTGCCATCGCGCGGGCTTTCCAGCTCCAGGCCGTAGGCGCTGCATCTGGTCTCGACGAGTTGGATGAACAGGTCGGTGAGCTCGATGCTCTTGTTGCGCACTGCCGCCATATCGACATCGTCCCAGATATCCAGCGCCCCCTTGAGCGCCCGCATCGACAAGACCGGTTGCGTGCCGCACAGGAAGCGACGGATGCCGCTGCCGGCCGCATAACCCTGCTCGAAGGCGAAGGGCCGCGCGTGGCCCCACCAACCGCTGAGCGGCTGCTGGACTTTGTCGTGATGACGCGTGGCGGCGTAGATAAAGGCTGGCGCGCCCGGACCACCATTGAGATATTTGTAAGTGCAGCCGATGGCGAAATCCGCATTGGCGCTGTCGAGTTCGACCGGCAAGGCGCCGGCGGAATGGCAGAGATCCCAGACGATCAGCGCGCCGACCTGATGGGCCTTGCATGTCAGTGCCGCCATGTCGCGCAGCTGGCCGGATTTGTAATTGACATGGTTGACCAGGATGACGGCGACACGCTCGTCGATCAGTTCCTCAATGGTCGGCGCGTCGACGCCCTCGAGCCGCAAGACGGTGCCGGGTCGCGTCGATGCCACGCCTTCGGCCATATAGAGATCGGTTGGAAAGCTGTCGCCTTCGGCGACGATGACCGAGCGATCCGGCCGCATGCCGAGTGCGGCATGCAGCACCTTGTAGATATTGATCGAGGTCGTATCGCACACCACGGTCTGGCCCGGCGCGGCGCCGATCAGCCGCCCCAACTGGTCGCCAAGTGCCACCGGCATGTCGAACCAGCCGGCGGTATTCCAGGCGCGGATGAGATCCTGCGCCCATTCCTGGGTGGCGGCGTTCTGTAGCTCGTTGAAGACGGCGGGTGCCGCGGCCCCAAGCGAATTGCCGTCGAGATAGATGACGCCTTCCGGCAAAATGAACCGGTCGCGCATGGCGCGCAGCGGGTCCGCCGCATCCATGGCCTCGACGGCTGCGAAATCGAGCGGTGCACGCATCATTTGTGACATTCCCTGGTTATTCATGCCCCGGTTATTCACGGATCGCCTCGCGCGCCGGCGCGGACCCGCGGCTACGCTTGAGGCTGGGCAAGGCAAGCATGGCGAGCACGAAGAGACCCGTGGCAAGCTTCAGGTCGGGCGGCGGCATGCCGGCGGCAAGGCAGAACGACACCAGCTGGTAGTAGATGATCGCGCCGGCGAAGGGCGCCAGCAGCTGGCGCCAGACCGTCTGCTTGCCGACGACAGCCTCGCCGATCATCAGCGCGGCAAGGCCGTTGATGAGGATCCCCAATCCCATATTGACGTCGGCAAATCCCTGCGACTGCACCATCAGCGCGCCGCTTGAAGCCGAAAAAGCGGTCGCCAGCCCGACACCGCCTATGGTCGCGGCCCAGACATTGATGCCTTGCGCCTCGGCCATGTCGGGATTGGCGCCCACGGCACGCACGGCCGTCCCCTTCTCGGTCCTGAAGAACATGTAGAGCAACGCGAAGGCGATCAGCGCCAGGAGGCCAGCGACGACGATCTTGCTGGCGGGAAAACCCGGCCGCGCGAACGGCACCCAGTCGAACACCGTCGGCGAGCCGAAGACCGAGAGATTGGACTTGCCCATGATGCGAAGGTTGATGCTGTAGAGCATCGTCATCATCAGGATGCCCGCCAGAAGCGTGTGGATGCGGAAGCGCAGATGGATGAAGGCGGTGCAGCAGCCCGCCGCGAAGCCAGCAACGAGGGCGGCGGCGATGCCGACCAACGGCGATGCGCCGGCGGCAAGGAGGACGCCGCAGATGCAGCCGCCCAGCGGAAAGGCGCCCTCGCTGGTGAGATCGGGAAAATTCAGCATGCGAAACGGAATCATGATCCCGAGCACGACAAAGGCCAGGATCAGGCTTTGCGCCAGCGTGACCGGCATGATCGCGACGAAGCTGGCGAGAACGTCCTGAATGAAGCCCATGATGATCAGCTCGCCAGCAACATGCGGTCGGTCTTGACTGAGAAATGGCCGATCAGATCGATAACCGAGACCCTCGCCTTCTCTTCGCCTATGACCTCCAGGAGGACGCGGCCGGCGTCGAGCATGATCACCCGGCTGCCGTAGTCGACGGCATGCTGCATGTTGTGGGTCACCATCAAAGTCGTCAGCTTCAGCGCGCTGACGGCGCGCACCGTTGCCTGCATGACGATCTCGGCCGTGCGCGGGTCGAGCGCCGCGGTATGCTCGTCGAGCAGCAGCAAGTCGGGCGATCCGCCGACCGCCATGATCAGCGACAGGGATTGCCGCTGCCCACCCGAAAGCAGGTCGACGCGGGTGTCCATGCGGTTTTCAAGGCCGAGGCCCAGTATCGACAGGCGTTCCTTGTAGGACGCGAGCCGGGTGGCGTTCAGCCCCTGGCGCAAGGTGCGCTTGCTGCTGCGCAAATCAGCCAGCAGCATGTTTTCCGCGACCGTCATGCTGGCGGCGGTGCCGCGCATCGGATCCTGGAAGACGCGGGCCAGTTTCGCGGCGCGCTTGTGCACCGGCATATCAGTCACATCGGCGCCATTGATCAGGATCTGACCGGAATCGAGGATCAGAGCGCCGGAAATGGCGTTGAGCATGCTGCTCTTGCCCGCCCCGTTGGAGCCTATAACGATGCCGAACTCGCCCGTGGCCAGCGACAGGCTGAGACCGTCCAGCGCGACCTTCTCGTCGGCCTGGCCCTTGTAGAATACTTTGCGCGCGGATCGGATCTCGAGCATCGTTCCTCCCTGACATGAAAAGTGACGGCGCCCGCGCCGTCACCTTCATGCAGCCTGATGTCAGTCGACGATGCAGCCGCAATCTGCCATCGAGGCCGGTATCTCGATGCCGAACGCGGCCATCGCCTTGCGGGAAATCGTTGCCATGTGATCCTTGTAGGCCGGGCGCGACGGCGCGATCGTCTTGGGATCCTTGCCCTTGAGTATCTCTGCGGCAATGTCGCCGGCATTGATGCCGACCTGCGTGTAATTGACCGCGAAGCTCGCCGGCACGGTGCCGTTGCGGACCGCGCTGTCATCGGAGTTGACGACCGGGATACCGGCCTGGCGGGCGGCGGCGGAGACAGCGGCGATCGCCGGCTGGATCAGGTTCGAGGCCGGGCCGTAGATGACGTCGGCCTTGCCGGCGAGCGAAGCGATACGTTGCTGGATGTCATTGACGTTGTCGATGCCGACCTCCACCACCTCGAAGCCAGCGGCGGGCGCCGCCGCCTTGATCTTTTCGACCAAGGCAACGTCATTGGCCTCGCCCGGATTGTAAGGCACGCCGAAGCGCTTGGCGTTTGGCAGCAGCTTCTTGGTGAAGGCCATCACCGCGGCGACGTCCTGCAGATCGCTGGCGCCGGTCATGCCTTCGTCACCTGAATCCCACGACGGCACCAGCTTGGCCGCCACTGGATCGGTGACCGCGGCAAAGACGATTGGAATGCCGGAACCGGCGAGCGCCTTCTTGGCGATCTGCGAGACCGGCGTGGTGATGGTGTAGATCAGCTTGGGCTGCTCCGCCTGCAGCTTGGCGATCATCTGCGGCACCAGCGATGCATCGAAATTGGTATGGCTTTCCGTATAGACGACGTCCTTGCCCTCGACGAAGCCGTTGTCCGTCAGCGCCTTCTTGAAGCCGGCTATGGCGGCGTTGAGCTGGGGGTGCTCGCCGAAATTGGCAATGCCGATGCGTATCTGGTCGGCGGCGGCACTGCCGGCGCTCACCATCAACGCGCTAGCCAGGAACAAACCCGACAACCAAGCGGATTTCGACTTCAACATCATTTCCTCCCAGATTTGATCAGCGCCGCTTGCAGCGCGGCTACTGCAAACGATCATGGTCAGTCCGCCGGCTTGTGTCAAACATTATATATAATTCTTGCCATGCCCCTACATCATATATAATTTTCCCCTGCCAGACGACGGATGGACCGCGATGCAGGATCAAACGAGCTCCACAAAGACGGAGGCAGCCTATCAGCTGTTGCGGCGCGATATCCTGACCACGCGCCTCATGCCCGGCGCCCCGCTCAAACTGAGTGCACTGCGCGGCACCTATGGAGTCGGCTGGACGCCATTGCGCGAAGCCTTGTCGCGGCTCGAGGCCGAACGCCTGGTCACCGCCATCAGCAATCGCGGTTTTACCGTGGCTCGGGTGTCGCGGGCCGAACTGGAGGACCTGGCGCGCGCCAGGATGGTGGTCGAGATCCCCCTGTTCCTCGAATCGATGGAGAAAGGCGGCAAGGAATGGGAAGATGCCGTGGTCACCGCCCACTACCGGCTCTCCCGTTGCAAAACCGCGGTCGACGATCCCTCGGATGCGGCGGTCGACAAATGGGACGAGAATCACGAGGCTTTCCATGCGGCGCTGCTGAGTGCCGCCACATGCGATTGGCTGTTGCGTTTCCGCTCGACGATCTCGGATCAATTGCGCCGGCATCATCGCTTTCTTGGTCTGGCGCCGACATTGCGGGCCGCGGCCGGCCTCAAGGATGGCTACGAAGAGGCGATGGAGGCGCTGCGCGAAGCGATTGCGATCGAACACCATACCGCGATCATGGAAGCGGCACTCGATCGTGACGTCGAGCGGGCCAAGGCGCTGATGGTGGCCCATATCGGCTACACCCTGCACGTCTATGTCCACAGCGAAGACAGCGGCCCGACCAAATACGCCGCCCGCGCCGGCAGCTTGAAAGCCGGTTCGGGATGACTCCGGCGCTTCCGCGACACCTATTCGCACGCGTTGGTCGGAGTGGGGCCGGACGCCTGGGTCCATCGCTGCCCCGAAGCTGCCAGTCGTTGGCGTTTTGGTTTCGTTTCGTTCCGCGAATAACGGACCGATAAATTATACAATCCGCCCGGGGAAAGCCTTCCGAACGGCTGACGCCAAACTCGGGAGCGGATGGGCCACAGGCCATTAACCATAACGATTTCAATGGGCCTGCCGATGGCGGAAAAGGTCGGCTTCTGCCCGCCGTAGCGGACAAAAAACATCCGCAGCCTTAACAAATTCATTAAACTTTAAACGGTTGCGGAACACAACTGGAACAGATAGTGTTTGTTCTGGGTTTGTTTTTTCGATTCTGGTTCAGACCTTCGTTCAATGCCTTGGGGGCCGCCATGCTGACACGCAAGCAACATGAACTGCTGATGTTCATCCACGAACGGCTCAAGGAAAGCGGGATACCGCCCTCCTTCGACGAGATGAAGGAAGCGCTCGATCTTGCCTCCAAATCCGGGATTCATCGCCTGATCACGGCGCTGGAGGAACGCGGCTTCATTCGCCGGCTACCCAATCGGGCGCGCGCGCTGGAGGTGCTGCGGCTGCCGGATTCGATCGCGCCCGGCCTGAACGCGGCAAAGAAATTTTCGCCCAGCGTCATCCAGGGCAGCCTTGGTCAAAACAATCTTGGCCGCCAGCTCAAGCCGGCGACGGCGCCTTCGCGTCTGCCCGCGGCCGGCAATGACGACGATGTGGTTTCAGCCGTGTCCATCCCGGTCATGGGCCGTATCGCCGCCGGTGTGCCGATCGATGCCATCCAGCATCAGACGCATTCGATCTCGGTGCCGCCGGATATGATCATGGGCGGCGAGCACTATGCGCTGGAGGTCAAGGGTGACTCGATGATCGAGGCTGGTATCTTCGACGGCGACACGGTCATCATCCGCAATGCGAACACGGCAAGTCCGGGCGAAATCATCGTGGCGCTGGTCGACGAGGAGGAAGCGACGCTGAAGCGGTTCCGCCGTAAAGGCGCCTCGATCGCGCTCGAAGCCGCCAATCCAGCCTACGAAACGCGCATTTTCGGGCCGGACAGAGTCAAGGTACAAGGCAAGCTGGTCGGGCTGATCAGGCGCTACTGAGCCGGTTTGCCATCGGACTTGTCTGGCTTTTTATAGGGCGGCAGCCCCCTCGCCTCGCGTGAGAATTTTCGCTGCTCGTGCCAGGGCCGGTATGGTCCCTCGACAGCGAATTCGATCACAGCCGGGGTTGTGGCCGACTGGGGATCGAAGAAGACGGCAGCACTTCCCTTGCGGGCGAGCTGCCGTTTCGTGACGACGACAACCAGCGGATTGTGGCAGGCGTCATAGGCGGTCGCGTCATTGACGACGATCAGGTCGGCGAAGGCGCAGGCTTTCCAGGTGTTCTTGCGATCCTCGACATAGGCGACGATCGCGCCGGAAGGGTGCCTGGCAAGGCAAAGGCCTTCGCGGCAATAGAACGGCGATCCCTGCGGCAGGTCGGTGGGAGCGGCAATATCGAATTGCCCGTCCGCCTTGTCGAACATTTCCGGTTTGACGATTGTTTCGGAGACCAGAGCGCGTTTCCAGTTGTCGGCCGCGAATTCGTTCGGACGTTCCCGGTTGACGGCCAGTTCGCCATTGCCGATCGGCAGTGCGACCAGCCGTGCGTCTTCCGAGATCAGCACGTCGGGCGTGCGTATGTCCGACACAGTCAACAGACCGGCAAGTGCGAATGGCAGTGCCGCGAGCCGCAGCCAGGTCGTCGCCATCGTCGCGATGACCAGCGCGACGGCCACCAGCAGCACGGATTGCTGCGAGATCAGACCTACCCCATCGATTGGCGAGCGCTCCGATATCCATGACGATACGGCGATCATCGCTGTCAGGCCTTTGCCCATCACGTAGAGAAACGGGCCGTCGGCGCCGAAGGGCATCGCCAGCGAACTGAGGACCGCAAAAGGCATGACGACCACCGACACGATCGGCATGACGGCCAGATTGGCGAACAGGCTGAGCGGCGATACGCGCTGGAAATGCCAGATGGCAAACAGCGCCGTCGCGCTGCCGGCAATGATGGAGGTCATGGCCAATCCACCTGTCGCCAGCAGGAATTTTCGCGTCAGGAACCCGGGTAGTGACCGCTTTGGCGACGGTGGCCTCGTCTTACCAGCGCGGTGGTCCGCCCAGCCGGCATAGGCGCCAACAAGGGCCGCGGTTGCTGCGAACGACATCTGGAAGCTCGGGCCGACGACCTCGTGCGGGGAAACCAGGATAACGGCGATCGCCGAGATGGCCAGGTTGCGCATGGTGAGCGCCGCGCGATCGAACAAGACGGCAATCAGCATCACCGCCAGCATGATGAAGCTGCGTTCGGCCGCAACGACGACACCGGAAATGACGAGATAGGCGGCGATCGAGAAAAGTGCGGCGGCGGCCGCATATTTCTTCACCGGCCGGCGCGCGGAAAAGTCTGGAAACAGCGCGAAGGCACCGCGCAACAGACCCATGATGGTGCCGGCGACCAGCGCCATATGCAGTCCCGAAATGGAAATGATGTGATAGATGCCGGTACGCCGCATCGCTTCGTTGATTTCATCGGGAATGCCGGCGCGCACGCCGACGATCAGCGCCGCCGCGATCTCGCCTTCGGCGCCGCCGATGCTGCCCCTGATGTGGTCGGCGATGGCTTCGCGGGCGTTTTCGATGCTTGAAAAAAGACGGGCTGGCAGCGACATCTCACCATCGTCGGTAGCGACAACCGTTGGATTGCCGAGAAAGAAGCCGCTGCCGCCGATGCCTGCGAAATAGCTGTCGAAGGAGAAGTCGTAGCTGTCCGGCCGCACCGGACCGGTCGGCGGCAGCAGTTTGGCGTAGCCTGTGATAAGCGAGCCAGCGGTCATTTCCGGCGGTATCTTGCGTGCCGAAAGCCGGACCCTTTCCGGCGCATAGCGCAATTTCGGCCGGGCGGTCGAAATCACGTCCATGGTCAACCGGATACGGCCGCTCTCCATCTCCTCGAGCGAGACCACGCGGCCGGTCAATTGAGTCGAGATTTCCGAACCCAGCATCCGGGTTCCTGCTCGCCATGTTTCGACCTTCGCCGCGAGCAAGCCCAACGCGCACAACATCACTGCCATGAAACACAGATGGGTTTTCGGCCAGGAGCGCGAGACGAACGCACAGGTCGCCGCCAGCACCATGACCGCGACCGGCTTTGCAAAATCGGGCTCGGTCGCCAGCGAAAAGTAGCCGATCGCCCCAACGGCCAGGCAGACCGGCACCAGCAGGAAGGCGATGCCCCGGTCGAGTTCCAGCTCCGCCGCCTTGGCCAAGCCGTGGCGCAGGCGAGGCAAGGATACCAGGCCCATTTGCCGGCGCACGCGCACAATCCTGCGTGCGGCAGAAGACGGAGTTGGCGCCGGCAAGCCCGCTTGCAACGGCAGGGTTGCGGGCGCAGCCACGAGCGGCGACGGCAGCGGGATCGCCGGAGGCGTCGCAAACAGGGACCGCTCGCTGACGCCGACAATGGCGCCCTCGCCCCGATCCGAGCTCCGGCCTCGTCCAGTCATCGGGTCTGCCCCTTGCGCCCTCGACACCCTATGCTACATGAACGCGCGAAGCGCGAAAGTCCGCGCCCTCCGCACCCAGCTTCAGACGTTTTCCGGGAGTTCCATGTCCGACAAGGTCATCACCCGTTTTGCCCCCTCGCCGACCGGCTATCTGCACATCGGCGGCGCGCGCACGGCACTGTTCAACTGGCTCTATGCCAAGCATACCGGCGGTACGATGCTGCTGCGCATCGAGGACACCGATCGGGAGCGTTCGACCGATGCGGCCACATCAGCCATTCTCGACGGCCTGACCTGGCTCGGCCTGTCATGGGACGGCGATGCGGTTTCCCAATTCGAGCGGGCGCCGCGCCATCGTGAGGTGGCCGAGGAACTGGTGCGGCTGGGCAAGGCCTATTACAGCTACGAGACTTCAGCCGAGCTCGAGGCGATGCGCGAGGCAGCACGCGCCAAGGGCCTGCCGCCACGCTATAACGGCCACTGGCGTGAGCGCGATCCGTCGGAGGCACCCGCCGGCGTCAGGGGCGCCATCCGCATCAAGGCACCGACCGAGGGCGAGACGGTGGTGCAGGATCGGGTCCAGGGCGAGGTGCGCTTCCCCAACAAGGATCTCGACGACTTCATCATCCTGCGCTCGGACGGCAACCCGACCTATATGCACGCCGTCGTCGTCGACGACCACGACATGGGCGTCACCCACATCATCCGTGGCGATGATCACCTGACCAACGCCGCCCGCCAGACCGTGATCTACAACGCCATGGGCTGGGAGGTGCCTTCGATGTCGCATATCCCGCTGATCCATGGCGCCGACGGCGCCAAACTGTCGAAGCGCCACGGCGCGCTTGGTGTCGAGGCCTATCGCGCCATGGGCTATCTGCCGGAGGCCCTGCTCAATTACCTGGTGCGTCTGGGCTGGAGCCATGGCGACGACGAGATCATGTCGATCAAGGACATGATCTCGTGGTTCGACATCGGCGACGTCAACAAGGGCGCGGCGCGCTTCGATTTCGCCAAGCTCGAGGCGTTGAACGGCGTCCATATGCGCCGCATGGCCGATCCGGAATTGTTCGATATTTTCATCGCCACCTTGCCTTATCTGGAGGGCGGCCCGGCGATGGCGGCGCGCCTCGACGAGAAGAACCAGGCGCAGTTGCTGGCAGCCCTTCCGGGCCTGAAGGAGCGCGCCAAGACGCTGGTCGAGCTCGTCGACGGCGCCGCTTTCCTGTTTGCGGCGCGGCCGCTGCCGATCGACGACAAGGCCGCACTCCTGCTCAATGACGATGCCCGCAAGATCCTGCGCGGCGCTCACGAAGCTTTGAAGTCGCTGTCGGGTGAGTGGACGGCGGCCACGGCCGAGGCCGCTATCCGCGACTATGCCCTGGCTGGCGGCCATAAGCTTGGTGCCGTGGCCCAGCCGTTGCGGGCTGCTTTGACCGGCAAAAGCACCTCGCCGGGCGTATTCGACGTGCTGGCCGTGCTGGGGCGTGAGGAAAGCCTGGCCCGCATAGCGGATCAAATCGATTAGGAGCAAGATTGGCATTGAAAGGCGCGTTTCGCAGTGCAACATTATGTCTTGGCCCAATCTGGCACGCACCTCCTAGAATGCGGTGGCGAAGACGCGCATTGCGGTGATTTCGACGTGTCGCTCTGCGGAATTTGCCTTTGCCGGCATGAGGAAACAAGAAGGAGTTTGCAATGACCGAAGCTGCGAAAAAACTGGATGTGGGCGGCCAAGAGGCCACGGCAACGCTCGAATTCGCCGGCAAGACCCACGAATTCAAGGTGCGAAGCGGCTCGGTCGGACCTGACGTCATCGACATCGCCTCGCTCTACAGCACCACCGGCGCTTTCACCTATGACCCCGGCTTCACCTCGACGGCAAGCTGCGAGTCGGAAATCACCTTCATCGACGGTGATGCCGGCATCCTCCTGCATCGCGGCTACCCGATCGACCAATTGGCCGAACATGGCGACTTCCTCGAAGTCTGCTATCTCCTGCTCTACGGCGAACTGCCCACCAAGGCGCAGAAGGACGATTTCGATTACCGCGTGACGCGCCACACCATGGTGCACGAGCAGATGTCGCGCTTCTTTACCGGCTTCCGCCGCGACGCGCACCCGATGGCGGTGATGTGCGGCGTGGTTGGCGCGCTGTCGGCCTTCTATCACGACTCGACCGACATCTCCGACCCGTACCAGCGCATGGTTGCGTCCATGCGCCTGATCGCCAAAATGCCGACGATCGCGGCCATGGCCTACAAGTACCACATCGGCCAGCCCTTCATTTACCCGAAGAACGATCTCGGTTTCGCGGCAAACTTCCTGCATATGTGCTTTGCCGTGCCGTGCGAGGAATACAAGATCAACCCGGTGCTGGCGCGCGCCATGGAGCGCATCTTCATCCTGCACGCCGACCACGAGCAGAACGCTTCGACCTCGACCGTTCGTCTCGCCGGCTCTTCGGGCGCCAACCCCTTCGCCTGCATTGCCGCCGGGATCGCTTGCTTGTGGGGCCCGGCCCATGGCGGCGCCAACGAAGCGGCGCTCAACATGCTGGGCGAGATCGGCCATGTCGATCATATCCCGGAATTCATCGCCCGTGCCAAGGACAAGAACGATCCGTTCCGGTTGATGGGCTTTGGCCACCGCGTCTACAAGAACTACGATCCGCGTGCCAAGATCATGCAGAAGACGGCGCATGAGGTCCTGGGCGAGCTCGGCATCAAGGATGATCCGCTGCTCGACATCGCGATGGAGCTGGAAAAGATCGCGCTGACCGATCCCTATTTCATCGAGAAGAAGCTCTATCCGAACGTCGACTTCTACTCCGGTATCACGCTGAAGGCGCTGGGCTTCCCCACCACCATGTTTACCGTGCTGTTCGCGGTCGCCCGCACGGTCGGTTGGATCGCGCAGTGGAAGGAAATGATCGAGGATCCGCGCCAGAAGATCGGTCGCCCGCGTCAGCTCTACACCGGCGCGCCGGAGCGCGACTACGTACCGATTGCGAAGAGATGAGGCAATAGGGATTGGGCAGTAGGGAATAGGCCTGCCCACTGCCTACTGCTTGCTCTTGATGCACCCCATCACCACCTCCGCAGCGATATCGCCGGAGGGCCTGTCGGTCGCCATGCGCCTTGCCACTTCCGCAAAGCCGTCCTTCTGCCAGGCTCGGTAGCCGGTGTCTGAAAACAGCGCCTCGAGCTGCCGCGCCAGATAGCGCGGCCGCACATATTGGTTGTAGTGCTCCGGCACCACGATCTGGTCGGCAATCAGATTGGGCAGGGCCGCACTCCACACCGTGACCAGCCCCTGGACCATGCGCATCACCGGATCGAGCCGGTAGCACGAGATCATCGGCACGCCGGACAGCGCCAGTTCCAACGACACTGTTCCCGAGGCGATCAGTGCCGCATCGGCTTTGCCGAAGGCCTGCCATTTGCGCTCAGGCTCAAGGATAATCTCAGGCTTTTCATCCCAGCGAGCGACCGATGTTTTGATCAGGTCAGCGACATGCGGCACCGTCGGCAACAGCAGGCGCAAGCGATGTCCGCGCGCCCGCAATGCCGAGACCGTCTCACCAAACGGACCAATAAGCCGGCTCGCTTCGCCGCGCCGCGATCCCGGCAGGACGAGCAGCGTCTTGACACGATCGCCCGAGAGATCGCGCGGCTGGCCTTGCGCCTTGGCCGCGCCAAGTACGCCGGGATCATGCGTCAGGCGATGTCCGACATAGGTGCCGGGCGGGCCACCGAGGCGGCTGAGTTCCTTCACTTCGAAAGGCAGGATGCACAGTATGTGGTCGACGTAGGGCTTCATCGCCGCCGCCCTGCCCGGCCGCCACGCCCAGACGCTCGGGCAGACATAGTGGACGATCGGGATGTTCGGATCGGCGGCTCGAACCTTTTTGGCGACGCGCAGCGAAAAGTCAGGGCTGTCGATGGTGATGAGGCAGTCGGGCTTTTCAGCGGCGACGGCACTTGCCGTCTGGCTGATCCGCCGCATCAGGCGCGGCAGGTCGCGCAGGATGGCGCTGAGCCCCATCAGTGCGATCTCTGATCCGTCGAACAGCGGCGCCAGCCCAAGCGCCCGCAGATGCCGCCCGCCAATGCCGACGAGGCGCACCTCGCGCCCGGTCATGCGTTTCAGGGCCTGGACGATGTCGGCGCCAAGCAGGTCGCCGGATTCTTCGCCGGCGACGATCGCGATCTTCAGCGGCTTCTCAGCTGCCATGGGCAGGCCCCGCGGCCGGCAGGCCGATCACGAACAGACCGAGCGCATTGGCGCGCGCAACGACAGTCGGCCCTTCGAGGATCAACGAGCGGCCGGCTTCGACGGCAATGCCGGCAAGGCCGGCTTCATGCGCCGCCTCGACCGTTTGCGGGCCGATAGAGGGAAGATCGGCGCGCAGTTCCTGGCCGGGCTTGGCGCATTTAACCAGGACGCCGCGCGTTTTGCCGGCGAGCCTGCCATGGCCACGCAGTTGCTGCGTCCGCTCGAGCAGACCGCCGGTGCCCTCGATGCCTTCTAGGGCAATGACGCGACCGCCGATCGCAATAGCGGCCTGGCCGATGTCGAGCGCGCCGATGGCCTTTGCCGCCGCATGCGCCGCCTCGATGTCGCGCCAGTCCGACTTTCGCGGCACTGCCTTGGTCAGCGGCCCCTCAGTCGCGACAAGTTTCGGCACGACTTCGTGCGCGCCGACGACCTTGATGCCGCGCGCCTCCAGGCCTCGGGTCAATATCTTCAACAGGCCGTCATCGCCGCGCGCAAGCGCCATGGCGGCGGAGGATATCACAGCCAGCAGGCCGAAGCTCGGGCGCATGTCGATCAGACGCGGCCTGCGCCTGATCTCGCCGGCAAGCACGAGATGGCTGATCCGCCGGCGCCTCAGCAAGGCAGCCAGCGAGCCGATGTCTTCCAGGGCAAGGCTTTCATGCTCATAGACCGTGAGCTCGGACTGACGGTCGGCCTGGCCTTCGACCAAGATGATGACGGGCGGATGTCCGCCCTCCGCCAGCCCTTCGGCGACTTCGACCGGCAGGCTGCCGCCGCCGGCAATGATGCCGACCCTGGCATCAGGCGGGAGATCAAGACCAGCCGCGGCCGTCTCAGCCTTCGTCATCGGTGTCGCCATCGCCGCCCTTGAGCGATGGCACCGCATAGTGTCGCTTGCCGCGACTGGTGATGAAATCGATGATCTTCATTGCAGTCGGTGACGAGGCGAACTCGGCCTTGGCGAACTCGATATTCTCGCCGACGGTCCGGGAGCGGTCGAAGATCGTCTTGTAGGCCTTGCGCAGCAGATAGATTTCGGAACGCGGCAAACCGGCGCGCTTGAGGCCGATGATGTTCAAGCCGCGCAAGCTGGCGCGGTTGCCGACCGCGATGGCATAGGGAATGACATCACCAACAAAAGCCGAGCACCCGCCAAGAAAGGCGTTGTCGCCAACGCGAACAAATTGATGGACGGCGCTGAGGCCGCCAATATAGACGTTGTCACCGATTTCGCAGTGTCCGCCCAGCGTCGCGCCGTTGGCGAAGGTGGCGTTCTTGCCGACGGCGCAATCATGGGCGATATGGGCGTAGGCAAGGAAATTGCCATTGTCGCCCACCGTCGTTTCGCCGCGGCTAGTGTCGGTGCCGACATGCATGGTCACGCCTTCGCGGATGGTGCAGTTGGCGCCGATGACGAGTGTGGTGCGGCCGCCCTTGTGCTTGGTGTTCTGCGGCGGTGCGCCCAAGATCGCCATCGGATAGACCTTGGTCGACGCCCCGATAGTGGTCGCGCCCATCACCGAGACATGGCTGACCAGTTCGACACCGTCGCCGATCACGGCATCGGCGCTGACATGGCAGAACGGCCCAATGCGCACACCCTGGCCGATTTGGGCGCCTCCTTCGACGACGGAGGAAGGATGGATTGACGTCTTGATTTTCATAGGCACTCGATCGTCAGTCGCCGGTGACCATCATGGCTGAAATCTCGGCCTCGGCCGCCTTGGTACCTTCGACCAGGGCTTCGCAGGCGAATTTGAGCAGGTTGCCGCGCTTCTTGATTTTCTTGACGTGGATCTTCAACTGGTCGCCGGGAACGACCGGTTTGCGGAATTTGGCGTTGTCGATGGTCAGGAAATAGACCAGCGACGGTTTCGACGCCCCGAGGCTGCGAATGCAGATGGCGCCGGCCGTCTGCGCCATGGCCTCGACGATGAGCACGCCCGGCATCACCGGCTGCTCCGGGAAATGCCCCTGAAAATGCGGCTCGTTTATGGTCACGTTCTTGATGCCGATAGCGGAGTCGTCACCATCGATGTCCACGATGCGGTCGATCATGAGGAAGGGGTAACGGTGCGGCAGGAGCTTCATCAGCCCCAATATGTCAACCGCTTCCAGCGTTGTCGCCGCCACCATGTCAGCCATTGTCCTTGCCCTGCTTGCGTGCTCTGGCCATCGTGCGCAACATGGCTATCTCTCGCATGGCTTCCGCCATCGGCTGTGCCGGATAGCCACCCCATATCTCGCCGGCGGGAACATTGCTCATAAATCCACTTCTGGCGGCAAGCTTGGCACCTGTACCAATCGTCAGATGATCCGCAAGCCCGACGCCGCCGCCCATAGTGACATTGTCACCCACCACCACGGAACCGGAAATACCCGAAAGCCCGGCCACTATGCAATTGCGACCGATGCGGACGTTATGGGCGATCTGCACGAGATTATCGATCTTTGTGCCTTGCCCAATGATCGTATCGGACATCGCGCCGCGATCGACTGTGGAATTGGAGCCGATCTCGACATCATCCTGGATGACGACGCGTCCGATTTGCGGGACCCGTTCCGGGCCCTTGGCGCCGCCGACAAAGCCAAAGCCGTCCTGGCCGATCCTGGCCCCACCATGGATGATGACCCGATTGCCGATCAGTGCGTACTGGATGCTGGCGCCCGGGCCGACATATCCGTCACGGCCGATCTGGCAGGACTGTCCGATGACGGCGTTCGGCGCAATGACGGTGCCGCTGCCGATCGAGACGCCAGGCCCGACGACGGCGCCGGCCTCGATGACGACGCCGGATTCGACATGCGCGGTCGGGTCGACATGGGCATGCGGCGAAACGCCGGTTTCGCCAGTCATCGGCCCCGGCGTGGCGGCTGTCGGGAACAGCAGGCGCCCAACCAGCGCGAAAGCCTGTTGCGGCCGCGGATGGATCAGGACGGCGATGCCGGCAGGCGCCTTGTTCGCGAATTCCGCCGGACACAGCACCGCAGCCGCCCGCAGCGACGGCATCAGCGCGGAATTACGCCTGCCATCGACGAAGACGAGCGCGTTGGCGCCGCCTTCACTGGCTGGCGCCAACGCTTCGATCGAAACGTCGGATTGGCCCGAATCGACAAGCACCGAGCCAGTCAGATTCGCGACTTCGGCCGCCGTATACCGGCGTGATGGCGCGAAGAACACCGGATCGGTCATTCCAGAAGCTATATCCAGCTAGGTCGGAACATTTCTCCCGGATCCAAAACCCGGGAGCATCGTTGGCCGCCGATCAGAAGCGGGTCGATATGCCGAAGTTGAATTCCTGCACGTCGTCGCTCGCCTCTTTCCTGACCGGGATCGCATAGTCGATACGGATCGGGCCGAAGGGCGAGGCCCACATCAGGCCGAGACCGACCGAGGCGCGCAACTTCATGCCGGTAGAATCTTGATCGACCAGCCCAGTCGCAAGCTTGCTGCCATAGAGCGTCGCCGCATCGGCGAACACCGCGCCACGCAAGCCGAAGCTCTCCGGAACAACCGGCAGCGGGAACTGGGCTTCGGCCGAAGCGTTGAAGTAGGTCGTGCCACCCAGGTGGTCACCGCTGGTGTCGCTGGCAACCGGGCCGATACCACCATAGGCAAAGCCGCGGATCATGCGGTCGTTGCTCTGGAAATGATCGAAGATGCGCAGGTCGCCGTTGCCATATCCCTCGACATGACCGGCCCCGCCCGAAAGGAGCCCGACAAGGTCAAGCTGTTCGGACAGCGTCTGATAGATGCTGCCCCGTCCGGTGATCTTCACGAATTTGGCATCGCCACCGAGACCCGCGACCTCCACGGTCGTGTTGGCGTAGATCCCCTCATGCGGGTTCTTCATGTCGTCGATCGTGTTGTAGACCAGCCCCAGGCTGACCGAAGACTTGATCCACGGACTCTGCTCGATGCCGTCCAGAATGGCCTGTGAGATGTTACAGCTGCCGTCGGGATCTCCGATGGAGGTAGGACCGCAACTATCGTCGACCTTATATTTCTCCTGCGAGATATTATACGCCAACTGGGTCGTGATGCTGTTGGTGATCGGCAGCCCGAAGCGGATCGTCGCGCCGGTGGTGTCGCTGTCGTAGTTGTTGTTGTATTCCCGCGTCGACCTGTAGATGTCGAAACCGGCAGCGATGCGCCGCCCGAGAAAATAAGGCTCGGTGAACGACAGGCTGTAGTCACGCGAGTTCTTGCCGCCGCCGGCCGACAGCTTGATGAACTGGCCACGGCCGAGGAAGTTGCGCTCGGTGATCGATCCTTCGACCGACGGTCCGGCCGCGTCGCCACCGGTCGAATAGCCGGCGCCGATCGAGAACTCACCGGTCGACTTCTCGACCACGTCGACGACCAGCACGACTTGGTCAGGGGCCGAGCCAGGCACGGTCGAAATGTCGACTTTGTCAAAATAATTCAGGTCTTCCAGGCGCTTCTTCGCGCGCTGGATGAGGACCTGGTTGAATGCGTCGCCTTCGCTGACATCGAATTCGCGGCGGATGACATAGTCACGCGTGCGATCGTTGCCGCGGATCTCGATGCGCTCGACATAGGCCTTGGTGCCCTGGTCGACGGTGTAGACCACCGAGATCGTGTGGTTTTCGAAGTTGCGGTCGCCGCGCGGCGTCACCTGCGCGAAGGCATAGCCGGAACCGGCCACCTTTTCCGTCAGCGCGATGATCGAGTCTTCGACATCCTTGGCGTTGTAGACATCACCCTTGCGGGTTTCGACCACCGATTCCAGCGACTTCGAGTCAACTTCCGGGATCGTGCTTTCGACGCTGATGTCGCCGAAATTATAACGATCGCCTTCCTGGACGGTGATGGTGACCGTGTATTTGTTGGTCGCGCTGTCGAGCTCGCCGACAGCGGACACGACCTGGAAGTCGGCATAGCCGTGATTGTAATAGAAACGACGCAGCAGTTCCTGGTCGGCGCGCAGCTTGTCTTCATCGTAGACGTCGTCGCGCAGGATGAACGAGACCCAGGATGAACGCTTGGTGTTGATCACGTCCGACAGGCGGCGGCTGGAATAGGCGCTGTTGCCGACGAAATTGATTGCCGCGATCTGCGTGCGATCGCCTTCGGTGACGTGGAAGACCACGTTCACGCGGTTGTCGCCGAGCTCCATGACCTGCGCGGTCACGCCGGCATCGTCACGGCCGATGCGCCTGTAAGCGGCCTTGACCGCCTCGACGTCGGAATCGAGCGTCGCCTGCGAGAACGTGCCGCGCGGCTTCAGCTGAACCGCCATCTGCAGCGCATTGTCCTTGAGCTTCTTGTTGCCCTGGAACAGCACCTGGTTGACGACCTTGTATTCCGAAACCTTGACCACCAGGGTCGAGCCGACCTGGTTGATCTGGACGTCCGAGAACAGACCCGTGCCGAACAGCGCCTTGACGGCCGCGTCGACATCGGAGCTGGAGAAGGCCTTGCCCGGCTTGATGGTGATGTAATTGCGGATGGTATCGGCGTCGACACGCTGGTTGCCGCTCACCTCAACCCTGCTTACGACAGCGGCTTCGGCCGCCGATGTGGCAACGAACTGCACTGCGAGCGCACCTGGTACGACCAGAGCGGCGGACAGTGCCGCCGCTGACGCGGCGTTTAGAAACTTGGATGCTGCCTTCATCGGGCTTAATAACCTTTTCTCGTAGTCCCCACGGCGAGAAAACCGGACGTGCGGTCATTTCCCCTACCGTATTAACCGGATTTTCCCTACACGCAAGGCTTCTGGTTAATTTGTATTTACTTAACCCTGTTGCGTGGCTTTCGCGTCACTCATATCCCCGTGCATGGTAAACGGCGTCTCAACATCGCCCATGCCCAGGCCAAATTCCTTCATGATTTCAGCACCCAAAGAGATCGTTCCAGAACACGAACCCCATGAAGCACAGCACCACAAGCAGACCGGCCCGATAGGCCATTTCCATCATCCGTTCCGACACTGGCCGGCGGATGACGGCCTCCACCCCGTAGAACAACAGATGGCCGCCGTCGAGGGGGGGAATCGGCAAAAGGTTTAGGATGCCTATCCCGACGGACAGCAGCGCGACGAGCTGCACCAGCCACTCGAAACCGAGTTTGGCAGCCTTGCCGGCCATGTCGGCGATCTTGACCGGGCCACCCAGCTGGCACTTGTCCTCGCGCCCGACAGCGAAGCGCTGCAGGAACTGTCCGGTGCGCTCGATGACGTGGCCCGTTTCCTCAACCGCCGCCGCGACTGCCCCAACGGGGGTGTAGGTGATGAGCCGGGGCTGGCCGAGTTCCTTGTTGTTGACGACGCCGATCACCGCAACCTTGATCTTGTTGCCGAGCGCGTCCTCCTGCTCCATCAGCCGCGGCGATGCGGTCACCGTGACCTCCTTGCCGTTGCGCAGCATGACAAAGGTGATGGTGTCGCCGGCCCGGCCCGAAACCAGCCGCTGCACGTCTCCGAAAGTTTCGACCTTGCTGCCGTCGACGCTGACGAATCGGTCGCCAGGCAAAATGCCGGCCTTGGCCGCGGGACTGTCGGCGGTAACCTCCGCCACCATGGGCTCCGCGACATAACGCCCATAGGAGGCGAACAGCACGGAAAAGACCACGATCGTCAGCAGGAAGTTGAACAGGGGCCCGGCCGCCACCGTTGCCGCGCGCTTCCAGATCGCCTGGGTGTGGAAGGCAACCTTGCGTTCCTCCTCGGTCAGCGTTTCGAGCTCTTCCGATGTCGGCTGGCTGGAGGTGGCGCTCATGTCGCCGACAAACTTGACATAACCGCCGAGCGGTATGGCGCAAAGCTTCCAGCGCGTACCATGCCTGTCGTTGAAGCCGATGAGCTCCGGACCGAAGCCGATCGAGAAGGCCTTGACCCCGATGCCGCACCAGCGGCCAACGAGGTAGTGGCCCATCTCGTGAACGAACACCACCACAGTCAGCACGAAGAGAAACGGCACGAGCGTGCCGAGAAAGAGGCCTTCCGTGCTGAAAATCGCGTGAAGAATCTCGTTCAACTCAGGCCCTCAAATTCTTCCGCGGTCGCGCCGTGACTGTGACATCAATCCAGGCGAATCCAAGGCACGTCGGCGCCAGATCGTGGCATGACACCATTCAAATGGGAAACAGCCCCTGTGCCGGATGGTCGGCGCCCGCGGAAATCCAACCGATGACGTATAGGGCAAGAGCGGCCGCGACAAGCCCGTCGACGCGATCCATGATGCCGCCATGGCCAGGAATGAGCACGCCGGAATCCTTGCAGCCGTGCCGCCGTTTGACCCAGGACTCGAACAAGTCGCCGGCTTGGGCGACAACCGACAGCACGAGCGCCACAAGGCCAAGCAACGCCAGGTTGCCGGCGCCGGCAATGGCTGCCAGCAGAAGTCCCGCGACGACGCCACCGACCGCCCCGCCGAACGCGCCGCTACGCGTCTTGCCTGGCGAAATCGACGGCGCCAGTTTGGGCCCACCGACGGCGCGCCCGACGAAATAGGCAAAAATGTCGGTTGCCCAGACGACCGCGAACAGGAACAGGATGGCGACGAGGCCCGAATGGTCGCCATCGCGCAGCAGGGCAAGCGACAGGCCGGACACGCAGGCATAGGCAAGGCCGCCAGCGTCCCACTGGCCGATCTTGCGAAGTCCCGCGGTGGTCGCCGTTATCGCAACCAGAATTACGACGAGCGGCAGCAGCCACAATGCGGACAGGCCGGCGATCAAGGCGCCGACGAAAATGACCATCAGCGCTTCCGGCAGCAAACCAAGCCCGTCGGCCGCGGCGGGCCGCGACATACGTGTCCACTCATAAAAGATCATTGCCGACATGACCGCGCACAGCAGCCGGAAAGGCAGGCCGCCAAGCCAGGTCAGGCCAAGGGCGACAATGGCCAGCACGACCGCCGAAATCACACGCAGCTGAAGGTTGCTCATCCCGCGGCCGGTCGCGAAGCGACGTCTTGCGGGCCCAGTCCGCCGAAGCGGCGCTCGCGGCCGGCATATTCGCGCAAGGCCTCGGCGAGGTGCTCGCGATTGAAGTCCGGCCAGTAGCAGGGCAGGAAGACGAGTTCGCTGTAAGCAGCTTGCCACAAGAGGAAGTTGGACAGGCGAAGCTCGCCGCTGGTGCGGATGACCAGCTCCGGATCGGGAATGCCTTGCGTGTCGAGAGAGCCGGCAAAGCTTTCGGCGGTGATCGCCTCGCTGTCGATTTCACCGCGCGCCACGGCCAGGGCAAGCTTGCGCGCGGTGCGGACGATCTCGTCGCGCCCGCCGTAGTTGAAGGCGATCACCAGCGTCAGCGAGGTGTTGTGGATCGTCAGCGATTCGGCTTCCTCGAGCAGTCCCCTGATGTCCGCCTTCAGCCCTGCCCGGTCGCCGATGATCCTGACCCGCACGCCGCTCTGGTGCAGTTCGGCAAGGTCGCGACGGATGAACAGCTTCAACAGACCCATAAGGTCGCTGACCTCGGACTTCGGCCGCGACCAGTTCTCCGACGAGAAAGCATAGACGGTCAGGAAGGAGATGCCGAGACCAGGGGCGGCGCGCACCGCCTTGCGCAGCGCCTCGACGCCGGCGCGATGACCCGCGAGCCTCGGCATGCCGCGCGCCTTGGCCCAGCGTCCATTTCCATCCATGATGATCGCGACATGCGCGGGCGTTGTCATGATCTCGCTTTCGGATCAGCCAAGGGCCAACCCTAAACCTGCATGATTTCAGC
Source organism: Mesorhizobium sp. M8A.F.Ca.ET.207.01.1.1 (assembly GCF_004794715.1). Lineage (NCBI taxonomy): Bacteria > Pseudomonadati > Pseudomonadota > Alphaproteobacteria > Hyphomicrobiales > Phyllobacteriaceae > Mesorhizobium > Mesorhizobium sp. M8A.F.Ca.ET.207.01.1.1. The sequence continues at coordinate 388,667 of NZ_SRUS01000006.1, read as the reverse complement.
TTCCTTGTCGGAAAGCAGATGATCGATGGTGCTGATGGTTTCGTCGGTAAGTTTCTGGACCTGGTCGGAACGCTTGCGCTGATCGTCCTCGCTGATGTCGCCGTCCTTCTCCGCCTTTTTCAGGAAGTCCATGCCGTCGCGCCGCACATGGCGCGCGGCGACACGCGCGTTTTCGGCATAGCCGTGCGAAATCTTGACCAGTTCCTTGCGGCGCTGTTCGTTGAGCTCAGGCAGCGGAATCCTCAGGTTGGTGCCGTCGACGATCGGGTTGAAGCCCAGATTGGATTCCCGGATCGCGCGGTCGACCGCGCCGACCATTGACTTGTCCCAGACCGAGACCGAGATCATGCGCGGCTCCGGCACGGTGACGTTGGCCACCTGATTGATCGGCATGGTGGTGCCATAGGCCTGCACCTGGATCGCGTCGAGCAGGTTGCTGGAAGCGCGGCCGGTCCGCAGCGAGGCCAGATCATGCTTGAACGCCGCGATTGCCCCATCCATGCGCCGCTTGAGATCGTCGTACTCACCACTCATTTTAGTCTCCTCGACCCGTCTGCCGCGGGTTCACTGCTTCGGGGCAAGGCCCCGTGTTCGAGCCTGATTTCGAAACCCGGTTTCCCTTCTTCGGGATCAGGCCCCGGATCACTCGTCCGCGACGACCGTACAGCGGCCGCCGCCCCTCAGAATATCCCCGAACCCACCCTTTTCGTGGATCGAATAGACGATTATCGGAATGTTGTTTTCGCGCGCAAGTGCAATCGCAGCCGTATCCATGATCGAAAGGCCGCGATTTATGACTTCGGCGTGGCTGATGCGCTCGAAACGCGTCGCGCTGGGGTCCTTTTTCGGGTCGGCCGAATAGACGCCGTCAACCTGGGTGCCTTTGAACAGCGCGTCGGCGCCGATTTCGGCCGCACGGAGCGCGGCAGCCGAATCAGTGGTGAAGAACGGATTGCCGGTGCCGCCGGCGAAGATCACCACCTTGCCCTGGTTCATGTAGGCGGTCGCCTGGCGCTGCGAAAAGCTCTCGCAAAGCTCGGGCATGGCGATCGCGGACAGCACGATGGCGTCGACGCCGATCTTGTTCAGCGATGTGCGCAGCGCCAGCGAATTGATGACCGTGGCAAGCATGCCCATATGGTCGCCGGTAACGCGGTCCCCACCCTTGGAGGCGACGGCCACGCCGCGAAAGATATTGCCGCCGCCAATGACGACCCCCACCTCGATGCCCAGCGCGCGCGCCTCGGCGATGTCGCCGGCGATGCGGTCGACGACCGAGACGTCGATGCCGAAATGCTGTTCGCCCATCAACGCTTCGCCCGAAGCCTTCAGCAGAACACGTCGGTAGAGGGGCTTCACCGTCATCTGGTTCCTCGAAAATCCCGGCGCGGCAAGCTCCGAAGGCAAAAAAGGCCTCCTGCTTCGCCCGGCGGTGCTGTCATGACGGGTTGACCGGATACACGAAGGGCGCAGCGATGTCACGCCGCGCCCTTGTGCAAAATTCCAGGCTTTTTGGCTCAATTGCTGCTGATGGCAACGGCCTCGCCTTCGACCACCACCGGCAATGCATAACCGGACGGCTTGTCGCCGGTCACGACACCGCCGGCGACACGGACCTGGATCTCGGGACCGAAATAGGAATGCGGGAACGGCGCCGGCGTGCCGCTCACCTTGTCCAGCCGCCGGCGAAGCGCGGGCGGTATGGAGAAGTCGAGCGCCGCGAGATTGTCCTGCAACTGCGAAAGCCTCGTTGCCCCAAGGATGACGGTGGCAATTCCTGGCTGTGTCGCCACCCAGTTGAGCGCCACCTGAGCCATGCCGCGGCCGAGCTCGGCGGCGACTTTCTCCAACTCCGCCACAACAGCCCAGTTGTGCTCGGTAAATTTCTGGAAGCCTGGATGGGTGGTGTTGCGGAAGCCGTCGAGCCGGCCGGCATTGCCCGCTTGCGCCGGGCGGTATTTGCCGCTCAACAGCCCGCTGGCCAGCGGGCTCCAGACCATGATGCCGGCGCCATGGCGTGTCCCGAACGGCACGAATTCATGCTCGATGGCACGCTCCGCCAGGGAGTATTCGAGCTGCAACGCCGAGATCGGCTCATAGCCGCGCAGTTCGGCGATCGCCTGAGCCCGTCCGGCATACCAGGCCGGCACGTCGGACAGGCCGATGTGACGTATCTTGCCCGCCCGAACCAGATCGTCGAGGGTCCGCAGCACTTCCTCGGCCGGCGTCAGCCTGTCCCAGATATGCATGAGATAGAGATCGATGTAGTCGGTGCCCAGCCGCTTCAGCGAGGCGTCGACGGCACGCATGATGTTCTTGCGGCCATTGCCGCCGGCGTTGGGATTGCCGGGGTTCGAGTTCATGGTGAATTTGGTGGCGATCACCGCCTTGTCGCGCAAGCCTCGCTCGGCCACGAATTCACCGAGCCAGGTCTCGGCCGTGCCGCCGGTATATAGGTCTGCGGTGTCGAAGAAATTGCCGCCAGCCTCGACATAGGCGTCGAACATCGCGCGCGCCGTGTCCCGGTCCGCGCCCCAGCCCCATTCCGTGCCGAAGGTCATCGTGCCCAGCGCCAGCCGGCTGACGCGCAGGCCGCTGTTGCCGAGTGTGTAGTAGCTCATCGTCATTGTCTTTTCCGATCCTGATCCGGTTGGTGCGGGCGTCATTGGCCCGGGGTCGCCTTGACCCAGGGATTGCCGCGTTCATGCGTCATGCGGAAGGTGAAGCCATCGACTTTCCAGACGGAGCCAGAACGTGTCAGGTGGTGCTCATACGTGCCCCAGACTTCCCACAGCGGATCGCCATTGCCCTCCATCCGGTTCCAGGCATAGCCGTTCGACAGAACGGTCGCGCTGTCCGCCTCGAGAACGACCTGGTGATTGGTGCGCAGGTGCAGGCTGGTCTTGCTGCCCTTGAGATTGCCGGCCCAGGCGCCGATCAGATCGTCGGACGCAATGTTGGCCGCGGGCTGCCCGGACAGGCTGCTGAAGTCGGCGGTGACCCGATCCGCGAAATAGAAGCGCGCGCGCTTCCAGTCCTGCGCGTCGACGGCGCGGTCGATGGCATCGGCGATGCGGATGACCGCGCGTTCGTCCGCGAGCGCTTGCCAGCCGGATGGTTCCGCCCCGCCGGCATCGACCGGTGACAGCGCCACGCCGGCCGCGAAAGTTACGTGCTTCAACGCATTCATGTCTCTTCTCCTCAATGCCATCAGCCAACCGCGGATGTGTCGGCGACAATATGGATCGGTGTCTTGGCATCGATTAGATTGCATTGTTCGCAAGGACCATGCGATATCATTCATGAATGGATCGGGACCTGCTCACCCATCTGCCTGTCGTCGTCGCCGTTGCCCGGCGCGGCGGCTTCGCGCTTGCCGCGGCCGAACTCGGTATGAGCCCGTCGGCGGTCAGCCATGCGGTGCGCCTCGTCGAGGAGCGGATCGGCCAGCCGCTGTTTGCGCGCACGACGCGCAGCGTTTCGCTCACCGAGGCCGGCAAGGCGCTGGTGGAAACGGCCGCCCCTGCCCTCCAGGACATTGCCGAGCAGATGGACCGCATCCGCAGCGTCAAGGGCAGGCCGTCTGGCCTGCTCAGGATCAATGCCTCCAACATCGCGATCCCATTGGCGGTGACGCCGGTCGTCGCCGCGATGGCCGAGCGCTATCCCGACATTACGGTGGAGGTTTTTGCCGATCAGGGATTGGTCGACATCGTCGGCGAAGGTTTTGACGCCGGCATCCGGCTCGGCGAGATGATCGCGCAGGACATGGTGGCCATCCGACTGACGCCGCCCTTCAAAGTCGTCGTCGTCGCCTCTCCCGCCTATATCGGACGACGTGGGCGTCCGCGCAGCGTGGCCGATCTCGCGAACCACAATTGCATCGGGTACCGGCTTGTCCGCTCGGGTGCCCTCTATCGCTGGGATTTGACCTGGGATGGCAAGGATGTGGTCATGGAAACCAGCGGTACGGCCATCGTGACGGACTCGCTGGCCGCCATTGATCTGGCGCTCGCTGGCGTCGGCCTCGCCTATATGTTCGAGCCGCTGGCGCGCGCGGATCTGGCGGCCGGGCGCCTGGTGCAGGTTCTGCCGCAATCTGCGATCGAGGAACCCGGCCTTTTCCTCTACTTCCCGCGCCGCGCCGCGATGGCGCCGAAGCTCAGGGCCTTTATCGACACCGCAAACGAAATCGGCCTGACATCCTTGCGGACATCAGGCCGAAAAACACAGTCGCAATAATGCGGTAGGACGCTTACTTCTTGACCGCCGCAGCGACTTCCGCGGCGAAATCGGACTCTTCCTTCTCGATGCCCTCGCCAAGCGCGAAGCGCAGATAGGCCGTGATCTTGGCGGGCGCGCCGATTTCCTTTTCGGCATCCTTCAGCGCCTTCTCGACGGTGATGTCGGGATTGAGCACGAAGGCCTGCTTCAAGAGCACGACATCTTCATAGAACTTGCGCAGGCGACCCTCGACCATCTTCTCGATGATCGCTTCCGGCTTGCCGGACTGGCGCGCCTGGTCGGAGAAGATGGCCTTCTCGCGCTCGACAGCGGCCGGGTCGATCTGCTCGGCGGTCAGCGCCATCGGGTTGGTGGCGGCGACATGCATGGCGACCTGGCGGCCGAAGGCGTTAGCGGCATGCTCGTTGCCGGTGGTCTCGATCGCGACCAGCACGCCGAGCTTGCCAAGGCCATCGGCAACCGAATTGTGGACGTAGGTCGCAACCGCGCCATGCGGAACGGTCAGCTTGGCCGAGCGGCGGAAGCCCAGGTTCTCGCCAATGGTGCCGACAGCGTCCTTGATGGTGTCGGTGACCGACTTGTCGGAGCCCGGATACTTCGCGGCAGCCACAGCCTCGGTCGTGCCGTAGGCAAGCGCCACCTTGGCGACGTTGGCGACGATTTCCTGGAAGGCGGCGTTGCGGGCGACGAAGTCGGTCTCGGAATTCACCTCGACGACGGCAGCTTCGCGCACGCCATTGTCGACGCCGATCAGGCCTTCGGCGGCAGTGCGGCCGGCCTTCTTGTCGGCTTTGGAAATGCCCTTCTTGCGCAGCCAGTCGACGGCCTCTTCCATGTTGCCGTTGGTCTCGTTCAACGCCGCCTTGCAGTCCATCATGCCCGCGCCGGTCAAGTCGCGGAGTTCTTTGACCTGTGCAGCCGAAATGCTCATTGTCGCCTCTTTGTTTCAAATGCGCCGACGCACCATCGAATCTCGACGGTGCGTCTGTTTAGCGTGCCAAAATATGAGAAAGATGAAGGCCGCAAGCCGGCCTTCGATTATCAAGCCTCTGGGGCTTCCGACGCCGGAGCCGGATCGAGCGCCGGTTCGACCGGAGCTTCGACCGAAGCGCCGATGTCGACGCCGAGCGCGCCCTGCTGACGGGCGATGCCGTCGATCGCAGCCTTGGCGATCAGGTCGCAATAGAGCTGGATGGCGCGGGCCGCGTCGTCATTGCCGGGGATCGGGAAGTCGATCTTGTCCGGGTCGCAGTTCGAATCGATGATGGCGACGACCGGGATGCCGAGACGCTTCGCCTCGAGGATGGCAATCGCCTCCTTGTTGGTGTCGATCACGAACATCAGGTCAGGCGTCGAGCCCATGTCCTTGATGCCGCCGAGCGCCTTGTCGAGCTTCTCGCGCTCACGGTCGAGGTTCAGGCGTTCCTTCTTGGTCAGGCCTTGCGCCTCGCCGGCCAGCATCTCGTCGAGCTTGCGCAGCCGCTGGATCGAGTTCGAGATCGTCTTCCAGTTGGTCAGCATGCCGCCGAGCCAACGCGAATTGACGTAGTACTGGGCCGAACGCTGTGCCGCATCGGCGACGATGTCGGACGCCTGCCGCTTGGTGCCGACGAACAGCACGCGGCCGCCCTTGGCAACGGTGTCGGAAACCTGCTTCAGCGCCTGGTGCAGCAAAGGCACCGTCTGCGAGAGGTCGATGATGTGGATGTTGTTGCGGGCGCCGTAGATGTAAGGCGCCATCTTCGGGTTCCAGCGGTGGGTCTGGTGGCCGAAGTGAATGCCAGCTTCCAAAAGCTGGCGCATGCTGAAATCAGGCAGTGCCATTCTCATTTCCTTTCCGGTTAGCCTCCACGGACACAGGCATTTGTGGACCGAAATCCTCGAACGCCACCGGAGGTCTCAGCCGGATTTCTCCCGGGCAGACACCAAAGTCCGTGTGTGGAATGAGCGCGCATATAGAGGGGAAGTGCTGCAAACGCAAGCCGTGTAGCGCTTTAACGCCTAGCGTGCGGCAATCAGCGCTCCGGTGCCGATCATGGCGCTGCCGGCAAACCTGTTCATCAGCCGCATGCGCCTGGGCGTCCTGAACCAGCCCGAAGCCCGGCCAGCAAGCCCGGCATAGACACCCATGGTGAGGATATTGACGCTGATGACCACGGCCACCACCAGCAGGCCGTCGACAAATGTCAGCGTGTCGAGATTGAGAATCAACGGCATGATCGAGGCATGGAACAGAATCGCCTTCGGATTCCCCAGCGCAATGGACGCACCAAGGAAGAAGAACCGCGACAATCTCGTCGGTGCCGCCTGCGGCTCGTTCGTTTGCGCGGTCGAAGCCCTCCACATCCTGACGCCGAGAAAAATCAGGTAGGCGGCGCCTGCATATTTCAGCAGGAGGAAGATCCATTCGAATGTCTGGGCCAGGGCCACCAGCCCGAGCAGGGCCAGGGTGACCAGTACGGCATCGCCGGCGGCGACCCCAACGCCGGCTATGAAGGCGCGGAGGAAACCACGCGACACGCCATTGGTGATGACGGCGAACATCGCGGGTCCCGGTGTGGCGGCGGCGAGCGTGACAGCGGCGCAATAAGCAAGAAATGCCGTTAGTGTCATAGTTTGGCCTTTCCGTTGGGCACCCGCACGCGCCGGAAGATCGCGACGATCTCCTCGCGGCTGCATTCGATGGCGCCGAGCCGTACCGCGCGGTCGCGCTCGAAACCGGTGATGTCATAGTGTGGCGCCGATGTCCTGGGCGGCCCCTGATAGGACGAGCGCTTCACGCCAAGCCGCGATGCGAACCGGTGCAGCTCGTCGGTGTCGTCGGCCATCAGGTGGCACCAGCGATGGCCGGCCCACTTCCAGATCGCCGCATCGACATAGACCGCCATCAAGCCCGCCACGGCCAGCTCACTCGCGCATCGCCGCTATTTCGATACCGGGCAAGGCTTTGTCTGGTCGAACAGCGACAGATTGACCAGCTTGCCGGTCATCGAGAAGTCGCCATAGTCCATGACGAGATCACGGGTGATGCCGTTCTCGTGCAGCTTGAAGCTGATCCGGTATTCCGGCACTTCCTCGCCGTTCTGGGTGCTGTCGTCGAAATAGGCGATGTCGACCGGCCAATATTTGTCGGCGGCAAGCTTCGCCAGTGCCGGCGCTTCCGGATCGGCCTTGTCGGCCTCGGTCTTCTTGCCGACGACAACCGTGGTCGTCATCACCTTGTTGGCGTCCTCCGAGCCATCGAACAGGTTGGTCTGGTAGAAGTTTTCGCCTTTTTCGGCCTTGCCGATCAGCTCGACCAGATGTTGGGTCGGGAACTGGGTGGCAGCGAGTTCGAGACTATTCTTCTCCGGCTTGTCGATATCGACCTTCAGGCCCTTGGCATTCTTTGTCGCGACGCCCTTGACCTCCTTATCGAGGTTCTGGTCGACGAAGGACTTCGTCACGAAGGAAAACATCTTGCCTTCCGCGTCCTCGAACGTGGTGGTCTGCTGGTCGGTCAGCTTCGTGTTGTCGTTGGTCGCGATCTGGGTGACGAAACGGAATTTCACCGTATAGCCTTCGCAGGCCGAGCCGTTGAACTCGTAGACCATGCGGCCGGTGATGCCGGTGATGCCGGAGCGATCATCCGCCTTCTTGAGGGTGAGATCGTAGACGGCACGATGCGCCTGCAGCGCCGGTACGGCGAAAGCGGAGCCCACGGGGAACAGCGCCGACAACAGAACGGCGTGGAATGCAAGGCGCGTTGCGCGCATGAGGTACTCCAATCGTCGCGGCTGATGGCAGGCCGCAGGGAAAGATGGTCCAGCTTAAAAAAAGTCGTGGCGGAAGCGAGGCAAAAATAGCAATTTCGGCCCGGCCAGCGCGGCACCTTCCAGCAATAGGGAAAAGCAATGAGTGAAACAATCGAAAAGCGGCTAAGTGATCTCGGCGTGACGCTTCCTGTTGCCGCCGCGCCCGCCGCCAACTACGTGCCCTATTGCAGGACCGGCAATCTGCTGTTCACGGCGGGACAATTGCCGCTCAAGGACGGCAAGCTGCAGGCGAGCGGCCTGCTTGGCCGCGACGTCGACACGGCAAGCGGCAAGGAGGCGGCGAAATACTGCGCCATCAACATCCTGGCGCAAGCCAAGGCGGCACTTGGCGACCTCGAGAAGATCCGCCGCCTGGTGAAGATCACCGTCTTCGTGGCGTCGGCCCCCGATTTCGTCGAGCAGCATCTGGTCGCCAACGGCGCCTCCGATTTCCTGGTTGCCGCGCTCGGCGAAGGCGGCAAGCACGCACGCTCCGCCGTCGGTACCGCCTCCCTGCCGCTTAATGCCGCGGTGGAGATCGAAGCGGTCTTCGAAGTCGAATGAGTGAAGGTGCAGACATGACCGACCTCTCCTGGCTGACTGCCCGGCCGGTTGCCCATCGCGGCTTTCACGACATGAACAAGACGCGCTGGGAAAACACGCTTTCCGCCTTCGCAGCCGCGGCCGAACGCGGGTACGCGATCGAATGCGACGTGCATCTGTCGTCGGATGGCGTTCCCATCGTCATCCATGATGATGATCTGCAAAGGTTGACCGGGCAGGACGGGTTCGTCTGGCAACGGAGCGCCGCCGAACTTACCGCGCTCAAGGTTGGCGGCACGGCGGATCACGTGCCGACGCTGCAGGAAACGCTCGACCTCGTCGACGGCCGTGTGCCTATGGTCGTCGAGCTGAAAGGAACTCCCGGTCGCGATGAAGGCCTGGTGGCACGCGTCGGCAAGATGCTGAAGCGCTACAAGGGCAAGGCTGCGATCATGTCGTTCGATCACTGGCTGATCCGCGATTTCCCCAAACACGCGCCCGGCATTCCAGCTGGATTGACCGCCTATGGCAAGGACGCCAAGCTGATCGAAGCGCATTTCTCCATGCTGGCGCACGAGCTCTCCTTCACCTCCTACGCCGCCGGCGATCTGCCGAACCCGTTTGTCAGCTTCGTGCGCGAAAAGCTCAAAATGCCTGTCATCACCTGGACGGTGCATGACCAGCCGGCGGTCGACCTGACCTTTAGATATGCCGACCAGATGACGTTCGAAGGGTTCGAACCCGACTTGGTCAAAGTCGCCTGAAGAGGGTGCCCGAAACGTGACTTGTAGCGGCCCGAATGGAGCTTAAATAAGCCTCATGGATCAGGGCGACGACGGCGACGGACAAACGGCGAATGCGGACTATGCGATCCGCATCGCCGCCGGTATAGGCGCCTTTACCTGCGATGAATGGAATGGCTTTGCCGGAACCACGCGCGGCGACGCGGAAGTCGGCTATAACCCGCTGGTTTCATTCGCGTTTTTGAGCGCTCTGGAGGATTCCGGCTGCGCCGTTCGGCGCACTGGCTGGCAAGGCCATCACCTGCGGCTGGAGACTGCGCAAGGCAGGCTGCTCGGTGCGGTTCCCTGCTATCTCAAGTCGCACAGCCAGGGCGAATATGTGTTCGATCATGGCTGGTCGGATGCCTTCGAGCGCGCCGGCGGCCGTTACTATCCCAAACTGCAAAGTGCCGTGCCGTTCACGCCCGTCACCGGCCCTCGCCTGCTGGTCGGCAAAGGCGAGGATCAGGATGCAGTGAAGGCCGGCCTTGCCGCCGGGCTCAAAATGGTGACCGACAAGCTCGGCGTATCCTCGGCACATGTCACTTTCGCGCAGGAGAGCGACGTCGCGACGCTTGAGGCTGCGGGCTTCCTGCATCGCACCGACCAGCAATTCCACTTCTTCAACGAAGGCTTTTCCACCTATGACGACTTCCTCGCCACGCTTGCCTCGCGCAAGCGCAAGGCGATGAAGAAGGAACGGCGCGAAGCGCTCGCCGATGGCATCACGATCGACTGGCTCACCGGCAAGGACCTGACCGAAAAGGCCTGGGACGACTTCTACGCCTTCTACATGGACACTGGCAGCCGCAAATGGGGCCGCCCCTACCTGAACCGCCAGTTCTTCTCGTTGATCGGCGAACGCATGGCGGACGACATTCTGCTGGTGATGGCCAGGCGCAACGGGCGCTACATTGCCGGCGCCATCAACTTCATCGGCTCCGATGCGCTCTACGGCCGCAATTGGGGCTGCATCGAGGACCACCCCTACCTGCATTTCGAGGTCTGCTACCACCAGGCCATCGAGTTCGCCATCGAACGCAAGCTGAAGGTGGTCGAGGCGGGTGCGCAAGGCGAACACAAGCTGGCGCGCGGCTACCGGCCTGTGACCATGCATTCGGCGCACTACATTGCCCACCCCGGCCTGCGCAAAGCGGTCGCCGATTATCTCGGGCGCGAACGGCGCGAGGTGGAGCGGATGGGCGAGTATCTGGAGGAGCATACCCCGTTCCGCAAAGATCTCGAGGAATAGCCGGCCTCATCGCGCGCTCGTCGAGGCCGGCATGGTCGATCTCGATCGATCTCCCCGCAGCTTCGTCTTGCCGCTCGGAGGCGGCTTCGTTACACCGGACGGCAAAGGCACACTCCGGAGCGTTCGCCATGACTGAGGCCTATGACACCGACAACATCTTCGCCAAAATCCTGCGCGGCGAAATACCCTCGCACCGTGTGTACGAGGACGAGGCTGTCGTGGCTTTCATGGATGTGATGCCGCAAGGACCAGGCCATACGCTGGTGGTGCCGAAAGCGCCGTCGCGCAATCTGCTCGACGCCGACCCCTCGACATTCGCCCTCCTTTTCACGGTCGTTCAGAAAGTGGCACAGGCGGTCAGGAAGGCTTTCAATGCCGACGGCGTCACCATCATGCAGTTCAATGAGCCTGCATCCGGACAAACCGTCTATCACCTGCATGTCCATGTCATCCCGCGCTTCGACGGCATCCCCCTGAAACCGCACACGGGCCCGATGGAGAATCCGGAAGTGCTGGCGCGGAACGCAGACAAGATCCGCGGCGCCCTCCAGAGCGGATTTTAATCCTTTATAAACCGGCAGATCATGGTGTCGCCTGTATTACAGCCTGCGATTACTTTGTTCATACCTTTGCAAGCCTTTCCGGGGCATGTTTTCGCGGAGGACGGGCGATGCGGGATATTTCGGAAACTTTAGGCAGGCAGCCTGGCGCCAGCGCGAGCGGCGCCTTCGTGCATCTTTTGGCCGAATCATTTTATCGCCACCGCGCTATTCATGCGGTCGCCCTGTTTACACTCGGACTAAGTTTCATGATTGGCGCCCGGGTCGGCAACCGGCCGGATTTTGGACTGCTTGTCGAATACGGCTTCTACCTGGGGGTGTATTCCTGGGTTGTCGGATGTGTCTACGCGGCATTCCGCCTGTTATGGCTGGCCATTGTCGACGGCGCCACCTCGCCGCTCCGTCTTTTCCTGAATTCATTCTGGGAGTTGCTGTCTGATCGAAGGCGCATCGCCAACGGCGTGAACGGGCTGGTCGCGATCATGGCTTTTATATCCGGCTTCACGGTACTGAAAGGAGCGATCGCGTTGCTGGCGCCTTTCTCCTGGGACCAAGCCTTTGCACAATTCAGCGTCGGCCTGCATTTCGGCCGCCCTACTTACCAATGGGTCTGGTGGATCGTCGAAAGCCCCCTGGCCGTTCATTTTCTCAATCTTTGTTACAATCTTTGGTTCGTGGTGCTGCTCTCGGCGATCTTTTCAAGCGTCGCGGCGGCTCGCGATTCCCTGCTGCGACATCAGTTTCTGCTCAGCTTCATGCTGGTCTGGCTGATAGGCGGCTTCGGCATTGCCCTGATATTCTCATCGGCCGGCCCTTGCTATTACGCCAGGCTCGGCCTTGGCGATCTCTATCAACCGTTGATGGACGCACTTCAATCGGCAAATCGGCAGTATCCGATCTGGGCCCTTTCCCTGCAGGACAGGTTGTGGGACGGTTATCAGGGTTTGCCTTCGGGCAGCATGGGCATATCGGCATTTCCCTCCATGCATGTCGCGTCGGCCGTGCTCATTGCCCTCTATGCGACCAGGCTATCGGTCAGCCTTGGCACTTTGATGTGGATATTCGCGGTGCTCATCATGCTCGGTTCGGTGGTCCTTGGCTGGCACTATGCCATTGACGGCTACGCCGGCGCGCTTATTGCCCTTGCGATCTGGAAAATCACCGGCGCGGCGTTGTCCCGGGCGGACGCAAGAACTATTACCGTTTTGGAAGAGCTGTCCGGCCTCGGCGCGCTGCCACTCATTTGTTTACGCCGCAACCGGCCGATGGCCTGGCCATGGACGACGGCGCTTATCCACGCCAAATCATTTGCGGACAATTGGATCAGGAAGACCGGAGCGCCGCAAAAGCCGGATCCGAAAGCCTCTGAAACGCCGTTGGCGCCACCACTCCCTTCAGAAGCTGCTGGCGGATCGCATCCGCGCATTGCCCGGCACCGAGGCGTGACGTATCGACTTCCAAATCATACACGCCAGGCCGGTGCACCTCTCCCTGCCACAGGCGTACAGGCAAAGGCACGGGATCACTGGGCGCGCCGGTAACGTAGTTCCCGCCCGCGGCGCTGGCGGCGCGCCTTTCCATGATGACCTCGATCGGGCAGCGAACGCCGACAAACAGGACCGGCAGACCGGCGAGCCGCCTCGCGCAATCGGCCAGGATGTGGAGCGGTTCCGAATAGGCTTCGTGGTGGCCGACATCCGCAACGACATTCAGCCCTAATCGACTATGCGCCGCGATCGATTCATAAAGGGCCGCATAGAAGCGCGGCACGAAAACTTCCAGATCGGGCCGCTCGCCGCCAGGGCGCAGGCCTATTCCGGGACGATATAGCGGCGGCGTGATCTGCTCATGGCTGTCAACGCCCAGATTCATTCATGGACCGTCAAAGCTCTCCCCGATGGCCCCGGCTATGCTCGACTTTCCCGAACGCGGCGCGCCGTTGAGGATGATGATTTGCCCGGCCACGCGCCACCTCATTGTTCCCATGAAAAAAGCCCCGTTTCCGGGGCTTTTTTTTGACTTTCGCCAGGCTCAGCCCTTTCTGGGCAGTTGCGGTACAAGGCTGCGCTTGCCGCCGTCCTTGCCCTTGGGCTCCGATTTCTGCGCCACGACCTTCTTTACCGCGGGCTTCCTGGCCACGGCTTTGGGTGGCTTCGGCGCGTCTTCCGGCTCTTCCTTCTTCGGCTTCACCGGCGCCTCGTCGGCAAGCGATTCGAGCTTGAGGCCGGTCTCGCCGGTTTCCTTCTTCTCGACGGTGACGCGCACCGTGCCGCCCTTCTTCAGCTTGCCGAACAGCACCTCGTCGGCCAGCGGCTTCTTGATGTGCTCCTGGATGACGCGGCCGAGCGGACGCGCACCCATGCGTTCGTCATAGCCCTTGTCGGCGAGCCAGGCGATCGCGTCCGGCGACAGGTCGAAGGTGACGCCACGCTCTGAAAGCTGGGCTTCCAGCTGCATGACGAACTTCTGTACCACCTGGTGGATGACCGGCACCGGCAGCGAGCCGAACGGAATGATCGCATCGAGGCGATTGCGGAATTCCGGCGTGAACAGCCGGTTGATCGCCTCGACATCGTCGCCTTCGCGCTTGGTCGAACCGAAACCGATCGCCGCGCGCTGCGCATCGGATGCGCCCGCATTGGTGGTCATGATCAGTATGACATTGCGGAAGTCGATCTGCTTGCCGTTGTGGTCGGTCAGCTTGCCGTGGTCCATAACCTGCAACAGGATGTTGAACAGGTCCGGATGCGCCTTTTCGACCTCGTCCAGCAGCAGCACGCAGTGCGGATGCTGGTCGACACCGTCGGTCAAAAGGCCGCCCTGATCGAAGCCGACATAGCCGGGAGGCGCGCCGATCAACCGCGAGACGGTGTGGCGTTCCATGTATTCCGACATGTCGAAGCGGATCAGTTCGACGCCCAGCGAGGCGGCCAGCTGCTTGGCGACTTCCGTCTTGCCGACACCCGTTGGCCCAGAGAACAGGTAGGAGCCGATCGGCTTCTCCGGTTCGCGCAGACCGGCACGTGCCAGCTTGATCGCCGAGGTCAACGCGGTGATGGCGGTGTCCTGGCCATAGACGACGCGCTTGAGCTCGATGTCCAGGCCCTGCAGCACCTTCTCGTCATCGGCCGAAACCGTCTTCGGCGGGATGCGCGCCATGGTAGCGATCGTCGCTTCGATTTCCTTGATGCCGATCGTCTTCTTGCGCTTGGCTTCCGGCACCAGCATCTGCGAGGCGCCGGTCTCGTCGATCACGTCGATCGCCTTGTCCGGCAGCTTGCGGTCGTTGATGTAGCGCGCCGACAGCTCCACCGAGGCCTTGATCGCCTCGTTGGTGAACTTCACCTTGTGGAATTCCTCATAATAGGGCTTCAGGCCCTTCATGATCTCGATGGCGTCCTCGATGGTCGGCTCGTTGACGTCGATCTTCTGGAAGCGTCGCACCAGCGCACGATCCTTCTCGAAGAACTGACGGAATTCCTTGTAGGTGGTCGAACCGATGCAACGTATTGCACCCGACGACAGAGCCGGCTTCAACAGGTTCGACGCGTCCATCGCGCCGCCCGAAGTCGCGCCGGCGCCGATCACCGTATGGATCTCGTCGATGAACAGCACTGCGCCCGGATAATCCTCGAGCTCCTTGACGACCTGCTTCAGCCGTTCCTCGAAATCGCCGCGATAGCGCGTGCCGGCCAAAAGCGTGCCCATGTCGAGAGCGAAGATGGTGGCATTGTGGAGCACTTCCGGCACGTCGCCCTCGACGATGCGCTTGGCCAGGCCTTCGGCGATCGCCGTCTTGCCGACGCCGGGGTCACCGACATAGAGCGGGTTGTTCTTGGAGCGGCGGCACAGCACCTGGATGGTGCGGTTGATCTCGCTCTCGCGGCCGATCAGCGGATCGATCTTGCCGGCCTTGGCCTTGTTGTTGAGGTTGACGCAGTAAGCCGTCAGCGCGTCCTGCTGCTGCTTCTTCTTGCCGCCTTCCTCCTGCGGCTCGGCGCCGTTCTGGCCGCCCTGCTCGTCGTCGGCGCCGCGCGGGGTGCGGCTCTCGGACGCGCCCGGGCGCTTGGCGATGCCATGCGAGATGTAGTTGACCGCGTCGTAGCGGGTCATCTGCTGTTCCTGCAGGAAATAGGCGGCATGGCTTTCGCGCTCGGCGAAGATGGCGACGAGCACGTTGGCACCCGACACTTCCTCGCGGCCGGATGACTGCACATGGATCACCGCGCGCTGGATCACGCGCTGGAAACCGGCCGTCGGTTTGGAATCCTCATCGTAGCCGGTGACCAGATTGTCGAGCTCGGTATCGATGTAGGTCAGAACGGTATGCTTCAGCTCGTCGAGATCGACGTTGCAAGCGCGCATGACGGCGGCCGCCTCGGTGTCGTCGATAAGCGCGAGCAGCAGGTGTTCAAGGGTTGCATATTCATGGTGCCGCTCGTTGGCGAGCGTCAGCGCTTGATGAAGCGCCTTTTCCAGGCCTTGGGAGAAAGCCGGCATGTTACCTCACTTCTTCTCCATCACGCATTGCAGCGGATGCTGATTCTGTCGGGCGAAATCCATGACCTGGGACACTTTGGTCTCGGCCACCTCGAATGTATAGACCCCGCACTCGCCCACTCCATGATTGTGAACATGAAGCATGATGCGTGTGGCGGCTTCGCGGTCCTTCTGGAAAAAACGTTCCAGCACGTGAACCACGAACTCCATCGGAGTGTAGTCGTCGTTGAGGATGAGGACCCGGTAAAGGCTGGGCTTCTTGGTCTTGGTTTTGGTGCGCGTGATAACGGCCGTCCCGCGGCCGGCCTCATTGCCGTCGCCGCCGCCGTTTTGCATCCGCGCCACTCGTCTCGTGGCAGTCAAACCGATCGTCACGTAATCCTGCCTCTTCGAATCCTCATGCGAGTTCGACATGTAGGTGTTCGATGGACGATTTTAAGCCCTTCTGGTTAGCTGACAATATGGCTAGGTGACCAACTTGGCGGATTTTCGCATTCGTGAAGCGTACGCTGTCGCGGATCGGAAACTGGCATGAAAAAACCCGGTCGCGTTTCCACGACCGGGTTCTGCCCCACCCACGAAGGGCCGGATCTTGAAAATTGTCGGGCGAAAATTACTTCGCCTTGGCAACGATCGATTCGAACGGCTTGTAGGCTTCCTTGGCGAGTTCGGCATAGAGGTCGCCAATCTTGGTGGCCTCGGCGACGAACGCCTCGTAGGACTGCTTGGCATAGTCGGACTGGATCTCGATCGCCTTGTCCAGCGACTTGGCCGAGAACAGCTTCTCGAACGCGGCGCTGCCGGCTTCGAAGCTCTTCTTGGTGTATTCGCCGGCCTCGGTGGCGATCGCCTGCGCGCCCTTGGACAAAGAGGCGAAGCTCTTCAATCCGGTGTCGGCGAACTCCTTGCCGTACTTGCTGAAGTCCTCATAGGTCTGGGTCATTTCATACTCTCCCTGGACGGTTGAAGCGCCCTGCCCCGAGCGCCGTTGTGCAATGCATGATAATATATTGTGCGCCGCACAAAAGTCAAGAATTCAAGGGCTCGCCACCCCGCCGGCACCGGCAATGGCTACAATTCGAATAAAGGAAGGCTCAAACCACCAGAAAATGGTGAACGCGGCGGTTACCATAAACGGATTGGTAACGCTGCCCCGCTAGCTTGGCCGGAAGCGAGGCAGGATCCCTTTGCCGCCTCCAGCGCAACGAGAAATTCAAAGGAACTACCAGTGCGTCAGGCGTTGTCGGGCATCGTTTCCAAATCCGCGTCCCCTCTCAAAACGATCATGATCCTCGCCATGGCGATGACATTCGTCGTCGCGGATGCGGCATCGTCGCTCGCGGCAAAGTCAGCGGCCATCGTCGTCGACGCCAAGACCGGCAAGGTGCTCTATTCGGCAAACGCGGATGGCCGGCGCTATCCTGCCTCGCTGACCAAGATGATGACGCTCTATCTGACCTTCGAAGCGATGGCGAAGGGCAAGATCAGCAGAAACTCGCCAGTCGTGTTTTCGGCCCATGCCTCCGCCGAGGCACCGACCAAACTGGGCGTAAAGCCGGGCGGATCGGTCACGGTCGAGACGGCGATCCTGTCGATAGTCACCAAGTCGGCCAACGACTCGGCGACCGCGCTTGGCGAAATGATCGGCGGCAACGAAACCAATTTCGCCCGCATGATGACGGCCAAGGCGCGGCAGCTCGGCATGGACGGCACCGTCTTCCGCAACGCCAACGGCCTGCCGGATCCGGGGCAGTTCACCACCGCGCGCGACATGGCCACGCTCGGCATCGCGCTGCGGGAACATTTCCCCCAGTACTACGGCTATTTCGCGCAGCGGTCCTTTCTCTACGGTCGCCAGCGCATCAATGGCCACAACCGCCTGCTCGGGCGCATCAAGGGCGTCGACGGCATCAAGACCGGCTATACCCGCGCCTCCGGCTTCAATCTCGTCTCGTCCGTTAATGACGGCAACCGCCGCCTTGTCGCCGTTGTCATGGGCGGCACGTCGGGCGGCAGCCGCGACAACCAGATGGCTGGCCTGATCAACACCTACCTGCCGAGGGCCTCGACCCGCGGTGGCGGCGATCTGATCGCCAAGGCGGACAGCAATCCAATCAAGGCACTTGCGAAGGTTCTCCTGCCCAAGCACGACGCGCCGACCCCGGACGAAAAGCCGGTGGCCGTCGCGGACGCCGATACGGCTGTCGCGGACGACACGACCACGGCTGTCGCGGACGACGCCACAGTTGCCCAGGGCGACAGCGAGGACGAGGATACAGCCGAGGCAGAGGCGCCCAAGCTGGTTGTTCCGGCAAAGAAGGTGAAGACGGTCATCGTCTCCGCCCCCAAGGTTGCCACCGCGCAGGTCGTGGCCGCCTATGCCGAGCCCGCCCCGGCCGCCGTCGATCCGGTCAGCACCGCTTCGGTTCCGTCAGGCTGGGCCATTCAGGTTGCCTCCTCGCCCAACCCGTCCGAAGCTCAGGCTTTCCTCGACAAGACCACCAAGCAGGCTCCCAAGGTGCTGGCCGACGCTTCCGGCTTCACCGCCGCTTTCGACAAGGGCGGCGTCACTTACTACCGCGCCCGTTTCGGCGGCTTTGGGTCGAAGGACGCCGCCTGGAAGGCCTGCACCGCTTTGAAGAAGAAGAAAATCGAGTGCTACGCCGTCCAGCAATAGGACTGCGTGGAAGATTTCTCCCGGAAGAATATTGCGTCGAAGGAGACTAGTTGTGATTGGAGAGCAAGACGTCCTTGGCTTCGTTAATCCGCGCCGCCAGGAAAGACGTGCCGCCGATGTCGAGGTGCAGGCGCTGCATCAGGCGGCGGTGCGCCTTGCGGACATCCGCCGCGGCGGCCCCCGCTTCAAGACCAAGGACCTTGTAGGCCTCCTCCTTAGTCATGGCGCCCGGACCTGGCGCAACACCCAGCCCTTCGCCACCGTTCGTCTCAGCGTTTTTGCGCCAGACGGGAAATCTGCCGTCAAGATACGTCTCTAGCAGTTGGCGGCTCTCCGGATCGCCGGAGAGCTCGCGGTAGAGATGCTGCAATTCCGCTTGGGTCATCGAGCCAAGCATCTTGCCATCGTGGCGGCCGGCAAGAACCAGCCCTTCAAGGCCGCCCGTATCGTGATCGAGTTCCATCTCGAGTGCCGCTGTCCGCACGGTTGAGCGTTTTCCAGCAATTGGCCTGGCATTTGGGCGCCCGGTACGCGTGGCGCCATACCAGGCGATTGCCACGAACAGGATGATTCCGCCGATGCCTTGACGCCCGACCACGAGCACGGCGCCGCCGATCAGCGCCAGCAGGATCGGCCCCAAGGTTCTCATCCCGCTTGCGAGTTGCGCCGGATCCGCACGGAGAAAGGCCATGGCCAACCCCAGGAGCACCAGCAACAACGCGACCACAACGATAATTGCGCCTAACATTTCCCATCGCCCCGCAGATATCCTGTCCGCCTGGACAGCCGCGTGATGTCCTTCAACACTTTTTCTGCGCCAGAATCATGGCCTTTACCCCCGCTGGAAGAGGACCATCATACGAGCTGGTTCTCCAACGCCGCGGCCTGTGTCGACTTCGACAGTTTTTCCTCGCGCATGGATTTCAAGATGTGGCGTCGTCGCGTCGCTTGCAAGTCCAGTGCGAAGCAAGTTTGAGGGCCAGAAATGTCTAGAGCAGGCCGAGATCGGCGAGCTCGCGCCTGAGTTTCGGCGGCATCTCGACCAGCCCCGCCCTGCCCTTGCCGAGATCGGTCGGAGCGTCCGCTGGCTTCAGATAACGCCAGCCCTGGAAGGCGCGGCGCGGCTGCCAGTCGGTGCGCACCACCTCGGGATCGAGCATCAGATGGCAGCGGCCGATACCGTCGTCATCGGTGAACGGCCGGATCTCCGTGATCAACTGCCGGCATTGCACGCTGCCCTTGATCACCCAGTAGAGCGAGCCGCCATCGGTGACCTCGTCGCCACGTGTCGGCACCATGCGGGTGGTGTGCCAGTGTTCGGCTGGTTCGCCGGCACGGCGGCGCTCGTCGAGACGGAAGGCGATCCAGTCTTCGAGATCCTCGACACTGTCGCAGCCGACGCAAAGCTTTAGGAGATTGAGAGTCATGCGCTAAGGTTAGTCCGGGGCGCCGAGACGTCAACGGCCTGGCGGACTTCTCCACAGTGCCGGTTTGGGCCAGATCTCAACACTCAACGACATTGACGGCAAGACCGCCAAGGCTGGTTTCCTTGTACTTCTCGTTCATGTCGAGGCCGGTCTGGCGCATGGTCTCGATCGCGGCGTCGAGCGGCACGAAATGCACGCCGTCGCCCTTGATCGCCAGGGACGCGGCCGTGACCGCCTTGACGGCACCCAGCGCGTTGCGTTCGATGCACGGCACCTGCACCAGCCCGCCGACGGGGTCGCAGGTCATGCCGAGATGATGCTCGAGCGCGATTTCGGCGGCATTCTCGACCTGCTCGGGCGTGCCACCCATGACGGCGCACAGGCCGGCGGCCGCCATCGCCGAGGCTGAGCCCACCTCGCCCTGGCAGCCGACCTCGGCGCCGGAGATGGACGCATTGGACTTGATGATGCCGCCGACGGCCGCTGCCGTCAGCAGGAAATCGCGGATGCTCGGCTGGTCGGCCTCGGGATGGAAATGCAGCCAGTAGCGCAGCACCGCCGGCAGAGTGCCGGCCGCGCCGTTGGTCGGCGCGGTGACGACACGCCCGCCGGCCGCATTCTCTTCGTTCACGGCCATCGCGTAGATCGACAGCCAGTCATTGGCGAGCAGCGGGTTCGGCCGGTTCTGCTGCCACTGCTCCTGCAATTTGTCATGGAGCTGCCTGGCGCGCCGCCGCACCTTCAGCCCGCCCGGCATGATTCCGTCCTGCGACAGGCCGCGGTCGATGCAGCTCTTCATGGCGCCCCAGATGGCGTCGAGGCCGGTGTCGAGCCCCTCGCGCGACATCTGCGTTTCCTCGTTGGTGCGCTTCATGTCGGCGATGGAAAGGCCGCTCTTGGCCGCCATCTTCAGCATCTCGACCGCGTTCTTGAAGGGATACGGCACTTTCTTGCCCTCGGTCGTGACCGAGCCCTTGACCTTCATCCGTTGCAGCTCTTCTTCCGAAACCACGAACCCGCCGCCGATCGAATAGTAGATGCGCTTGAGCAGCAGCCGGCCGCCCGCGTCGTGGGCATGGAACGCCATGCCGTTGGCGTGACCGGTGAGCGGCGTCTTGCGGTCGAGCACCAGATCGGTGGCCGGGTCGAAATGGTAGGAGGGATGACCGGGCGGTGAAATCAGCTTGTCGGCAGCGATGCGGCTGATGATGCCGTCGGCCTGGTCGGGGTCGACCGTTTGCGGCGTCTGGCCGGCAAGGCCGAGAATGACGGCACGGTCGCTGCCATGGCCGATGCCGGTATAGGCGAGCGAGCCATGCAGGCTGGCAGCGATGCGGTCGACCTTGGCACCGGCGGGGCGCGGCCAGTCGTCGCCCGCGACCTCTTCGAGAAAGCGGCGCGCGGCCGTCATCGGACCCATCGTGTGCGAGCTCGAAGGGCCAATGCCGATCTTGAACAGGTCGAAAACGGAAAGGAACACGCTGTCTCCTGGGTCACGTCGAGGACTACATATAGGAATTCCCGGGATGTTTCCGCTCTTTTGACGATCGCGGCGCAGCACCTGCCGACCTTGTTTGCTCCGGCAGCGACATTGATTGTCTGTCGCCATATGCGGCGATCGAAGCGATCGCGCGGGATATGGTAAACTCAACCATGGGCGATTCCTCCTATCTGTCGGCGGCCGATCTCGCGGCGCTTGGCTTTTTCCTCCTTGCGTGGGTGCTGCACACGCTCGCGTCCGATGGCAGGCTGGTTAGCCGCATGTCGCTGACGACCGCCATGAATGCGCAGCGCGAGGCCTGGATGCGCACCATGGCCGAGCGTGAGATCCGCATCGTCGACACCGCCATCATGAGCGGCCTGCAGCAGGGAACCGCCTTCTTCGCCTCCAGTTCGCTGATCGCGCTCGGCGGCTGTTTCGCCCTGCTTGGCGCGTCGGACCGCGTCATCGAGGTTCTCAGCGACCTCCCGCTGGGCGGCGTGCCGGATCGAGCCGCTTTTCAGATCAAGGTGCTGGGGCTGGTGCTGATTCTCGCCTTTTCCTTCTTCAAGTTCGGCTGGGCCTACCGGCTGTTCAACTATTGCTCGATCCTGATCGGCGCGGTGCCGATCCCGCATGGCGAAGCCTCGCGCAATCCGGTCACGCAAACGGCCGTGTGGCGCGCGACGCAGATGAACATGCTGGCCGGCAAGCATTTCAACTCGGGCCTGCGCGGCGTGTTCTTCTCGATCGGCTATCTCGGCTGGTCCGTCGATCCCCTGGTGTTCGTGCTGTCGACGCTTCTGCTGCTGGCCGTCCTGGTGCGGCGCCAGTTCTTCTCGGCAGCGCGGCGCGCCGTCATCGGTCAGCCGCCCGGCGCCGGAAACGGCTGATCAATGCGCCCGGAAAGCCAATAGGCCAAAAGTCCGATCCACTCGCGAACCGCCATCGTGGTCGCCTGCAGCGAGTCGGACGGGTTGTCTCGGAACAGGCCGATGCCTTCCTTGCCCGAGGTACGATAGTCGACCGGCCATGGAACGGTTGGAAAACCGGCCTTGTCGAACAGCGCCTTGGCGCGGGGCATGTGAAAGGCTGATGTCACTAGCAGCCATGTCTCGCCCGGCTTGGGTTTGACCAGTTCGCGGCTGAAGACCGCGTTCTCGTAAGTGTTACGGGATTTGTCTTCGAGGATCAGACGGTCGGCCGGTACACCCAGCGCCTCGAGCAGGCGTGGCGCCGTGTCGGCATCACCTTCGCCATCGAAGAACAGTGAGCCGTTTCCACCGGAGACCACCACTGTTGCCTGCGGGAAACGCCGGGCGAGGATTGCGGTCTCGACCATGCGATCGCCGCTGCTGTTCAATTCATGGCCGCCGCGCACGAGGTTGATAGCGCCCTCGAAGCCGCCGCCGAGCACGGCGATGCCGTCCACCTTCTCCGGCAGCGACGGCTTGGGAAAGCGTTCTTCCAACGGATTGAGCATCATGGCGCCGAGCGACGTCCAGGCCGATAGTGCAAGGATCAGGAACGCCAGCACACTGCCGGTGACGGCAAGTCGCCGCCGGCCGATCATCCCCGCGATCAGCCCCGCCAAAAGCAGGAAGATTGTCAGGTTGAGTGGCTGGATGAAGAACCAGAAGACCTTGGAAAGATAGTAGAACATCGCTCAACCCTTACAGCGCCAAGGACGCCGTAATGCTTCAGTTTCACGCATGATCCTATCCGAAAATCGATCGCGATTTTCGGGGGCATGCGTCAGACGAGCGATACCCTTACCACCACTTCTCCGGCTGGAATGTGCCGGCCGCCTGCTCGATGACGGCGGCGGTCTGGAACAATGTCTCTTCCTCGAACGGCCGGCCGATCAGCTGCAGGCCGAGCGGCAATCCCTTGGGATCGAGGCCGGCGGGCACCGCAATGCCGGGCAGGCCGGCCATGTTCACGGTGACCGTGAAAATGTCGTTGAGGTACATCTTGACCGGATCGGCGGCCATGTCCTCGTCGGCGATGCCGAAGGCGGCGGACGGGGTCGCGGGCGTCAGGATGACATCGACACCGGCGGCGAAGACGTTTTCGAAGTCGCGCTTGATCAGGTTGCGCACCTTCTGCGCCTGCAGATAGTAGGCGTCGTAGTAGCCGGCCGACAGCACGTAGGTGCCGATCATGATACGGCGCTTGACCTCGCGGCCGAAGCCGGCGGCACGCGTCTTCTCGTACATCTCGACAATGTCCTTGCCCGGCACGCGCAAGCCGTAGCGGACGCCGTCATAGCGGGCGAGGTTGGACGACGCCTCGGCGGGAGCCACGATGTAATAGGCCGGCAGCGCGTATTTGGTGTGCGGCAGGGAGATGTCGACGATCTCGGCGCCGGCATCCCTGAGCCAGGCAATGCCCTTCTGCCACAGGGCCTCGATCTCCTCAGGCATGCCCTCGACGCGGTATTCCTTGGGAATGCCGACCTTCATGCCCTTGATCGGCTTGCCGATCGCAGCCTCGTAGTCCGGCACCGGCCTGTCGACTGACGTCGTGTCCTTCGGATCGACCGAGGCCATGGATTTCAAAAGAATGGCAGCGTCGCGCACGTCGCGAGCGATCGGGCCGGCCTGGTCGAGCGACGAGGCGAAGGCGACGATGCCCCAGCGCGAGCAGCGGCCGTAGGTCGGCTTGATGCCAACAGTGCCGGTGAAGGCGGCTGGCTGGCGGATCGAGCCACCGGTGTCGGTCGCCGTCGCACCGGCACACAGGAAGGCCGAGACGGCAGTCGCCGAACCACCGGAAGACCCACCCGGCACCAGCTGTGCATTGTCGAGGCTACGCTGGGTCTTCGTGCCGCCGGCCGACACGAAGCCGCCATCCCCCTGATGTGTCGTCGGCATCACCACCGTATCGAGGCGCGAACGCCGCCACGGATTGATGACCGGGCCATAGTAGGAGGTCTCGTTGGACGAGCCCATGGCGAACTCGTCCATGTTGAGCTTGCCCAGCATGACCGCGCCATCGGCCCACAGATTGGATGTGACGGTCGATTCATAGCGCGGCTTGAAGCCGTCGAGCACATGGCTGCAGGCCTGGGTATGGACGCCTTCAGTACCGAACAGGTCCTTGATCCCAAGCGGAATGCCTTCCAGAGCACCGCCCTCGCCCTTGAGCAGCCTCGCGTCCGACGTCTTGGCCATCTCGCGTGCCTTGTCTCCGGTCACAGCGACATAGGCATTGAGCGCCGGATTGGCGCGATCGATCGCCGAGAGATAGCTTTCAGTCAGCTCGGTCGCGGTGATTTCCTTGCCGCGCAGCTTGGCGCGGGCCTGCGAAATCGTCAGTCGGGTCAGGTCGCTCATCATAGGCTCTTTTCGTAAAACACCGACCACTCGGAATCGGGATAATCCAGCACCGGCCCGCAGCGCGAGAACCCGGCACGTTCATAGACGGTCCAGGCGGCCGGATGGCGGTCACCGGTCTCCAGCACCAGCCGCTTCAATCCTTCATGGCGCGCCAGCGCCTCAAGCCGCTCAACGACGCCGGCGCCGATCTTGCGGCCGCGATGCGAAGGCCTGATATACATGCGCTTGACCTCACCGATCGCGTCGCCGTGCCGCTTCAGCGCGCCGCAACCAATGGCGATCCCATTGTCGCGAGCGATGAAAACTGTCGTGTCCTGCCCCGCCATCTGCTCGACAGTCAGATGGTAGCAATGCTCCGGCGGCGTCAATTCGAGCAAGGTTTCGTTGAGCTCCCTCACCAGGCCGCGCACGTCGTCCTGCAGCGGCGTCTCGATGGCGATCTCGATTGCCATCGGCGCCTTACTCCACGACCTTCGGCACGAGGAAGAAATTCTCGTCGGTCGCCGGTGCGTTGGCGACGATGTCGGCCGCCTTGTTGCCGTCTGTGACGACATCCGCGCGCTTCTTCATCTCCATCGGCGTCACAGAGGTCATCGGTTCGACACCGGAAACATCGACCTCGTTCAACTGTTCGACGAAGCCCAGAATGGCGTTCAACTCGCCGGTCATGCGCTCGGCATCTTCCTCGCTCACCGCGATGCGGGCGAGATGCGCGACGCGCTTCACTGTCTTGACATCAACGGACATGTATTTGCCTCGGGAAAAACCAGTCCGGGCTATAGCGGCGCGGCGCGCGGCGCGCAACATGCGCCGGCCGACAATCGGGCAAACAGCTTCATGGCAGGGCAACGCCTTCGCAGAGATAATAGCTGCCGCTGTTACCGCTCGCCTCGCTCTCATCGTCGATGGGTCGGCCCGAGACGAGATCGAGCTGCGTCGGGCTGATCCGCGTCACCGACAGGACATCCGGAAAGACGTAGCCCGGTTCCTGGCAGATGGCCGTCACCGCCCAGCTGGGCGAGCCCGTCGCCTTGCTGACTTGAACGAACTCGCAGCTATACTCGACGCCCTGCAGGCCATGCACCGAAAGCACGATGTTGCCGGCATCGACAAGCGCCTGCAGCGTCTCCTTCCTGGCCTGCCCGCAAAGCTCCTCGGACTGCATATAGACGCCGTCGATGAAATCATCGGCGGCGAGCGCGGGCGACGCGGCGACAACCATCGACACGCAAAGAGATCGCCCCAACACCATGGATTTGTTCCGCTTTCGTTGTTTCTATAGGGTAATCGCTTGGCCAATCTTCGGCAACGCGACCTTGACGCCCGACCCTTCCAAGCCGGCTTCGAACTTTTCAGGCGTCGGATCGATCATCGGAAACGTGCCGAAATGGCAAGGGACAACCGTGTCGAACTTGAAGAAGCGGCGGCAGGCGAGGGCTGCCACCGCGCCGCCCATGGTGAAGCGGTCGCCGATCGGGACAATGCCGATCTTCGGCTCGTGCAGTTCGTTGATCAGCGCCATGTCGGAAAAGATGTCGGTATCGCCCATATGATAGAGCGTGCGGTCATCCGGGAAATGCAGGACGAGCCCGCCCGGATTGCCGAGATAGACGTTCCTGCCGCCATCTTCGCCAAACGAGGAGGAGTGCAGCGCCTGGACAAAGGTGGTGGTGAAGCCGCCGCAATCGACCGTGCCGCCGATGTTGCCGGGATTGATCTTCTTGTCGCTGACGCCCTTGCCGACTAGGTACATGCAGATTTCGAAATTGGCGACCAGTTGAGCGCCACTCTTGCCGAGCACTTCCAGCGCGCCGCTGATGTGGTCGCTGTGCCCGTGTGTCAAAAGAACATGCGTGATCCCTTCGGCAGGCTCTTCCCAACCGCCGGTCCAGGACGGATTGCCGATCAAATAAGGGTCGATCAGGATTTTCGCGGCACCGGTTTCGATGCGGAACGCCGAGTGGCCGTACCAGGTCAATTTCATCAATGCATTTCCTCGATTTTTGTCGAGCCAGAGGATAGAACGCCGCTAGCCCCGAGATCAAAGGGTATAGTGTCCGCCGCGCATTCGAAAAGACGCGTGCTACCGAAAAGACGAGGGAAACCGTTGGCTGTCATCACGATTGAGCAATTGCCGGCGCGCCTCGCCGACGGCAGGACCCTGGCAGGGCTCGATCTCGGCGACAAGACGATCGGTGTCGCGGTTTCCGACCGGGGGTTCTCCTTCGCTCATCCCCGCCCGGTCATCCTCAGAAAGAAATTCTCGCTCGACGCGGCCGTCCTTCTGACGTTGCTGGAGAAGGAGAATGTCGGTGCGGTGGCGATCGGACTGCCGATCAACATGGACGGATCCGAAGGCCCACGCGCCCAGAAATCGCGCGCCTTCGTGCGCAACATGGCGCAACTGAGCGACCTGCCCTTCGTGTTCTGGGATGAGCGGCTATCGACGGTCGCGGCCGAACGGACGCTGATCGAAATGGACTTCTCGCGCGCCAAACGCGCCGGCAAGATCGATTCGGCGGCAGCCGCCTTTATTCTGCAGGGAGTTTTGGACCGGCTTCAGTCGCTCGATGCAGCCGATCGAACCGAACCGGACCCGTCCAGCGCCGGCTGACCCAGCCCAAAATCTCGCGACGCCTGCGGAATGCCCACAAGGCCGTCAGCAGAAGCCCGTCGAAGACGCAAGTCTTCGCCACCATTCCGGGGATGATCGATGGGTCGATGCCCAGAATCTGGCCGTAGAGCTGGAAGAAGAAGTCGTGCGTCTGCCGGCTGAACATGACGTAGCCGAAATTGATGTCGTTGGCCGATAGATAGAACCAGCCCCAGAAAATTGCCATCGGGGCGGCCCACATTCCGAAGATGTAACGCATCAGCGGCCTCCCTTTCCGTTCGAGCCAGTCCGACCCGATATCAGGGAGAGCAGCGAATTATGCGCCGCGGCCTTCGCCATGCTGTGCGCCGTGGCGTGGAAATCGTCCCCATCCAACGCGGCTACCGAACGCCGCTCGGCGAGCATCGCGACATAAGAGGCCAGGAGTGCGGCCAATTGCACAGCCACCACCATGAACAGACCGTTGATGCCTTGGGCAGCGCCGCCGATCAGGATCATCGACATCACGCCGGAAGCGGAAATAAAGGCGATGCGAACGACGCTGTCGGCACCCGGGCTGGACGCGTCGTTGATCAGCGTATCGACAAAGGCCCAGAAGAACAGCACCGCCACGACCAGCAATGCGGTCGCCAGCGGAGCGACCACGACGATGTTCTCCAGATTGATCAATCGGGCGCTCTCGACGGTCACGCCGAGTACGCCAAGAGCCGCCGCCACACCTCGATTTCCATCGATACAGATCAGCGCGAGCAGAGCGAAAACGATCGCCCAGTGCACCGACAGAAATGAGGTCAATACGTGTCGCATCGTGATTCCTGCTTCGACAGGAATGACAGTGGGCTTTGCGGTTCGCCGCCGCAACGGAAACCATTTGTTAAGGTTAACGGCGACGGCGGGGATCGGCAACGCCCCCGATGACCGGCATCGCGTCAATTCACCGGCGGATAGAGCGTATCGATGATCATGCGCGCATCGTGACGCGAATCGAGCATACCGTAGGTATTGCGCCACTGGCCCGCGAGCCGCGTCTCGACGAAAGCATCGGCGATCCGCCCTGCCCCCAGTCGGCGTAACTCGGCGGCCGCCGCCGACAGCGCAAGCTGTTCCGTAAGCAGTCGGGCCGAGCCCTCGTCGGTCGAAGCCACCTGCATGGCCGCCTTCAGAACACCGATCGTGCCGCGCCCGCCGGCGCCGAGGTCGCGGTCGATGCCGCCCAGCACCTCTTCGAAAAGGCCGGGCGCGCGGCCAAGCACGCGCAGCACGTCGAGCGCCATGACATTGCCCGATCCTTCCCAGATCGCGTTGACAGGCGCTTCACGGTAATAGCGGGCGAGTGGAGCTTCCTCGACATAGCCATTGCCGCCAAGGCATTCCATCGCCTCGTAAAGCAGCGGCGGCGCGATCTTGCAGACCCAGTATTTGACGACCGGCGTCATGGCGCGGGCGAACGCCGCCTCGCCGCGGTCGCTCGCCGCCTCGTCGAAGGAACGCGCCAGCCGGAATGACAGCGCGGTCGCCGCGGCGACATCGAGCGCCATGTCGGCCAGCACGCGCTGCATAAGCGGTTGCTCGATCAGGTTGGTTCCGAACACCTGGCGATGGCGGGCATGATGGATCGCTTCGGCCAGCCCCGCCCGCATGATCGCCGAAGACGCCACCGCGCAGTCGAGCCGGGTCAGCGTCACCATGTCCATGATCGTCTTGACTCCGGCGCCGGGCTCGCCGACCATCTCGCCGATGGCGTTGACGAACTCGACTTCGGAAGACGCGTTGGAGCGGTTGCCGAGCTTGTCCTTCAGCCGCTGGAAGCGAAAGCCATTGCCCGACCCGTCACCGAGCACACGTGGCACCAGGAAGCACGACAGCCCCTCCGGCGCCTGCGCCAGCACCAGGAAGGCATCCGACATCGGCGCCGACATGAACCATTTGTGTCCCGACAGGCGGTAGAACCCGCTTCCGACGCGTTCCGCCCTGGTCACATTGGCCCGCACATCCGTGCCGCCCTGCTTCTCGGTCATGCCCATGCCGAGCGTCAGTCCGGTCTTCTCGACCGGCGGCTTCTGGCTCTGGTCGTATTTGCGGGTCGTCACGCGCGGCGCCCATTCGCGAAACAGTTTTGGGCTGGCCATCAATGCCGCCAGCGAGGCGCTGGTCATGGTGATGGGGCACAGGTGCCCGGTCTCGAGTTCCGCCGTCAGGTAGAAACGCGCGGCCCGCACCTGATGGCGGCGGCCAATCTCGGCGTCGCCATTTTCCCAGACCGAGGAGTGCAGGCCGTTGGCCACCGAACGGCGCATCAACGCGTGGTAGGCCGGATGGAATTCGACCAGGTCGATGCGCCGTCCCTGGCGATCGTGCGTCCTGAGTTTTGGCGTCTCGACATTGGCGAGGCGCGCCAGTTCCTGCGCTTCTTGCGTGAGCACGAAACGGCCAAGCCCGTCGAGATCCTTGCGCACCGGATCGGAAAAGCGCTCGGCAAGCTGGATCAGCAACGGATCGCCTCGCCAGGCGTTGCCGCCCGTCAGCGGCGGCGGCTGGTTCGTTACGTCGTCGGTCACGCCCAATCCTTCTAGAAAGGCCTTATCGTCGGAAAGCCTCGAATCCGAGGCCATCGGCTAGATATAGCCAAGCGTTGCTGCCCGCGCGACGAAAATACCGGGGAGAACGGCGTCAATGCAAAGCGGGTGCTTGCGGGCGCGAAATCCGCACCCTATAGCAGCCCCTTGAGATGACCGACGCTTCGTCCCTGCCACTCTATCCTCACCGCCATCTTCTGGGCATCAGCGATCTTTCGCCCGCCGACATCGAGCTGTTGCTCGACAGGGCGGATCGGGCGGTCGCGATCTCGCGGCAGTCCGAGAAAAAGACCTCGACGCTGCGCGGCCGCACCCAGATCAACCTCTTCTACGAAGCCTCGACCCGCACGCAGTCCTCGTTCGAACTGGCTGGAAAGCGGCTTGGCGCCGATGTCATGAACATGTCGGTGGCGAGTTCCTCGGTGAAGAAGGGCGAGACGCTCATCGACACCGCGATGACGCTGAACGCCATGCGGCCCGACATATTGATCATCCGCCACCAGTCGGCGGGCGCGGCGGCCCTTCTGGCGCAGAAGGTCGGTTGCTCGGTGGTCAATGCCGGCGACGGCGCGCATGAACACCCGACACAGGCGCTGCTCGACGCGCTCACCATCCGCCGCGCCAAGGGTCCGCTGTCGAAGCTGATCGTGGCGATCTGCGGCGACATCCTGCATTCGCGCGTGGCGCGCTCCAACATCATGCTGCTCAACGCCCTCGGCGCACAGGTGCGGGTGGTGGCACCCTCGACGCTGCTGCCCTCGGGCATCGACAGGATGGGCGTGATCGTCTGCCGCTCGATGGCGGAAGGCCTGAAGGACGCGGATGTGGTGATGATGCTGCGCTTGCAGCGCGAGCGCATGGAAGGCGCCTTCGTGCCGTCGGTGCGCGAATATTTCCGCTATTTCGGCCTTGATACCGAGAAGCTGAAGGCGGCCAAGGATGACGCGCTGGTCATGCATCCCGGCCCGATGAACCGAGGTGTTGAGATCGCCTCCGAAATCGCCGACGGCCCGCAAAGCGTCATCCAGGAACAGGTGGAAATGGGTGTCGCCGTGCGCATGGCGGTGATGGAAGCGCTGCTTGATCCCCGTCGTAATCAAGAGGGCCGCAATCAAGAGGGTCGCGGCGCATGAGCACGACTGTCTTTGAACGCGCTCGCATCGTCGACCCTTCGCGCGGCATCGACGAAGTCGGCTCCGTCATAGTCGATGGCAAGAAAATCGTTGCCGCGGGCAAGGCGGCGCTGAACCAGGGCGTCCCCGAAGGCGCCACGGCAATCGACTGCGCCGGCAAGGCGATCATGCCAGGTTTGATCGATGGCCGGGTCTTCATCGGCGAGCCGGGCGGCGAGCATCGCGAAACCATCGCTTCGGCGAGTGTCGCCGCGGCCGCCGGCGGAGTGACGTCGATCGTCATGATGCCCGACACCGACCCGGTGATCGACAATGTGGCGCTGGTCGAATTCGTGTTGCGCACCGCCAAGGATACGGCCGTCGTCAACATCTTTCCGGCCGCAGCCATCACCAAGGGCCTCCACGGGCGCGAGATGACGGAGTTCGGCCTGCTGCGCGAGGCCGGCGCGGTCGCCTTCACCGATGGCCGGCATACCATATCGAGCGCGCTGGTGATGCGCCGAGCGCTGACCTACGCGCGCGATTTCGGCGCCACCATCGTCCATGAAACGCAGGATGCCGACCTTGGGTCATCGGGCGTCATGAATGAAGGCCTGTATGCCAGTTGGCTCGGCCTTTCCGGCATTCCGCGTGAAGCCGAATCCATCCCGCTCGAGCGTGACCTTGCGCTGGCGCGGCTGACGCGGGGTTCGTACCATGCCGCGAAGATCTCGACGGCAATGGCGGCAAGCGCCATGGCACGGGCGAAGGCCGACGGAGCGGCAGTGACATCGGGCGTGTCGATCCACAATCTGTCGCTCAATGAAAACGACGTCGGCGAATACCGCACCTTCTTCCGCCTGACGCCGCCGCTGCGCGCCGAGGAAGACCGGCTGGCTGTCATCGAGGCGGTCAAGGACGGTACGGTGGATGTCATCGTCTCTTCGCATGATCCGCAGGATGTCGACACCAAGCGCCTGCCCTTCGCCGACGCCGCGGCCGGAGCCATCGGCCTCGAAACCCTGCTGGGCGCCGCCTTGCGGCTCTACCACAATGGCGATGTGCCTTTGCTCCGGCTGATCGAAACCTTGTCCACCGCGCCGGCGAGGCTGTTCGGATTGCCCGGCGGCACGCTGAAGCCGGGCGCGGCAGCCGACCTGGCGCTTGTCGATCTCGATGAACCCTGGATCGTCAGTGAAAGCGGCATCCGCTCGCGCTCGAAAAACACCTGTTTCGAAGGCGCACGCCTGCAAGGCAAGGTCTTGCAAACGCTGGTGGCGGGCCGCACAGTGTTTTCCGCCTGAGCCGGCAATAGCCATGCGACATCGAGCATGGCCGGGGGAAATGCGGGGGAAACAATGACTTATGGCCTGATCCTGGCGTTGGTGTTCGGTTATCTGCTGGGCTCAATTCCGTTCGGCCTGCTGCTTACCCGCGCGGCCGGCCTCGGTGACGTGCGCAAGATCGGCTCCGGCAATATCGGCGCCACCAATGTGCTGCGCACCGGCAACAAGGGGCTTGCCGCCGCGACCTTGCTGCTTGACGCGCTGAAGGGCACGGCCGCCGTGCTGATAGCAGGCCATTTCGCGCCTGAAACAGCGGTCTGGGCCGGCCTTGGCGCTTTTCTGGGGCACCTGTTTCCGGCATGGCTGGGGTTCAAAGGAGGCAAGGGCGTCGCGACCTATCTCGGCGTGCTGATCGGCCTCGCCTGGCAGGTGGCGCTGATCTTTGCCGTTGTCTGGCTGGTGATGGCTTTTCTGTTTCGCTTCTCCTCACTGGCAGCGCTGACGGCGGCCGTCGTCGTCCCGATCGCCCTCTACGTCATGAGCACACCCCAGGTTGCAGCGCTGTTCGTGGTGATGAGCATCATCGTTTTCATCAAGCACAGGGCCAACATTTCGCGGCTGATTGCCGGCACCGAAGGCAAGATCGGAGCCAAGGGGTGAGCGAACCGGCCGCCGGGCCGCGTCTCACCGATCGCCAGCGGCTCAGCTGGTTGCGGCTGATCCGCACCCAGAATGTCGGCCCGGCCTCCTTTCGCGACCTGATCAACCGTTTCGGTTCGGCCGAGGTCGCGTTGGAAATGCTGCCGGAACTGATGATTTCCGGTGGCGCCAACCGAATCGTGCGCATCCCTTCCCTGGCCCAAGCCGAGACCGAGATGGAGGCCGCGCGGCGGATCGGTGCACGCTTTGTCGGCATCGGCGAGGCAGACTATCCGCCGCTGCTGCGCAGCATGGACAATCCGCCGCCGCTGCTGGCGGTCAAGGGTAACGCAGCGGTGTTCCGGTTGCCGGGGATTGCGATCGTCGGCGCCCGCAACGCATCGCTTGCCGGCATCAAGATGGCGCGCATGCTGGCAGCCGATCTCGCAGGAGACGGCTATGGCATCATCTCCGGCCTGGCGCGCGGCATCGACACGGCGGCGCATCAGGGCAGTCTCTTGACCGGCACGGTCGGAGTGCTCGCCGGTGGCCTCGACCTGCCCTACCCGCCCGAAAATACCGGCCTGTGCGATGACATTACCGAGCGTGGCGCCATCATCTCGGAAATGCCGTTCGGCTGGCAGCCACGCGCCCAGGATTTCCCGCGCCGCAACCGCCTTGTCGCCGGTGCCGCCCTTGGATTGGTCGTGGTCGAGGCTGCGCAGCGCTCAGGCTCGCTGATCAGCGCCAGGCTTGCCGGCGAGATGGGCCGACTGGTCTTTGCCGTGCCTGGCTCCCCGCTCGATCCACGCGCCGCCGGTACCAACGGCCTGCTCAAGGATGGAGCGACGCTGGTCACCGAGGCTTCGGACATCTCCAGGGCGATCCTTCCGCTGACCGGCATGCGAACACCTGATCCGCCGCCGTTTGAAGACCCGCCCGACTTTTCGGCCACGGCGCCACCAGGCGAGAGCGACCGGGCCAAGGTGATCGAAGCGCTGGGGCCGACGCCGGTGCCGGTCGACGAGATCATCCGTCACACCGGCCTGCACCCCGCCCAGGTTTTCATGGTGCTGCTTGAACTCGACCTCGCCGGCCGCCTTGAACGCCACGCCGGCGGCAATGTTTCGCTGGTTTTCGGGGACGGCTAACCCGCCCTCAGTGGCGGTCGGTCTTTTTATCCTCCGCCTCGGCGTGATCCTGTGTGTCGGCGCCAAAGAGATCCTTTTGGACAAACTGGCGCCAGACCTCGTCCGCGTCCCGCGGGCGCGACGGATCCAAACTCGGCTCGCTCTCGTGCGCATTCGGGACCGAGCGCCGGCGTAGCCAAGCAGGCATCATCTCCTGGATGAGACTGGTGAATTGGGTCATCGCCGACTCCTTCGGTTCAGGGATGGATCAGACCGGTCGATCCATCCAAGTTGCTCTGGCTCACCGCACCCAGCCAAGCCAAAGCCTCGCCGACGTCGGCCAGCGCATGGCGCGCCGCTGTCGGTCCGCGCGGTTTTATCCGGATCGAAATGCCGTCCATCTCATTGACGGCCTCGAAACCATTCTCGTCGGATGTGTCGTCGCCCAGAAACACCGGCCGCCTCCCCTCGAAAGCCGGCAGATCCAAAAAGCGCCTGATTGCCGCTCCCTTCGCCGCCTCCAACGGCATCAATTCGACGCCGGCATTGCCGGCCAGCACCCGATACCCCACGGGCAACCTGTCCAGCGCCTGCTCGATCAGTTGCGTCGCGCGCTGCAACAAGTGCGGTGCCGCTCGTGTGTGGATTGCCAGGATCGGACCCTTGCGCTCGATATAGACGTCCGCACTATCCAGCTCCGCTTCGATCTCCTCGGCAAGTGCGGCAATGTCGGCCGGCTCTCCCGCCGCCTCGACCGGCCCATCACGCGCGAGCCTGTGCTCAAGACCGTAAAGCCCGGCGGCGCGCAATCTGAGGGGCTGGAAAAGATGATCGACAGCAGCGATCGACCGCCCCGTGATGAACGCCAGAGCTCCGTCCAATTGCAATTCGAGCCCCACCAACAGCGTCCGCAACTCATCGCCGACAACCACCGCATCGGGATGCGCGGCATGTTCGAGAAGCGTGCCGTCGATATCGAGGAACAAGGCCCACGCACCCTGCGGGACTTTGGGTACGGTCAAGTTTGACAATGTCGACATCACAGGGCCGCCACGCGCTTGCGGTCGAGCAGCGATATCACATTGCCGGGAGAACTGGGACCAGGAGAACGTGGGGCGGCGCTGACGGCACGATCGACCGCATCCCGCTTGCGCAGGCGCGCCGCATCGAACAGCATGCTGCCCGCCCATCGATAGACATTGTTTTCGCGCACGACCTCGCGCATGCGTCGCATGCGCTGACGTTGCTCTTCCGGTGACATGGTCAAGGCCTGCAGCAGGGCGTCGCCCATCATCGCCGCGTCGTAGGGATTGACGATCAGCGCCTCCAGCAATTCCTTCGACGCGCCGGCGAACATGCTGAGCATCAGCACGCCCTGTTCATCCTCGCGGGCCGCGACAAACTCCTTTGCAACCAGGTTCATGCCGTCGTGAAGGCTGGTGACCATGCAGACGTCGGCGGCCCGGTAAATCTCGTACACCTCCGTTTGCGAGTGATGTTCGGTCACCAGCACCACAGGGGTATAGTTTTCACGACCATGGCGCTCGTTGATATCCTCGGCATGGCGCAGACATTCCTCATACAATTGTTGATAGGCAGGCAAGGTGCCGCGGCTGGGCGCGGCGATCTGCAGGAACGCGACCTTGCCGATCCATTCCGGATGCAGTGTCAGCAGCTCATCGAGTGCGTTGAGACGATCGAGGATGCCCTTGGTGTAGTCGAGGCGTTCGACGCCGACGCACAGCCTGACGTTCTCGGCCAGGCCGAATTTCTCGCGAATGAGCTGGCGACATTCTGCAACAGCAGGCAGTTTGCTCAGATGCGGCGGCTCCCATTCGATTGAAATCGGATAGGCGTGAACCAGGCTGATCTGGCCGCCATAGGAGATGGCGGAATCCTCACGCTCGATCCTGCTCTCCAGGAAGCGGTCGACGCTGTCGATGAAGTTGTTGCAATGGAACTGGGTGTGAAAGCCGACGATTGAACTGCCCAGCAGTCCTTCGAGAATCTTCTCGCGCCATGGACAGATGCTGAACACCTCGGAATTCGGCCACGGAATGTGCCAGAAGGTGATGATGATCGCTTCCGGCAGGCGCTCCCGGATCATCCGCGGCAACAGCGCGAAGTGATAGTCCTGGACCAGCACGATGGGCCGCTCGTTGCGGGCCTCCGCCACGACGGTGTCGGCGAATTTGCGGTTGACCGTCTCATAGGCCTCCCAGTCGGAGGCGCGGAATATCGGCCGGGTGAAGGCTATGTGGCAGAGCGGCCAGAGCCCTTCATTGGCAAAGCCGAGATAATAGCCCTGCTGTTCTTCCTCGCTCAGCCAGACGCGGCGCAACGTGTAGGAAGGGTTTTCAGGCGGCACCTCGACGCGGTCATTTTCATCGACGACAAGCGCATCGGCCGAACCGCCGCCATAGGCGATCCATGTGCCGGCGCAGGCGCGCGTAATCGGCTCCAGCGCTGAAACCAGCCCGCTGGCAGGCACGACCAGCTGGATATCGTCCCCCTTGCGGTTATGAATGTAGGGTTCGCGATTTGAAACCACGATCACCTGCGCATCGGGAAGTTCCTTCGCCAAAATGTGACGCAGAGTTTCCGGCGACCATTGGACGAGCGCGGCGGTCGCGGATTGCCCGTTCTTTTCGAATTCCGGCAATGGACCGCGAACGGGTCCTGGTTCGAGACTGGCGCGCTTCGTGTTTCTGGCCCGAAGCGCCCGTGACACCACCACCGCAAGCGCGATGCATAAGATACCGACAATTGCGAGAATGAATAGCCACGGTGCGGCCGAAGGGACGACCAGGTACGAACTGTTGTCGGGCATTTCGAATTGATTACCTTTCAATGGGATGCGGCAGATCCACCGACAGGAACTCCGGCATCCTTGGCGTGGTGATCCAACGTTCCGCACACATGATGGTTCCGATTTTTCAACTCCTGACCACCAGAGGCACCAGTCCCTCATGCGCATCCGCAAGGAAGGCGCCGACACGATCTCCCACGCGTTGAAACGTCAGATCCACCGCCACATGTCCTACCGAGAGATGACGAATGACGAGATTGTCGATACCGATCGGCAAGCGCGGCTGGGTCACGTGAATTTCGTTCGTCCCACCATCGATCTGAAGGCCGAGGCAGGCCTGCATGAGCATGAAGGCGGAACCTGCGGACCAGGCCTGCGGCAGGCAAGCCACTGGATAGGCAATCGGCGCTTCGCCGGCCGCGCGCGTGAACCCACAGAACAGTTCGGGCAGCCGCATGTTGAAATGAACCGCGGATTCGAAGGTCCCGCTCATCAACCGCACCACGCTGTCGCGGATGCCGTAGCGCGCCAGTCCGGCGGCGCAGATCGCGGTGTCGTGCGGCCAGATGGAGCCGTTGTGATACGACATTGGATTGAAGAAGATCGCGTCGTCCGCCAGCGTTCTCAGTCCCCATCCGGAATGAAACGAAGCCGACAGCAACTGGTCGGCGACCATGCGTGCGCGATCCGGATTGGGCAGGCCGACATACAGCAGGTGACCGGCGTTGGACGTGCGCACCTTGCAGGGTTGGCCATCGCCATCGATGGCCAGCGCATAGTAGCTGAGGTCCTCGATCCAGAAATGGCGTTCGACTTGTTGGCGAATGACGTCGGCGCGCACTTCCCAATTTTCGGCCCGCTCCTCTTCGCCGCGCAGCCGTGCAAGCTTTGCCAATCCCTGGAACGCTGCAAAGACGTAGCCCTGCACCTCGACCAGAGCGATCGGTCCTTTCGGAATGCGGCCATCGGCATGGAAGACGGAATCGAAACTGTCCTTCCATCCCTGGTTGGCAAGGCCGGACTCGGCGGCGCGCTGGTAGGTAAGGAACCCTGTCGAACGACTGGCTGTCTCGATCCACTCGGCGGCGGCGCACAGCGATGGCCACAGGCCATCGATGAAAGCCGTGTCTCCCGTGCGGTCCGCATAGGCGCAGGCGAGATGGATGTAGAGCGGCGTCGTGTCGACGCCGCCATAATAGCGGCCGAACGGCAACTCACTCAGCGCCGCCATCTCGCCCTTGCGGGTCTCGTGCATGATCTTGCCGGGCTCGGAATCGCTGAAGGGGGAGGTCTCGGTCGCCTGGTGCTGGGCGAGAAAGGCAAGCACACCACGAGCCAGGCCGGGATTGAGCCAAAGCATCTGCAGAGCTGAGATCACGCCGTCCCGGCCGAAGGCGGTGGAGAACCATGGAATCCCGGCATAGGGGTAAGGGCCGGTCGTCAATTCCGTCGTGAGCAACGCCACATCGGCGCGGGCCCGCTCCATCCAATCATTGAAGACGCGGCCCGAACTGTGCAGTGTCGCCCCGTGCCGGCGCTTGGCGCGCATGCCGAAACGGGCACGGGCGGCGGCAGCCCGGAACCGCCGGCTTTCGGGGCGGTCTGGCGTCTCGCCGCCCACTTCCACGTAAAGCGTCTGGCTGCTTCGCTTGGTAATCGCGATGAAGAAATCCGCCCGCTCGGAGGTCAATTGATCGGGCGTCTGCGAAAACGATATCGCGGAGGTCCGTACCACCTTGTCCAGGCCTTCGTAGCGGAGCACGACCGAGTTCCGATCGATCTCGGCCGTGTGGGCGGTGCCGCGTTTGGAGCGGGTCGAGCCACGGACTTCGAACATGTCGCGAAAATCGGCACCAAAGCGCAGCGACACCAGGACCGTCGAATGCTCCCGGCTGTAGTTGGAGAGCGTGATGCGTTCATACAGCCTTTCCTCCCACAGAAGCCTGGCGCGCTCGATATGGATCGCGCCCTGCGGAATCTGGCGGCTCGCGGTGCTCTCGATCGGCAGATTGGTCAGGTTGGTGGTGAACAGGACGTTGTCCTGGCTGAGCGATGCGCCAAGCAACGACAGCGACCGCCCGCCGACCGTCAGGCGAAATTCCGAAAGCACACGCGTGTCGTCGCGGAAGAAGCCGTCGCCGGCGCCACGTATGTCGCCATAGGCATCGGCGACCGCAAAGCAATCGCCATGCTTGAGAGCATAAAGCCGATGCGGCTCCCTGGGGGCGGTTTCGTCCAGGGAAGCCAGTGCTATGGCAGGATCGAGCTTGCGCTCGTCGAGTTGGGTAATGGTCAAGAAGATTGTCCCGTGCTGGTTTCCGAACGGGTTGAAGGTCTACGAGGCTCTGCTCTGCTCGACGCCATTGCTCAGCCGCGAATACGCCGCGACATAATCCCTGGCCATTCTGTCGGCGGAAAACCGCCTTTCGAAGACCGCTCTTATTCTTCGCCTGTCGAGTTGCAGGAGAGCGGGCATCGAGGCGACGGCATCTTCGATGGTTTCGACGACAAAGCCGGTGACCCCATAATCGATGATCTCTGGCATGGCCCCGCAACTCCAGGCCATGACTGGGGTTCCGCAGGCCATGGCCTCGATCACCGCAAGCCCGAAGGGTTCGGGCCAATCGATGGGAAACAGCAAAGCGGCCGCATTGCCCAGAAACCTGCCCTTCTGGTCCTCGTCGATCTCGCCGACATACTCGACCCGGTCGCCATCGATCAGCGGCTGCACGACTTCCTCGAAATAGGCGCGGTCGCCATCGCCGATCTTGGCGGCGAGCTTCAGTTTCAGGCCGGTGCGGCGAGCGATCTCGATCGCCCGGTCCGGCCGCTTGTCGCGCGACATTCTGCCGAGGAACGCCAGATAGGCGCCATCAGTGCCTGCCTCGAAATCGGGCTCATAAAGCCCAAGCGGCAGCCCATGATGGATTGTCGCCAGCCAATTCGCGGACGCGAACCGCGCCCGCTGGCTGCGGGATATGGAAATCATGGGAAACCGCGGAAACCGGTCATAGGCCTGCGCGAGGTCCGCGTAATCCAGCCTGCCATGCGGGGTCGTCACCGTGCGCTGCGGCATATCACGGAAAAACGGAAAATGCAGGAAATGGCTGAGATGGAAATGGACGACATCGAAATCGTCGGCCCGTTTCCTCACTTCATCGAGCATCGACAAATGCGCCGCGATCTCGGACTTCAGCGGACGGGGATCGAGACGAAGCGCCCTTTCGCGGCACGGCACCAGTCTGGCGGAGGTCTTCGTGTCGCCACTGGCGAACAACGTCACGTCGTGGCCGAGGCCGACGAGAGCTTCGGTAAGATATGAGATGATGCGTTCGGTGCCCCCGTAGAGTCTTGGCGGCACCGACTCGTAAAGTGGTGCGACGTGGGCAATCTTCATGTCCCGGCGTCCCTCAATGAGCTGGTCATAGAGCCAAAATGCATCAGGGCCGGGATCGTTCCTGAATCATTGGAAGATGCGTCGAATGATCGATCCGTCCCCTGTTTGATTCGACCAGCCGCCCTATTTCCTGTCGGTAATGCCGGCCTGCGCTTACCGCAGCCGAAGGAGGTCCAGATGCAGCAACCCAGGGATATCGCAGCCCGGCGCCTGAGCATGATCGTCGAACAATATGTCGAGGCCAGAAAACGGCACTTTGGCTTTGTGTCGACGGACCAGGCTGCCCGAGTGATCCGCAGAACCCTGAAACCCGATCCTTCGGAGCCAGCACTTTCCGATCACGAACTTGACGACATGGTCGCCGCCCTCGCCGTGAAGAACGGCCTGGCCGTCATCTTCGACCGGGGTGTGCGGGGACCGGCCGACGGCGCCGAGGCCGAGCTGAACAGAAAGGAACCGATCATGCGAGCACCGACGGACACCCCGGATGTTGCCGGCGCGGTGGATGCCATCCTGAGCGGTCGTACCGCCCAGCTTTCGATGAGCGCGGTGATCTCCCTGCTGCGCGAACGAACCGGCACCAAGCGATCCGACGCGGATCTGGAAGGACTGATTGCCAAGAAGGCTGCCGTTCTGGATGTGCATTTGTCGCGCAGCGTCTGAGGCGTTGCTGCTCGTCGGGCGTCTCGTCGCTTATAGCGCAAGTCCAGTCCTTGACCGCGAGCACCTTCTCTGCGGCCATATGCCCGGGCTTTACGCGGTCTGAAGCCGGTTCACGGAACCTTCGCTGGATATTGTAACCAGCCGTGCAACGGCAAACGCGGCCAGAATTATGAAAAACGCCGTGATGTTCAAGAACATCGTCGACGCAAAGATGCTCGCGCTCTGGTCATAGCAGCTTGCGAATTCCATGACGCTTTACCCCTTCAAACCTGTTGCATCATGATCCTGCTTCAGA
Organism: Mesorhizobium sp. M8A.F.Ca.ET.207.01.1.1; assembly: GCF_004794715.1. Lineage (NCBI taxonomy): Bacteria > Pseudomonadati > Pseudomonadota > Alphaproteobacteria > Hyphomicrobiales > Phyllobacteriaceae > Mesorhizobium > Mesorhizobium sp. M8A.F.Ca.ET.207.01.1.1. The sequence continues at coordinate 347,545 of NZ_SRUS01000006.1, read as the reverse complement.
AGAAATTCAAGCAGATGCTAAAATACGTGGACGGGGTTCAAATGCGCGACAGCCAATTGCTTGTCCGGCTCAGCGACGAGTGCAAGGCTGCAGGGGACGCTGACGGTCAACAATGCCGTACGCCGTGGCCCCTCAGTCCCTGGTTAATGAAAAACCCGCCACAGGAGCGACCTGCGACGGGCTTTTGGAGTGGCTACATCCCTGAAGGAATCGACCGCTTGTAGTTTTATTGTGAACTGTGTGATCGCGTTAGCCTATGGTGTGATCGCGGAAAGCCTTGGGCCTGCCCGCCTCAATTTGCGAACACCGAGCGGACACAGATTTACGGATACCGAGACCTGATGCATTTGGTGAGCGCGATGGGATTCGAACCCATGACCTACTGATTAAAAGTCAGTTGCTCTACCGGCTGAGCTACGCGCTCCCGCGGGCTCGAAAAGGGCGCCCCCGAAATTGCGCGGAACATAGGGAGAGTGCCGCGACCGGTCAACCGGAAAAGATGGGTTCCAAACCCGCTCTTTGCCCTAAGTCGCTGCCCCTTGCTTTTGTTCCCCGCACTGAGGTGAGCAGCCCGGCGGATTTGGTTTCGGTCGGGCAGCGGCTGCCAACACGGCGGAACAAATCCGACGCGCCATCGTTTTTCGCCAAAGGGACGTACGCCAAACCCCTGAGGAGAAGACCGATGAATAGAATCACAACGGGCCTGCTTGCCGCCACGCTTTCCGCCACATTCGTCGCGGCGGAGGTGGTTCCGGTCAACGCCCAGCCCGCCTACGTGCCTTTGTCCCAGGCGGCAACGCCGGATGTGCAGACAGTGCAATATCGGGAGTGGAGGAGAAACCGCTCCTTCGACCGCAATTTCTCGCGCAATCGCAGCTTCAGTCGCAACAGTGACATGTATTGGAATGGTCATCGCGGCTATCGGGAATATCACCCCGGCTACCGCCGTCATGGCGATTACTGGTTCCCGCTCGCTGCCTTCGCGACTGGCGCACTGATCACCGGCGCGATCGTCAACGAGAACAACCGCGTCTATGAAGGCAATGCCCATGTGCAGTGGTGCTACAATCATTATCGGAGCTACCGCGCTTCGGACAACACTTTCCAGCCAAACAATGGCCCTCGTCGGGAGTGCCGTTCGCCTTACTGATCCCCAAAGTGAGTATGAGTGGCCTGAAAGTGTGAGTTCCAGGCCCGCGTCGGAAACGGCGCGGGCCTTCCTTTATGCGCTCAGTGTCCTGCGCACCGCATCACGCCAGCCTGCTAGTTTCGCAGCACGATTGGATGCGTCCATATCAGGCTTGAACCGTCGCTCGAGCGCCCAGCTTTTCGCGAACTCCTGCGCCGCGGGCCACACGCCCGCCTTCGAGCCGGCGAGCCAGGCCGCCCCCAGCGCGGTCGTCTCCAGGATTGTCGGCCGATCGACCGGCGCGTCGAGGATGTCGGCGAGGCGCTGCATGGTCCAGTCCGACGCCACCATGCCGCCATCAACCCTGAGCACGGTCTTTGCCTTGGCGCCCTTCCAATCCTTGTGCATGGCATCGAGCAGGTCGCGGGTCTGGTAAGCGACTGATTCCAAAGCCGCTCGGGCGAACTCGGCAGGACCGGAATTTCGGGTCAGCCCGAAGATGGCGCCGCGTGCCTCGGCGTCCCAATGCGGCGCGCCAAGCCCGACAAAAGCAGGAACCAGATAGACGTTCTGCGTCGGATCGGCCTCGGCAGCCAGTTTGCCGCTCTGCTCGGCCTTGCCGATCACCTTGATGCCGTCCCGCAGCCATTGCACCGCGGCACCCGCAATGAAAATCGAGCCTTCCAGCGCATAGGTGGTCTTGCCGTTCAACCGATAGGCGATGGTCGTCAACAGCCGGTTCTTCGAGCGCACCAGATCGCTGCCGGTGTTGAGCAGCGCAAAACAGCCGGTGCCGTAGGTGGATTTCATCATGCCCGGCTCGAAGCAGGCCTGCCCGATGGTTGCGGCATGCTGGTCGCCGGCAACGCCGAGGATTCTTATCTCGGCGCCAAACAGATTTTTCTCTGTGATTCCATAATCATCAGAACAATCCTTGACCTCCGGCAGCATCGCGGCCGGGATGCGCAGGATGGAAAGCAGTTCCTCATCCCAGGCATTCTTCTCGATATTGTAGACAAGCGTGCGTGAGGCGTTGGTGGCGTCGGTGGCATGAACCTTGCCGCCGGTCAGCCGCCAGATCAAAAAACTGTCGATGGTACCCGCCAGCAATTCGCCTCTCCCGGCGCGCCGCCTTGCCCCTTTCACCTTGTCCAGCATCCAGGCGATCTTGGTGCCCGAGAAATAGGGGTCGAGCAGCAGCCCTGTCTTGCGGGTGAATTTCTTCTCGAGCCCCTGCTTCTTGAGCTTCTGGCACAGCGGTGCGGTGCGCCGATCCTGCCACACGATGGCGTTGTGGACCGGTTTGCCCGTCGCCCTGTCCCAGACGACGACGGTCTCGCGCTGGTTGGTGATGCCGATGGCCACGACATCAGCAGCCGTACGGCCGGCCTTTTTCAGTGCGGCCTTCACGGTGGTCACGACGCTTGCCCAGATTTCTTCCGGGTCGTGCTCGACCCAGCCCGACGCCGGATAATGCTGGCTGAATTCCTTCTGGCCGGTGCCCGCGACCTTCATCCGGTCATCGAACAGTATCGCCCGGGTCGATGTCGTGCCCTGGTCGATCGCCAGCACAAAACCACTCATTCCGAAGTCCTCCGCCTCGACACAAACAGGGGAGACGGCAACGCGCCGCCTCCCCCAATTTCACACGGGCGCGAACGCCCGCATGGACAGTCTCACTTCTGCCAGCTCTTCACCAGTTCGTCGTAGTTGATGGTGATCGGCTTTTCCTTCTCGTTCTCGATCTTCAACTGAGGCGCGAGATTGCCCTTCTTGACCGCGTCGGCATTCCAGTAGGCGAGGTCATGCTCTTCGGCCATCTTCGGGCCGATATCGCCCTGAACGCCCGACTTCTCGATGCGGCTCATGACCTTTTCCTGCTCGCCGCAGAGCGAGTCCATCGCTTCCTGCGCCGTCTTGGCGCCGGACGAGGCATCGCCGATCGCCTGCCACCAGAGCTGTGCCAGCTTCGGATAGTCAGGCACGTTGGTGCCGGTCGGCGACCACTGGACACGGGCCGGCGAGCGGTAGAACTCGATCAGGCCGCCGAGCTTCGGCGCGCGTTCGGTGAAGCTCTTGTCGTGGATCGTGCTCTCGCGGATGAAGGTCAGGCCGACATGGCTTTTCTTCACGTCCACGGTCTTCGAGGTGACGAACTGCGCGTAGAGCCATGCGGCCTTGGCGCGGTCGGTCGGCGTCGACTTCATCAGCGTCCAGGAACCGACGTCCTGATAGCCGAGCTTCATGCCGTCCTTCCAGTAGACGCCGTGCGGCGACGGGGCCATGCGCCACTTCGGCGTGCCGTCGTCATTCAGCACCGCCTTGGCGCCGGCGTCGACCATCGAAGCGGTGAAGGCGGTGTACCAGAAGATCTGCTGCGCGACCGCGCCCTGCGCCGGCACAGGGCCGGATTCCGAGAAGGTCATGCCTTGCGCTTCGGCCGGCGCGTAGGCCTTCAGCCAGTCGAGGTACTTCTGGATCGAGTAGACGGCCGCCGGTCCATTCGTGTCGCCGCCGCGCGCCGTGCAGGAGCCGACAGGACGCGAATTCTCGTCGACCTTGATGCCCCATTCGTCGACGGGCAGGCCGTTCGGCAGGCCCTTGTCGCCATTGCCGGCCATCGACAGCCAGGCATCGGTGAACCGCCAGCCGAGCGACGGATCCTTTTTGCCATAGTCCATGTGGCCATAGACCTTCTTGCCGTCGATCTCGCGGCCGGTGAAGAATTCGGCGATGTCCTCATAGGCCGACCAGTTGACCGGCACGCCGAGGTCGTAGCCGTATTTGGCCTTGAAGTCGGCCTTGTTCTTCTCGTCGTTGAACCAGTCGTAACGGAACCAGTAGAGGTTGGCGAACTGCTGGTCGGGCAGCTGGTAGAGCTTCTTGTCGGGAGCGGTGGTGAAGGAGGTGCCGATGAAATCCTTCAGGTCGAGGTTGGGATTGGTGACATCCTTGCCCTCGCCCGCCATCCAGTCGGTCAGGTTACGCACCTGCTGGTAGCGCCAGTGGGTGCCGATCAGGTCGGAATCGTTGACCCAGCCGTCATAGAGGTTCTGGCCGGTCTGCATCTGGGTCTGGATCTTCTCGACGACGTCGCCTTCCTGGATGACGTCGTGCGTGATCTTGATACCGGTGATGGCGGTAAAGGCCGGCGCCAGCACCTGCGATTCATACTGGTGGGTGGCGATGGTTTCCGACACCACCTTGATGTCCATGCCGGCGAAAGGCTTCGCGGCATCGATGAACCACTGCATCTCGGCTTCCTGGTCGGCGCGCGAGAGCGTCGACAGCGGGCCGATCTCCTTGTCCAGGAACGCTTTCGCCTCGTCCATCCCGGCATAGGCGTTGCCTGCCCCGAGCAACAGGACAATGGCGGTCGTTGATGTTAAAAATTGACGTCGCATTAGTTTCCTCCACAGTTTCAAGGTTTCAAGTGCGATCTGGAGCGGTCGCCGGCACGCGGCCGCTCCAACAGTTTCCCCCTCTATACGTAGCGGAACACGCCGATGGCGTAGACCACGGAGAGAGCGAGAGCCCACCACAGGTTGGATCCGACAAGACCCAGCCAAGCGAGATGGATAAAGGCGCTGCCAAGCAGCGACAGGAAAAGACGGTCGCCGCGCGTCGTCTCGAAGCGCAGGATGCCGACGCGCGGATTGCCGCCCGGCGAGGCGTATTCCCAGGCGGCCATGCCGCACAGCAGTAGCAGAATGGTCGCGAAGAAAGCCGCGGTCGGCCACGTCCAGGCCATCCAGGAGAGGTCTAGATTCATTGCCGCGCCTCCATTGCCGCAGACTTCACGAGCTCACCGTTTTCAGCGGCATAAGCGACCAAGTTGATCAAACCGGCGAGGTGCATGAATGCGTGCCACGAGATCGTTTCGTCTTCTCGAGCTTTGTCGACTTCCGCACGTACATCGTTGAGGTCGTCGTACACGTCCCCCATGACACAAGTCGGAGTTTCGGCTTGGAACGCATCGGTGAAATAGACCTTCCAGTATTGGCTTTGCGCCACCTGGATGCTGTCAATGCCTTGATCTTCAAGACCATCAAACAGACTGTTGGTCAGTTGGCGCAGCTCGGAGATTTTGACGTCACCCGCGACCATTATACCCTCCCCAGGGCAAAGCCCTTGGCGATGTAATTGCGGACGAACCAGATGACGAGCGCGCCGGGGATCAGCGTCAGCACGCCGGCGGCGGCGAGCAGGCCCCAATCCATGCCGGCGGCCGAGACCGTGCGGGTCATGGTGGCGGCGATCGGCTTGGCGTCGGTGGTGGTCAGCGTGCGGGCGATCAGCAGCTCGACCCATGAAAACATGAAGCAGAAGAAGCAGGCGACGCCGATGCCGCTGGCGATCAGCGGCATGAAGATCTTGAGGAAGAAGCGCGGGAACGAATAGCCGTCAATATAGGCGGTCTCGTCGATTTCCTTCGGCACGCCCGACATGAAGCCTTCCAGGATCCACACCGCCAGCGGCACGTTGAACAGGCAGTGCGCCAGCGCCACCGCTATGTGCGTGTCGATGAGGCCGAAAGCCGAATAGAGTTGGAAGAACGGCAGCGCGAACACGGCCGGCGGCGCCATGCGGTTGGTCAGCAGCCAGAAGAACAGATGCTTGTCGCCAAGGAAACGATAGCGCGAGAAAGCGTAAGCCGCCGGCAGAGCCACCGATACCGAAATCACCGTGTTCATGACGACATAGGTGATCGAGTTGATGTAGCCAGAATACCAGGCCTTCTGCGTGAAGATGGTGACGTAGTTGGCGATCGTCGGCGCGTGCGGATAAAGCGTCAGCGAGTTGACGATCTCGGCATTGGTCTTGAAGCTCATGTTGATGAGCCAGTAGATCGGCAGCAGCAGAACGATGATGTAGAGCGTCGGTACGATCCACCACCAGCGCGACTCCTCGCCGCGCCGGCGCATCCGCCTGTCGAGTTCGCTCTGTGAGAGCGAACTGGCGAGCCCTTCGGCGGCGGTCCCGTTCATTGCATTGCGCTCGGTGCGTTCGTTGGCGCCAGCCATTTCAGCGCTCCGCGTCGTAGTTGGTCATCACGGTGTAGAACACCCACGACAACAACAGGATGATGAGGAAGTAGACCAGCGACATCGCCGCCGCCGGGCCAAGGTCGAACTGGCCGAGTGCCGTCTTGACGAGGTCGATCGACAGGAACGTCGTCGAGTTGCCCGGACCGCCGCCGGTGACGACGAAGGGCTCGGTGTAGATCATGAACGAGTCCATGAACCGCAGCAGAACGGCGATCAGCAGCACGCGTTGCATCTTCGGCAACTGAATGTAGCGAAAGACCGCCCAGCGCGACGCACCGTCGATCTTGGCCGCCTGGTAGAATGCGTCGGGGATCGAGACCAGGCCGGCATAGCAGAGCAGCACGACAAGGCTGGTCCAGTGCCAGACGTCCATGACGATGATCGTGACCCAGGCGTCGAACGGATCCTGCACATAATTGTAGTCGATGCCGATGGCGTTGAGGTAGTAGCCCATCAGGCCGATGTCGCTGCGCCCGAACACCTGCCAGATGGTGCCGACCACGTTCCACGGTATCAGCAGCGGCAGCGACATCAGCACCAGGCACACCGGCACGCCCCAGCCCTTTTTAGGCATGTTGAGCGCGATGAAGATGCCAAGCGGCACCTCGATCGCAAGGATGATGAAGGAAAAGACCAGGTTGCGGACCATCGCTTCCCAGAATCGGCTGGATGAAAGCAGTTCCTCGAACCACTCCGTACCTGCCCAGAAGAAGACGTTGTTGCCGAATGTGTCCTGCACCGAATAGTTGACGACCGTCATCAGCGGGACGACGGCGGTGAAGGCCACCAGCACAAGCACCGGCAGCACCAGGAACCAGGCCTTGTTATTCCAGGTCTTGTCCATCTATGCCCCCATCTCGACACGCCAGGAATCGGCATAGATGTTGATGCCGGCCGGATCGAACCGCACCTTCGGTTCGGCCGGAACGGTTTCGTCCTCCCCGATGACGGCCGCGATCTCGCGGCCCTCCAGCTTGGCGCGCACCACCTTGTGGCGGCCTACATCCTCGACCTTGGTGATTGAAACGGCCATGCCGTCGCGGCCGAGCCGTACATATTCCGGGCGGATGCCAAGCTCGACGGCCCCGGCGCTGGCCTTGGGCACTCCAGGCAATTCGATCCGTTGCGAGCCGAGCGTCGCCGTCCTGCCTTCGATTGCCACCGGCACGACATTCATGCCTGGCGAGCCGATGAAATAGCCGACAAAAGTGTGACGCGGCCGCTCGAACAGTTCCGCCGGCGTGCCGATCTGCACGATGCCGCCATCATACATGACGACCACCTGGTCGGCGAAGGTCAGCGCCTCGGTCTGGTCGTGCGTGACATAGACCATCGTGTAGCCGAAGCGGCGATGAAGCTGCTTCAACTGCGAGCGCAGCACCCATTTCATGTGCGGATCGATGACGGTCAGCGGTTCGTCGAACAGGATGGCGTTGACGTCCGAGCGCACCAGGCCACGGCCGAGCGAGATTTTCTGCTTCTGGTCGGCGGTCAGGCCCCTCGCCTTCTTCTTCGCCCATGAGGCCAGGTCGATCATCTCCAGCGTCTCGCGCACCTTGCGGTCGACGTCGGCCTCCGGCACGCCGCGATTGCGCAGCGGGAACGCCAGATTGTCGTAGACCGTCATGGTGTCGTAGATGACCGGGAACTGGAACACCTGCGCGATGTTGCGCTCCTGCGTCGACAAATTGGTCACGTCCCTGCCGTTGAACAGCAACTGGCCATGCGAGGGATGAAGCAGCCCTGAAATGATGTTGAGCAGCGTGGTCTTGCCGCAGCCGGACGGCCCAAGCAGCGCATAGGCGCCGCCATCCTCGAACGTGTGATGCACTTCGCGCAACGCGAAATCGGCATCCGTGCGCGGGTTCTGCAGATAGGAATGCCTGACATGGTTGACGTCGATGCGTGCCATATCGCCCCTCCTAAGCCGCCAGCTTCGGCGCGGTCATAGCCCGGCCGTGCTCGTCGAAGACCATGATGTGACGCGGATCGATGAACACTTCGACCACCGCATCTGTCTCGAAATCCCTGATGCCGTGGGTCAACATCACCCAGCGGGCATCGGCAAAGTCGAGATGGATGAAGCTCTCGGACCCGGTGATTTCGGTGATGGTGACCTTTGCCCGTACCGGCACCGCGGCGGCATTGGGCCGGTCGAGCGAAAGATGGTGCGGCTGAAAGCCGATCGTATAGTTCGTATCGGCGATGCCGACGAGTTCCGCGGGCACCGGCAGCTTGACGCCGCCCTCGAGCAGAAAGTCCGCGCCCTTCTTGGCCAGCACGATGCTGTTGAGCGGCGGATCGGCGAAGGTCCTGGCCGTCACCAGATCAACCGGCTTGCGGAATACGTCGATGGTCGGCCCGAACTGGGTGATGCGGCCTTCCGACAGCGTTGCCGTGTTGCCGCCGAGCAGCAGGGCCTCATGCGGCTCGGTGGTGGCGTAGACGAAGATGGTGCCGGCAGCGGCAAAGATCCTCGGCAGTTCGGCCCGCAATTCCTCGCGCAGCTTGTAGTCGAGGTTGGCAAGCGGCTCGTCGAGCAGCACCAGGCTGGCATTCTTGACGATGGCGCGCGCCAGCGCGGTGCGCTGCTGCTGGCCGCCCGACAGGCTGAGCGGGGTGCGGTCGAGATAGGGTGTCAGCTTGAGGAGAGCTGCCGCCTCGCGCACCTGGCTGTCGATCTTGCCTTGCTCGACACCAGCCACCCTTAGCGGCGAGGCGATGTTGTCATAGACCGTCATCGCCGGATAGTTGATGAACTGCTGGTAGACCATGGCGATCTTGCGCTTCTGCACCGGCGTGCCGGTGACATTCTGGCCGTCGAACCAGACCGAGCCGGATGTCGGCACATCGAGGCCGGCCATCAGCCGCATCAAGCTGGTCTTGCCGGAAAGCGTGGGCCCGAGCAAAACGTTGAGCGAGCCGTGCTGAAGCGTCAGCGACACGTCGCGGATGTGTTCGACCGCACCGACCGTCTTGGTGACGTTCCTCAGTTCCAGCATGACGCCTCCTCCCAGGCTTTCCGCATCAGCTCAAAACCTCTTCATTCGGCGGCCGCGACATGCTGCCGGCTTATGCCACGCATGAATTCATCGAGTACCGAGACCTGCTCGCGGCTAAGATGCAGGCCGCGCTTGGTCCGTCGCCACAGCACATCTTCCGCCGTGACGGCCCATTCGTTTTCAACGAGATAGCGCACCTCGGCCTCGTGCAGATCGCCACCGAAATTGCGGCCGAGATCGGCAATCGACTTGGCCAAGCCGAGCAGAACCTGCGCACGCGTCCCGTAAAGCCTGGTCAACCGGCGCGCCAAACGCTGGTCGAGGAAAGGGTAGGCGCTTTTCAGCTTCGCCACCTGCGCATCGAAACCGGTGGCCGGAAAATCGCCGCCAGGCAGCGGCGCATCCGATGTCCACGGCTTGCCGCGCTTGCCGAGAAAACCTTCGATCTTCTCCAGCATTGATTCCGCCAGCCGGCGGTAGGTGGTGATCTTGCCGCCAAACGCGTTGACCAGCGGTGCGGCGCCCTCGCCGCCATCGGCCTTCAGCACATAGTCGCGCGTCGCTTCCTGCGCCTTGGAGGCGCCGTCATCATAGAGCGGACGCACGGCCGAATAGGTCCAGACAATGTCCGAACGCTTGACGGGAACCGCGAAATACTCGCTCGCCGCGGCACAGAGATAGTCGATTTCGGTGTCGCTGATCTTCACATCGTGCGGATCGCCGGGATAATCCCGGTCGGTGGTGCCGATCAGCGTGAACTCGTCCTCGTAGGGAATAGCGAAGATGATGCGGCCATCCCTGTTCTGGAAGAAATAGGCGCGCGGATCGTCGAACTTCTTGGCGATGACGATGTGGCTGCCCTGCACGAGGCGGACGTTGTGAACGTCATTCTGCCCGACGACGCCGGACAGCACGTGGTCTACCCAGGGCCCCGCCGCATTGACCAGCAACCGTGCCTTGACCTCTTCGGTCTCGCCGGTTTGCAGGTTCTCGATCTTTATCGTCCAGATCCCGCCTTCGCGGCGGGCTCCAACCACTTTCGTGCGGGTCCGGATGGTTGCGCCCCGGTCAGCAGCGTCACGTGCATTCAGCGCCACCAGCCGCGCATCGTTGACCCAGCCATCGGAATATTCGAAGGCCTTTTTGAACAGCGGCTTCAAAGGCTTGCCCGCCGGGTCGCTTGCCATGTCGAGCGTCCTGGTCGCCGGCAGCAATTTGCGCCCGCCAATGTGATCGTAAAGGAACAGGCCAAGCCGGATCAGCCAGGCGGGTCGCAGGCCCCTGGCGTAGGGCAGCACGAAGCGCATCGGCCAGATAATGTGCGGTGCGTTCTTCCACAGAACCTCGCGCTCCATGAGCGCCTCGCGCACCAGGCGGAATTCGTAGAATTCGAGATAGCGCAGCCCGCCATGGATCAGCTTGGTCGAACCGGACGAGGTTCCGCTGGCGAGGTCATTCATCTCGGCGAGAAAGACCGAAAACCCGCGGCCAACGGCATCACGAGCGATTCCGCAGCCGTTAATACCGCCGCCTATGACGAAAATGTCCCGGACTGAAGATGGGTCCACTTAATTCCTCCACGATTTCGCACTGCACCATTTTGGGTCTTTTGCGAAACCGTAGCGGAATTATTTCGAACTCATAACGAATGTCAAACGAAATATCACAAGCCGGTGAACAAGCCGGCGAGAAGACGATAAAAGACCTCAGGCGGGCGACGTCTCGATCAGCTGAACCTCGGCCTCCTGGCAGATCTTGCGCACCGAAGCGATCTCGCAGCGATCGGTGATGAAGGTGTTGACCTGCGACAGATGACCGATGCGTACCGGCGCCGTACGCTCGAATTTGGTCTGGTCGGATACCAGGATGACATGCCTGGCATTGGCGATGATCGCTTGCGCCACCTTCACCTCGCGAAAATCGAAGTCGAGCAGCGCTCCATCATGATCGATCGCGGAGGCACCGATGACAGCATAATCGACCTTGAACTGCCTGATGAAATCGACCGCCGCCTCACCGACGACACCCCCGTCCGAGCCGCGGACCACACCACCGGCAATCACCACCTCGATCGAAGGATAGATGCGCATCCTATTGGCAACATTGATGTTATTGGTGATGACCATCAGGCCGTTATGATCGAGCAACGCCTTGCTGACCGCCTCCGTCGTGGTGCCGATGTTGATGAACAGCGAGGCGTTGTCGGGGATCAGCCTCGCCGCCGCACGGCCAATCGCTTCCTTCTCGTCGGCCGCGATCTTGCGCCTGGCTTCATACTCCATGTTCTCGATGCCCGACGGGAACAAGGCGCCGCCATGGATGCGCGAAAGCAGCCGCTGGTCGCACAAATCGTTGAGGTCCTTGCGTATGGTCTGCGGCGTCACATTGAAATGCGTGGCCAGATCGTCGACCAGCACGCGGCCGTTGTCCTTAGCCATCTGGATGATCTCGGCATGGCGCGGCGACAGATACATCAAGCAAGCTCCCGTTTTCGTTTTTCTTGCTTATAGTCGAAAACGAAACCGATGAAAAGGCACAAGCCGGCTAACGAAATCCGATGATTGTACGAGGGAACCTCGGCGCGACCTTGATCCAGCCTTTTTCAGGCCACGGCGCGTGCAATTTCGGTAATGGCGGTGAAAGCCGCGTCGACGTCTTCCGCCGTCGCATCGAACTGGCCCACCTGGAAGCGGATCGCCACCCTTCCATCGACTTTCGTTTGCGTCAGGTAGATGCGGCCATCGTCGTTGATCGCATTGACCAGCCGCAGATTGTGCTCGTCGGCATCGGTGTCCGAAGCCGCCTTGTGCCGGAACGAAAACAGCGACAGCATCGGCTCGCTGACGATCTCGAAATCCACCTCCCTTGCCAGACGCGTGGCGAGGCCTTCGCTCCAGGCGACATGGTTGCGGATCATGGTTCGCAGGTTTTCCAGTCCATGGGCGCGCAGTAGGAACCACAGTTTCAGCGCGCGGAAGCGCCGGCCGAGCGGCACCGACCATTCCGAGTAGTTGATGATGCCGTCATGGCCGTGCGTCTTGAGATAGTCGGGCTTGATGGCCAGCGTCCTGACATGGCTCGAGGGGTCGCGCAGGAACTGGATCGAACAATCGAACTGCGCGCCCAGCCATTTGTGCGGATTGAAGACGATCGAATCGGCGCCTTCGACGCCAGACCAGAAATGCCGGTATTCCGGGCAGATCATCGCCGACCCGGCCCAGGCGGCATCGACATGCAGGTAGAGCCCGTGCCGCCTGGCAACCTCCGCAACCGCTGCAATATCGTCCGTGCCACCGGTGCTGGTGCCGCCGACACAGGCGATAATACCAGCAGGCAGCATGCCGGCTTTCCGGTCGGCGATGATGGCTGCTTCCAGGGCTGCCGTGTCCATGGCGCGAAAACGGCCGGTGACCGGAACGCGCACGAGATTGTCCTCGCCGATGCCCGAGACCCAGATCGCCCGGTCGATCGATGTGTGCACCTGGTCGGAAGAATAGATGCGCAACCGCCCCTGCCCGGCCAAACCCTTTTTGTTGCCTTGCCAGCCGAGCGCCCGCTCGCGCATGGTCAGCACGGCGTTGAGTGTCGCCGACGAGGCCGAATCCTGGATCACGCCGGAAAAGCCCTCTGGCAGGCCGAGCGCCTGGCGCATCCAGTCGACGGTGCGGGTTTCAAGCTCGGTCGCCGCCGGTGACGTTTGCCAAAGCATGCATTGCGCGGCCATCGCCGACACCAAGTATTCCGCCACCACCGAAACCGGCGCCGCGTTGGCCGGGAAATAGGCGAAGAAGCGGGGGTGCTGCCAATGTGTCATCCCCGGTACGATCTTGGCTTCGAAATCGGCGAAGATTCTGTCCATCGGTTCGGCGTCTTCGGGCGGCGACGCCTCGATGCTCCTGAAAATGTCGCCCGGCTCGACCAATGGCCGCACCGGCCGCTCACGCAAATTGTTGCGATAGTCGGCACCCCAGTCGGCGGCGCGTTGCGACCATTGCCGGAAATCGTCATTGTTCATCTTGTTCCTCCCGACATGATCTTTCGTGGCCGGCGGCAGCCGCCCGCTCTTCAAGATCATATTAATTAACATGTGAAATATTTGCAACCGCCGTCGAATGGCGAGATAGGCAAAACTAGCCGGGGAAATCCGGCAGGCTGGCGAACGCCGTCTTCAGGGCATTCGACCATCCATCGGAGATTGTGCGGTAATACTGATCGTCCTGGCCGATCCGCTTTTTCAGGCCGACCTGAAAGGCGTCCCGTTCCAGGAAAAGCAAGTCGAGCGGCAAGCCGACCGACAGGTTCGATTTCAACGTCGAATCGAACGACACCAGCAAGAGTTTAACCGTCTCGGCGAGGCTCATCGTCTTTTCATAGGCGCGGATGATGATCGGCTTGCCGTATTTGGTCTCGCCGATCTGGAAGAACGGCGTGTCGTCGGTCGACTCGATGAAATTGCCTTCGGGATAGATCATGAACAGGCGTGGCGGGCTGCCCTTGATCTGCCCACCGAGGATGAAGGAGGCATTGAAATAGGAATCGGCCTTCTCGCCGGCGGGCGACGATTGCGCGATCACCTCTTTCACCGTGTCGCCGACCAGCCGCACCGTCTGGTACATGGATGGCGTTTCGAGCAGCTTCTCGTGGCGGTCGGTCACCGCCTTGGTGCGCTCGTCGAGCAGGCTGACCACGGCCTGTGTCGTCGCCAGATTGCCGGCCGACATCAAGACGATGACGCGCTCGCCCGGCTGCTCCCACACATGCATCTTCTTGAAGGTCGAGATCGAATCCATGCCGGCATTGGTGCGCGTGTCCGACATGAACACGAGCCCGCGATCGATCTTGAGGCCGACGCAATAGGTCATAGAATCTCTTGAGGCAGCAATCCTGGGGGGATTACTGCTCTACCGTGACGGTGACCGCAAGCAGTTCTTCCGCCTGTCCCATCCGAATTCCCGACACCGGCGAAGCGTCACGGTAGTCGCGGCCGGTAGCCACCTTCACATAGCGTTCATCGGGAGAAATACCGTTGGCGGGATCGAAGGCAACCCAGCCGAGGCCCGCGACATGGGCTTCGGCCCAGGCGTGGCTCGCCGCCTGCTCCACCGCCGCATCCATCATCAGATAGCCACTGACATAGCGGGCCGGAAATCCCATGGCGCGCGCGGCGGCGGCAAAGATGTGGCTATGGTCCTGGCAAACGCCGGTCTTCAGCGCCAAGGCTTCCTCGGCCGCGGTCGTCGCATTGGTGGCGCCGGGCGTGTAGGCGACGCGCTCACCGATGGCGGCCATCAACCTGTGCAGCCTTTCGAGGTCGGTGCCCTTGCCGACCGCCTCGGTAAGATCACGAATGCCGCCGCCTATGGTGGTCAAGGCAGTCTCCTGCGCGAACAACCAGAGCGGCGCGAAGCCTTGATGCGGCCCGCAAACGCCTGATGTATCGCGCGTCACCACCTCGCCCAAGGCCTCGACGGTGATGAAATCGTGGTCACCTTCGACGCTCAACAGCCTGTTATCGTTGCCGTAATGGTCGGTAAATCGCACTTCCTCGCGCGCGCCTTCGACCTTCAGCGCCCAGGACAGCACTGTCTGTGTCGGCCCGCTCATGGGAAGCAGCCGCAGCCTCTGAAGTAGATATTGCACCGGCGCGTCATAGCGATATTCGGTCCGGTGAGTGATTTTCAGCCGCATGGCTTCCTCAATAAAACCTGTAGTCCTGCGCGATCTCGTCGCCGAGCCTGGTGTTGTCGCGAATGAACCCGGCCAGGAACTCGTGCAGGCCCGCGTCGAATATGTCCTTGATCGATCCCGCGCGCAGCATCGTCTGGGTCTTCTCCGCGGTCGCGTGGCAGGCATGACGCTCGCCATAGTCGTCGCCGAGGAACTTAAGATGCTCGGCCAGGAAGCGATAGCAGAAGGTCAGCGACCTCGGCATGCGCACATTGAGGATCAGGTAGTCGGCGATGTTGGTGGGCTTGTAGTCGGCATCGTAGACCCAGCGATAGGAGCGATGCGCCGACACCGAACGCAGGATCGATTCCCACTGATAGTTGTCCAGGCTCGATCCGACCCATGAAATCGACGGCAACAGCACGTAGTATTTCACGTCGAGAATGCGCGCCGTGTTGTCGGCGCGCTCGACATAGGTGCCGAGCTGCGAGAAGTCGAAAATCTCGTTGCGCAGCATGGTGCCGTAGAACGAGCCACGGATCAGCGCTGTCTCGCGCTTGATCGCATCGAGCACATTGGGCAGGTCGCGCTCGTCGATCGGCCTCGCCAGCATCCGTTTCAGCGCCATCCAGGCTTCGTTGATGCTCTCCCAGGTCTCGCGCGTCAGCGCGGTGCGCACCATGCGCGCATTGTTGCGGGCGGTCTCGATCGACGACATCGTGCTTGAAGGGTTCGACGTGTCGCGCAGCAGGAAATCAGCGACATTCGCCGCCGAATAGTCCGAATACTTCTGCGTGAAGGCAGCGTCGGAGCCGGCGCTGAGCAGCACGGAGTTCCACTCCTCCGAGGCGCTTTGAGTGCGGGTCAGCGCCATGCGCAGGCCGGCATCGACCAACCGCGCCATGTTTTCGGCCCGCTCGATATAGCGGTTCATCCAGTAGAGCCCGTTGGCGGTGCGGCCGAGAAGCATGGAATGGCCCTTCGGGCTAGTGCGCAGGGAATAGCGAGTAGGGAATGGCAAGCGACTGAATCTCAACGGAATATGGCATTTCCCTGTCCCCTCTGCTTCCACTATTCACGACTGACTATCCCCTACTCACCCATCTCAATCATCCAGCACCCAGGTGTCCTTGGTGCCGCCGCCTTGCGAGGAATTCACCACCAGCGAGCCTTCCTTCAGCGCAACGCGCGTCAGCCCACCAGGCACGATCTGGATGCGATCGGAAACCAGCACATAAGGCCGCAAGTCGACGTGGCGCGGCGCCAGGCCCTTGTCAGTCAGGATCGGACAGGTCGAGAGCGCTAGCGTCGGTTGGGCGATGTAATTAGACGGCTTGGCCTGCAGCTTCTTGGCAAAATCCTGGCATTCCTTCTTGGTTGCAGCCGGGCCGACCAGCATGCCGTAGCCGCCGGAACCGTGCACTTCCTTGATGACGAGCTCATCAATGTGTTCGAGCACATATTTCAGGCTGTCCGGTTCCGAACAGCGCCAGGTCGGGATGTTGCCGAGGATCGCCTTGCGGCCGGTGTAGAATTCGACGATCTCCGGCATGTAGGAATAGATCGCCTTGTCGTCGGCAATGCCGGTTCCCGGCGCATTGGCGATGGTGATGTTCCCGGCGCGGTAGACATCCATGATGCCGGGTATGCCAAGAGCTGATTCCGGCCTGAAGGTCAGCGGGTCCAGGAAAGAATCATCCACGCGGCGGTAGAGAACGTCGATCTGCTTGTAGCCTTCGGTCGTACGCATCGCGACATGGCCGTCGACGACGCGCAGATCCTGTCCCTCCACAAGCTGCACCCCCATCTGGTCGGCAAGGAAGGCGTGTTCGAAATAGGCAGAATTGAAACTGCCGGGCGTCAGCACCGCGATGGTCGGGGCGCCCTTGGTGCCTTGCGGCCGCACCGCCGCCAGCGACTGGCGCAGCAGCTGCGGGTAGTTCTCCACCGGCCGCACCTTGATCTTCTGGAACAGCTCGGGGAACAGTTGCATCATCGTTTCGCGGTTCTCCAACATGTAGGAGACACCGGACGGCGTGCGTGCATTGTCTTCCAGCACGTAGAACTCGTCCTCGCTGATGCGCACGATGTCGACGCCGATAATGTGGGTGTAGACGCCGGCCGGTGGCCGCACGCCGATCATTTCCGGCAGGAAAGCCTCGTTCTTGGCAATCAAATCCCTTGGGACGCGGCCGGCGCGAAGGATTTCCTGGCGATGGTAGATGTCGTCGAGGAAGGCGTTCAGCGCCTGTACGCGCTGCTCGATGCCTTGCGTCAGGCGGCGCCACTCATTGCCTGAAATGATGCGGGGAACGATGTCGAACGGGATCAATCGCTCGGATGCTTCCTGCTCGCCGTAGACGGCAAAAGTGATGCCGGTCTTGCGAAAAACGCGTTCGGCGTCCTGCATCTTTTCGGTAAGTCTGGCTGGATCCTGCTCCTTCAGCCAGCGATCGTAAGCCGAATACGGTCTTCTAAGTCCGGAGACCTCCGGAAGCATTTCATCGAACGCTGCCAATCGCATACTCCCCTGTGACGCCATTTCACTGGCGTCGCCGGAGAAAATCAAGCGCAATCGGCGATTTGGGAGAACCTGACGATGAGTATGTCGCGGCTGCCTAAAATTGAGGCAGCTGAAATATGCGCTTGATCAGGCTTTGCCTCGTGCCCGGGCAAATCCGCTTCGCGACTAGAAGGCGCGGAAGGTGACGACGGTGAAGGTGTCCTTGATGCCGGGAAGAATCTGCACCTTCTCGTTGACGAAATGGCCGACGTCTTCCTCATCATCGACATAGAATTTGGCGAGCAGATCGTAATTGCCGGCGGTGGAGTAGATTTCCGAAGCGATCTCGGCGTCGGCAAGCGCGCTGGCAACCTCGTAGGATTTGCCCAGCTCGCATTTGATCTGCACGAAAAACGCCTTCATGGCTTCGTCCCGCTAAACGTCCACGTTCAAGCGGCCCTTCTGGCAGACTGGAGGCGGGCTTTCAAGCGCTGGAATGCGCACTTAGCCGGCGCGGGCCTTGGCCACGGCCTCGCGCATCTTCGCAACCGGCATGCCGCGCTCGAGGAATCCGCCTAGCCGGGACGAATATTGGCGGCCGCTGAAACCGTGAAGCGCCGTCACCCGTATGTTAGGATGCCTCCTCAACAGCTTTTCTGGAGGCGGCTTTTCGAGGGACGGTGGAGACAGGCCATGCGCCGCGGCTTTTTCGCATTCGCGTTCGTTTCGCTCATGCTGGCTTCCCAGGCGTTTGCCGGCGATGCCGAGATCAAGGCTGGCCAAACCGTCATCGACGGTCAATTGAAGGCCCTCATCGCCGATGACGGCGCCAAGGCCTACAGCTTCGCCGCTCCGAACGTGAAGCAGGTATTCCCGACCGTCGATGCTTTCATGAACATGGTGACCAACGGCTACCCGCCTGTGCGCAAGCCACGGTCCTACTCTTTCGGCAAGGTCGAGCAGACGGGCCCGGGTTCGATCGTCCAGCAGGTGCTGATCATTGGCCCCGACGGCAAGGACTATGAGGCGGTCTACACGCTTCAGCAGCAGCCCGACGGCACATTCCAGATCACCGGCTGCAGCCTGCGCGCCTCGAATTCGCTGAGCACCTGAACCAGTTCGCTCACTTCAATCCTGGCGCTGATAGAGCGTCCAGCCCTGCCCCGACAGTCCCCAACTCGTCGAGGCATCGACGCGATCATAGGTCAACAGGCAGCCGGACGGGGCCGCGACATGCTCCGGCTGCTGGTCCACGGCGCCCTCGAGGATCAGCCAGGACGGACGCTCGTCACATATCTTGTCGGCCGCGACGAGCAATGACTGGCGTCCCAGCCGTTTGGCAAAATAGTTGACAATCACGGCGATCCGAAAATCTTGATTGCTGGCGTAGCTCGTTGCGCCATTGCGTGTCATCTCCTCAACGATGACGGCATAGGATCCGCGTCCCTTTTCGTAGAATGGCAACAGAAACGTCATCGTGCCGGCTAGGATTGCCACCAGCCCCCCGACGGCAACAAGCCGATATATGCCAGCGGCGGCGAACCCGAGCGCAAGCAACTCGCCCGCGCAAAGCAACAGCAATGTTGCACTGACCAGAAAGTAGCGCGGGAAATCGAGGGTCGGCAGCTGTGCTGCCGCCATCAGAACAGGCAGTCCGATAATCCCGATGACATAGAGACTGGCCCGCCGATCGCGCCGAATACCGGCAAAGACGCAGACAAGGCCGCAGGCCAAGGCAATACAGGCCAAGTCGCTTATCCAAGGCGGCAAGCCGAACAGACAGCGGATCATTCCGCCGTAGCCTTGGACGAAGGCCTGGAGCGAGAACGGCGAAACGCCGCCAACCTTGAAGCCAAACGTCTGGCTGCCGATCGTTACGCAGGCGGCTAGCGGCAGCAAAGCAAGGAATGCCGGCGTGAAAATCTGCCCCAGTTCGACATTGACGCGACCCAGACTGCCGGTGCGCCGCCAGATGAGCCAGGCGCTCCAGGCCACCAGAACCACCACCGTTTCTACCATCGTGAGGTGGGACAAAAACCCGAGAAGGACGATGACCGCGAATGCGATGCCTGAACGGCCTGTGTCGAACCGGCGTTCCAGGAACACGACTGAGAGGAGCGTGAACAGCACCAGCCCGGCATAGCCTCTCGCCTCGGAGCCGTAATGGACCATCGGATAGCTCACCGCAAACAGCATGCTTGTGATGACACCAGCCCATCGGCCTTGCGCAGCCACGGCTGCGGCAATGATTGTGCCGACGCCGAGCGCAATCGACAAGCCGCGCTGAAGCAATGGCGAGGCATAAGGACCGATCAGGTACAGGTAGATCGAATTGAGGAAATGATTGTTGTCGTGGTTTACGCGCCAGAATATCTGATCGATCGAGGTAAGAGGCTCGAGCAGCAAGAAGCTCCAGATCTCGTCCAGCCAGAGATCGCCGCGCGCACCCAGCAATCGCAAGACAAGGCCGATTGCTGCGATCGCGGCAATCGCCAGGCCGACACCCCGATGCTTGCGCGTTGCCGAACGCAGGACACTAGCATGCAAATTAGGCAGTGCTAATTTAGAATTGTCGACAGATGCATCTGCTGTTGTGGACAGTTTCTTGCCCCTTGCCTGAATATAGCTCGGAACAATTACTCTTGGTTATGTTTAGAAAGAGTGTGTTCGGATCCCAATTCAAAGTACGGGCAGGTCGCCTTTGGCCCAACCCTCGGATATCTCGCCCGAGCGCAGTTCGAAGACACCGATTTCGATCGCGGCCCGGATGTCCTGCATCAGCTTCTGGTAGTAGGAAAGATTGTTCCAGGTCAGCAGCATCGCCCCGAGCGCCTCCTGCGAACGCACCAGATGGTGCAGATAGGCGCGCGAATAGTCGCGCGCAGCGGGGCAATCACTCTCTTCGTCGAGCGGGCGCGGATCGTCAGCGTGACGGGCGTTGCGCAGATTGACCTTGCCGCGCCTGGTATAGGCAAGACCATGCCGGCCGGCTCGCGTCGGCATCACGCAGTCGAACATGTCGATGCCGCGCGCCACCGATTTCAGGATATCGTCCGGCGTGCCCACGCCCATCAGGTAGCGCGGCTTGTTGTCAGGCAGTTCCGGGCACGTGATGTCGAGCATGTCGAGCATCACCGCTTGCGGCTCGCCGACAGCCAGGCCGCCGACGGCATAACCCTTGAGGTTCATCGCGCTCAGCGCCTGCGCCGAACGCACCCTGAGCGCGGCGTTGTCGCCACCTTGCACGATGCCGAACATCGCCTTGCCAGGCTGGTCGCCGAACGCTGTCTTGCAGCGCTCCGCCCAGCGCAGCGACAGGTCCATAGCGCGCTCGATCTCTTTCAACTCGGCCGGCAGCGCCGTGCATTCGTCGAGCTGCATCTGGATGTCGGAATCGAGCAGTCCCTGAATCTCGATCGAGCGCTCCGGCGACATCTCGTAGGGCGCACCGTCGATGTGGGAGCGGAAGGTGACGCCTTTCTCTGTCAGCTTCCTCAGCTTCGATAGCGACATCACCTGGAATCCGCCGCTGTCGGTCAGGATCGGGTGCGGCCAGCGGGCGAATTCGTGCAGACCGCCAAGCCGCGCGACACGCTCGGCGCCAGGGCGAAGCATCAGGTGATAGGTGTTGCCCAGGATGATGTCGGCGCCGACGCCGCGCACCTGGTCCATGTACATGGCCTTGACGGTGCCACCGGTGCCGACCGGCATGAAGGCCGGCGTGCGGATTTCGCCGCGCGGCATGTCGATCAGGCCCCGCCGCGCCTTGCCATCGGTCGCCAGCACCTTGAAGGTGAACGTCTCAGCCATTGAATTCCTTGTCGTGCACCGGCGCATCCGGCGCCTGCCTGTCGAGCGACTGGCGGTATTGGATGCAGCCGCGCATGAATTTGGGCCAGGGTGGCACGGCGATCGCCGGCTCGGTCTTTTCAGGCAGCAGGTCCCACAGATCGGGGTGATGCCAGCACAGATCATGGCCTGATGTATCGCGGTGCGCGCGAATACCGGCGCGCAGCTTTTTCACTTCCGCGACAAGGCTTTCGCGATCGAGGGTTTGCAGATCATCGTCCATCGCTCATCTCCGCTCGGTAAAGCAGGCTTGCGTCGCCATAGGAGTAGAACCTGTAGCGGTTCGCGATGGCATGCGCATAGGCGGCATGCATCGTATCGAGACCGCTGAAGGCCGAAACCAGCATGAACAGTGTCGAGCGCGGCAGATGGAAATTGGTCATCAGCATGTCGGCGGTGCGAAAGCGGTAGCCGGGCGTGATGAAGATGTCGGTCGGTCCGGACCATGGCGCCACCGTACCGTCGTCACGCGCCGCGCTTTCCAGCAGACGCAGCGAGGTGGTGCCGACGGCAATGATGCGCCCACCCCTCGCCTTCGCGGCGTTGAGCGCGCTGGCGGTCGCCTCGCTGACCGAGCCGATCTCGGCATGCATCTTGTGGTCGGCGGTGTCGTCCGCCTTCACCGGCAGGAACGTGCCGGCGCCGACATGCAGCGTGACGAAGCGGCGCTCGATCCCCTTGGCGTCCAACGCCGCAAAAAGCTCCGGCGTGAAATGCAGGCCAGCGGTGGGCGCCGCTACCGCACCTTCTTCCCGGGCATAGATGGTCTGGTAATCGGCATGGTCGCGCTCGTCGTCATCGCGCTTCGAGGCGATGTAGGGCGGCAACGGAATGTGGCCGACCGCGTGCAGCGCCTCGTCGAGGAAGGGCCCGGATAGATCAAAGCCGAGCAACGCTTCGCCGCCCTCGCCCTTTTCGATCACCGTGGCATCGAGCTGGCCAAGGAAACAGGAATTGCCGTCATGACCGAAATGGATGCGGTCACCGGCGGCGATGCGCTTTCCCGGCCGCATGAACGCCAGCCAGCGGTCTGGAGCCATGCGCATGTGCAGCGTGGCCTCGACCTGCGCAGCCGCTTCACCGCGCCGCCTGATGCCTTTCAGTTGCGCTGGAATGACCTTGGTGTCGTTGAAGACCAGCACGTCGCCGGCGCGGAGCAACGACGGCAGATCGCCAACCGTCCGGTCCTCCAGCCGCTTGCCCGGCTTGACGACGAGCATTTTGGCGCTGTCGCGCGGCTCTGCCGGGCGAAGCGCGATGCGCTCTTCCGGCAGGTCGAAATCAAAGAGGTCGACGCGCATCGGGAATCAAAACAGCCGAACGAGCAGCGCTCCGGCCAGCAGAAGCACGGCGCCGGCCACGCGGCCGACCGAGATTTCACGCACCGCGACACCGAGGAAGCCGACGCGGTCGATGAGCATGCCGGCGAGCAACTGACCCGCCACCAGGAACGCCATAAGGGCGGCGGCGCCGATGCGTGGCGTCAGGATGGTGGAGAGCGTAACATAGAAGCCGCCGAGCATGCCGCCGGCGACGAACAGCCACGGCGCCGGCGCCTTCCAGTCGAGCGAAATGCCTTGCAGCTTCACCACCGTGAAGGAGATGATGCCCAGCACGACCGCGCCAGACAGGAACGAAAACGCTGCCGCCGCGACCGGGAGACCCAGGCCGCGCGCCAGCTGCGAATTGATCGGCGCCTGAATCGCAATGAAGGCGCCGGACAGGATGCCGAGAAGCGACCAGACGACGCCCATCATTGTCGTTTCGCCTTACTTGACGTCTGCCGCGACCTTCAGCGACACGATCTTGTCGGGATCCTGCACCGGCTCGCCGCGCTTGATCTTGTCGACATTCTCCATGCCTTCGATGACCTGGCCCCAGACCGTGTACTGGCGGTTGAGGAAGGCGGCATCGTCGAAGCAGATGAAGAACTGCGAGTTGGCCGAGTTCGGGTTCTGCGAACGGGCCATCGAGCAGGTGCCGCGGCCGTGGTTCGCGTTGGAGAACTCTGCCTTCAGGTCAGGCTTTTCCGAGCCGCCCATGCCCGCGCGGGAAGGCGCGAACGAGGGCTTGCTCGAGTTGCCGAACTTGACGTCGCCGGTCTGCGCCATGAAGCCTTCGATGACGCGGTGGAAGACGACGCCATCATAGGCGCCTTCGCGCGCCAGTTCCTTGATGCGGGCGACGTGGCCGGGGGCCAAATCGGGAAACAGTTCGATGACGACCTCGCCCTTGGTCGTTTCCATGATGAGCGCGTTCTCGCGGTCCTTGATCTCAGCCATGTCAGCTATCCTTTTGTAAAATGGAACTATTTGTCGGCGGCAATGCGCACTTTGATCATCCGGTCGGGATCGGCGACCGTGCCATTGTCCGCCTCGTCGCCCTTCTTGATCTTGTCCACCAGCTCCATGCCGCTGACGACATTGCCGACGATGGTATATTGGCCGTCGAGCGGCGGTGCCGGCGCGAACATGATGAAGAACTGCGAGTTGGCGGAATTCGGATCCTGCGAGCGGGCCATGCCGACCACGCCACGCTTGTAGTGCTCGGTCTGAGAGAATTCGGCCGGCAGGTCGGGCAGGTCCGAGCCGCCGGTGCCGACGGCCTGGGCGTTAAATCCCTTTTCCATGTTGCCGAACTTGACGTCGCCGGTCTGCGCCATGAAGCCGTCGATCACGCGATGGAAAGCCACATTGTCATAGGCATGATCGCGCACCAGCTTCTTGATCTGCGCGACATGCTTGGGTGCCAGATCGGGGCGCAACGCTATGGTGACGTCGCCACCCCTGAGCGTGATGATCATGGTGTTTTCCGGGTCTGCAGCATAGGCGGAAACGGACGCGGTCACCAGACCGGCGAGCACAACAAGGAATGAGGCGAGCCTTTGGAGCTGCATGAGGATTTTCTCCGAGCTTATTTCGCGAATTTTGCGGTGAGCGCACCGGCCACGGCCGCCGGCACGAAGGGACGGATGTCGCCGCCCATCGAGGCTATCTGGCGCACAAGTGTGGCGGTAATGGTTCGCACCGACGGGCTGGCGGGCAGGAAAACCGTCTGCAACTCCGGCGCCATGGTTTCGTTCATGCCCGCCATCTGCATTTCGTAGTCGAGGTCGGTGCCATCGCGCAGACCGCGGATCATGATCGAGGCGCCTTCCCTTCTGGCGGCATCGATCACCAGCCCATCGAAAGCGACCACTTTGATGCGGGCGCCATCGCGGCCGAATTCGGCTTTCGTGGCGGCTTCAATCAACCGCACCCGCTCCTCGAAGGAGAACAGCGGCTTCTTGCCCGGATGAATGCCTATCGCCGCATAGACAGTGTCGGCAACCGCCAGTGACGCTTTCAGCACATCGAGATGGCCGTTGGTCAGCGGGTCGAAGGAGCCGGCGTAAAGGGCGATGCGTTCGGTCATGCCGGAGCTTCTAGCGAGCCTCTCTCACAAAGGCAAATCCGATCGGCAGGCGGCCCGTGAACCTTTTCCGGCACATGAACGACAGATGAATACGCTGATCACGAAGCCTTCACGCAGCGTTCACTAGGTTGCACCCTTAATAAGATGAAACCAAAGCCCCATATATCCGTTGTAAGGCGCAGGAGAACACGCACATGCTGATCTACATGCTCGCCACCGCAATGACCGTCGCCATGCTGATCGCCACAGTATTCGGGCTGCATCAGGAGGCGCAGCGCATTCGCGTCAAGGCAACCACCAAACGCTTCGAAGGCTTCGGCCTGCGCAAGCCGTATCGCCACTACTAAGCTATTGTCGACTTGCTGCCGCGCCGGCCACAGGCCGGCGTTACTATGCTAACCAACGACTATTCGCTGTTATCCGGACTGCCGTCAGGCGTCGAACCGGGCTCCGCGCCACCCTCGACCTCTTCCGCTTCCTCGTCCGATTGTGGCTCCGAAATCCGTTCGACCGAAACCACCTTTTCACCTTCAGCCGTGTTGAAGATGGTCACGCCCTTGGTGGCGCGGCTAGCGAAACGGATGCCATTGACGGGCACACGAATGACGGTGCCGCCGTCCGACACCAGCATGATCTGATCGTCATTGCCGACCGGGAAAGTTGCCACCAGACGGCCGATTTCGGCCGTCTTCGACACGTCTGTGGCGCGGATGCCCTTGCCGCCGCGTCCAGTCAGGCGGAAATCATAGGACGAAGAGCGCTTACCGTAACCGTATTCGGTGACCGTGAGCACGTACTGCTCATGCGCCTTGAGGAACTCGTAGCGCTCGTCGGAAAGCTCCGTCTCCTCGCCGACCTCTTCATTGGTCAGCGCGATCTCTTCCTCTTCACCGGCGGCGATGCCCGCGGCAAGCCGCCGTTCGGCCGCGGCACGCTTAAGGTAGGCGGCGCGTTCAGCCGGCGGCGCATCGACATTCTCGATCACCGACATTGAGATGATGCGGTCGGTGTCAGCCATGGTGATGCCGCGCACGCCGACCGAGTTTCGGCTCTGGAAGACGCGCACGTCACCGACCGAGAAGCGGATGCACTGTCCCGAGCTGGCGGTCAAAAGCACGTCGTCATTGTCGGTGCAGGTCTCGACGCCGAGGATCTCGTCGCCCTCCTCCTCCAGCTTCATGGCGATCTTGCCGTTGCGGTTGACCTGGACGAAGTCGGAAAGCTTGTTGCGGCGCACGGTGCCCCGCGTGGTGGCGAACATCACATCGAGTTCGCCCCAGCTCGTCTCGTCCTCGGGCAGCGGCATGATCGTGGTGATGCGCTCGCCCTGCTCCAGCGGCAGCATGTTGATCAGTGCCTTGCCGCGTGACTGCGGGTTGCCGATCGGCAGGCGCCAGACCTTTTCCTTGTAGACGATGCCGCGCGAGGAGAAGAACAGCACCGGCGTGTGCGTGTTGGCGACGAACAGCCGGGTGACGAAATCCTCTTCCTTGGTCGACATGCCGGAGCGGCCCTTGCCGCCGCGGCGCTGCGCCCGGTAGAGCGAAAGCGGCACGCGCTTGATGTAGCCGGAACGGCTCACCGTCACGACCATGTCCTCGCGCTGGATCAGGTCCTCGTCTTCCATGTCCGCGCCACCGTCGGTGAGCTCGGTGCGGCGTGGCGTGCCGAACTCGTCGCGCACGGCGGCGAGTTCGTCCTTCACGATCTGCTGAATACGCGCGCGAGACGACAGGATGTCGAGGTAGTCCTTGATCTCGTCGCCGATCGTGTTCAACTCATCGGCGATTTCGTCGCGGCCCAGCGCTGTCAGGCGCTGCAGGCGCAGTTCGAGGATGGCGCGCGCCTGTTCCTCGGACAGATTGTAGGTGCCGTCCTCGTTGATGCGATGGCGTGGATCGTCGATCAGCAGGATCAGCGATTCAACGTCACCCGCGGGCCAGCGCCGCTCCATCAACTGCTCGCGCGCCGACTGCGGATCCGG
The DNA here is from genome assembly GCF_004794715.1 of Mesorhizobium sp. M8A.F.Ca.ET.207.01.1.1. Lineage (NCBI taxonomy): Bacteria > Pseudomonadati > Pseudomonadota > Alphaproteobacteria > Hyphomicrobiales > Phyllobacteriaceae > Mesorhizobium > Mesorhizobium sp. M8A.F.Ca.ET.207.01.1.1. The sequence goes on along the minus strand of NZ_SRUS01000006.1, from coordinate 320,949 downwards.
CGCGGTGCGGATAAGCTTGATCACTTCGTCGATGTTGGCGACGGCGATGGCTAGACCAACCAGCACATGGGCGCGGTCGCGCGCCTTGCGGAGCAGGAACTTAGTCCGCCGGCTGATCACCTCCTCGCGGAAGGTGACGAATGCCGTCAGCATGTCGGTCAGGTTCAGCAGTTCCGGCTTGCCGCCGTTCAGAGCCACCATATTGGCGCCGAAAGACGTCTGCAGCGGCGTGAACCGGTAGAGCTGGTTGAGGACGACGTCGGCAACGGCGTCACGTTTGAGTTCGATGACGACGCGATAACCCTGACGGTCGCTTTCGTCACGAATGTCGGAAATGCCCTCGATGCGCTTGTCGCGCACCAGTTCGGCCATCTTCTCGATCATCGAGGCCTTGTTCACCTGATAGGGAACCTCGGTGATGATGATCGATTCACGGTCATTGCCGCGCTGTTCGATGTTGACCTTGCCGCGCATGACGATTGAGCCACGGCCGGTCGAATAGGCGCTGTAGATGCCGGAGCGGCCAAGCACGATGCCGCCGGTCGGAAAATCAGGGCCCGGAATGATCTCCATCAGCGCCGGCAGGTCGATCGCCGGATTGTCGATGACGGCAATGGCGGCGTTGCAGACCTCACCGAGATTGTGCGGCGGGATGTTGGTCGCCATGCCGACGGCAATGCCGCCCGAGCCGTTGACCAGCAGATTGGGAAAGCGCGCCGGCAGAACCTTCGGCTCGGTGTCCGACGCATCATAAGTGTCCTGGAAATCGACGGTGTCCTTGTCGATATCCTCCAGAAGCTCATGCGCGACCTTGGTCAGGCGCGATTCGGTATAGCGCATCGCCGCCGGCGGATCGCCGTCAATCGAGCCGAAATTGCCTTGCCCGTCGATCAAGGGCACACGCAGCGACCAGTCCTGCGCCATGCGCACCAAGGCGTCATAGATCGAGGCATCGCCATGCGGATGGTATTTACCCATCACGTCGGCGACAGGACGCGCCGACTTCACGTATTTGCGGTTCCAGTGGTAGCCGCTCTCATGCGCCGCGTAGAGAATGCGGCGGTGCACGGGCTTCAGGCCATCGCGCACATCTGGCAACGCACGGCTGACGATCACGCTCATGGCGTAAGAGAGATAGGAACTCTGCATCTCCTCGATGATGGAGATGGGTTCGATGCCGGTGGGGCCGCCGTCGGCGCCGCGCGGTGTCTTTTGGTCGGTCAAATCGGATCACAATCTAATCAGGAATCACTGACCGCTTATATAGGAAGCACGGCCGAAACTCCAATGTTCACGGCACTTTTCCAGTGTCATTTTTAGTGGTAATTTCAAAAGGATACCGCTAATTGCGACGATATGGCCGTTACGCTTTTCGCCGCCACCAAGGCAAAAGCCTGTAATGGACCAACTCCCCAAGCAAAAGCCGCGATCACCATGAATTGGAGCTCATGGCTGCCTTTGCGGGCGCTGCACGGTTGGACGCCCCGGGATTTCAATGGCGATCTGATCGCGGGCGTGACACTGGCCGCGATCGCCATTCCCGAGCAGATGGCGACAGCCAGGCTCGGCGGCTTTGCGCCCGAGGTTGGATTTTTCGCCTTTGTCGCCGGTTCGGTGGCGTTTGCGCTGTTCGGCGCCAATCGCCACCTTTCGGCCGGCGCGGATTCGACCATCACGCCTTTGTTTGCCGGCAGCCTGGCGCTGCTCGCATCATCAGGCTCACCGCATTATCTGGCGCTGGCCGCCACGCTGGCGCTGATGGTCGGGCTGATCGTGATGCTGAGCGGCGTCTTTCGCCTCGGCTGGATTGCCGACCTGCTCTCGGTGCCGGTCACGACTGGCTTTCTGGCAGGCATCGCCGTCCATATCATCGTTTCACAATTGCCTGGACTGCTCGGTCTGCCGGCGGAAAGCGGCGAAACCGTGCAGCGCATCGGCGAAATCGCCAGCAGCCTCCATCTCACCAACCCCTGGAGCCTGACGCTCGGCCTTGGGGTATTCGCAATCGTGTTGTTTTCCGAGCTTATCAGCGCCCGCATCCCCGGCGCGCTGATCGGCATGGTGCTTGCCACGACAGCGGTCGCCATTTTCGGCCTCAAGGATCATGGCGTCGAGGTGCTTGGTGCCTTGCCGAATGGCCTGCCGCGGGCAGGGTTGCCACTGGCCGGTCTCGACGACGTGCAGGCGCTCGTTCCGCTGGCATTGCTGATCGCCATCGTCGTCATGGTGCAGACGGCCGCCACGTCCCGTTCCTTCGCTCCGCGGGGCGACGCGCCCGACGTCAATCGCGATTTCGTTGGTGTCGGCGCCGGCAGCATCGCGTCGAGCCTGTTCGGCGCCTTCGCCGTCAACGCCAGCCCACCACGCACGGCAATCGTCTCCCAGTCGGGCGGCCGCTCGCAACTCTCGAGCCTCCTTGCCGCGGCGCTCGTTGTGGCGCTGGGCGCCTTTGGCGGCGGCCTGCTCGCCGATGTTCCGCAGGCCGCCCTCGCCGGGGTCCTGATGTTCGTCGCCCAGCACATTCTGCGCTGGAAGGTTTTCGCCAGTGTCTACCGGCAAGCGCCGGTCGAATTCGCATTGATCCTGATCACCATGGCGGCCATGGTCGTGCTGCCCATCGAGACCGGCGTGGCGGTCGGCATCGGTCTGTCGCTGCTGCACGGAATCTGGAGCGCGACCCAGACGCTGCCGATCGAACTTGAACAGGTCCCGGGAACCTCCGTCTGGTGGCCGCCGGGCAAGCCGAGCGCTGGTGAACAACTCCCCGGCGTGCTGGTCGCGGCGTTCCAGGCGCCATTGTCCTTCGTCAATGCCGACGGTTTCAAACGCGGCTTTTGTGATCTGGTCGACGCCCGCAAGGGCGATGTGAAACTCGTCGTGCTGGAGGCCAGTAACATTGTCGAGATCGACTACACCGCCGCCCAGGCATTGATCGAAACCATCACCCATTGCCGCAATGCGGGCGCAATATTCGCCATTGCTCGGATGGAATCGGTGCGTGCCCAGGCAGCCCTTGCGCGGTTCGGCATCATCGATCTCGTCGGCCCGCAGCGGATCTTCCACAGCGTCGATGCCGCCATCAGGGCTCTGCATTCCGGCCCGCCGGAAAACCAGGAGAGTACACCATGATCGTCCTGAGAGAGCCGCTGGTGACCCCGGTCCCGGTCAAGGAACTGCGGCCAACGCAAATTACGGTCGGGATGCGCGAGGTGGATCTCAAGCGCCAGCTGATCCGCTCGCAGAGCGCCGCGAACACAGGCGCCTTTCTGGGCAAGCACATGATCCCGGTCGTGTTGGGCCCGAAAAACCGCAACTACGTCACCGATCACCATCATCTCGCCCGCGCCCTGATCGAGGAAGGCGTCAAGGATGTGCTCGTGACGGTGATCAGCGACCTGTCGGCACTGGACAAGGACGCGTTCCTTTTCATGCTCGACAACCGCGGCTGGATGCATCCATTCGATGAAAACGGCCAGCGCCGCGACTATGCCGCCCTGCCGAAGACCATCGGCGAACTGGTCGACGACCCTTACCGGAGCATGGCTGGCGAACTGCGCCGACTGGGTGGCTACGCCAAGGACACCACGCCGTTCAGCGAATTCCTGTGGGCGGATTTCCTGCGCCGGCACATCGACAAAGGCGCGGTGGCGAAAAATTTCGACAAGGCGATGAAGGATGCACTCGTGCTGGCCAGGGGCAAGGACGCCGACTATCTGCCCGGCTGGTGCGGGCCGACCATGGACTGATGCCACGGGTGGTGACGCAACTTTTCAGCCGCTGCCCGCGCGCATGGCGCGATAGCGGCCCGGAGTCTCGCCCATGACCCGCCGAAACCGACGGTTGAAGGTCGACAGATCGTTGAAGCCGGTCTCGAAAGCAATTGCCGAGATGGCATCGTTCGACGTGCGCAATCGCACTGCCGCGCGATGCAACCGGGTCCTGAGCAGGTACTGATAGGGCGTCATGCCGGCGACCTGCCGGAAGGTGCGCAGGAAATGATAGGGGCTGGTCGCGGTCTCATCCGCCAACGCCGGAAGCGAGATCGGTCCGTCGGCACCCAGTTCGATCCGCCGCACCGCCTCGGCAACCCTTTTCTGATCGCGGCGGCTTGGGCCGCACCCGGCATGCGTGGCGCCGGAGATTGTAGCCACGGCGGCACCCGCGATGCGCAAGGCGAGTTCCTCGAAGGCGTCCGCGTCGGCCAGGTCGCGTGCGGCTTCCGCCTCGGCCAGCAACGGCGCCAGGGCCGGTAACGGCGGCAGGCGTGGCGCCGCGAAGGTGAGCGTCCTGGCGCCCGGCACATCAGCCACGATCCGGTCCATATAGGCCGGCCCGAAATGGAAGGAGAGGCAACGGTCACCGCTGCCATGCTCGTGCCCGCATTCGTAGCAGGTGCCGGAATTGCCGAGCAGGAGACTGCCTGGCGCGAGCATTGCCGTGCCTTGCTGCGCGCGGTAGCGGAACGAGCCGCCGGTGACCGCCGCGACGCAAAAATCCCGATGTGCTTCCTCGAACGGCCGATCGCCGGCGCTGGCCGTGCAGATGACATCCGCCACATGCCAGTCAGGTCCGGATGCAAGGGTATTCGCGGTCGCCGTCATGACCGAAATATAGCAACTTTTCCCAAGCCCAGAACCCTGCCAGCGCCTATTCCTCGCGGTCTCCTGACAAGAAGAGGCCGCAGCCATGGTCGACCAATCCTCATTTGCCGAAGCCTTGCACAGTCCCGGACCGATCGAAGGGCTCGCTGAAAAACTGGCCCTCTACGGCCGCTTCGTCGGTGCCTGGACATTTGACGCCTCACGCCATCTCGAGGACGGCACGGTGCTGACCGGCCGCGGCGAGGTGCATTTCGGCTGGGTGCTGGAAGGCCGGGCGATCCAGGATGTCTGGATCCTGCCCGCGCGTGACGCCGGCCCCTCGCCTTCGCTCGGCAAATGGACTTTTTACGGCACGACATTGCGGGTCTATGACCCAAGCGCCGATGCCTGGCACATTTTCTGGAGCGACCCGCGCAACCAGTATTACAGCCGCCAGCTTGGCCGCGCAGAGGGCGACACCATCGTACAAGTGGGCGCCGACGGCACCGGGTCGTCGGTGCGCTGGAGCTTTTCGCGGATCACCGAGAATTCCTTCCGCTGGCTTGGCGAGCGCTCGCAGGACGACGGCGTGACATGGCGGCTGGAAGTCGAGTTCCTGGCGCGGCGAGCCGCAACAAGATGAGGCTGTAATACATTGTAAGAATGGAGAAAAACATGTTCGATCATGTCTCGATCGGCGTCCGCGACGCCCAATGTGCCGGATGCGAAACGGCCTCGTGACAATGGCCATTTCTTCGTTTCTCACTGCTCTCGTATCCGAAGCTCCCCCAGCCGACCGAGCGAAAGACATGGACCTCTATGGATGGTTGATCGGAAGCTGGGAAATGGACACGGTCCACCACCTTGACGACGGCACGATCCAGAAATGGACCGGAGAATGCCATTTCGGCTGGGTACTCGAAGGCCGCGCGATTCAGGACATCTGGATCAGGCCCAGGCGCCCTGCGCGGTCCACTATGTATGGCACGACTTTGCGCATCTTCGATCCTGGGATCGGTGGCTGGCACATCATCTGGAATGATCCGCTCAACCAAGATTACTCGCGCCAGATCGGACGGGCCGAGGGTAAGGACATTGTCCAGATCGGCGATGACTCGCGCGGTCTGCAAACTCGATGGCGTTTCACCGAGATCACTGCCAACAGCTTCCATTGGATCGGCGAGGAAAGACCTTCCGAGAGCCACCCTTGGCAAATCACCTATGAGCATTTTGCCCACCGGACAAAGCGCGTCGCCTGAATCCGTTTCGCCGCGACGCGCCCTACCGCATCGAAGTCTCCGGCCCCTCCGACAGTTCCCATCGACCGGGCTTTGCTCTACCAATATCGGAGTGCGGGCTCCGCCCGGCGGGAGGGGTCAGCGATGCCGAGTTTCGACAGCCTGTTCAATGCCTTCGTCACCATTCTCGTGACCATCGATCCGCCCGGGCTGGCACCGCTGTTCCTCGCCGTGACACGCGGCATGAATCGCGACGAGCGCCAGCAGGTCTCCGTACGCGCCTCGATCATCGGCTTCCTGGTGATGGCGCTGTTCGCGATCGCAGGTGCCTCGATCCTGTCGGTGTTCGGCATCACGCTGCCGGCCTTCCGCGTAGCAGGCGGTTTTCTGCTGTTCTTCATCGCCTTCGAAATGGTGTTCGAGCGCCGCCAGGACCGCAAGGAGAAGATCGGCGACGTCGCCATCACCAAGGACATGATCCACAACATCGCCGCCTTCCCGCTGGCGATCCCGCTGATCGCCGGTCCCGGTGCGATTTCGGCGACTGTGCTGCTCTCCGGCTCGTTTCAGGGCTTTGCGGCACAGGCGGCGCTGGTCGGCATCATCTTCGTCTGCCTCGCCATCACCTATCTGGTGTTCGTTCTGTCGGAGCGCATCGACCGCATCCTCGGCCAGACCGGCCGCTCGATCCTGACCCGCCTGCTCGGCGTTATTCTGGCGGCGCTGGCGGTGCAGTTCGTCGCCGACGGCATCAAGGCGCTGATGGCTAGTTGAACGGTATCCCTGCGGCCCTACCGCGCTGTCGTATCGACGATCTCGAAGTCATGCGTAAGCGTGGCCGTCTTGGCGATCATGGCGGAAGCCGAGCAATATTTGTCGATCGACAGATCGATCGCCCGCTTGACCTTGTCGCGCGACAGCGCGCGGCCCTTGACGATGAAATGCATGTGGATGCGGGTGAACACCTTCGGGTCGGTCTCGGCCCGGTCGGCGTCGAGTTCTACGACACAGTCCTCGATCGCCTCGCGTCCCTTTTCAAGGATGTGGACGACATCATAGGCCGAACAGCCGCCGGTGCCGATCAGCACCAGTTCCATCGGGCTCGGCCCCGGGGTCTTGCCGTCCGGGCTGGACGCGGTTCCCAATACGACCTTGTGGCCGCTGCCGGATTCGCCGACGAAGGTGCGCTCCTCGACCCATTTTACCCGTGCCTTCATCGCCCTGTCCTTTCAGTCCTTTGTTCCCAAATCAACAATGCAAAACCCCGAAAGTCCATGCAGGACCCTCGGGGCATATCAAGCACAAGCATTCGCCGTTTGGTGCGGCTCCCGATCAGAACGGAATTTCGTCGTCCAGTTCGCGCGACGAACCGCCGCTACCGCCGCCCCTGGGAGCATTGCCGCCACCGCGGTTGAACCCTTCATTCGGGCTCGACTGGCCAAAATCCGACCCGCGGCTGCTGCCGCCACCGCTGTAGCCGCCGACCTGGCCGCCCTCACCCTGGCCGCGCGCGTCAAGCATCTGCAGCTCGCCACGGAATTTCTGCAGCACGACTTCGGTCGTGTATTTGTCGGCGCCGGTCTGGTCCTGCCATTTGCGGGTCTGCAACTGGCCCTCGACATAGACCTTCATGCCCTTCTTCAGATATTGCTCCGCCACCTTGGCGATGCCCTCATTGAAGATGACGACGTTATGCCACTCGGTCTTTTCCTTGCGCTCGCCGGAATTCTTGTCGCGCCAGCTTTCCGAGGTGGCGATGCGGATGTTGACGACCGGCTCGCCCGAATTCAGGCGGCGGATTTCAGGGTCCGCGCCGAGATTGCCGACCAGAATGACCTTATTGACGCTACCCGCCATGATATTTCTCCGCGCTCATCCGAAACAAATTTTTGTCGCAGCACCTTACAGGCTACGGACGTCAGCCGCCTGCCAAGGCTGGCTTTTCCCACAAGGTTTTTGTTCCCTTTTCGTTCCTATATGCACCGCCGCTGATTGTCAAGGAATGGCAGCAATGGCCAAGGCCTTCATATGGGTTGCAAAACAGCGCTTGCCAAATCAATAAGTATCGACTTATGCTTTTGCCATGATCGAAGCAGAGATTTTCCGCGCCCTGGCCGACCCGACACGCCGCGCCGTCTTCGAGCGTCTCGCGACGAGCGAGATGAGCGTGTCGGAACTGCGCAGCGGCCTGACTGTGTCGCAGCCGGCCGTCTCCCAGCATCTGGCGGTGCTGCGCGGTGCCGGTCTCGTGGTCGAGCGCCGGGCCGGCCGCAACGCCTATTACCGCGCCGATCCGCAGGGGCTTGCCCCGCTGCTCTCCTGGATTGAACGCTACCGGACGTTCTGGCCGGAGCGCATCGAAAGGCTGAAGGCGGTTTTGAAGGACATGGATCAATGAAGAGCCAACGCGAAGTCGCACCGGATGCGATCGAATTCGAATATGACCTAGCCGAGCCGCCGGAAAAGGTGTGGCGGGCGCTGACCGTGCCGGAACTGCTCGCCGCCTGGATGATGCCGAATGATATCAGGCCACAGACCGGTAGCCGCTTTGCCTTCGCCGGGCCCGACGCGGCGATCGAGTGCGAGATCCTCGACGCCGAGCCTGAGCGTCTGCTGCGCTATTCCTGGCGGGAACAGTCGGACGATGCGGCGCGACAGCACCCGCTCGACAGCACCGTCACCTTCACACTCGCCCGCACCGTTTCGGGCGGCACGCATCTGCGCATCGTCCATGACGGCTTTGCTCGCAAGGCGGCCGTTACCATGACGAGCGCCGGCTGCCGGCTTTCGATGCGGGGAGCCGGAAAGCTCGCCGCGAGCAACACGCCGCATCTTCTGCTGCGCGCGGCCTGAACACGGAAATTGGAGAAGGAAAATGAGCGGTGTTGCCAGTCTTGTGCCGATGGTGATCGAGCAATCGAGCCGCGGCGAACGTGCATTTGACATTTTTTCGCGGCTGCTGCGCGAGCGCATCGTCTTCATCAACGGCGAGATCAACGACGACGTCTCGGCGCTGGTCTGCGCGCAGCTTTTGTCGCTGGAGTCGGACAATCCCGAGAAGGAGATTTCGCTCTACATCAACTCGCCGGGTGGCATGGTGACCAGCGGCTTCGCCATTTACGACACGATGCAATATATCAGTTGCCCGGTGTCGACCGTGTGCATGGGCTTTGCCGCGTCGATGGGATCGTTCCTGCTGATGGCGGGCACGGCCGGGCGCCGGATCGCGCTGCCCAATGCCACCATCCTGCTGCATCAGCCGCTCGGCGGCTTCCAGGGCCAAGCTTCCGACATCCAGCGGCATGCCGAACGCATCGGCCAGACCAAGCGCCACATGACCGAACTCTACGCCCAGCATTGCGGCCGCAGCTATGAAGAGGTCGAACGCACGCTCGACCGCGACCATTTCATGACGGCCCGCGAGGCCCAGGCATGGGGCCTTGTCGACCATGTTTTCGACACCCGCAAAAAGGCGGCGTGACCCGAGAACGAAGATTTGACGATACCGGTCTGGTTCAAGTGGCGGCAGGTCCCTATAACAGGGGGATGACCGACGCACATCGATCAAGACCATTGCACCGTGTCACAGCCACCATGGTGCTCGCCATCGTCGGCCTTTTCTCCTGTGCGGCACTTGCCGACGGCGCCTCGTCGTCGGCGCAGAAAGGCGCCCTGCCCGGCGTGAGCGGCGACTATCGCATCGCCAAGCCAGCCCCGGTGCCCGAACCCGACGACGCATTCCCTAGCAGCGGCAACGGGCAGTTCAAGATCGGCGATACGGATGTCAGGATTTCCGGCAGCATCACGGTCGATGTCGGGGTTGGCGGGATCAAGCCGCCCAGGTAGGGCAAAAGATCGGTCCTGCAAACTCGAGCCCGCCCAAAAGAATAGCCCCGCCGTGCCTGGGGCAAACGGACGGGGCTTTTCTGGATCTCAAATCCATTTTTTGCCGGGAGTGTACTGCCGGCGTTGGATTTCGGATGCTTCGCGGCATTCAGCCGACGATCCGACTAACAGTCTCTAATTTTGGGGGATATGGCAGGTCACGGTTTGTCTGGTGGCGCAAACGCTATACCCTGGCACTTATGCCTGCTTCGGCTCCAACGAGACGTGGAGCCCTGGGGGACTATCCGGTGGCGTCATGCTCCGCTCCTTTGTCCGTTACGACATTGCCATCGCGAAGCGCAAATCGCAAATGCCTGCGGCGTCTCGCAGGCCGCCTTGGGGCGGCGAGGCCATCGAAAGACGGCCGGCTTCGCTGACCTCTGGAGACTGCCCCCGTGAGCCGGTCGCGTCAACCATCAATAGCCGGTTACGGAAAAATGTGATCGCCGGGAGGTTACGTCAGGGTCAGTTTCCGCACAGCTTTGTCAGGAGCGTGTTCGGTCTTTGTTCTTTCCGCTTGCCCCTTCGCGCGAAAGACGGTTAAACGACTTCTGTCGGGAGTTGTGGCGTCTCTCGACGTGGCGGCAAAAAGACCTACATAGGGGATGGCCGGGAAAAACCCGCCAATCCCACGAATTCCAGATCTGAGGCGGCGACCGGCGATGGCCGACCATAAATTCCTTTCCATTCGCGGGGCGCGCGAACACAATCTGAAGAATGTCGATCTCGACCTGCCGCGTGACAGCCTGATCGTCATGACCGGCCTGTCGGGCTCCGGCAAATCATCGCTCGCCTTCGACACCATCTATGCCGAGGGCCAGCGCCGCTATGTCGAGAGCCTCTCGGCCTATGCACGGCAATTCCTCGAAATGATGCAGAAGCCCGACGTCGACCAGATCGACGGCCTTTCGCCGGCCATCTCCATCGAGCAGAAGACCACCTCGAAGAACCCGCGTTCGACGGTCGGCACCGTCACCGAGATCTACGACTATATGCGGCTTCTGTTTGCCCGTGTCGGCGTGCCCTATTCGCCGGCCACCGGCCTGCCGATCGAGAGCCAGACGGTCAGCCAGATGGTCGACCGGGTACTGGCGGTCGAGGAAGGCACGCGCCTGTTCCTGCTGGCGCCCATCGTGCGCGGCCGCAAGGGCGAATACCGCAAGGAACTGCTGGAGTTGCAGAAGAAGGGGTTCCAGCGCGTCAAGGTCGACGGCGTCTTCTATGAAATCGCCGACGTGCCGGCGCTGGACAAGAAATACAAGCACGACATCGACGTCGTCGTCGACCGCATCGTCGTGCGCGGCGACCTTGCCACGCGTCTCGCCGACTCCATCGAGACGGCATTGAAGCTGGCCGAGGGGCTGGCGGTGGCCGAGTTCGCCGACAAGCCGCTCGACGCCAGCCAGACCGGCGAGGATTCGGTCAACAAATCCAAGAACGAGACGCATGAGCGCATCCTGTTCTCGGAAAAATTTGCCTGTCCGGTGTCCGGCTTCACCATTCCGGAGATCGAACCCAGGCTGTTCTCCTTCAACAACCCGTTCGGCGCCTGCCCGACCTGCGACGGTCTCGGCAGCCAGCGCGCCATCGATCCCAACCTCGTCGTGCCCGACGAGAACGTGTCGCTGCGCGACGGCGCCGTCAGCCCGTGGGCGAAGTCGACCTCGCCCTATTACTCGCAGACGCTCGAGGCATTGGGCAAGGCCTACAACTTCAAGCTCGGCGACAAGTTCAAGGATCTTTCCGCCGAGGCCCAGGAGGCGATCCTGCGCGGCACCGGCGAGCGCGAAATCACCTTCCAATATGATGACGGCCTGCGCTCCTACAAGACGACCAAGACCTTCGAAGGCGTCATCCCCAATCTCGAGCGACGCTGGAAGGAAACCGAATCCGCCTGGATGCGCGAGGAGATCGAGCGCTTCATGTCGGCAACGCCCTGCCCGGCCTGCAAGGGCTATCGGCTGAAGCCTGAAGCGCTGGCGGTGAAGATCGGCGGCAAGCATATCGGCGAAGTGACGGAACAGTCGATCCGCAATGCCGATCGCTGGTTTACCGACCTGCCGGCGCAGCTCAACGACAAGCAGAATGAGATCGCTGTCCGCGTCTTGAAGGAAATCCGCGAGCGCCTGCGCTTCCTCAACGATGTCGGTCTCGACTATCTCACTTTGTCGCGCAATTCCGGCACGCTGTCGGGCGGCGAAAGCCAGCGCATCCGGCTGGCCTCGCAGATCGGCTCGGGCCTCACCGGCGTGCTCTACGTTCTGGACGAGCCGTCGATCGGCCTGCACCAGCGCGACAACACGCGTCTGCTCGACACGCTCAAGCATTTGCGCGACATCGGCAACACGGTGATCGTCGTCGAGCATGACGAGGACGCCATCCTGCATGCCGACTATGTCGTCGACATGGGTCCGGCCGCCGGCATCCATGGCGGCGAGATCATCGCCCAGGGCACGCCGCAGCAGGTGATGGCCAACCCCAATTCGATCACCGGCAAATATTTGTCGGGTGCGCTCGAAGTAGCGACGCCCGGCGTGCGTCGCGAGGCGAAGAAGAACCGGCGCCTGAAGGTTGTCGGCGCACGCGGCAACAATCTGAAGAACGTCACCGCCGAAATCCCGCTCGGCACCTTCACCGCCGTCACCGGCGTGTCGGGCGGCGGCAAGTCGACCTTCCTGATCGAGACGCTGTTCAAGGCGGCCTCGCGCCGCATCATGGGTTCGCGCGAGCATCCGGCCGAACACGACCGCATCGAGGGGCTGGAATTCCTCGACAAGGTCATCGACATCGACCAGTCGCCCATCGGGCGGACGCCGCGTTCGAACCCCGCTACCTATACCGGCGCCTTCACGCCGATCCGCGACTGGTTCGCCGGCCTGCCGGAAGCCAAGGCGCGCGGCTACCAGCCGGGACGTTTCTCGTTCAACGTCAAGGGCGGCCGCTGCGAGGCCTGCCAGGGCGACGGCGTCATCAAGATCGAGATGCACTTCTTGCCCGACGTCTACGTCACCTGCGATGTCTGCCACGGCAAGCGCTACAATAGGGAGACGCTCGACGTCCTGTTCAAGGGCAAGTCGATCGCCGACGTGCTCGACATGACCGTCGAGGAAGGCGTCGATTTCTTCGCCGCCGTGCCTGGCGTGCGCGACAAGCTCGACACGCTGAAGCAGGTCGGCCTCGGCTACATCCATATCGGCCAGCAGGCGACGACGCTGTCGGGCGGCGAGGCGCAACGCATCAAGCTGGCCAAGGAACTGTCGCGCAAGGCGACGGGCAAGACGCTCTACATCCTCGACGAGCCGACCACTGGCCTGCATTTCCACGACGTCGCCAAGCTGTTGGAAGTGCTGCACGAATTGGTCGACCAGGGCAACACGGTGGTGGTCATCGAGCACAATCTCGAAGTGATCAAGACCGCCGACTGGGTGCTCGACCTCGGTCCCGAAGGCGGTGATGGCGGCGGCGAGCTGGTTGCGTCTGGAACGCCGGAAGCAATCGTGCGGGAGAAGCGCAGCTACACCGGCCAGTTCCTCAAGGAGCTTCTGGAACGGCGCCCGGGGGGCAAGCGCGAAGCGGCGGAGTGATGGGTAGGGATGGTCGCATCACGGTCCAGAGTAGCTTTGGCGTGAGGCTTGCCCGCCCAGAAGATCTCGCCGCGATCGTCGCGCTGACTCAAGCGGCCTATGCCCCCTACAACGCGATACTCGACGCGCCACCGATCCCGGTTACCGAGGACTACGCACCGCGCGTCGCCCAGGGCGAGGTCTGGCTGCTGGAGAGGGACGCCACGCTTGCCGGGCTAATCACGCTGGAGCGCCATCCCGACCACGTCATGATCTTCTCCGTCGCGGTCGCCCCCGGCTCCCAAGGCAAGGGATTTGGCATCGCGTTACTCAATCACGCGGATGAACAGGCAAGTCTGTGGGGCCTGCCGGAGGTGCGGCTCTACACCAACGCCAAGATGGAACGGAACATCGCGCTCTATCTCGCCTATGGTTTTCACGAAACGGGTCGCCGACCCAATCCCTATCGGCCAGGGTGGGTACTGGTCGACATGGCCAAACCCGTCGACAGGCCCACCGCGGCTTGATCGCTTTTGAAATCGGGGAGGACGACGATGAGCAAATCGGGAACAATCCGCGCCGGCATGGGCGGCTGGACCTTCGAGCCTTGGGACACGTCCTTCTATCCGGACAAGTTGTCGAAGGCCAAGCAACTGAACTACGCCAGCCGGCAAGTGCCGAGCATCGAGGTCAACGGCACCTATTATTCGAGCTTCAAGGAGCCGACCTTCGTCAAATGGGCCAACGAGGCGCCAGACGGTTTCGTCTATTCGCTGAAAGGCAACCGCTTCGTCACCAATCGGCGTGTGCTGGGCGAAGCCGGCGAGTCGATGATGCGTTTCCTCGGTTCCGGCGTGGCCGCGCTCGGTGAAAAGCTCGGACCGATCCTGTGGCAGTTCGCGCCGACCAAGAAATTCGACCCTGACGATTTCGAGGCGTTTCTGAAACTGCTGCCGGAAAAGCAGGACGGCGTCGCGCTGCGCCACGCGCTCGAAGTGCGCAACGACAGCTTCATCGTGCCGGAGTTCGCCGCACTCGCGCGCAAATACAAGGCGGCGATCGTCTATGCCGACCATGCCAAATATCCTGACATCGCCGATATCACCGGCGATTTCGTCTATGCGCGGTTGCAGACCGGCAGCGACGACAATCCCGATTGCTACACGCCAAAAGGCCTCGATGAATGGGCGGCGCGCGCAAAAATCTGGGCGGAAGGCAAGCAGCCGGCCGATCTGCGGCGCGCCGGCCCCGCCACCGACGCCCCGGTCCAGCCGCGCGATGTGTTCGTCTACTTCATCACCGAGGGCAAGGTGCGCGCGCCGTTCGGGGCAATGGCGCTGATGAGGCGCGTAACCGACTGAAAAAGAATCAGTCGGTTTCCAGCACCCGCTATAAGTGCGTCGCCTATGCGTTTTGGGCGTAGCAAAGCGCCTATTCCTGGGCATCTTCGCCGTGATCGTAACCTTATCGACACTTCCTTGCCGCATGAATACTCCGACGCCAAGCTGCAGAGCTGGAGCCGTCGCCGGCAGGGAAAGAGGGGCATGTCGCTCGACTACACTTCACTTCTGCTCGCTGTCGGTTTCTCCGCCGCTTGCCTCAGCCTGACGCTGTTCGGCATGTGGCTGACCGCCCGCTCGGAAAAGTTCCTGCTGACATGGGCGATCAGCCTGGTGTTCGTGGTTGGCGATATTTTCATCTATGACGCCTATATCGACATGCCCGGGCGCCTGCTCGGCATCGCCACCTCGGCGTTCCTGCTGATCGGTTTTTCGGCCATGCTGGGTGCCGCCTATCAGTTCCGCACCGGCGGCTCGCCGCTGCTGCGGGCGCTGTGGGGTTGCGTTTCCCTGGCGATAGCGCTGCCTCCCATGGCTTTGGGCTATGACGGCCTCGGCTTCATTTTCGAGAACATGTTCGCTGCCTTGCTCCTGTTCGCCACGGCGTTCGAATATTGGAGAGGCCGCGATGAGGCGCCCGCCTTGACGATCGGCATCACCACGCTCTATTCGGCCACGGCCACGTCCTTCGCGCTCTGCGCCATGGTTCTCGCTTGGGACGGAAAACTGGTGCTCGGCCACGCGCCAAGCAATTGGGCAGAAGAGCTCAGCCTGATCGTGGTGATCGCCAGCATGACGGGTATTGGCGCACTCTCGCTTGCCCTCAACCAGGGGCGTCTGGCGCGGCACCACCACCGCAACGCCCTGACGGATCCCCTGACCGGCCTGCTCAACCGGCGCGCCCTGTTCGACATGCATGGCCATATTCCGGTCGGCGCCTTTACCGCCGTGGTCGTCTTCGACCTCGACAATTTCAAAGCCATCAACGACGAATTCGGCCACGCGGCGGGCGACGAGGTGCTGAAGGTGTTCGCCAGAGAGTTGGCAGCCAACCTTCGATCGGCCGACGTCGCCGCGCGCATGGGCGGCGAGGAATTCGCACTGGTGCTGAGGCGCACTCTGCCGGAGACGGTCGAGGAATCAGCTGAGCGCATCCGGGCGGCTTTCGCGATGCGGTTGATAGAAACCGAAACCGGCTCGCTCACTTGCACGGTCAGCGCCGGATTTGCGTTTGGCAGCAAGGAGGGCCTCAGCTTGGACAAGGTGCTCAGCGCCGCCGACAAGGCGCTCTACGACGCCAAGCGCGGAGGCCGCAACCGCGTCATCGCCTCGCCATTCCGGCGCGCGAGCTGATCACTCGCATCATGGCGACTCTGTGATTGTTGAATAGCGAAGACTGCCCCTAGGCCGCCATGACGATTTCATTGAAGGCATCGAGGTCGACGTAGAAGACCTTGGTGATCTCCTCGATCAGATCATCGTAGTCGCAGCCCTGTGACCTCAAGATGTTGATGGCGGCGATGATGTCGACACGTTCGGTAAGCCGCCGCTTCTGGTAGTCCTCGACGTAACGTTCCATGGCTGTCCCTTAGCCTGTGTGCCCAAACGCGTTTGAACGACAGAGATCGGGAAGCTAGGAAGCCTTGCTTGCGTGGAACTTGCAGAACCTTCGCCGCGCCTCGATCTGCTATAACCAGACTGATACGGAAGCGGCCGACTCACAAAGCCTGGAAAAGACTAGCATGCGACATCGCGTGTGCCAGAGACGCGGATGATGGATGGAAGAAATATTGGACTTGCCAAGAACTTCAAATCTTCAACTGAAGTCCAGTGCCGATTCTAGACCGTGAGGAATTTGCGAACATCAGCCCGGTCTAAATCTTGCGCCGGGCCGGTGTGGACGATCTGGCCGCGATCCATGATGTTGACCTCGTCGGCAAGCTCTCGGCAGAAGTCGAGATACTGTTCGACCAGCAACACAGCGATGCCGGCCTGGTCGCGCAGATAACGTATGGCGCGGCCGATGTCCTTGATAACGGAGGGCTGGATGCCTTCGGTCGGCTCGTCGAGCACCAGCAGCTTCGGCCGCATTACCAGTGCCCTGCCGATGGCCAACTGCTGCTGTTGACCGCCGGAAAGATCGCCGCCACGGCGGCCAAGCATCTGCCTCAGCACCGGAAACAGCTCGAAGACGTGCGCCGGCACGTCGCGGTCGGCGCGCCTCAAGGGCGCGAAGCCGGATTCGAGGTTTTCGCGCACGCTGAGCAGCGGAAAGATCTCCCTGCCCTGCGGCACGAATGCGATGCCCGACCGGGCGCGGTCATACGCCGCGCTCCGGTCGAGCGCCTTCCCCTCGAAGGCAACGCTTCCGCTCGTCAGCCGGTGATGGCCGACGATCGATCTCATCAAACTTGTCTTGCCGACGCCGTTGCGGCCGAGCACGCAGGTGATCTGGCCGGCAGCCGCCTTCAGCGACACGCCACGCAGCGCCTGGGCGGCGCCGTAATGGAGCGTGGCATTGGAAACTTCGAGCATGTCAGCGCCTTCTCCAAAACCGGAGAAACGACATGTCGAAATGATGGAATTGCACCCGCCAGACCATGCTCATCTCCCCAAATAGACTTCGACGACGCGCTCGTCGGCCGATACGAAATCGAGCGTCCCTTCGGAGAGCACCGAGCCCTCATGCAGGCAGGTGACCTTGACGCCGAGCTCACGCACGAAATGCATGTCGTGCTCGACGACGATGACCGAATGGTCACGCGCGATGTCCCTGAGCAGCCGCGCGGTTTCCTCGGTCTCGGCATCGGTCATGCCGGCGACCGGCTCGTCGACCAGAAGCAGCTTCGGGTCCTGCGCCAAGAGCATGCCGATCTCGAGCCACTGCTTCTGGCCGTGGCTGAGATTGGCCGCAAGGTCATGACGCTTGTCGCCCAACCGGATGATGCCAAGAATCTCGTCGATCCGTCGCGTCTCGGCGGCCGATTGGCGGTGGAACAGCGCCGGGAAGATCGAGCGCGGCCCCTTCAGCGCCAGCATCAGGTTTTCCTCGATCGTGTGGCTTTCGAAGACGGTCGGCTTCTGGAATTTGCGGCCGATGCCCATCATGGCGATCTCGGCTTCGTCATGCCTGGTGAGGTCCACCTGGCCGTCGAAGAACACTTCGCCTTCGTCGGGTCGCGTCTTGCCGGTGACGATGTCCATCATCGTTGTCTTGCCGGCGCCGTTAGGGCCGATAATGGCGCGCATCTCGCCCTTGTCGAGCACCAGCGACAGATTGTTGATGGCGCGAAAGCCGTCGAAGGAGACCGAGACGCCGTCGAGATAGAGGATTGTGTTGGACTTGCTCATGGCCGCTTACTCCGCCGCCTGCGGTTCGGGGTCGGACCAGGACCATTCGCCTGGATTTCTCGCCGGCGATCGAGCAGGCTTCGAGGTGGCGGATGCGACTCTCGCCTCGGTACCGGCTTCGTCAGCGAGGGAAGCCGCGCGCAACGCCCTGGCATTGCCGCGCCAGCTGTCCCACATGCCGATTATGCCCTTCGGCAGGAGCAAGGTGACAGCGACGAACAGGCCGCCCAGCGCGAACAGCCAGAATTCCGGCAGCACACCGGTAAACCAGGATTTGCCGGCATTGACGAGCAGCGCGCCGATGATCGGCCCGACGATCGTGCCGCGTCCGCCCACCGCCGCCCAGATCACCACCTCGATCGAATTGGACGGTTCGAATTCGCCGGGATTGATGATGCCGACCTGCGGCACGTAGAGCGCGCCGGCAATGCCTGCCATGACGGCCGAAACGGTGAAGGCGAACAGTTTCACGTTCTCCGCCCGCCAGCCGAGGAAACGCGTACGGCTTTCGGCATCACGCACGGCCATCAGCAGCTTGCCGTATTTGGAGCCGACGATCGCCCAGGTGACGAAAACGGCGAGCGCGAGCATTACCGCGCTGGCCGCGAACAGCGCCGAACGGGTCGCGTCGGCCTGCACGTTAAAGCCCAGAATATCCTTGAAATCGGTGAGCCCGTTGTTGCCGCCGAAGCCCATGTCGTTGCGGAAGAAAGCGAGCAGCAGCGCATAGGTCATCGCCTGGGTGATGATCGAGAGATAGACGCCGGTGACGCGGCTGCGGAAGGCGAACCAGCCGAAGACGAAGGCAAGCAGGCCGGGCACCGCCAGCACCATGATTGCCGCGAACCAGAAATGATCGAAGCCGGTCCAGAACCACGGCAATTGCTTGTAGTTCAGGAACACCATGAAATCAGGCAGGATCGGATTGCCGTAGACGCCGCGCGAGCCGATCTGGCGCATAAGATACATGCCCATCGCATAGCCGCCGAGCGCGAAGAAGGCGCCGTGGCCAAGCGAAAGGATGCCGCAATAGCCCCAGACCAGATCGAGCGACAGCGCCAGCAGCGCGTAGCAGAGATACTTGCCGGTCAGCGCGACTATGTAGGACGGCACGTAGAAGGCGCTGGTTGGCGAAACAGCCAGGTTGAGCAGCGGCACGATGACGGCCACCGCCAGCAGGGCGAAAATGGTGATGGCGATGCGGCGGTCGGCACCCGCGGCGAAGAAGCGTCCTGACATCATGCTTCCACCGCCCTGCCCTTGAGCGCGAACAGGCCGCGCGGGCGCTTCTGGATGAACAGGATGATCAGCACCAGCACGACGATCTTGCCGAGCACGGCGCCGGCATAGGGTTCGAGAACCTTGTTGACGATGCCGAGCGAGAAGGCGCCGACCAGCGTGCCCCAGAGATTGCCGACACCGCCGAAGACGACGACCATGAAACTGTCGATGATGTAGCCGCGACCGAGATTGGGCGAAACATTGTCGATCTGGCTGAGCGCGACGCCTGCAATACCGGCAATGCCGGACCCCAGCGCGAAAGTCAGCGCGTCGACCCACGGCGTCCTGATGCCCATCGAGGCGGCCATGCGCCGATTGGCGGTGACTGCGCGCATCTGCAGGCCCCAGGGCGTGCGCTTCATCACGTAGAGCAACATGCCGAACACCGTGAGCGCGAACACCAGTATCCACAGCCGGTTCCAGGTGATGGCCAGTTGTCCGACGTCGAATGAGCCGGACATCCAGGACGGATTGCCGACCTCCTGGTTGGTCGGTCCGAAGATCGAGCGCACCGCCTGCTGCAGGATCAGCGATACGCCCCAGGTCGCCAGCAGCGTCTCCAGCGGCCGGCCGTAAAGAAAGCGGATGACGCCGCGCTCGATGATGAGACCGACGAATGCCGCAACCAGGAAGGCAAGCGGCAGCGCGATCACCAGCGACCAGTCAAAGAGGCCGGGAAAGGACGTGCGGATCACCTGCTGGACGACGAAAGTCGTGTAGGCGCCGAGCATCACCATCTCGCCATGCGCCATGTTGATGACGCCCATGACGCCGAACGTGATCGCAAGCCCGATCGCTGCCAGCAGCAGCACCGAACCCAGCGATATCCCATACCAGATGTTCTGGCCGGCATCCCACAAGGCCAGCGTCGAATTGATGTTTGCGATCGCAGCCGTCGCCGCGTCCTTGACCGCTCCAGAGGCGTTGGCCTCGACCGAGGTGAGCAGCGAAACAGCATCGCGGTCGCCGCGCGCACCGATCAGGGCGATTGCGGCGAGCTTGTCTGCGTCGGGCTTGTCCGAAACCAGTATGGAAGCGGCACGCGCCTGTTCCAGCAAAGCCTTGACGCTCGCCACGCTTTCACTGGCGATGACTGCGTCGAGCGGGCCGATATTGGCGGCGTCCGGTGTCTTGAACATGGTGTCCGCGGCGGCGATGCGGACCGTCGGATCCTTGGAACCAAGCGTCAACGTGCCCAATGCATCGCGGATCGTGCGGCGCAACGTGTTGTTGACGCTGATCTTGGTTATGTCGTCCTCGGGGGCCTCGCCTGCTGGCTCGCCGCTCAGCGGGTCGAAAAGCTGGACGTTTTCGTCGCCTTCCTTGCCGACAAACACCATCGAGTCGGCCGTACGAACGTAAAGATTGCCGTCCGCCAGTGCAGCAAGCGGCCGTTCGACAGCCGGATCGCCTGTGGCCGTCAACTCTTGAACGACAGCTCCTGTCTCGGAAAAGTCCGTTACTGTCGCGAATTTGGCGATGATGGCACGCAGATCGGCTTCCGCAGCGCCCGAAGACGACAGCGTCGTCAGCAGAAACAAAAGCATCAGGCCAATCGCGTGGAGAATCTTCATCGGCGTTCGGTGACCATTGAAGGTTGAAGTGGGCGTCCGGACAGTGGAGGAACTGTCCGGACGCGCGCGGTCTTGGGCGTGGACCCGAAGGTCCAGCCCGGGGAGGATCAGTTCGTGCCCTTGCCGCCGCACTTGCCGGTTTTGACGTTGAAGTTGCCGCAGCTGAGCGGCGCGCGCCAATCGGAAATCAGGTCCTTGGAGTCGGGCAGGTAGTCGGACCATTCGTCACCCATCACCAGGCCCGATGTCTTCGAAACCGTTTCGAATTGGCCATTGGCCTGGATTTCACCGATCAGCACCGGCTTGGTGATGTGATGGTTCGGCATCATCGTCGAATAGCCGCCGGTCAGGTTCGGCACCGAAACGCCGACCATGGCATCGATGACCTTGTCCGGATCGGTGGTGCCGGCCTTTTGAACCGCCTTCACCCACATGTTGAAGCCGATATAGTGGGCTTCCATCGGGTCGTTGGTGGTGCGCTTGTTGTTCTTGATGAACTTGTGCCAGTCGGCAATGAACTTCTTGTTCTCGGGCGTGCTGACGCTCTCGAAATAGTTCCACGCTGCAAGATGGCCGACCAGCGGCTTGGTGTCGAGACCGGCAAGTTCTTCCTCACCCACCGAGAAGGCCATGACCGGGATGTCTTCGGCCTTGATGCCCTGGTTGCCGAGTTCCTTGTAGAACGGAACATTGGCGTCGCCATTGACGGTCGAGACGACGGCGGTCTTCTTGCCGGCCGAACCGAACTTCTTGATCGCCGAAACTTCGGTCTGCCAGTCGGAAAAACCGAACGGCGTGTAGTTGGTCATGATGTCTTCGGCCGCGACGCCCTTAGACTTCAGATAGGCTTCGAGGATCTTGTTGGTGGTACGCGGATAGACGTAGTCGGTGCCTTCCAGCACCCAGCGCTTCACCGAGCCGCCGTCCTTGCTCATCAGATAGTCGACGGCCGGAATGGCCTGCTGGTTTGGAGCCGCACCGGTGTAGAACACGTTGCGCTCGCTTTCCTCGCCCTCATACTGGACGGGATAGAACAGGATGTTGTCGAGCTCGGAGAACACTGGCAACACCGATTTGCGCGACACCGAGGTCCAGCAGCCGAACACCGCCGCGACCTTGTCCTTGGAGATCAGTTCGCGCGCCTTTTCGGCGAACAGCGGCCAGTTGGAAGCCGGATCGACGACGACGGCTTCAAGCTTCTTGCCGAGCAGGCCGCCCTTGGCGTTCTGCTCGTCGATGAGCATCAGCATGGCGTCCTTCAGCGTCGTCTCCGAAATCGCCATTGTGCCCGACAGCGAATGGAGAATGCCGACCTTGATCGTGTCGTCGGCAGCCCTGGCCGGAGCGGATATCATCAAACCGGCGGCGACCGCGCCCGCCGAGACCATTTTTGTTATTGTCGAGAAATTACCCCTCATACCGAAGACTCCCAAGCTGGTTGATTGTACCGCAACACTACGATGCAACCCCCGTGCCAACCGCTACCGGCTTGCTGAAAATAGCAAAATAACCGAACGTTATCAGTTAGTTGATACATTAGAATGAACAGAGGTAAGAGAGCCGGTTAAAAAATGATTGAGGGAAATTTGCGCAGCGCACAAGGCGTATGCCTAATTTTAGTTCATTTTTGACACGTGCCTATATTTTGACCTTGGCGCACGTGTCGCGGACGACAAATGTTGCGGCGCGGCACGAAAATAGGGCAAGCTTGTCGTTCAAACGGACGACGTCATGACATCAGGCATTTCACGCATATTCATCGGCATTTTGTCTGTGGCGGCGGCAACCGGAGCGGCACGAGCCGATTTCAGCGATGGCAAGATGCCCGATGGCACTTATCACTGCGAAGTCTATCTGCTCGGCCTGTTCCTCAACCTCGGCGACATCACCATCAAGGGAAACGTCTACACAGGCCCCGTCACCTTCGGGACCGCCCAACAGGCTTACAACTATCAGATGGATGCAAACGGTGTGATTTCGTGGCTGGGCCCGCTCGGCGGCTATACCGCCGGCGGCAACGCGCTCTCGATGACCCAGGCAACCCTGGACGGCCAGAACCCGCCCTCCTTCGACATCATCATGAAGCAACCCGACGGGGCCTTCACCGCCTCAACCTGCACCAAGGGAGGCAATCGGTAGGCCTTCGCCTCCCTTCGGGGCTGCCTTGGGAGTCTGCACGTCTGCCGTGTCATCTGGATGTTGCCGAAACTGGATAGGCAGCGGTGCGCCGTCACATCCACCTCGAGAGGCAGACACCATGGCCAATTCCCCGTCTTCATCCTCCCCCTTCATTCGCGACGCTTCAACTCGGGAAAGCCGAGTGTCGAAAGAGCGGCGACCGCATGTGTTTCGCCGGCAAACAACGAGCCGACAAAGCTGCCGCCGGCGATCAATGCGCTGGATGCAAGGCTGCCTTTCAGGAGCGTGCGGCGCGAAACGCGCTCGGCGATGACGCGTCTACGACAAGACCCACGCCGCCGCCGATGGCTATGAAACAACGATCGTTGCGCGACGCCGCCTAGCGCGCTTCCGTGGCAATTTCGAGCGCCAGGCGGCTCATGTCGGTGAAAAGCTCCTGGCGTTCGGAATAGTCGGTCTGTTCGCCGGTGAGCAGATTGTCGACCACGGTCAGCAGCGATAATGCCCTCGCGCCGAAATGCGCCGAGATGCGATAGAGAGCGCTGGTTTCCATGTCTACGGCCAGCGCTCCGAGCGCCCTGGCGTCGGCATAGCGGGCACGTGGGTCGGGATGGTAGAATATGTCGGTGCAGGCTGTCAGGCCGGCGTGGTGGTCGATGCCGAGTTCGGTTGCCTTGGCCAATGCGCAAGCGAGCAGCGCCGGATCCGGGCCGACGTCAGCCTCGTAAAGGCCAAAGACCCGGCCGTTCTCAGTGTCTTCAGGCCGTGCCGATTGCGAGATCACAAGGCTGCGCAGCTTTGCCTCGGCGCTCAGGCCACCGCAGGTACCGGTGCGGATCAGTGTCCGGGCGCCATAATAATCAAGCAATTCATGCGCATAGATCAGGAACGATGAAACACCGATACCCGTCGCCTGAATGCTGATGGGCCTGCCTCGAAACGAGCCGGTAAAGCCAAGCGCACCGCGACGACGATTGACACAACGCGGCGTGTCGAGAAACGTGCCGGCCATCCACTCCGCGCGCTGCGGGTCGCCCGGCAACAAAATCGTGTCGGCGTAGTCGCCCTTGCTTGCCTCGATGTGTGGCGTCAACAGCTGCTCCCCCAAGCCCGCCTGCTATATTGCCAATAATCATGGCGTTGTTACCGCGTTATGCAAGGGGCGCGGCATTGGAAATACCTAAGATTCAAGCACATCCTTGACGATCGTAGCCAGTTGCTTGAGCGAGAACGGTTTTGGCAGGAAGCCGAAATGCGCCTCCGCCGGCAGGTTTCTGGCGAATGCGTCCTCGGCATAGCCGGAGACGAAGACGAACTTGATGTCCGGCTGGCGTTTGCGCAATTCACCGAGCAGCGTCGGCCCGTCCATTTCCGGCATCACTACGTCGGAAACGACGATGTCGACCTTGCCGCCGAGCGCTTCGAACACTTCCAGCGCCTCGACGCCGGAGGACGCCTCGTGGACGGTGTAACCGCGCGAGGTCAGTGCCCGCATGCCGCCCATGCGCACGGCGTCCTCATCCTCGACCAGCAGTACCGTCGCCGACCCGGACAGGTCCTTGGTGCTATCGGCCAATTTGACTGCCGCGGCGGCCGGTGCTTCACCGGGTTCGGCCGCCTTTTTCGCTTCCGCGATGTGACGTGGCAGGAAAATGCGGAAAGTCGATCCCTTGCCGACTTCGGAATCGCAGAAAATGAAACCGCCGGTCTGCTTGATGATGCCGTAGACCATGGACAGACCGAGGCCCGTGCCCTTGCCGACCTCCTTGGTGGTGAAGAACGGCTCGAAGATCTTCTTCAGCACGTCGGGCGCGATGCCTGAGCCGGTGTCCTCGACCTCGACCACCACATAGTCGGCGGCCGCGAGTTCGCGATACGGGAAGGTCTTGGACTCCTCGGCGGTCACGTTGCGTGTGCGCACGGTGAGATCGCCTCCCGCCGGCATCGCGTCGCGCGCGTTGACCGCCAGGTTGACCACCACCTGCTCGAACTGGCCGATATCGACCTTGACCGGCCACAGGTCGCGGCCGTGGTCGACCTTGAGCTTGATGTCGTTGCCGACCAGCCGGGCAAGCAGCATCCTGAGATCGGCGAGCACGTCGGTGAGGTTCAGCACTTCCGGCCGCAGCGTCTGCTTGCGCGAGAAGGCCAGCAACTGCCTGACCAGCGAGGCGGCTCGGTTGGCGTTCTGCTTGATGTTCATGATGTCGGGGAAGGACGGATCCGACGGCCGGTGATTGGTCAAAAGCAGGTCCGACGCCATGATGATGGCGGTCAGCACATTGTTGAAGTCGTGCGCGATGCCACCGGCGAGCTGGCCGACGGCCTGCATCTTCTGGCTTTGCGCCATCTGCCCTTCGAGCGCCTTTTGCTCGGTCGTCTCGACGGCGTAGACGATGGCCGATTCCTCGGCCCCTTCGCCGCCAGTACCGTCGGCGACGGCGTTGACGTAGAAACGGATGTGCCGGTCTTCATTGCCGGGCAGCACTGTGTCGATCGGTTCGATATCGGCCTGCCGCTGCCGGGCTTTCTCGAACGCCGCGGCAAAGGCCGGCCGGTCGCGGTCATGGATCACCGTATCGAGCCGTACGCGGCGATCCACGGCATCGCGGTCGACGACCGAGGAAAACAGCGACAGAAAAGGTGCGTTGGTGCGCAGGATGCGTCCGCTGGCATCGACACCGGCGATCGCCATCGGTGTCGAATTGAAGAAGCGGGTGAAGCGCACTTCCGAAGCGCGCAGATCGGCCGAGGCATCCTCGCCTTGCGTACGGTTGAGTACGATGGTGCGCGTCGGGCCGCCGAGGCCCTCGCGGCTTGCCGAAACGCGGTGCATGAAGCGCACTGGCAGCGCCTCGCCGGTCATCGTCGTCAAGTCGAGATCGATGACCGCATTGCGCGTCGTGCCGGGATCCGCCTTGACGGAGCGCACCAGCGCCATGCCGTCGCCGGCAACGATATCGGGCAAGGTGACGGCGCCGGGCGTGAAGCTGGCAAGGTCGATGCCCAGCCATCCGGCGAGCGTGGCGTTGATGTAGGTGACGCGGCCGTCCTGATCGGCCGAAAAGAAACCGGCCGGCGCGTGGTCGAGGTGATCGATGGCCTTCTGCAGATCGAGGAAGAAACGCTCCTGCTCGGCCCGCTCCTGCGAAATATCGGCGAGTTGCCAGGCCAGCATCGGCAACCGCTGGCCCGGAACGCTGAACGCGCGGGCGCGCGCCCGGTACCAGCGGGCGCCCGGTTCAGCGCCGGGCCGGATCGATTGCGCCAGCCTGAACTCGCCATCGCCCGGCTGCCCGTCACGCAAGCCGGACGCCAGCCGGTAAATGGTCACCGAGGCCTCGGGGACATCCGAGAGCAATCCTTCGACGGTCTTCAGATCGGCGGCCGAGGTGGCCCCGGTCATATCGGCATAAGCCCGGTTGGCGTAGACGACGCGACCCTTGGTGTCCGTGACCAGCAGGCCTTGGCCCATCGAATCGACGAAAGCCTTGGACAGTTCGTCGCCCGTCGAGCGCGGTGTGATCTGCACGAAGCCGATCGCGGTCGCGAACAGGAAGCCGACACCGATCATCGCCAGCACGCCGAGCATGCCAAGCAGGAAGGGGTCGCCGAGGCGCTCGCGGAAAAGGCCGAAGACGATGGCCGCGCCCGTCAGAACGACGATGAAGATGATAAGCCGGGTGACCGCGCCCGGTCGCGTATTCTGGTCGACGATCGGTACCGGATAGAAATCGCCGCGCGCTTCCTTGGCCATATGCCCCCTGCTCGTGAAATCCGAGGTTCCGACACCCGCCCCTAATGCATGTCGCCCAAAAGTGACTTCGGTTTTGGGAAAACGTCACGCATGAAAAACAAGGACCTGAAACGCGTCGCATGAATCCGTTCAGCGCGACGCGCTTTAGCCGGTTGAATCATATTCTCCTAGTCCGGAAAAGGCCCGGGCGGCAAATGTCAGATAAAAATGATGTCGACCGGCCTTCCCTGTGTTTCAAGCTGTTCACGATGCGTGAAAGGCAACTTGCGGTGGCCAGTCGCAACGGTCTAGTGTCGCGTCACTTTCCAAAACCGATCAGGGGAAACCAATGCAGTGGCTGGATAGCGTGGCGGGTCCCGGTTATGCGGCGGCACTCCTGTGGACCTTCGCGGCGCTGATCCTGCTGGTCATCGTTCTCATCATCGTCAGGCTCGTGCGCAACCTGACCTTCGGGACGTTTGTCGCCGGCGGCCGCAACCGCAAGACGCGGCTCGCCGTCATGGACGCCACCGCCGTCGACAGCCATCGCCGACTGGTGCTGGTGCGACGCGACGACATCGAACATCTGCTCCTGATCGGCGGCCCGACCGACGTCGTTGTCGAACGCGACATCCGCCTCGCCGCGCCGCGCCGTCCGGCCTTGACCGGGGATGGCGGCCCGCAGCCTGTCCCGGCGGCCGGGACCCCGGTCGCGAAGCCGCGGCCGCCGCAGCCCGCTCCCGCGCCTCCCAGACAAGCACCCGCTCCGCAGCCGGTGGCAGGGCCCGCCCGCCAGCGCCCGGCGGCACCGCCACCGGCTCCCGCAGCGAAACCGGCGGCGCAAATCTATCAGTCGACCAATGTCACGCCGCTGCCCGCCTACGGCTCCGCCAATGCCAATGCCGTCAGGCACGCGCCACCGCCGCCGCAGGACAGCATCGACGACACGCTGATGAAGGAACTCGAGGTTTCGCTGGACCAACCACGGTCCGGCGGTCCGGCGGCCAAACCGGCAGCCAAGGCGCCGCCGTCGCTCGATGATGAAATGACGAGGCTTTTGGGCGAACTCTCAAGCCAGAAGAGATGATTTGCGCCCAGGGTGGCCTGCCGGTGAATTGAACCGGTCGACGGTCAAGCGCGCTTTGGCATGCGCGGCGACATCGAACAAAAATGGCCGGAAAACCGGCCATTTGGAAATCGATGCAGCGCTATCTGTCAGTCGTCGCGGTAAACTTTTTCACGGCGCTCATGCCGCTCCTGCGCTTCGATCGACAAGGTAGCGATCGGGCGGGCGTCGAGCCGCTTCAACGCGATCGGCTCACCGGTCTCCTCGCAATAGCCATAAGTGCCTTCGTCGATGCGCTGTAGTGCCGAATCGATCTTCGAGATGAGCTTCCGCTGACGGTCGCGGGCCCTGAGCTCGATGGCGCGGTCGGTTTCCGAAGAGGCGCGGTCGGCGAGGTCGGGATGGTTGGCGTTTTCCTGCTGCAGGATTTCGAGGGTTTCGCGCGCTTCGCGCAAAATGTCATTTTTCCAGGTGACGAGCTTTAGGCGGAAGTAGGATTTCTGCCGTTCGTTCATGAACGGCTCGTCTTCGGAGGGTACGTAATCGGCGGTAACGATGTCGTTCATTCGACTCACCCAAACAGCCCCAAATTTGGCGCCTATATATTCGCCGCCAGACGCCTGCACAAGCGCAATCAGCCACCGGCTCACGCAATTGTTAAAGTGCGCCCGCAGCCTTCCCCGGAGCGGGATAGATCTGTTTCGATGGCGAAAGTAGGACGATCTTCGCCGCTTGCCCCCGCAAGTGATTCGCCGCGCCGAAGAACGTGCACCATTGTGCGCGATGCTTTTCTCGTGGCTAATCGCGGCAGGACTTCGGCTTTCGGGCGTCATTGGAGGTTGAGTGAGCAGGCTTTATCTGTTGCGACACGCCAAGGCCGGCTGGGCCTTGCCGGGCATGCGTGATTTCGATCGTCCGCTCGATGCATCCGGCCGCGCCGATGCCGAAAAGATGGGGGCCGCGATGCGATCCCGTTCCTATGTGCCGGACCTGACGCTGTGCTCCAACGCCAAACGCGCCAAGGAAACGCTCGAGGGACTGGCCGGTCAGACGGACACAGGCAAGGTGCTGTTTTTCGACACGCTCTACAGCGAAGACGCGGCCGGCTATCTCCGGCTCGTCCGGGATCATGGCGGATCAGGCTCCTTGCTGGTCATAGGCCACAACCCGATGACGGAGGATCTCGCCATGGCGGTGTCGGGCGATGGTGGCGAGACAGAGCGGGCAATGCTCAATCATGGCTTTCCGACCTCGGGCCTCGCCGTCGTCCGTTTCCCCGGCAATCTGGCGAAAGCGGCCCAGGGAGCGGGCTATCTCGAAGCCTTCCTGACACCGGCCGATCTCTGATGCCGATGTCCAGCGCCATTTCAAAGCCGGGTTCCACCGCCTATATCGGGCGGACGCAAGTCCGAGAGAGCATATTTTGGCATCATCGCTGACCACCTTCACCGACGAGGCAAGAATTGCCCTCGACACATTGTCGGGACGTGCCACCGGACTTTTTTCTCCATCGCTGCGCTTGGGTGTCACGGGTCTATCCCGCGCGGGCAAGACCGTCTTCATCTCGGCCTTCGTCCACAATCTGATCCACGGCGGACGCCTGCCGCTGTTCGAGGCGCAGAAATCGGGGCGTATCGCGCGCGCCTTCCTCGAACAGCAGCCCGACGACGCCGTGCCGCGTTTTCAGTACGAGGACCACATCGCCGCTCTGGTCAACGATCGCGTCTGGCCGGACTCGACCCGCGCCATCTCTGAACTGCGGCTGACGATCGAATATGAATCGGCCTCCGGCTGGAACCGTATGTTCTCGTCGGGCAAGCTGTTGGTCGACATCGTCGATTACCCCGGCGAATGGCTGCTCGACCTGCCGCTGCTCGGCAAATCCTTCGCCGATTTTTCGCGCGAAGCCCTTGAAATGGCCACGCTGCCGGTACGCGAGGACCTGTCGCGGGCCTGGCGGGCGATCTCGGCGGAAATCGACCCGAATGCCGACGCCGACGAAATGACGGCACGCCGGCTGGCCGAGAGCTTCGCCGCCTACCTCAAGGCATGCAAGCTCGACGAGCGAGCGCTTTCGACCTTGCCGCCCGGACGTTTCCTGATGCCGGGCGACCTCGAAGGCTCGCCCGCGCTGACTTTCGCACCGCTGGCCGGCCTCGGCGACAGGCGCGCGCGCAACGGTTCGCTGCACGCCATGATGGAACGGCGCTACGAGGCCTACAAGACACATGTCGTCAAACCGTTCTTCCGCGAACATATCACGCGTCTGGACCGCCAGATCGTACTCATCGACGCCATGCAGGCGCTGAACGCCGGGCCTGGCGCCATGGCCGACCTGGAGCGCGCCGTCACCGAGATCCTCAGCTGCTTCCGCCCTGGCCGGGGCAGCTTCCTCACCGACCTCTTCTCCCGGCGTATCGACCGCATCCTGGTTGCCGCGACCAAAGCCGATCATCTGCACCACGAAAGCCATGACCGGTTGCAGGCGATCGTGCGGCGCCTGGCCGACCGCGCCGTGGCGCGGGCGAATTTCACCGGCGCCGATGTCGACGTGGTCGCGATGGCGGCCGTGCGCGCGACCCGCGAAGGCACCGTCAAGCAGGGCCGGGAAACATTGCCCGTTATCATCGGCACGCCGATCGCCGGCGAGAAGATCAATGGCGAAACCTTCGACGGAAAGACGGAAACAGCTATATTTCCTGGTGATTTACCGGAAAAAATTGATGCTGTTTTCGATCTTTCGGGACCGGACCACAGGCAGGACTCCACAGACCCGGCAATCCGCTTCGTCCGGTTCCGTCCGCCCAAACTCGAACGCACGGCCGAAGGCGTCACGCTGTCGCTGCCGCATATCCGGCTCGACCGTGCCCTGCAGTTCCTGATCGGAGACCATCTGGCATGACAGCGCCCCGCAAACCGGCGGCATTCCGTATCGAGCCGGAAGCCACGCCGAAACAAGACGCGCCTCGACCACGCCAGGCCGAACCGCCGCGCAAACCGCGCCCGATGAAGGCCGATGTGGCGCTGGTCATCCCGGCGGAGGTCGACGTCTTCGACGAACCGGACATTATTGCCGCCGAGCCGTCGCCGTCGGTCGCCCCCCGAAAACGCTCGGTTCTCGGCAGCATCTTCTTCGGCGCCTTCGGCGTGCTGGTTTCGCTGGCTGTCGGCCTGTGGACCGACCAGTTGATACGCGATCTCTTTGCCCGCGCCGAATGGCTGGGCTGGCTCGCCGCCGGCATGGCGGCGACAGCGTTGCTGGCGCTTCTGGTGATCCTGATTCGCGAATTCCTGGCGATCGCCCGCCTCGCCGAGGTCGAAAAGCTGCAGAGGCGGGCCCTCGACGCCATCGCGCGCGACGATCCGAAAGCGGCGCGATCTGTGGTCGATGAACTGTCGGCCTTTGTCGCGGCCAAACCCGAGACCGCGGCCGGCCGGCGCGCGCTGGCCGAATTGCGCGGCGAGATCATCGACGGCGCCAATCTGGTGCGCCTGGCGGAAGCGGAAATCCTCGGCCCCCTCGATGCCAGGGCCAAGGTGATGGTCCTCGAGGCTGCAAAGCGCGTCTCGCTGGTGACGGCGGTCAGCCCGCGCGCGCTCGTCGACGTCGCCTATGTCGTCTTTGAGGCCGGGCGCCTCATCCGCCGGCTGTCGGAACTCTATGGCGGACGGCCCGGAACGCTGGGTTTCTTCCGCCTGGCGCGCAGCGTGCTGGCGCATCTGGCGGTCACCGGCTCGATTGCCGTCGGCGACAGCTTTGTCCAACAGATCGTCGGCCACGGCCTGGCGGCGCGCCTCTCGGCCAAGCTCGGCGAAGGCGTCGTCAACGGCATGATGACGGCGCGCATCGGCATCGCCGCCATGGAGACGGCGCGCCCCCTGCCCTTCAGCGC
Source organism: Mesorhizobium sp. M8A.F.Ca.ET.207.01.1.1 (assembly GCF_004794715.1). Classification (NCBI taxonomy): domain Bacteria; kingdom Pseudomonadati; phylum Pseudomonadota; class Alphaproteobacteria; order Hyphomicrobiales; family Phyllobacteriaceae; genus Mesorhizobium; species Mesorhizobium sp. M8A.F.Ca.ET.207.01.1.1. Next base: position 289,303 of record NZ_SRUS01000006.1, on the reverse strand, counting down.
CGCCAAGCGCCCGGGACTGGGCGATTTCCTCGCCGCGCTGACGTCGTTCGCGACAAGGAAAGACACCGAAACAAACGCACCCGACAAATGACGAGCGCCTCTTTCGCGGCACGATGGGATTGCGCTTTCGAGGCCCTGAGGTGACGAAGCATTAACCAATCTTCTTCATGGTCAAACCGGTTTCAAACAGCCTCGTTGTTACCGGGTGTCGTCGATGAAAAGCGTAATTCTGTCCAGCATCTTGCCCCTGGCGGCGGCGATCACAGCAGTCGCCGGTATTGCCTCCGGGGCTTGCGCCGGAGAGCCGGACAAGCAGTTTTTCCAGTCGGCCGAAGGCAAGTGGGTCGGCCCCGGCGAAATCGTCGCCGGCAAGTACAAGGGCACGAAATTCAACTGCAGCTTCACCGGCTCCACCCCCGACGGCAAGACGGGCATGACGCTTGACGGCGGCTGCCGGGTCGGCATGTTCACCCAGCCGATGTCGGCCAAGATCGAGCGCAACGGCCGCGACTACAAGGGTTCCTTCATGGGCGGCTCGGCCGGTGCCGGGCTCGATATCATCGGCGGCAATGTCGTCGACGCCCGCAAGGTGGTCTTCACCATCAACCGCAACCAGCTGCGCGGCGTCATGCAGGCACGCATTCCCGACGACAATTCGATGACGGTGACGGTCGCCGTGCGCGTTCAGGACCAACTGGTGCCGGTGATCGGCATGAGCCTTAAGCGAGTCGATGCCGTCGAAGTCGGCTCCATCACGCCGAACTGAGGCGCACCCCGCCTCCATTTCTTTACGCAATTCCGGATGGTTCTTGGCATTGCTGGGATACCCCCAAACAAAAGAGGCGGCAGCCCATCGCCACCGCCTCCTTTGAAACAAACGAACCGGGCGTCAGCCCTTGATCGCGGCGGTCACCTCGTCATAGGCCTTGCAGGCGTCGGCCAAGGTCGTGGAACCCTGATACTTGGTCGTCACCGCCTGGACCTTGGCGGTCAGGTCAGCCGCCTTGGACGGGTCCTTGGTGATCGCCTCCTGCAGCGCGGCGGCCATGTCCTGCGCTTTCTTGGTTGCGATCTCGGTCGTGCATTCCGGCGCCTTTGAACAGGCCGAACCGGCAAGCACCGCCAGCCCGACGGCAACGAGCAAAAACTTCTTCATGTCAGTCATCTCCTCAAAAGGGCGCGACTTGATCGCCGCTCACCCCCAATGGCCGAAGCCGAGCGTGCTTAGCCTTCGATTGTGGCAAGATGCAACGCGTTACCGACGTTAACTTGTGTAACGCGCCTGCAATATCGCCAACGGCCGGATTCAGGCTGCTGTGTCGGCGGCGGCAAAGTTCAGCTACGCGGTTGTAGCAGCGCCAAGACGGCCGTCGATGCGGCAAGGATGGCCGTCACGGTCAAAGGCGCTGTAGGGCCATAGGTGTCCACAACATAACCGCCGACAACCGCACCGGTGGTGATGGCGACCTGAAAGGAGGCGACCATCAGGCTGCCGGCTGCTTCCAGCGCGTCAGGCGCCGCGCGAGACAGATTTGTCGGCAGCACCACAGGCGCCATGCCGAAGGCGAAACCCCACAGGGTGGCGAACCCAAAGGCTACGCCGATGTGCACGCCCCAAAGCACCAATGCCAGCGCCGCGAACGCCATCAATGCGGCCGTAACCACGAGAGCCACGTGGATATTGGCGTCGGCCATGCGGCCACCGGCAATATTGCCGATCACAGCCGCGATGCCAAATCCGAGCAATGCCAGGGCAATTGGCCCGGTTGCAAGGAGCGTCACGTGTTCGAGAAAGGGACGCACATAGACCGAGCCGGCAAAATGCCCCGTCATCAGCAAAAGGATGGCGAGCATACCGAGTTGAATGCCACGCCGCCGTGTCAGCCGAAAGACGTCTGCAAGACTATTGCTTGCCGTTGCAGGCAAGGTCGGCAGGCTGAGCAACTGCAGCAGCATGGCAAGCAAGGCCAACCCCGCCGTCATGGCCATGGCGCTCCGCCAACCCAGCCAATCGCTGATCAACGCGCCCATCGACGGTGCGGCAATTGTTGCGAGCGAGACGCCGAGGGTGACGATCGCCATGCCCCGCCCCGTCGCATTGGCGCCAACCAGCCTCGCCACGACGGCGACCGAAAGTGCCCAGAAAGCGCTGAGAGCGATCCCCAGTCCGGCCCGGCCCAACAATAACAGCCAGAAATTGGGCGCCAGCGCCGCAAGAATGTTGGAACCGACCGCCAGTGCCATGAGGCCGACAAGCACCGTCTTGCGGTTCAATCGGCCGATGAGGACATTGCTCAACATGGCCGTCACGGCGCCGACGGAAGCGGTGGCGGTGACCACCTGCCCGGCCGTCCCCTCGCTGATGCCGAGATCGTGCGCCATCGGCGTCAACAGAATGCCGGCAGGAATTCGGCGGACACCAGCGCAAAGCTGGTTGCCGCCAACGAAAGGACCGCGAACCATGTGGTTGCGCTCCACGTCCCCGGCGCGGCGGCATCAAGGTCTATCGCCGCGTCTTCAAGCTGTAATGTTGTGTCAGTCACGGAAGGATCTCCAAAGTTTGGAGATCTTTCATAAACGAGTCTTTTCGGATGATATGTATCTCAAAATCCGAAATTCATGTCTATTCGTCCAGGAATTGTGCGACGCACAACGCCCGGCGAGACATTGGTGATGCGCTTGAAGGCGCGAGCGAAGGATGCCTCGGAATCATAGCCCAAGCGGGTAGCAACCTCGGCCACCGACAAGCCGTTTTGTCCCAACAACTCGCGGGCAAGCTGCATGCGCAGACGGGCGAGATAGCGTGCCGCGCCTTCTCCCAATACGGCGCTGAAGCGCTCCGCGAAAATCGAGCGCGATTGGCCTGCCAGGCCGGCGAGGCTTTCGAGCGTCCAGTTATGGCCGGGGTCTCGGTGCATGGCTGCCAGAGCGCGGCCGATATGAGGGTCGCGGATGGCCGCGAGCCAACCGGTGGTCGAAGTTCCCGTGCAATTGACCCAGCAACGAATGAGCCGGGCTGTCAGCAAGTCCGCCATACGCGACAAGATGGTGGCGCTGCCCATCTGCGGTTGCGCGGCCTCCGCGGTCATTGCCGCCAGCAAAGGACCAACGACCGGGTCATTGCCTGCAACGTCGCAACCCTTGATGATAGGTGGCATCAACGCGATCAATGGGTTAAGCGCACAGGCGCCCAAGGTCATGGAGCCGCAGAACAAGGTGCTTGTCGCGCCCGTGCCTTCCCGCACGACTTCGCAGACGTTGCCCCCCAACTTGGTCACCTGGCAATCATCGAGCGAGCCGCCTGCAACGTCCGGCGCGCTAGCCAGCCGATGGGCGATGCCTTGCGGCAGCAGCACCAAATCGCCATTGCGCAACTCATGCCATCCCTGCGCTTCGGTATGGATCCAGCATGGACCCTGACTTACAAAGTGAAAACGAAGGAGCGGTTGCTCCGGAAAGGCGATGCTCCACGGATGTCGGAGCTCGCATCGGCCATAGTTGACGCCACTCAAGCGAAAGTCTTGCAGGACTTCGCTGAGCGCATCCATCGGAATATGTGGCGCCGAAGACGGCCGGGACGAATGGTCAGGCATCGGGCAGATATAGACACCAATCGTCCGACAGGCAAGCGGAGACCGTTGTTCCACCAGGGGAATCGCTTCGACGGCACCCCTGCCGGCCCTGGCAGGCTCCCCGCCCTTGCCTCCCGCTCCAACTGCATGCAAGGAGTGATGTCGGACACAGGGACAAGAGGCATGGCAGCGGAAGCATCAGGCAGCGATCTCATTCAGGTGGTGGCGCTGCTTGCCGCAGGGGTCGTCGCCGTCCCCATCTTCAAGCGCATGGGTCTCGGCTCGATCCTCGGATATCTCGCCGCAGGCGTGGTGATCGGCCCGTTCGGCATCGGTGTCTTTTCCGAATCGGGAGCCATCCTGCATGTCGCCGAACTCGGCGTCGTCATGTTCCTGTTCATCATCGGCCTGGAAATGCAGCCATCGCGGCTCTGGGGCCTGCGCCGCGAGATCTTCGGGCTTGGCGCACTTCAAGTCGGGGTCTGCGCGGTGCTGCTGACTGGTGTCGGCATGGCCGGAGGGTTTCCGATCGCGCAATCCTTCGTCGCCGGGGCCGGTTTCGTGCTGACCTCGACGGCCATCGTCATGCAGCTTCTGGAGGAGCGCGGCGAAATCGCCTCTCCCAAGGGCCAGCGCATCGTCTCCATCCTGCTGCTGGAGGATCTGGCCATCGTGCCGCTGCTCGCCCTGATCGCTTTCCTGGCGCCCGGCGGTGCCGATACCAGCCTGTCGGAGCGGCTGACCGAGGTCGGTATCGGCCTCGCCGCGATCGTCGGACTGGTGGTGGCGGGACGCTACCTGCTCAATCCCTTCTTCCGCATCCTGGCGGATGCCCGTGCGCGCGAGGTGATGACGGCCGCGGCTCTGCTGGTCGTGCTCGGGTCGGCGCTCGCCATGCAGCTCAGCGGCCTGTCGATGGCGATGGGCGCCTTCCTGGCCGGGGTGCTGCTTTCGGAATCGACCTTCCGCCATCAGCTCGAAGCCGACATCGAACCGTTCCGCGGCATCCTGCTCGGCCTGTTCTTCCTTGCGGTCGGCATGTCGCTCGACCTGCATGTGGTGGCCGCGAACTGGAAGCTGATCGCCATCTATGTCGTCGCCTACATGGTGATGAAGGCTTTCGGCATCTACATCGTCGCCCGCATCCTGAAATCAGGCCACCGCGAGGCACTGGAGCGCGCGGTCTTCATGGCGCAAGGCGGTGAATTCGCCTTCGTACTCTATTCCGCGGCCGCCGCCGTCGGCATCATCGACGGCCAGGCAAACGCGACGCTGACGGCGATCGTCATCATCTCCATGGTGCTGACGCCGCTGGCGATCATCGCCTTGCGCCATTTGACGCCGCGCGACGAGCAGTCGCTGGACGGCGTCGAAGTCGCCGACGGCCTGACCGGCAGCGTGCTGATCATCGGCTTCGGCCGCTTCGGCCAGATCGCCAGCCAACCACTGCTCTTGCGCGGTATCGACGTCTCGATCATCGACAACGATGTCGAGATGATCCAGGCGGCCGCCGATTTCGGCTTCAAGGTCTACTATGGCGATGGCACGCGGTTGGACATCCTGCACGCGGCCGGGGCCGGCCGGGCGCGGGCCGTGCTGATCTGTGTCGACAAGCCCGACGCCGCCATCCGCATCGCCGAACTCGTCAAGGCGGAGTTTCCCTTGCTTACGGTGTTGGCACGTGCGTTCGACCGCGGCACGGCGCTGCAGCTCATCCGCGCCGGCGTCGATTATCAGCTGCGCGAAACCTTCGAATCGGCGCTCGTCTTTGGTGGCTCGACCCTCGAGGCGCTGGGCGTCGATCCCGAAGACGTCGCCGAAACGATCGAGGACGTCAGGCGTCGCGACACGGCTCGCTTCGAGACCCAGCTCGCCGAAGGCATCCGCTCGGGACAGCGTTTCCTGAAAGGCAATATCGGCACGCCGATCCCGACCCCGCTTTCCACGCCCCGCCGTCCTGGCCAGGCGCTCAACGAGGAAACGGCCGGCGTCCTGCATAAATCCGAACCGGCGGATTGAACGGGGAAATCAACGATGGAACTGAACAGCAGAGCCCTCTCGGTCACCAAGTTCTGGCGCGACGCCGGCGAGGATGCCTGGTTCGAGAAGAACGACGCATTCGATGCCGATTTCCGCGCCCGCTTCCTCGACCTCCATTACGCCGCCGCGCGGCGCGAATGCGACGACTGGTCAGGACATGCCGAAGGCTCGCTGGCGCTGATGATCCTGCTGGACCAGTTTCCGCGCAATTGCTTTCGCGGCACCGGCCATATGTTTGCGACCGACCCCCTGGCAAAGCATTTCGCGCAAAAGGCGGTCGCTGCCGGCCACGATTTGGCGCTGGAACCGGAGGTCCGCGTGTTCCTCTATTTGCCGTTCGAGCATTCGGAAAATCTTGCCGACCAGGACCGGTCGGTTGAACTTCACACAGCCAGGGCCGAGTTCAATCTGAAATACGCCCTGGAACATCGTGACATCATCCAGCGCTTCGGCCGTTTCCCGCACCGCAACAAGATGCTTGGGCGCGAAACGACCGCTGAGGAAAAAGCATTCCTGGATGACGGTGGTTTCTCCGGCTGATACCAGCGGTCTAGCGCAGCCACCAATCCTGGCCTGACGGCAGGCGCTCGATGCCCGCGGCATCGACCGAGCCCAGGCGATCGACAACGCGTTTGCCGCCAATGGTGAGGTCCGGCGCGATCTCGGCCAGCGGTGCCAGCACGAAGGCGCGCTCCAGCATGCGCGGGTGTGGCACTTCCAGGCCCGTTTCATGGATGATGCGGTCGCCGAACACCAGGATGTCGATGTCGATCAGGCGCGGCCCCCACCTCTCCTCGCGCACGCGCTTGAGCTTTCGCTCGGCATCGAGGCAGAGGTCGAGCAATGCCCGCGGCGACAGCCGCGTCGACAGTGCTGCGGCCGCGTTGAGGAAATCCGGCTGGTCGAGCTTGCCCCAGGGCGGCGTCCGGTAGAGCGAGGAAACGGCGGCCATGTCAGTGTCGGCATCGGCGTCGAGCAGGCGCAACGCAGCCCCCATCGACTTGGCCGGATCACCGAGATTGCCGCCGAGGCTCAGATAGACGGTGTTACTCGGGCCAGACAACGGTCACCTCGACGTAATCGAGCACGCCAGGCACCGGCGCATTCGGCTTGCGAACGGTGACCTCGGCTTTGCGAATCTGGGGAAAGCGCCCGGTGAGGGCCTTTGCGACTTCCAGGGCCAGGGCCTCGATCAGGAAGCGCCTGTGTCCCGTGATGATCTCCTCGATGACGGTGAAGGCAACGCCGTAATTGACGGTTTCCCCGATGGCGTCATCGACGAGCGCACGTCCGGGCTCGACGGTGAGCGAGGCATCGACATAGAAGCGCTGCCCGAGCGCTTCTTCCTCGTCCAGCACGCCGTGCCGGGCAAAGAAGGCGCAATTCTTCATGCGGATGACATACATGGCTCAGCGTTCCGATCCGGTGTCCCGCGCCAGCATAGCATCCGCCACGGCCAGCGCGTCCACGTTGATTGCGACATCATGGACGCGAAACAGATGCGCGCCCTTGAGCCTGAGTATGACGCTGGTCGCCGCCGTACCGGCCGCCCGGTCGGCTGCGTCGCGGCCGGTGACAGTGCCGATAAAGCGTTTTCGCGACGTACCGGCCATCAGCGGGAAGCCGAGCGCGCCAAGCTCGGAAAACCGCGCCATCAGATCGAGGTTTTCCGCCGCCGTCTCCTTGGCGAAACCAAAGCCGGGGTCGAGCACGACATGGTCGTCGGCGACACCCTGCCCGCGCCCGATCTCCAGCGATTTTCCCAGGAACGCCAACTGGTCGGCGATCACGTCGGGCAGCTTTTCGCGGTCGCGGCCGGTATGCATGATGACGAGCCCGGCGCCGGTTTCGGCCGCCACCCGAGCAATGTCTGGCTCGCGCTGCAGACCCCAGACATCATTGACGATGTGCGCGCCGGCTGCCACCGCGAGCCGCGCTGTCTCCGCACGATAGGTGTCGACCGAGATCAGCACGTCGCCGGCACGCGCCAAGGCCTCGATTATCGGCAGGATACGGGCCTGCTCCTCGCTGGCCGAGATCGCCGCCGCGCCCGGCCGGGTCGATTCGCCGCCGATATCAATGACCGCGGCGCCTTCGCCGATCATGCGGCGCGCATGGACCAGCGCGGTTTCGGGAGCCTCAAACAGGCCGCCGTCGGAAAAGCTGTCGGGCGTGACATTGAGGATGCCGACCACCACGGCCTTGCCGCCAAGCTCGAGATGACGCCCGTGCGCCAGCTGCCATCGCCTCGCCGTCATTGCGCATCAACCATAGGCTCATCAACCAAGGGGGTCATCAACGATGTGTGATCCGCATCGGATCAGTTCCGTTGCGCCGGCAAAGGCCGTAAAGCAAGGTGACCGAAGAGGCAACATGATGACACGATCCCTGCTCTGCGCACTGCTGCTTACCGTCGCCGTTCCGGCGGATGCGGCCAATCTGGTGAAGACATACAGCTATTTCGCCATTGGCGGCAGAACGCTGGAGGATATCGAGCAGCAACTCGCCAAACACGGGCCGCAGGTCAAAAGCACGGGGTCGCGCCACCCGGGCGCCACCCAGATGGCCTTCACGACACGCATCAGCTACGCCAGCCAGTCCGGCTCCTGCCGGATCGCCGACGCGGTCGTGACCGTCAAGGTCAAGGTGATCCTTCCCGAATGGCGCCGCCCACGCAAAGCCGATGCCGATGTACGGCTGTTCTGGGATACATTGTCCGCCGACATCAAGCGCCATGAAGACCGCCATGTCGAGATCGCCAAGAACCACGGCCGCGCACTGGAAGACGCGCTGAAGGCAACCCATCCGCAGAAGGATTGCAATGCGGCAAAGGCCAAGGCCGCCGAGATAACGGCGGCCGAGCTTGCCAGACACGACCAGGACCAGTTGCGGTTCGACCGTGTCGAAGGCGTCAATTTCGAAAGCCGCATCCTGCGGCTGATGCGCTACCGGATGCAACGCATCGAGAGTGGCCAATTGCCGCCGCCAACCTGAATTTCCTCGCCGGCTCCGTTCGCCTGGATGCAAGCCAACCGGGCGGAAGCGTAGTGCCAGCTTCGAATTTTTTTCGAGCGGCGGTCGAAATCGGTCTATAGGGAACGACATATCCAGGGTTGCCTCGGGCACAAGCTGGAAGCACGACCATCACGATCGATCGCGCCGCGAATGCACCACAAAGACCCGATGGTGATGCGGCAGCGCAAGGCGCATGGACGAGAAATATGGACCAGGCAGTCGACAAGCAGGCCGTGGCGGCCGCGAGCGCGCCGCTGACCGAAAGCGAAAAGAACGCCATTATCGGCGGCGTCCTTCTGTCGATGCTGCTGGCGGCCCTCGACCAGACCATCGTCGCGCCCGCCATGCCGACCATCGGGCGCTCGCTCGGCCATGCCGAATACCTGCCCTGGATTGTCACCGGCTACCTCTTGACCGCAACCGCCGTGGCACCGCTCTACGGCAAGATTTCCGACGTCTATGGGCGTCGGCCGACCGTCTATGCGGCAATCCTCATCTTTCTTGCCGGATCGCTGGTCAGCGCACTGGCTCCCAACATGTTCGTCCTTATCCTGGGGCGCGCGATCCAGGGGGCCGGTGGCGGCGGCCTTTTCGCGCTGACGCAGACCGTGGTCGGCGACCTTGTCCCGCCGCGCGAGCGGGCGCGCTATGCGGCGTGGTTTTCCGGCACATGGGCCGTCGCCAGCGTCGCCGGGCCGCTGCTGGGCGGCACTTTTGCCGAACATCTGCACTGGTCCCTCATCTTCTGGATCAATATCCCGCTGGGCTTTGTTGCGATGGCGATCATCAACACGCCGCTCAAGAAGCTGCCGATCGCGGCCAAGAATCACAGCATCGATGGTCTTGGCGCATTGCTGCTCATCGTGGCCACGGCGCTGTTGCTGCTGGCGCTGAACTGGGGCGGCAGCGCTTACCCGTGGATGTCGCCGGAAGTCGTCGGCGTCCTGGCCGGCTCCGCGCTTTTCTGGGGAGCCTTTGCCCTGCGGCTGATGCGGGCGGCCGAACCGCTCATTTCGCTGGAAGTGCTGGGCAACCCGATCGTCCTGGCCGGCACTCTGTCGATGTTCCTGCTCCAGGCCTCCAGCGTCGGCCTTGCCGTCTATCTGCCCGTCTATCTGCAATCGATACTTGGCCTGACGGCCAGCGAGTCGGGCATTGCAATGCTAGGCCTTCTGCTTGGAACCGTGGGCGGCGCCGCTTCCAGCGGCCGCCTGATACCGCGCTTCACCCACTACAAGCGCATCGCCATGGTCGGCGTCCTCTTCGCCATCCTGTGCATGGGCCTGCTGGCCTTTGTCGCCGGCCAAGCATCGTTGCTGGTCGTCGAAGTCCTGACCATCTGTATCGGGCTGGGGACCGGGACGACATTTCCGGTAACCACCGTCTCCGTGCAGAATGCCGTCGACCGCATGCATCTTGGTGTGGCGACGGGGGTGCTTACCTTTCTGCGGTCGCTGGGCAGTGCATTGGGGGTCGCGATGCTCGGGGCCGTCGCTCTGGGCTTTGGGTTGCCTCTGGCCGGTGAAGGCGTTGCGGTGGCTGGACATGTCGCATCGGCCCAGCCCTTCGTGATGATCTTTCTCGTCGCGGCCGGCACTCTGGGACTGGGCCTCATCACGCTGACGCTGATGCCCGAGAAAGAACTTCGAGGCCACGTCGACGATCCGGCGCCCATCCTGGCGGAATAGCTAGCCGGAGACGCCGAGCTTCTTCTGCAGGCTGGTGGACGAAGTCGTATACTGGAACACGATTCGTTCGCCGGGGCTGACGACGCGCTTGGCGGCCTGCGCCATCAGCGCCACCTCGTGGAAACCCGACAGGATCAGCTTCAGCTTGCCCGGGTACCAGTTGATGTCGCCCACCGCGAAGATGCCGGGCACCGATGTCTGGAATTTCTCCGTATCGACCGGGATCAGGTTCTCATGGAGATTGAGCCCCCATTCCGCGATCGGGCCGAGCTTCATGGTCAGGCCGAAAAACGGCAGCATGCGGGTGCAAGGCACCTCGATGTCGCCATTCGGGCCTCCCTTGATGGTGGCCGATGCCAGCTGGCCATCGGCTCCGGTGAGCCCGGTCACCTGGCCAACCCGAAATTCCAGCTGCTTCATCTCCTGCATGGCGTACATCTTGTTGACGCTGTCGGGCGCCGCGCGAAACTCGGGCCGCCGGTGAACGAGTGTCACGCTCTTTGCCACCGGCTGCAGGTTGAGCGTCCAGTCCAGCGCCGAGTCGCCGCCGCCGACGATGACCAGGTCATGGTCGCGAAAATCCTCCATCCGGCGAACCGAATAGAAGACGCTCGTGCCTTCATAGGCCTCGATGCCGGGAATTGGCGGGCGCTTCGGCTGGAATGAGCCGCCGCCGGCGGCGATCACCACCACCTTGGCTTCGAACACCTCGTTCTCGTCCGTGGTCACGCGAAAGCCGCCGTCGTCCAACTTTTCGAGACTGGAGACCATGCGGTTGTAGGTGAAGTCAGGCTTGAACGGCTCAACCTGCTCAAGCAACTTGTCGACGAGCCCTTGCGCCGAGATCGAGGGCCAGCCGGGGATGTCGTAGATCGGCTTTTCCGGATAGAGTTCCGCGCATTGGCCGCCCGGTTTGTCGAGAATGTCGATCAGGTGGCACTTGAGGTCCAGCAGGCCGAGTTCGAACACGGCGAACAGGCCGACCGGCCCTGCCCCGACAATGAGGACGTCTGTGCTGATGATGCCGGTCATGATGCGCCTCGCTGCGAAAGTCCCGGCGAGACTGCATGACCATTGCCCCGCTGCCAAGCGTCAGCGGCAAAAATCGCCGATGCAGGCTTTCAACCCTGACGTTCGGGCACCCGCACGATCAGACCGTCGAGTGCGTCGCGCACCTTGATCTGGCAAGACAGGCGCGAGTTCGGCTGGACCTCATAGGCGAAGTCCAGCATGTCTTCTTCCATCGCCTCGGGCTCGCCGACTTCGGCCCTCCAGGCCTCGTCGACATAGACATGGCAGGTCGCGCAGGCGCAGGCGCCACCGCACTCCGCTTCGATGCCCGGAACGGCGTTGCGAATGGCGTTTTCCATGACCGTCGAGCCGTTTTCGGCATCCACGTCGAAATGTGTGCCGTCATGGGCGATGAAGGTCAGTTTGGTCATTTGTCACCTGAAGGGAGTTTCGCCCGGGACGAAGAGCCTTTCGCCTGGGACGAAAGAGAGTTTCGCCCGAGATAATCACTCCGGCAAACAAGTCAACTGCCGCGCGAAAGCGGCGCTCGGTGACGTTTTTGTCGCAAACCGGAATCAGCGATTGATGGCGGCGATGAAGTCGCGCATTTCGTCGATCAGCCGGCCGAGCCGCTTGAGGGTCTGGACGTCCTCCGGACGGCGTTCGATATCGGTGGCGCAATCGGCGATGGCGAAGGCGCCCACGCCGCGTGCCGATCCTTTCAAACCATGAGCCAGCAGCAGCCGGTCCTTGATGTCGGCATCGACTATTTTGTCGCGCACCGACAATGCCTGCTGCACAAACAGCGCCAGCACCTCCTGCTCAAGGGCGCGGTCGCCCATCGTTTGCCGGGCAAGGTGTGCCAAATCGACCGGCCGGGACTGCCTCGTTCCCGATACGTCGCCCCCGGGCATTGAGAAGGCAATGCCGCTTTCGCCACGCATGAACTCGAACTCCATTTTCTTCGGCCGCCTGAAAAACTAGGCGATTCCAGTGGACAACGGGTTAATGAATGGCCGGGAAAAATGTTGCGAAAACGGCGCCCAAATCACGGTTCCGTTAACCCTATATTTAAAGTTTTACGTATCCCGCGGAATGCATGTTTTCTTTACCCCCCTGTGTCATTACGATACGAGGGTCCATTTTCAGCCTCCTGCGCGGGGGTAAGATAACCAGAATTATAAGCCCCCGCGGCAGCTAGTACAGGGTAGCGAAGGCATGGCGAAGAAACCAACGACGACCAGAACTCTCGACAGCGACGTAGCCAGGGAACTCGAAAAAGCGCTCGATCTCGACCTGAGCAGCGATACCGACAGCGGCGACCTCGATATCGCGGCTTCGATGGAAGATCTGGAAGCGCAGATATCGCAGGCCGCCGACGAGCTGGCACGCGAGGGACGCAATCAGCAGCCGTCGGCGCCCGTCGTCAATCAGGCTCAGGCCGCAATGCCCGCGCCAAAGGCCAAGCCGGCCGAACTTCGCCCGGTGGAGACGCGCAATGGTGGCCAGCCCGCTGGTTTCGCGCCAGCCAACGACGATCGCCAGAAAGATTACAAGACCCTTCTGCACAGCCTGAACAGGCGCGCCTCCAACACCATCTACTGGGTCATCGCCTTTGTCTCGCTCGCCTGGATAGCGGGCGCCGGCGGACTGGCCAACCTGCTTTTTGGACCGGGAATCTGGCGGATACGCACGCTGGACCAGTTTTTTGCCCGCCCCGAACTGATCGGCCTCGCGGTCGCGGCAATCGTGCCCGTCATCCTGTTCTGGGCCTTCGCGGCGATGATCCGCCGCGCCCAGGACATGCGCATCGCCGCGCAATCGATGACGGAAGTGGCCTTCCGCCTGACCGAGCCGGAAAACATGGCCCAGGATCGCGTCATGATGATCGGCCAGGCCGTCCGCCGCGAGGTGGCCGCCATGGGCGAGGGCATCGAACGCACGCTTGCCCGTGCCGTGGAGCTGGAAACGCTGGTCCACAGCGAGGTCAACCAGATCGAACGCTCCTATTCGGAAAACGAAACCCGGATTCGGTCGCTGGTCGACGGATTGGGCAGTGAACGCGAAGCCGTGGTGTCTCATGCCGAACGTGTCCGCGCCTCGATCTCCGGCGCGCACGAGACCTTGCGCGATGAAATCGGCGCGGCAAGCGACATCATCCGCGACAGCATACTCAATGCGTCGACCAAGCTGTCGATGACGATCACCAATTCCGGCGACACGCTGATCGACCGCATCAATGAAAGCTCGATGTCGATCTTCGACTCGGTGGAAGGCCGGCTCGACAACATCACCGACCGGCTTTCGACCTCCGGCGAGGCTTTCGCCAGCCTGCTCGATACCCGCATCGCCAAGCTGACGGACACCACGGACGGCTTGACTCGCTCGTTGACCGACCTGCTCGACGACCGCACCACCGGCATGGTGTCTCTGCTCGGCGGCGCCGCGCGCACCCTCAATTCCGAGTTCGAGGCCAGCCTCAACGGCATCGAGCGCACCTTGGCCGAACGCGGCCAGGCGCTGATCAGCGAATTTCAGACCCGCGCCGAAGCGCTGGACACCGGCACGCAGAAGCTCAATGCGGCGCTGGAAGCCCGCGCCCGTCAGATCAACGAAACGCTGGTCGAGCGTGCGCGTGAAATCGCCCACACCTTCGCCGAGAGCAAGGACACGCTGTCGGCCATGATCGATCAGGGCAAGACCCAGATCGGCGCCGACATGGCCGACATCGTCACCTCGACCTCGTCGATGCTCGAAGCGCGCGCCAGCGATTTCGCCGGCCGCATGGAGGCAGCCCGCCACGTCGTGTCGCGCTCCTTCGACGCCGACATCCAGAGACTTGCCGACGCCCGCGTCGGTATCGAGGAAGCCGTCGAAAACCACAGCCGCAAGCTTTCCGAGAGCCGCGAGCGCATGGCGGAAGCCATGCAGGCGGACCTGGCGAAATTCGCCGAGGGCCGCGCCGGCATTGATGCCGCGGTGACCAACCAGGTGCAGAAGCTGGCCGAAGGCCGCGGCCTGATAGCGCGTGCGCTCGAAGAAGACCTGCGCAAGGTCAACGAATCGCGCGCCGCCATCGATGCGTCGCTCGGCAGCCACCTCGAAAGGCTGGAAGAAGGCCGCAACCGGCTCTCTCTGGCCCTCAACGAAGACTCTGGTAAATTGGTGCAAGCTCGTACGATCATTGATGAAATGGTCGCCGGACATGTCGGAAAACTGGCTGAAGGCCGCAACATCCTGTCGCGCGCGTTGGAAGCTGATCTTGGCAAATTGTCCGACAGCCGCGCCGACATAGACGGCCTTGTCGCCGGCCAGGTCGAGAAAATCGCCGAGGGCCGCGCGGTGCTCGCCAAGGCGCTGGAAAACGACATTGCCGGTATCAAGAACCTCATCGAGGCGCATTCGGCGAAACTGGCCGAAGACCGCACGCAGCTCGGCCGCTCGCTCGAAAGCGACCTGTCGGGCATACGCGGCCTGATCGACAGCCATTCGGGACGCCTGGCGGAAGACCGCGGGCTGCTGTCGCAGACGCTTGAAGCCGACCTCGCCAAGCTGGCCGAAAGCCGCGCCAGCATCGACGGGCTGGTCGCCGGCCAGGTCGAGAAGCTCGCCGAAGGCCGCGACATTCTCAAGCGTGCGCTGGAATCCGACCTCAACACCATCAAGAACGTCATATCGAGCCAGTCGGACAAACTTGCCGAGGATCGCGGGCAGCTCTCGCGCGTTCTGGAAGCCGATCTGCAGAATGTGAACAGCGTCATCGCCGACCACATGAACAGGCTGGTTCAGGATCGCTCGACCTTGTCGAAAGCGCTGGAAGACGATCTCGCGAAACTGGCCGAAAGCCGCTCCAGCATCGACGGGCTGGTCGCCGGCCAGGTCGAGAAGCTCGCCGAAGGTCGCGACATCCTGCGCCGCGCATTGGAAGCCGACCTCAACACGGTCAGGAACACCGTTGCCGACCAGTCCCAGAAACTGGTCGACGACCGCGCCCAGTTCGCCCGCGCGCTTGAGGCCGATCTCGAAACCGTCAACAGCCTTGTCAACAGCCACTCGGACCGGCTTGCCCAGGAGCGTTCGACATTGTCGAAGGCGCTTGAGGCCGACCTCGAGACTGTCGGCAGCCACGTCAACAGCCACACCGAGCGGCTCGCCCAGGATCGCTCGACCTTGTCGAGAGCGCTCGAGGCCGACCTGCTGACCGTTAGCGGCCACGTCAACAATCACGCGGAACGGCTTGTCCAGGAGCGTTCGACCTTGTCGAAGGCGCTCGAAGACGATCTTGCCAAGCTGGCCGAGAGCCGCTCCAGCATCGACGGGCTGGTCGCCGGCCAGGTCGAGAAGCTCGCCGAAGGCCGCGATGTCCTCAAGCGTGCGCTGGAGGCCGATCTCGCCAAGCTGGCCGAAAGCCGCTCCAGCATCGACGGCCTGGTCGCCGGCCAGGTCGAGAAGCTCGCCGAGGGCCGCGACATTCTCAAGCGCGCTCTCGAAGCCGACCTGCAGAGGCTGACCGAAAGCCGCGGCGATATCGACGACATCATCGCCGGGCATGTCGGCAAGTTGTCCGAAGGCCGCAATATGCTCAGCCGGGCGCTGGAAGATGATCTCGGCAAGCTCGCCGAGACCCGCAAGGACGTCGATCGCTCGCTGTCCGGCCATATCGACCAGATCGCGGCCCGGAGCACGGACATTTCCGCCGCCATCGCCGCCGATGTCGACAAGATCGAGCAGGCGTTCAGCCGCCAGACCGGCATCATCGAGGAACGCGCCGGCACCATGGAGCGCGCCCTGTCGACTGGTGTCGACAACGTCCGCAGCGTCCTCGAGAAGAGCGCGGTCTTCGTCGCCGGCGCCTTGCGCGAAAAGGTCCTGGAAGTCACCAGCACGCTGCACGAGCAGGCCGGTGCGGCCTTCAGCGACGCCGATCGCAAGATCGCCGAGCGCGCCGAACAGACGTCCGCCGCCCTGCTGGCACGGGCCGAAGACATTGCCCGCACCTTCGAGGAGGCCGATCGTCGCCTCCACGCCCGCGCGGAAGATACGTCGAACGCCTTGCTCGCCCGCGCCGACGACACGTCCAGCTCGCTGCTGGCCCGCGCCCATGAAACCGCCGATCAGCTCGCCGCTCGCGCTGGCGAGATCGCCGGCACCTTCGACATGACGGACCAAAAGCTCGCCGCCCGTGCCCAGGAGACTGCGGATCAGCTGGCCGCCCGCGCAAGCGAGATTGCCGGCACATTCGACGCGGCCGACCAGAAGCTCGTCGCCCGGGCCGTGGAAACGGCGCAATCGCTGGCCGCCCGCGCCGGCGACATCCTGCGCAACTTCGAAAGCGCCGACCAGCGGCTCGGCATGCGCATCGGCGAATCCGCCGAGGCGCTCGCCGCCCGCGCGTCGGACCTTGGCCGCATCTTCGACGCCGCCGACCAGCATTTGGTCTCGCGCATCGCCGAGGGGTCGGACGCGCTGTCCAGCCGGGCGTCCGAAATCGCCCGTATCTTCGACGACGCCGACCAGCGCCTGGTTTCGCGCATCGCCGACAGCACCTCGACGATCGGCGAGCATGCGCAGACCATTGTCGGCGCCTTCGCCAGCACCGAGCAGAGGGTCGCCGATCGTGCCCGCCAGACCGGCCAGGAACTGGCCGTGCATGCGCGCGAAATCGAGCAGGCGCTTGCCGGCGCCGACGAGCGTCTCGCGTCGAGCGCGGCGGCCGCGGCCGCCCGTGTCGAGGAGCAGATCGCCGGCGTCGAAAACCGGCTCGCCTACACGGCCGAGACGATGGGCCAGAAGCTCAACGAGCAGGTATCGACCGCCGAGGCGCAACTCGTATCGCGTGCCAATGTGATCGCGGAGACCTTCACCGCGGTCGGCCAGCATATCGGCCAGAGCACCAACGATGCCGCCAAGACGATCGGCGCCAACACCCGCGAGCTCAACACCATGCTCGCGGCGCGGTCCGCCGAGATGTCGAAGATCCTCGACGAAACCGCGCGTCCTTTGGTCGAGCGCTTCACCCAGGGCGGCTCGGACCTGCAAAAGAGCATGGAAGAGGTCACGGAACGCGCGACCGAGAAGCTGCGCAGCGAGAATGCGACCCTGGTCAACGCGCTGGCCAGCCGCACCGCCGAAACCTTGTCGGCGGTCGAAGGCGCCCGTTCGTCGCTGTCCGACAGCGTCGCCGATCTCATCGGCCGGATGACCAAGTCCAGCTCGCAGCTCGGTCAGTTGATCGAGCAGGCCGCGGTCAACCTCGGCGAGGTCGATCAACGTCTGACCGGCAGCACGCAAAGCTTCGCGGCAACCACCGAAAAGGCGGCGCAGACCTTTGCCAGCTCGGCGCGTCTGGTCGATTCGAACACGACAAGGCTGACGGAACTGTCGTCGTCGACCTTGCGTGAGGTCGCCTCGATCGCCACCAAGTTCGACGAACACAGCCGCCTGCTCGCCGGCGCCTCGGACCTCCTGAGCTCGGCCCAGAGCAACCTCGAACACACGCTGGAAAGACAGTCGTCGCTCGAGGATCTCGCCGTTGGCCTGGTCAAGAAGTCGGAAGATCTCGAAAGGGTCATGCGTTCTTTCGAAAACCTCGTCGGCCAGACGCTGCAGAACGCCGAAGGCAAGACGCTGGAATCGGCCGACAAGATCCGCAACGCCATCACCGAGGTCGTCGAGTCGGCAACCAAGCGCTTCGCCGATGCGACCGAGGAAATGCGGCGCACGGCGGGCTCGATCAAGAGCGAGCTCGACCTCACCCGCGCCGAGCTCAAGAAAGGCGTCATCGAGATGCCGGAAGAGGCCAAGGAATCGACCTCGGCCATCCGACGCGCCGTTTCCGAGCAGATCAACGCCTTGAAGGAGCTTTCGGATATCGTTGCGAAATCCGGTCGTGGCGGCGACTCCTCGGAACCGCGTCCCTTGCGTCCGGCGCCGCAGGCACCGGCGGCACGCGCCGCCGAGCCGCCCCGTCGCGCTCCGGCACCGCAGCAGGCGGATCTGCGCCCGCCGCAGGCACCGCTGGGCGGCGCGGCACTGCGCGGCACGCTCGATCTGGAGCGTCCGGCGGAGCCAGCACCACGCCAGCGTGCCACCGACGCCGGTGCCCGCGCGCCGCAAGGCGGCTGGGTGCGTGATCTGCTGACCGCCGCGTCGAACGATGCCGACCTCAGGCCGGCGGCCCCCCAAGCGCCCGCGGAAGCACCGCGCCCGGCCCATGCCCAGCGTTCCCCGCTGCATGTCGTGGAATCGCTGAACTCGCTGTCCGTCGATATCGCGCGGGCCATCGATCACGATGCGTCGATCGAGCTGTGGAACCGCTACCGGCGTGGCGAGCGTGACGTCTTCACGCGCAGGCTCTACACGCTGAAAGGCCAGCAGACGTTCGACGAAATCCGCCGCAAATACCAGGCGGAGGCCGAATTCCGCGCCGCCGTCGACCGCTATTGCGACGATTTCGAGAAGCTGCTCAAGGATGTCTCGCGCAACGACCGCGACAACATCATGGCGCAGACCTATCTCACGTCGGACACCGGCAAGGTCTACACCATGCTGGCCCATGCCAGCGGCCGCCTGCATTAAGCGGTCGCCAAGCCAAAACGAAAAAGGCGGGGGATTTGTCTCCCGCCTTTTTTCTTGAAGGGACTGATCTCGCCACCCGGAAGACGCATCCGGGTTTGGTCTCGCTTTTCCGGAACCGGATACTGACTTGTGAAGACGGCAATCATCTTCGACTGCGAGTTTCTCTGCCTTGAGGGCTCACAACGCAGATACTGGTGCGCGGCCCATGACCCGGATCCGGTCATCGCCCAGATCGGGGCTGCAAGGCTCGGCCTCGAAGGCGACTTCCCCGTGCTGGGCACGCACAAGGCCTACATCACGCCGATAGACCGATTCGGCGAGAGATACGCGCTTGATCCGTTCTTCACCGGGCTGACCGGCATCACCGAAGAAATCATCGAGGCCGAAGGCGTCGGGCTGGAAGAAGCCCTTGCCGGCGTCGATCGGTTTTCCGATGGAGCTCGGTTCTGGTCCTGGGGCAAGGACGAACTGAACATGATCGCCATCAGTTGCTATGTCGCGGGCATCAAGCCGCCCATCCCGGCCACCCGGTTCGACAACGCCGTGAAACTGCTGATCGCGGCCGGCATGCCGATCGAGGACCTGGCAAGGACACCGAGCAACAAGCTTGCGCAATATTACGGCGTCGAACACCCGCCATTGCAGGGGCATGACGCGCTAGACGATGCGCTGTCCGTCACCTACACCCTGCAGCACCTGATGAAGACTGGAAAGCTGCGGCCGGACGTCTTCGACCGTCCGTAGCCCGAAAGATGGAACTCCTGCGCGTCTGGCGCTCAGATCACCGAATCGGTCCAGCGGACGATCTGCTTGGCCGCATCGCCGAAGGCCGCGTCGAGCGCGCCGACATAGGCCGGGTTGCCGCTGCCTGATACGGGTGCGGATGCGGTGAAGTTCTTGGAAGCCTTCACTTCGCCGTTGCGGTCGTTGAGCAGGCGCACGAACAGGTCGACCTCGGCATGTTCGCCGCCATTGACGCGGACCTCGAAGGACCGGACCTCGACGATCACCTGATAGTCGATCGCCAGCCCCTCGCCCGGCTTGCCGACGCCGGCAAAGCTGCCCGAGCGCTGGAACGTCTCGGCCAGCCGCGCCTGCACGATCAGCGGCAGGCGGTCGGCCCATTGCGCGCCCTTCAGATACTGGATCGAGCGGTCGGAGGGTTTGATGACGATGTTCTGGCTGTCCAGCGCCTTCAACGCCGAAGGCTGGGCGATCAGGATTTGCTTGCGGCTATGGCCATGCGCGTCGACCGATGGCGCCGACAGTTCGAACGTGTCGAGCGGTGCCGGCTTGCCGCCGAGAGCCGCGCAACCGGCAACCGCCAGGACAGCCAGCAGCGCAGCTGATTTCAACCCGCCTGTTCCAAGCCTACTCAACGCCACGCGTGATCCCCGCTGTCCCCGATCGTAAGATCAAACCCGCATTCACGAGCACTGTTCTTGCGGCGGGGCGGCGCCGAAGTCAACGCCGCGCCCTGCCGTCGAACTGACGAACCTCGCCCTCGCCACCCGAAAGGATGCGCTGCGGATTGCGGCTGAGATCCGTCACCGCCTCCTCGATGCGGTTGATCGAGCGGCGGCTGTCCTGCACCAGCGCCTCGACATTCTGCAGCCCCTGGCCCGAGAAGCGCGCCAGATTGTCGGTGATGACCCCAAGGCGGGCGTTCAGCGTATCGGCGACCTGCTTGAAGGATTTCAGCGTATCCCTTGCGTCGGCCATCACGCCGTCGGCCTGACCCGAGCCGAGCAGCTTGTCGACCTTGGCGAGTATGCCGTCGACCCGCACCGAGGCGTCGTTGAGCCGTTGCGCCAATTGCCTGGCGTCCTTGATTGTCTGGTCGATGTCGTCGGCCCGATTGGCGATCTTGCCGGTCACCTCAGCGATATCGGCAGCCGCCTTGTTGGCGTTGTCGCTGGCCTTCTGGATGTTGGCGAGCGCTTGGCGCACCTGCGCCGGGTCGATGCCGTCGAGTACGCCATCGACCTTGGCCAGCGTGCCTTGCGTCTGCTTGGCGAAGTCGTTGACCGATCCGACAGCCGTATCGACGTTCTTGATCACGCCATCCAGCTGCCGCGAGGTTTCCTTGAGGTTCCCCGTCACCGTGTCGACATTGGCAACGATGCTCTTGATCTTGTCTTTGTCGACGGCATTGAGCAGGCCCTCCGCTGCCTTCAACGTGCCGTCGAGCTTGCCTGAAACGCCTTTCAGCTCATCGGACAGCGCGCTGACGGCGGACAAGAACTTGTCGATGCCGTCGGAATTCCTGGCCAGTGCATCGGAAAACGTCCGTACGTTCTGCACGGTCTGCGTCAGCGGCCCGCGGACATCCTTGGTGAAGCCCTCCAGCTCCGTCAGCACCTTGTCGGCGCGGGTAAAGATGTTCTGCGCCGTCTGCAGCAGATTGGTCACGGCCGAAGGATTGGCGATGATCTCGGCGACCTTGCCCTCCTTTTCAGCCTGGTCGAGCAGCTTCACTTCCTTGGGGTCGGCGCCCTTGAGCTCGATATTGGCCTGCCCGGTAAGGCCGGCAAGGCCGATATCGGCCTGCGTCGACTTGGTGATCGGCGTCATCCGGTCGATCTCGGTGTCGGCGATGGCGACAGTCGGATTGTCGACGTCGATATAGACACGCTTGACGTCGCCAACCTTGACGCCGTTGAACAGCACGAAGCTGCCGCGGCCGAGACCAGAGGCCGAGCCCGGAATGCGCACCCGCAGCAGCGTCGTCTCGCCCCTGTCGCCGATCGCGGCCGTCCAATAGACGAAGCCGAAAGCCGCCAGGATCGCAACCAGCGTGAAAATGCCGACAATGACGTAGTTGGCTCTGGTTTCCATTGCTTCACTTATGGCTATGCACGAGCGGCAAGATCAAGTTGCCGTGCGCGTTTTCCGCGGAAATAGGATTTCACCCACGGTTCCTCGCTCTTCAGCATGTCGTCGATAGTGCCTTCGACCAGGACCTTTTTCTTGCCCAGCACCGCCACGTGGTCGCAGGCTGTAAACAGCGTATCGAGGTCGTGGGTCACCATGTAGACGGTCAGATCCATGGTGTCGCGCAGCTTGACGACGAGTTCGTCGAACTCGGCCGCGCTGATCGGGTCGAGGCCCGACGTCGGCTCGTCGAGAAAGACGATGTCGGGGTCGAGCGCCAGCGCCCTGGCAAGCGCGGCGCGCTTGATCATGCCGCCGGAGAGTTCGGAGGGAAACTTCTGCGCCGCATCCGGCGGCAGCCCGACCAGCTCGATCTTGAGCAGCGCCAGCTCGTCCATCAGCTTCCTTGGCAGGTCGAGATATTCGCGCATCGGCACCTGCACGTTCTCCATCACGGTCAGCGCCGAAAACAGCGCACCATGCTGGAACAACACGCCAAGACGCATGTCGATGCGCAGCCGCTCGATGTCGCTTGCCTTGTCGACGTCGACGCCGAACAGTTTGATTGTTCCCGACTGCTTGGGCATCAAGCCCAGAATGGTGCGCAACAGCACGGACTTGCCGGCGCCCGAGGCCCCGACGAACCCCAGTATTTCGCCGCGCGTGATGTCGAGCGACAGCTTGTCGAGGATCAGTTTGTCGTCAATGGCAACGGTGACGTCGTGCACCGAAAGGACGATTTCGCTGTCGACCTCGTCCTTCACCTCGACCCCATTGCCCTTCGCCATCTTGTCAGAACTCGATCGCTGCGTAGAACATGGCGAAAAGCCCGTCGAGGATGATGACGACGAAGATCGACTTCACCACCGAAGCGGTCACGTGCTGGCCGAGCGATTCGGCGCTGCCGCCAACCTTCATGCCCTCGACGGAGGCGATCGTGCCGATGATCATGGCCATGAACGGCGCCTTGATCAGGCCGGCGAAAATCGTGCTGAGATCGATTGCGACACGCAACCGGTCGATGAAGGCAGCGGGCGGGATATCGGAGTAAAGCCAGGCGGCGACAATGCCGCCGCCAAGTGCGGCAAAATTCGCGATGATCGTCAGGCAGGGCAAGGCGATCACCAGGGCAACCAGCCGCGGAAAGACCAGGACGCCGATCGGATTGAGGCCGATGACCTTCAGCGCATCGACCTCCTCGCGCATCTTCATGGAGCCGATTTCGGCAGTGATCGCGCTGCCGGAGCGGCCGGCGATCATGATTGCCGTCATCAGCACGCCGAGTTCACGCAGGATCAGCACGCCGACGAGATCGACGACGAAGATGTCGGCGCCGAAATAACTGAGCTGATAGGCGCCCTGCTGGGCGACGATGGCCCCGACGATCGCCGACATCAGCACCACCACGGGGATAGCGCCGACGCCCATGCGATCGATCTGGTTGAAGATCGCTGCCGGGTTGACCGCATGGCCGCGGCCGAGCTTCATCTGCGCGCCGCGGATGGTAGCGCCCAATATGTTCATCGAGGCAAGGAAATCGTCACGCATCTCGTAGACGCGCCGGCCAACCGCCTCCAGCGCCCGAATGACAATGTTGGGCGGCCGCGCCGGTCCGGATTCGGGCTCGCGCCGGACGGCTTCGCCGACTGCTTCGAGCAATATGGAAGCGACATCACTTTGGCCTTGCAGCCGGACCTCGACATTCTTCTTCTCGAAGACGCTGACCAGCCGGTCGATCAGCCAGGCGCCGGCGGTATCGATCTTCTCGATTTTCGAAAGATCGAGCGCCAACGTCTTGAAACCGCTTCGCTTCTCGATCTTGCGCATCTCGGCGTCGATCAGCGCCACGGTCCGTGTCGTCCAGACTCCGGAAAACGCGCAGCCGAGGACGCCACCCTCCTCGCCGACCGCCACGCGCGGGTCGTGATCAGCCCCCGAGGCGGTCGTGCCGCTTGCGTCGCGTTTACCGATGGTCAACATGGCGTCCTGTTTAGCCTGATGGGTCCGACCTTGTCGATTTGCCGACAACCCTTCTCGCATAGCCGGAGCAGAAAAATATGGCGCGTGTCATTTCGGTCGAGGCCGAGCGTTTTCCGATCGCCGGGACCTTCACCATTTCGCGCGGCTCCAAGACCGAGGCCGAGGTCATCACCTGCACGATCAGCCAGGGTGGCCATAGCGGGCGTGGCGAATGCGTTCCCTACAGGCGCTATGGCGAGACCATGGCTGGTGTCCATGACGCGATCCAGGCGATGAGTGACCGGATCGCCGGCGGGATGGACCGCATCGCCCTGCTCGACGCAATGCCTGCCGGGGCGGCGCGCAACGCTGTAGACTGTGCCCTTTGGGATCTTGAAGCCAAGATCAGCGGCAATCCGGTGGCGAACGCAATCTGGCCGGACCCGTTGCATCGGCTCGAAACCGCTTACACGCTGTCGCTCGGAGAACCCGAGGCGATGGCGGCGCAGGCCCGCGCCAACGCCGGCCGGCCGCTGCTCAAGGTCAAGATCGGCGGCGACAACGACATCGCCCGCATCCGGGCGGTGAGACAGGCCGCGCCCGAGAGCCGGTTGATCCTCGATGCCAATGAAGGCTGGACCGACGACAACATCGTCGCGAACCTCGCCTTTGCCGCCGAGCAGGGCATCGCCCTGATCGAGCAGCCGCTGCCGGCGGGCCGTGACGGCATCCTGCGCCACATAGCGCACCCGGTCCCGATCTGCGCAGACGAGAGCGTTCATGAAGCAGGAAACCTCGAATCCCTTGTCGGACTCTACGATGCCGTCAACATCAAGCTCGACAAGTCCGGCGGGCTGACGGCGGCGCTAACCTTGCGCGACCGCGCTCGCGAACTGGGTTTCGGCGTCATGGTCGGCTGCATGGTCGGCACCTCGCTGGCAATGGCGCCGGCCGTTCTGCTCGCGCAAGGAGCCGATTTCGTCGACCTCGACGGCCCGCTGCTGCTTGCCCGGGATCGTGTGCCGGGTCTCGTCTACCAGGGATCGCTCGTCTCACCCCCGGACCGGGCGCTGTGGGGCTGAGCGGGCCGCAAGCCCGATCAGCACGAGGCCAATGATCGCGATCGGGATCATCGCCAGGAAGCCATCGACGCCGAGGCGGTCATAGAGCGGACCGGAGGCAAGCGTGACGGCGGCCATGAAGAACCCGTTGAAGAAATAGGCGATGCCTTGCGCGGCGCCCGTGCGTTCTTCTGAGACGGTTTCGGCGATCATCTTCTGCAGGCCGATCAGCACCATTGCGACAGACACCGAATGCAGCGACTGCACTGCGAAAAAGCCGCCGACGCCAAGGCCGAGCGGCCACACCAGCGGAAAGGCGATCCAACGCACGATCGAGCCGATGCCGGCAATGAGCATAACCCGGACGACGGGTACGGAGGCGAATATTCGATTGAAAAACAGGAACATGCAGACCTCGGACACCACCCCCCACGCCCATAGCAGGCCGACGACGGAATCGCTGATGCCGATCGATTTCCAATAGATCGAGACGAAGCCATAAAGGAAGGCGTGGCTGGCTGTGATGATGCCGACACCAAGCGTGAAATAGAGGAAATAGGCATTGAACAGGCCCGGCGCCGCCTGCTGGATTTCCGTCGCCGACAGCGGCGAGGCCTTGCGCGGCTTCCCCAGGCGCGGCGCCATCAGGCCTGCGGCGAGTGCCGCGCCAAGGGCAAGGAATATGATCACCGGAACGGCCCGGGGACCAGTAGCCGCCAGAATGAAGCCGCCCGCGACATTGGCCAGGAGATAGCAGATCGATCCCCATTTGCGCATGCCCGCATAGTTGGACCCGAAGCGGCGCACGCCCGAAAGCGCCAGTGAATCGGCGATCGGCGAATGCGGCGTCCAGACAATGGTCAGCAGCAACGACACCGCCAGCACCGTCGCGTAGGTCGGCGTCAGGAAATACCCCGCGGACAACAGGAACGAGGCCGCCACGAGCACGACATAGACATCGGCGCGGTCCCTGGCACGATCGGCAAGCGTGGTCAGCAGCGGTGTCGTCACCACGCGCAGGAACATGGGCGCCGCAAGGATGACGGCGATCTGCTCGGCGTGAAACCCCTTGGCCTGCAGCCAAAGCGGGAAATAGGGCAAATGGGTGCCAAGCGATATGAACAGCGTGCCGAAGATGAGGCTCATGCGCAGCTCAAAACGGCTCGGCTTCACGAGTTGTTCGGGCGAAAGCGGCGGCAGCGGCATGAATCGATCCAATGACGCTGCGCTCAACGACCGGCGAGCAGCGCAAACCGATCCTTAACATGAGGAAAAACCGGACGAAACCGGCTGGACCAGTCGATTAACACCAGAAAGTACAGGGCCGGCTTCCACCTCAGGCCGCATGCACCACCCTGTCCTCGATCAGCATCGGGATGAAGGGCTCGTCAGGCGCCTTGGGCAGCACATGCGCCCAGGTCAGGATCTCCATGCGGCCGTCGAAATGCTCGACCACGGCGGTGCAGCTCTCCACCCAGTCACCGGTATTGATATATTGCACGTCGCCATAGCTTTCGATGGCGGCATGGTGGATGTGCCCGCAGATGACACCGTCGACATGCGAGCGTCGCGCTTCCTCGCTGAGCACCGTCTGGAACGAGCCGATGAAGTTCACGGCCTTCTTGACCTTGACCTTGGCCCAGGACGAAAACGACCAATAAGGCAGGCCGAGCAGTTGGCGCAGCCGCGTGATCACCCGGTTGACCTGCATGGCGGCGTCATAGGCATGGTCGCCGAGATAAGCGAGCCAACGCTGGTTGTGGACGACGGTATCGAATTGGTCGCCATGGATGACCAGCAGTCGCCGACCATCGGCGGTTTCGTGGATGGCGCGGTCGGCCACGACGATGCCGCCGAAATGCACGCCCTGGAACTGACGGGCGAATTCGTCGTGATTGCCGGCGATATAGGTGATCGAGGCGCCCTTGCGCGCCTTGCGCAGCAGTTTCTGCACGACGTCATTGTGGCTTTGCGGCCAGTGCCAGCTGCGCCTCAGGCGCCAGCCGTCGACGATATCGCCGACCAGATAGATGATGTCGGCATCGTGGTAGCGCAGGAAATCGATCAGGAAATCGGCCTTCGCCGCTTTCGAGCCCAAATGGACATCGGAAATGAACATGCTGCGGAAAGTGCGGGGCTCTTGGCCTGACATCGGATTCACCCTTGCTTTCGAGCAGCCTATGCCCCGATTCATGCAACAACCGTATGACGGTTGCGATTGGTCCAGCGCTGGCGCTAGCCTGCCGGGCAAATCAAAGGAGAAATCGTCATGGATCTTGGTATCCGCGGAAAGAAGGCCATCGTCTGCGCTTCGAGCAAGGGGCTCGGGCGTGGCTGCGCCATGGCGCTGGCCGAGGCAGGCTGCGACATCGTCGTCAATGGGCGCAATGCGGAGCTGGTCGCCAAAACCGCCGCGGAGCTGCGCCAACGCCATGGCGTGACGGTGACGGAAGTCGTCGGCGACGTTTCGAAGCCGGAGGTACAAAAGGCGTTGCTCGCTGCCTGTCCGGAACCCGACATCCTCGTCAACAACAATGGCGGGCCGCCGCTTCGCGATTTCCGCGAACTCGATCGTGGAAAAATCCTCGAAGGCGTTACTCAGAACATGGTGACACCGATCGAACTGGTACAGGCGGTCATCGACGGCATGGCGGCGCGTGGCTTCGGACGCATCGTCAACATCACCTCGCTGTCGGTCTACGTCCCGATCCCCGGCCTTGACCTCTCATCGGGGGCGCGCGCCGGCCTGACGTCGTTCCTTGCCGGCGTGGCGCGCACGGTGATCGAGCGCAACGTGACCATCAACAGCCTGCTGCCGGGCAAGCTCGACACCGACCGGCTGCGCGGCCCGCATGAGGCCGGCACGTCGGAGGACCCCAAGGCGGCCACGGCGCGCAAGACCCGCATCAGCGCCGACGTACCGGCCAAGCGGCTTGGCACGCCGGAGGAGTTCGGCCAGATCTGCGCCTTCCTGTGCTCTGTCCATGCCGGCTATCTGACCGGGCAGAATATACCCGTCGACGGAGGCCTCTACGTCAGTGCCTTTTGACCGGCGCGCCTGCGAAGCAACGCAATCTGACTTTTCATGAAACAGCCGTAACCATCTGGCAAATATCGCATTTTGATGCTCCGGCATTTAAAGCTGCCGGCGCGTCAATTAGCGTCGCGAAAAACCTTGGCCTCAT
Organism: Mesorhizobium sp. M8A.F.Ca.ET.207.01.1.1; assembly: GCF_004794715.1. Taxonomy (NCBI): domain Bacteria; kingdom Pseudomonadati; phylum Pseudomonadota; class Alphaproteobacteria; order Hyphomicrobiales; family Phyllobacteriaceae; genus Mesorhizobium; species Mesorhizobium sp. M8A.F.Ca.ET.207.01.1.1. The sequence continues at coordinate 261,320 of NZ_SRUS01000006.1, read as the reverse complement.
GCTAAAAGGACTCCGAAGCAGGTTTCGAGGAGCGGCCGCATGGAAGGCGAGAACAAGAAAACGGCACGTTCGGACCTCGACGAAGCCGCCCTCTATTTTCACAAGCACCCGACGCCGGGAAAGCTCGAGATTCAGGCCACCAAGCCGCTCGGCAACCAGCGCGACCTGGCGCTCGCCTATTCGCCCGGCGTCGCTGCTCCTTGCCTGGAGATCCGCGACAACCCGGCGACCGCCGCCGACTACACGGCGCGCGCCAACCTGGTCGGCGTCGTGTCGAACGGCTCGGCCGTGCTCGGTCTCGGCAATATTGGGCCGCTTGCCTCCAAGCCGGTGATGGAGGGCAAGGCGGTCCTGTTCAAGAAGTTCGCCGGCATCGACGTCTTCGACATCGAGATCGACGCGCCTGAAATCGAGCGCATGGTGGAAACGGTCGCCGCGCTGGAGCCGACCTTTGGCGGCATCAACCTCGAGGACATCAAGGCGCCGGAGTGTTTTGAGGTCGAGGAACGCCTGAAGGCCCGCATGAGCATACCGGTGTTCCATGACGACCAGCACGGCACCGCCATCATCGTCGCCGCCGCCGTGCTCAATGGGCTGGAATTCGCCGGCAAGACCATTTCGGAGATCAAGGTCGTCACCTCCGGAGCAGGTGCCGCCGCCCTTGCCTGCCTCAATCTGCTCGTTTCGCTCGGCGTGCGCGTCGAGAACATCTGGGTCACCGACCGTTTCGGCGTCGCCTACAAGGGCCGTGTCGACGAGATGGACCGCTGGAAAGACCCTTATGTGAAGGAAACCGAGGCGCGCACGCTGGCCGACGTCCTCCCGGGCGCCGATGTGTTCTTGGGGCTATCCGCCGCCGGCGTGCTGAAGCCGGAGCTGCTGCAACACATGGCGCCGAAGCCGTTGATCCTGGCGCTGGCCAATCCCAATCCCGAGATCATGCCGGAAGTGGCGCGCGCGGCGCGTCCGGACGCCATGATCTGCACGGGCCGTTCCGATTTTCCCAATCAGGTCAACAACGTGCTTTGCTTCCCCTACATCTTCAGGGGTGCGCTCGACTGCGGCGCCAGCGCCATCAACGAGGAGATGAAGATGGCGGCGGTGCGGGCAATCGCCGCCCTTGCCCGCGAGGAACCTTCCGATGTCGCCGCGCGCGCCTACTCCGGCGAAACGCCGATCTTTGGCCCCGAATTCCTGATTCCCTCGCCCTTCGACCCGCGCCTCATCCTGCGCATCGCGCCGGCCGTCGCCAAGGCAGCCTGCGACACCGGTGTCGCGACGCGGCCGATCACCGACTTCGCCGCCTATATCGACAAGCTCAACCGCTTCGTCTTCCGCTCCGGCCTGGTGATGAAGCCGGTATTCTCCTCCGCCAAGGCTTCCAGCGCCAAACGCGTCATCTACGCCGACGGCGAGGACGAGCGTGTCCTGCGTGCCGCCCAGGTTGTGCTCGAGGAAGGCATCGCCGAACCGATCCTGATCGGCCGCCCGCATGTCATCGAGGTCAGGCTGAAGCGTTACGGCCTGCGCATCAAGCCCGGTGTCGATTTCGGCCTGATCAACCCGGAGGACGATCCGCGCTACCGCCACTATGTCGACCTCCTGATCGAACTCGCCGGCCGCCGTGGCGTGACGACGGAGGCCGCGCGCACCATGGTGCGCACCGACAACACGGTGATCGCGGCGCTGGCGCTCAAGCGCGGCGACGCCGACGCCATGATCTGCGGCCTCGAAGGCCGTTTCGAGCGGCATCTGCGCAATGTGACGCTGATCATTGGGCCGCGCACCGGCATCAAGGACCGGGACCTGTCGACCCTTTCCATGCTGATCTCGCAGCGCGGCATCATCTTCCTCACCGACACTCACGTCTCCGTCGACCCCACGGCCGACGAAATCGCCGAGATGACCGTGCTGGCGGCCGAGGAAATCCAGCGCTTCGGCATCGAGCCGAAGGCGGCGCTGCTGTCGCATTCGGATTTCGGCTCGCGCGATTCGCCGAGCGCCCTGAAGATGCGTCAGGCCGCGGCCATTCTGGCGCGCATCGCACCGGAACTGCAGTGCGATGGCGAAATGCACGCCGATTCCGCTTTGTCGGAGCATCTGCGCCAGCGCGTCTATCCGCATTCACGCCTGAAGGGCGAAGCCAATCTCCTGGTGTTCCCGAACCTCGATTCGGCCAACATCACGCTAACGGCACTGCGCGCCATGATGGATGCCCTGCATGTCGGCCCCATCCTTCTCGGCACCGACAAGCCGGCGCACATATTGACGCCCTCGGTGACCTCGCGCGGCGTCGTCAACATGACCGCACTGGCGGTGGTCGAAGCGGCGCACAAGGCGCAAGCGATCGCCAATCTGGACTGAACTGGCTCTCGCGACCCGATTGATCCAGCCCCGCGTTGGGCGGATCAAGTGTTGCGAGCCCACAACTCTTGATCGAGAAATCCCGCATTGAACGAATGCGGATTTCACGGCACGGATCAATTTGATATGGTCAGGCCGTCTGACTAGGCCGTGAGAATGTCATGAGAGCCCTGTTGCTCGCTTCGGCAATGCTGATTGTGACTGGCGCAGAGGCGTTCGCCGCCGACGCCATCGGGTCCGAGCCGACCGTGCATGACTGGTCCGGCGTCTATGTCGGCGGGCATCTCGGCTATGGTTTTGGCAGCACCGACGCGACCTACAACCTGCCAAACACGCCAACGATCCGGGGCACGCAGGATTATGACACCGACGGCTTTCTGGGCGGTGTCCAGATCGGCTACAATTACCAGGTCAATTCCGCGGTTCTTGGAATCGAGGCCGATATTTCGGGCGCCGATATCAAGGGACATTCCGACGAGATCAATGTCGGCGGAGGTGATGTCTACGACACCAAGGTGGATTGGTTCGGAACGATCCGCGCCAGGGCGGGCTATGCTTTCGACAGCACCCTTGTCTACGGGACTGGCGGCCTTGCTTTCGGAGGCGTCGAAAACCAATATCTCGACGGACCCGCCAACAGCTATTCCGAAAAGAACACCAAGGTTGGCTGGACGATTGGCGCAGGGCTGGAGCAGGCAATCACCGATCATTGGTCGGCAAATGCCGAATATCGATATGTCGACCTGCGGGACCAGACGATCAACTACGCGCCCAACTCCAATACGACCTTCGACAATACGTTCAGTACCGTCAGGATCGGGATGAACTACAAGTTCTGACGGCCGGCCATGCCCATTGCCGCGGCTGACGGGCACCATCGAATGCGCGCCGCTTTTCAGCCGACACAAGATGACTTCCGAAATGGACGATTAACCGCGAACGGCGTAGCCTTGGCCATTACTGGCAAGCGGGATCGAGGCGGATGGCAAGCGGAGGTTTGAAGCAGGCGCATGCTGCCGTGCTGCTCGGCCTCCTGCTGTCCGGCGCGGCGGTCAGCGAGCCGCAGGCCGCTTCGCGGGTCTGCCGTCAACTGGAGGCTGACCTCGCCGCGACCTCACGCGGCGGTGGCGGAGGCCCGGCATTGGTGCGGAAATACGACGCCGCGATCGAAAGGCAGCGCGACCAGATCTCGAAGGCTCGCGGTCAGGCGAGCAGCGCCGGTTGCGGGTTCTCGCTGTTTTCACGCAACATCAACCAGTGTGCCGGGCTGAACGCCACCATCGAGCGCATGAACGCCAATCTCGACAGTCTACAGGCCAAGCGTGCCCAGCTCGCCGGCGGCGGCTCACGCCGCGACCGCGGCCGCATCCTGGCGGCGCTCGATGCCAATGACTGCCGTGACGATGCGGTGGGGCCTCGTCGCGCGCCTGCGCAGGAAGCCAATCGTGAAGATGGGGACAATGCCAACCTCTTCGACCAGCTTTTCGGCGCCGACAACCGGCGGATCGATACCTTGGACCAGCCTGACGATTCGGGCGAAGAAAGCGATGTCAGCCGCGTCCTGAACCAGCCCGGCATTCCGGACGTTGCGGGCAGCGGCGGCGAATTCCACACCAGTTGCGTGCGCACTTGCGACGGCTATTTCTTCCCCATGTCGAACGCCGCCTCGGCCGGCGATTTCGAGCGCGACCAGAAGAATTGCGAATCGGCCTGCCCCGGTACCGAGATGCAGGTCTTCTATTCGCGCGGCATGGACGACGATTCGGCATCGATGACGTCATCGGTCACCGGCAGGCCCTACGGCGAGTTGCCGACCGCCTATCTCTACAAACAGCCCAACATGTCGCGGCCACCCGCTTGCGGCTGCAATGCCGCGCAGAATTTCCAGATCATTGGCGGCAACTCGCCAAGCCAGCAACAATCACAGCCCGAACCGGACGCGGCGCCGTCTGTTCCGGTACCGGCCTCGAAGCCCGATCCGGGTGCCGACCCCGAGACCCTGGCCAACATGCAAGGCGGGCTCGACCGTGAAGCCATCAAACGTCTTTCGGCCAGGCCGGTGACATCGCCCGTTTCGGCCCTGCCCCCGGAACAGCGCAAGGTCAGGGTCGTCGGGCCAACGTTCCTTCCCGACCCATCAGCGGCAATAGATCTGCAAGCTCCGGCCCCGAAGACCGTCCAGTAAGGGCAAGCCTGAGCGGCATGAACAGCGCCTTGCCCTTGCGGCCGGTCGCTTCCCTGATCTTGCCGGTCCAATCCTTCCAGACCGTCCCGTTCCACGGCTCCTCAGGCAGGAGATCGAGTGCCTGGTGGAGAAAATCGCGGTCGTCATCGGAAAATTCGGGCATCTCCTGCGGCCCTTCGCGCAGGACACGCCACCAGGCAATCGCATCAGCCAGCCGGTCGAGATTGCCGCGCACCGCCAGCCAGAACGGCTCGGCGTGTTCGCCGGAAATACCCAGCACCATCAACCGGTCCCGCGCCTCGGCGAACGGCATACGGTGCAACAGCACCCGGTTGAGCACGAACAGCTCGGCCGGGTCGAACTTGGACGACGATTTCGAGGTCGCGGCCGGGTCGAAATGGCCGGCGAGTTCGGCCAGGTCATGCGCGGCCGCGACATTCTCCGATGTGCCGACCAGCACGGCCAGCGAAGCGACGGCCATCGGCTCGATGCCGTCCTCGCGCAGGCTCTCGATGGAAAGCGCGCCGGTGCGCTTCGAGAGTCCCTCGCCCGAGACGGTGGTCAGGAGATTGTGGTGGCCGAAAACGGGCGGCTCGGCGCCCAGCGCCTTGAACAGGGCGATCTGCACGCCGGTGTTCGTGACATGATCGTCGCCGCGGATGACGTGGCTGATGCCCATCTCGATATCGTCGACGACGGAGGGCAGCGTGTAGAGATAGGTGCCGTCCTCGCGCACCAGCACCGGATCGGACAGCGAAGCCAGATCCACCGTCTCGTCGCCACGCACCAGATCGTTCCAGTGGATCTCGGTGCGCTCCGGCTGCAGCGGATCGCTGGAGAAATTGGGCAGCAGGAAACGCCAGTGAGGCCGGCGCCCGTCGGCCTGATATTCGGCCACCTGCTCCGTCGTCAACGCCAACGCCTCGCGGCCATAGACTGGCGGCAAGCCTCGCGTGCGGCGCACCTTGCGCCTGAGGTCGAGTTCTTCCGGCGTTTCGTAGCAGGCGTAAAGGACACCCGCAGCCTTCAGCCGCTCGACCGCCGCGTCATAGATTTCGAAGCGTCGCGACTGATACTCGGTGGCATCCGGGAAAATGCCCAGCCAGTGCAGGTCGTAAAGGATGGCGTCGGCGAATTCCTGCTTCGAGCGGGCGACGTCGGTGTCGTCGAAGCGCTGGATGAAACGGCCCTTGTTGTTGAGGGCAAACAACCAGTTGAACAGAGCGGTGCGCGCATTGCCGATATGGATGCGGCCGGTCGGTGACGGGGCGAAACGAACGGTAACTGTCATGAGCGGGGCGTACCGGATGCCTTTGTGATTGACAAGATGCGCCCCCGCGCCGTGCCGCAGACATAGAACATGGCGGCTGGAATGAAAAGACCGGGCCGGGCGTGCCTCAGGCCGCGCATGGCCGGCAGCGCCCCGAAGAGGTAAGTCGAAGGCGATCAGCGGCCGAAGTCGTCGGAACTGAGGCGGGTCCAGCGGTCGCCCATCAAGCCGCCGATAGCGATGTCGCCGGAGCGGACCGCCTCCGTGACCTCGGCGATTCGCGAGCGGACCATCGTCCCCCCGGCATAGCGGAAGATGAGATTCCTATAACCGAAGAGGTGGGAAATGAACGTGCCCTGGGTCTGCCCGCTGATGCCCACGCAGCCCATATCCCGCGCTGCGGCGACAAGGCCATCCAGCGTCGCGCCCCAGTGAGGTGCGGACGCCTGGATTTGCAACAGGTTCGCCATGTCGCCGGCTTGGCCGTAGAAGGCATAGCAGCCGACCATTCTGCCGGTCTCGTCGTAAGTCCCGCCAAAATGAAGCGGGCCGTCGGCCCGCTTCTCGGCCGCCAATGCGAGCAGCCGCGGCAGCTCGCCATCCCTCCAACTCGGCCGAAGAGCGTAATCCGACAGGAGGGCCGGCAGCCGCTCGGCAAATTGCGCGGCATTGATCGGCTCGGCATGGACCCGATGCGACGATGAAGGCTGGACGGGCGCTTCGAACCTTCGCTTCGTGAGAGCATCGAACGCCCTCGCGCAGGGTTCGAGTGCAAGGCGAGGCAGGCGTGGCCATTTACGGTGCAGTGCGGCGGCCGCCATCGCGGCTGGCCGGAAGATATAGGTCCATCCCAGACAATGGACCGGCAGGAGCTGGTATTTCATCGGACGCGCGAAGGCCAGGGATACCCGGTTGGCCGAATCCGTCAGCTGCAGATCGAATTCGCCCTGATGCAAGGCGCGCAGCAATTGCGGTCCGGCCGAGCCGTGATCGGCGCCAGGGTCGGCCATGAACGGACCGATGATCGCCGCATTCAATGCCGCTCCGTTGAGTTCGTAACGGGTTTTCAGAACGCCAAGGAACCCTCCCAGATCGCCCTGCGGATTGATCTGGACAAGGGCACTGCTCTCACCGGACTGGCCGGCAGGGTCAAGATAGATCTTTCTCATATACTCGGCCGTCTCCACGATCGCGCGATCGAGGAGGTGACGGCGACGCCGGCGAAACTGCGTCAGGAAGAGTGCGGCGACGCGTTCGAGATCTTCGGCGGCGAGCGGCCGAACCGAGCCGTGCTGAGATCCCAGCACCGATGGCGCAGCCACCTTTTCCACGCCAGTAGTTCCGGAAGCAAGATGCATTGCGAAGACCGTTTAGGTTGCTTGTGCACCATACAACAACCAAAAGTAGAGGCAACGAATCTCGGTCGGTAACGTAAACAGACACCGCGATCTCGATATATGAAAAAGGACTTCGCAGGCGGATTTGCTTAGCCAGCATATGCCGGGTGACAGGGGCTCGGACGTCTCGCACCGCGTGATGGAGATGGCCTCCAGCCTAAGCCGGAGGCCATCTCGGGTCAGACCATGAGGCCCTTGGTCAGTTCCAGCGCCTGGCGCTCGAACAGGCGGCGGTAGATGCCGCCCTTCAGGCGGATCAACTCGTCATGCGAGCCTTCCTCGACGATCTTGCCGCGATCGAACACCAGCAGCCTGTCGAGCGCCCTCACCGTCGAAAGCCGGTGCGCGATGACCAGCGTCGTGCGGCCGACCATCAGCCGTTCCATCGCCTGCTGGATCAGCACCTCCGATTCCGAATCGAGGCTCGATGTCGCCTCGTCCAGGATCAGGATGCGCGCATCGGCCAGGAAAGCGCGGGCGATCGCCACGCGCTGACGCTCGCCGCCCGACAGTTTCACGCCACGCTCGCCGACCAGCGTGCCATAGCCTTTCGGCAGGTTGGCGATGAAATCGTGCGCGCTCGCCAGTCTCGCGGCATGCTCGATCTCCTCTTGGCTGGCGCCTGGCCTGCTATAGGCGATGTTTTCGGCCAGCGAACGGTGGAACAGGATCGGTTCCTGCTGGACGATGGCGATCTGGCCGCGCAGCGACGCCTGGGCGACCTGCGAGATATCCTGGCCGTCGATCGCGATCGTTCCCGCGTTCACGTCATAAAGCCGCTGGATGAGCTTGACGAAGGTGGTCTTGCCCGAGCCCGAGTGACCGACGAGCCCGACACGTTCACCCGGTGCGATATCCACCGAAAAGTCGCGATAGAGCGGAGACCGGTGATTGCCGTAGTGAAAGGTGACGTTGTCGAAGGCGATGTGGCCCTGCGTGATGGCAATCGGTCCGGCGCCAGGCCGATCTTCAATGCCCAGCGGTTCGGACTGGAAATCGACCAGTTCCTCCATGTCGTTGATCGAACGCTGCAAATTGCGGATATGCGTGCCGATATCGCGCAAATAGCCTTGCAGCACGAAGAACGAGGTCAGCACAAAGGCGACATCGCCGGCGCTCGCCTGTCCCCACGACCACAGCATCAGCGCCAGGCCGATCACCGCGGCCCGCATGACCAGCAGCAGCGCCCCTTGCGTGGTGCCGTTAATGGTGCCGCGCACCCAAGTGCGCCGCGTGCGCGCACGCCATTTGGCAACCACCCTGGCGAGGCGGCGCTCCTCGCGCTCCTCGGCGCCAAAGCCCTTGACCACGGCGTTGCAGCTCACCGCGTCGGCCAGCGAGCCACCCAGCCGCGTATCCCAGGTGTTGGCAAGTCTTGCCGCCGGCGCCACATAGCCAAGCGAAAGCATCGCCGTCACCATGATGAACAGCACGGAGCCAGCCGCGACCACCGCGCCCATCAGCGGCCAGAACCAGCCGAGCAGCAGCGTCGAGCCTAGGAGCATGACGACGGACGGCAGCAGCGCGATCAGGATAGTGTCGTTGAGCAGGTCGAGCGCCCACATGCCCCGCGTCACCTTGCGCACGGTCGAGCCGGCAAACGAGTTGGCATGCCAGTCGGTGGAAAAGCGCTGGACGCGATGGAAAGCGTCCGCCGCGATGTCGGCCATCATCTTCAGAGTCAATTCGACGATCGCCATGAAGGCAAGGTTGCGCAGCACGACGCCGGTGAGCGCCAGCGCCATCAGAATCAGGAATGCCGTCATCGCGGCATTCCAGGCAATCGCGTCCGCGCCGGCGCTGCTGGCGACGGCATCGACCAGCCGGCCGGAATAGAGCGGTGTCAGCACGTCGGCCAGCGTCGACAGCAGGAAACCGCCCATGATCAGCGAAAGCCGCCAGGGCTGGCGCCGCCAATGGATGAGCGTGAACCCAAGAACACTGCGAAAGGCGCTGGCGCGCAAATCGATCTTAAAACGAGCCATGATGTCATTCGGGCGCAAACGAGCCCGATCCCAGTAAGGTCGAAAATTGATAAGCCGCGCCGGGCAATTGCCCATGAATGCGGAGGTTCGGCTATGGTTGGTCGCCCGCCCAATGGGCGGCGACCGGCAGCGGTAAATGCCTTTTCTGCGTCGGGAATGGTTCCGATATTTCGGAACACCGGCGCAGACCTAGGCTTCGCGGCCTCGCATAACGATGTCAAATCCTGGCATTCGGTCCTCCCTGAAGGGAATCGCGGAGAGGTCGTTATAGGGATGCTTCGATCGTTCGCCAAGGCAAGCCATGGCCAAAAGCAGTGCTGGACCAGCCGATGAGGCGATTTTGCAACAGTCGCGACTGGTGCCTGTCGTCGTCGCGCGTTGCTTACCCGGCAGACACCGCACGATCGAGGCGCATGTATCGTCCATCCGTCGATGCCTTGAAGCCCAGTCTTTCATAGACCCCATGCGCGTCGCTGGTCGACAGGCTCCAGTGCGAGACGGTGCTGAGTTCAGGATGATCGATGAGTGCCCGCACCAGCCGCAAGCCAATGCCTTGCCCGCGATGTTCGGGCCAGATGATGATGTCGGCGAGATAGGCGAATACCGTGCGGTCGGTGATCGCCCGGCCGAAACCGACCTGCTTGCCAGCGATGTAAGCGGCGGCGCAGAACGAGTTGGCAAAGGCTCGGCGATGAAACGCATCGCTGCGTCCAGCTCCCCAGTAGCTCGCCATCAACAGGTCGGAGGTCGCGCGGAAATCGATGCGTGACAGGTCGAAGCTGATCTCACAGTCCGGCATGATGGCACTCTCGCCGCGGTCTCGCGCACTCTCGCTCAGCAGGCGAAAGGACGCCTATCCACGATCCCTGAAACGGTTGGTGATGGGATAGCGGCGGTCGCGGCCAAAATTCTTCCTGGTGATTTTTACACCCGGCGCCGCCTGCCGGCGCTTGTATTCGGCGATGTAGAGCAGATGTTCGATGCGTGTCACCGTCGCCCGGTCATGGCCGCGCGCGACGATGTCGTCGACGCCCATCTCGTTCTCGACCAGGCATTCCAGAATATCGTCCAGCACCGGATAGGGCGGCAGCGAATCCTGGTCGGTCTGGTTCTCACGCAATTCGGCCGACGGCGCCTTGTCGATGATGTTCTTCGGGATCACCTCGCCCGAAGGCCCGAGCGCGCCCGGCGGCACATGGCTGTTGCGCCAGCGCGACAGCGCATAGACCTGCATCTTGTAGAGGTCCTTGATCGGATTGAAGCCACCGTTCATGTCGCCATAGAGCGTGGCGTAGCCGACCGACATCTCACTCTTGTTGCCTGTGGTGACGACCATCGAGCCGAACTTGTTGGAGATCGCCATCAGGATGGTGCCGCGCGCGCGGCTCTGCAAATTCTCCTCGGTGATGCCTTCCTTGGTGCCTTCGAACAACTGCGTCAGCGTGTGCAAAAATCCTTCGACCGGCTCGAAGATCGGCACGATGTCATACCGGCAGCCAAGTGCACGGGCGCAGTCCTCGGCATCCTTGAGCGAGTCCTTCGAGGTGTAGCGGTAAGGCATCATGACGGCGCGCAGCCGCTCCTCGCCGAGCGCGTCGACCGCAAGGGCCGCACAGATCGCCGAATCGATGCCGCCGGACAGGCCGAGCACCACATTCTTGAAGCCGTTCTTGTTGACGTAGTCGCGCAAGCCAAGCATGCAGGCGCGGTAGTCGGCCTCCTCCTTGTCCGGGATTTTCGACATCGGTCCTTCCGAGCAGACCCAGCCATTGTCCGCACGTTTCCAGGTGGTGACGTCGACCGCGTCCTCGAACTGGCTCATCTGGAAGGCGAGCGTCTTGTCCGCACCGATGGCGAAGGAGGCGCCGTCGAAGATCAGCTCGTCCTGGCCGCCGAGCTGGTTGGCATAGATCATCGGCAAGCCGCATTCGATGACTTGCTTGATGACGACCTGGCGGCGAACGTCGATCTTGGCGCGATAATAGGGCGAGCCGTTCGGCACCAGCAGGATTTCCGCGCCGCTTTCGGCCAGCGTCTCGCAGATGCCGACCTCGCCCCAGATGTCTTCGCAGATCGGGACGCCGATGCGCACGCCACGGAAGTTGACCGGCCCCTGGATCTCGGGCCCGGCCTGGAAAACGCGCTTCTCGTCGAACTCGCCGTAATTGGGCAGGTCGAGCTTGTAGCGTTCGGCGATGATCTTGCCGCCATCGGCGAAGACGATGGAATTATGCGTGCCGCTCTTGCGCTTCAGCGGCGTGCCGATGATGGCGCCCGGACCACCGTCCGCAGTATCCCTGGCAAAGTCCTCGGCCGCCCGCTCGCATGCCCTGAGGAAGGCCGGCTTCAGCACCAGGTCCTCCGGCGGATAGCCGGCGAGGAAAAGCTCGGTGTAGAGCACGAGATCGGCGCCCTGGCGGGCAGCATCCGCCCTCGCCTCGCGCGCCTTGGCAAGATTGCCGGCGACATCGCCGACCGTCGGGTTGAGCTGGGCAATGGCGATACGCAGTATGTCGAGTTTTTTGGTCATGCCTGCTGACTTAGCGCGGCGGAATTCGCCCCGCAATGGCGTTCGTTTGGACCAATTCAGACCGTCAATCGTCGCCCATATACTCGCGCAGCGATTGCGGCGAATGGTTCTCTCCGATCGACATCGCCAGGATGCGCGAAATGTGCCGGCGCGGCAGGCCCGTCTCCCTCACCCATTGATTGATCTGGGCCTGGATCTTGTCGAGATCCTTCTTCGATGTCGGGTTCTCGGCGATGTCGAGGCCCGCGTCGCGAAGGGCGGCGGCCATATCGGCCGAAATGACGAAAGCGTCCCAGCCCAGCCAGCGCAGGAAATACTGGCCGGTGTTGCCGCCGAGCCGGCTGCCATGCTTGCCGAGATAGGCCATCAGCCCGACCTGGTCGTCGGCGGGCCAGTCGGCGAGAAACCGGCCGAAACCGCGATGCTCCCTGGACACGCGCTCGACGAAGGCGGCGTTGTCGCGAACGGATTTGATCTTCTGCGGATTGCGCACGATGCGTTGATCCGAAGCCAGGTCGTGCCAGAAATCGTCAGGCTGGAACAGCAACCGCTTGGGTTCGAAGCGCAGGAACGCCTCTTCGAATCCAGGCCATTTCTGCTCGATGACCCGCCAGACGAAACCGGCTGCGAAGACGCGCTCGGCCATCGTCGAGAGGATACGGTCATCGGTGATGTCGGCCACCGCCGCATTGTCGGGCATCGGCCCCAACAGGGAGGTCAGTTCCGCCTCGCCGCCCTTGCGATTTGCCGCGCGAGCGCGAATTTTCTTGAAGTCGGCCATCGGTCCCTCTCGGTTCGCCTCAATCTAGCACTTCCCGCCTGGGCCGGCAGCCTCTACCTCTAGCGCAGCAAAGCGCTTGGAGACGGCCATGAACAAGACGATCGACGATCTGGCGAACCGCTGGCTGAAGCGTAAGCCGGATGGACTGAGCCAGCTGGAAAGCCGGGTGCTGCAAAGCACCATCGAGCGTACCACCATCACCAGGGACACCAACAAGGCCGTCGCCTTCCATCAGACCTTTGGCGACCGCCTTGCCGATACGATTGCCCGCATCGGCGGCTCCTGGTCCTTCATCCTGACCTTCATCGCCTTCCTGGTCGTCTGGACATCAGGCAATGTCTGGCTGTTGTCACGCGATGCGTTCGACCCCTACCCCTTCATCTTCCTCAACCTCGTGCTGTCGATGATCGCCGCCCTGCAGGCGCCGGTGATCATGATGGCGCAGAACCGCCAGACCGAACGCGACCGCATCGATGCCGCCCACGACTACGAGGTCAATCTGAAGGCCGAGATCGAGATCATGGCGCTGCATGAGAAACTGGACGAATTGCGCCACAGCCAGATCATCGGCATGCGCGACGAGATCGTGCGGCTGGCGGAAGTGGTCAAGCGGATCGATGAAAGACTGTCACAGCAGTCGGCGTCATGACCGAGGCGATCCACCATTTCATCGAACAATACGGGTTGCTGGCGGTTTTTCTCGGCTGCGTGGCCGAAGGCGAAAGTGCCGCGATCCTGGGTGGCTTCTTCGCTCACCAACATGTTTTCGTGCTGTGGCATGCCTTTGCCGCGGCAGCGCTGGGCGCCTTCGCCGGCGATACCTTCTTCTTCATCCTCGGCAGGAGTTTCGCCGATAATCGCCATGTCGTCAGGCTGCGTCGGCGGCCCGGCTTTCGCCGCGCTTACCGTCTGCTCAACACCCATCCCAACATATTCGTGCTGTCGAACCGCTACATTTACGGCATGCGCCTGGTCGGCGGCGTCGCGGCCGGCCTTTCGACCATAGCGGCGCCCCGCTTCGTCATCCTCAACGCCATCTCATCGGTGATCTGGGCAGTGCTGTTCAGCACGATCGGCTATGTCTTCGGATTGGGAGCCGAACAGTTGATCGGCCAGGCGCTGATGCGCCACGAGCGGCTGTTCGTCGGGCTTGGCATCGGCCTTGCCGTGGCCGTGCTTGCCTGGCTTGCCGCCCGCCACATCGCCAAGCGGGAGCGCGCCAAGGAGGTTTGACCGGTTAGTCGATGCCGAGCGCCCGATCACCCCGATCGAGAATGAGCGGGATGATCAGGTCCTCCTCATCGGCGAGATGCCGGGTCAGCATCGCGATCAGCCGGCTGTTTTCGTCGGCGTAGGCATCGGCGGCGAAGCGCTGCTTGTCCTCACTCTCCTGAAGTGTGCGGATGAAGGCATTCGCCGCCTCGGCGTTGCGCTCCAGTCCTTCGTGGATCGTGTGGTGATCGGCATCGAGAATGTCGAAGCCGCGTTTCAGACGGGGCTCCGCCTTGGCGAAGGCCGGGAAATACTGGTAGTCCTCGACATTGTGGTGCCCATCGAGATCCCCGAGAAAATGGTTGAGGCGTGGTGCGAACCAGCGCGCGAAATCGGTAGCCGCCAGTCTGCCTTCGCGATAGTTGCCAATGCCGCCGGTGAGCATGCCGCCGAGTTCGCGGAACATGTCGTGCCGCTGCAGCCACATATTGGCCATGCCGTGAATATTGGCGTGACCCTGCCAGTTCTCGCGCGGATACTTTTCGGCCAGCCAGCGCAGGTCTTCCGGCAAGCCCAGGCGTTCGAGAAGCGAGGAATTCGTGACCTCTGCCATGACGGTCTCCTTTGGTGACTGTCATATAGGGATCAAGGTCTCAGATCGGCACCCCGGTAATGCGTTCGATCAGGGCAATGCCCCAGACGCCGCCAGCGATCACGACCGAAATCAGCACCGCCAGCGAGCCACAGTCCTTGGCCAGCTGGATGTCGACATTGAACTCGCGGCTGAACGCGTCGCATGCCGCCTCGATGCCGGTGTTCAGAACCTCGACCATGATCAGCAGCAGCACCGCGCCGATCAGCAAGGCATAACCACGCCAGGAGACCGAAATGAACCATCCGGCCGGCAAGGCGAGCGCCAGCAGCATCAGCTCCTGCTGGAATGCCTTCTCATGAGCGGCCAGCTTGCGAAACGCCCGCACCGAATTGATAAAAGCATCGATCAGCCGTTGCATGCCAAGGCCCCTCTCGGAATCACCGGCCCGGGATAAAGCAATGCTCCGATCAATGGAATAAGGCGGATCGTCCAAATTTCATTCGGCGACCGGTATGGATGGCGTCGACTTTTCAAACTGCGGCAGCCCGTCGTCTATCGAATAATAGTCGCCCTTGTCGCCGACGAAGATATGACATTCGCCCTTGAGCGCGGTCGGCTTGTCGAACGATCCCGCCATGACCGAAATATAGTCCTGATCCATTGCCTTCCAGAACAGCACCGATCCGCATGCCTTGCAGAAGCCGCGCCTGGCGAAAGCGGACGCTTCATACCAGGTGATGCTTTCCGTCCCTTCAATCGAGATGTCGGTATCGGCGACATTGGTCGCGGCATAGAAATGCCCGCTCTGTTTACGGCATTGCGAACAATGGCAGTAGACGACGCCACGCAGCGCCCCGCTTGTCCGGAAGCGGACCGCTCCGCACAGGCATGATCCCTGGTGGTTGTCGCTCATTTCGGCAGTCCTCGAAGAAACCTCGTCTCCAGCATCCTTGTCAGGATTCCAGCTTCGCCGTGGTTACGCGCAAGCAAATACGACATCGATTGGCGCGGCGAATTCGAAATTCAGTTTCATTTGCGGCAACACACCGCAAAAGTTTCGCCTTCAAGACCACCGAACAGCGGGTTGTCCCGGGATGGCGGTGCAAAAATTTATGCGTTTACAGCCACAGGTAGAGGAAACCTGTGGAAGTCGGGCGGATTAAGGAAACTTTAGCGCCGACGCAAGTATGATCTTCACAAGCGAAGGGCGCAGGTGGGGACGCGCCTCTTCGCAAGATGTTCTGGCGCACCGGGTAGCGCTCCCCAGGTCGGTGATCAATGGACCCGCGAATTCTGGCCGGGATCCGAGGGGAAGAGTGAATCAGACATGCAGCCGGCAGCAGCCTCGACCGAACGAAGCACCGATATCGCAACCACCGTTGTCGCCACCATGCGCCAGCTTGGCGTCCTCGGTCTGCCACGCAACTATGAGATTTTCTATGAGGCCTTGAGCGGCACCAACCGCGAACTCAGCCTCGCCGTCGTATCGCTGAGCAACCGGCCGACGCAGGACGAGCTCGATCAGATCGGACGCACCTTCTTCGCCCATAACCATGGCCCCGGCATCGTCGAGCATGCCAGGGACGTCATCGCCCGCGAGCTCGAAGAGGTCGCGTCGCTCCTGCGCAGCGAACGCAGCCACATCGAAAAATACGGCAGAATCCTCGATGAGACATCGAGCGGCCTGACCAACCGCAGCCTGCTCTCCCAGGATCTTCTGCAAAAAATCGCCAATGCAATGACCATCGCGACCAATTCGACGATCGATCACGGCCGGCAGATCGCCTCGACGCTGAGCGACAAGACGGCCGAACTCGAGAGCGTCAAGTCGAAGCTCGAGGAATACAAGCGGCTGGCCGACACGGATCCGTTGACCCAGATCTGGAATCGCCGCGCCTTCGACAAGGAAATCACCAGGATCTACAACAGCAACAAAGGTATCCTGTTCAATGCCCTGGTGCTTGTCGACATCGATCGGTTCAAGGACATCAATGACCGCTACGGCCATCCCGTGGGCGACAAGATCATCCAGATCATCGCCGAGATTTTCCGGACCAGCATTCGCGGCGACATGTTCGTCGCCCGCACCGGCGGCGAGGAGTTCGCGCTGATCATCGAGGGCGCCAGCGAGGACGCGACCTACGAGATCGCGGAACGCATCCGCACGCTGATCGAGCAGACCCCCTTCACCAGCAGCCAGACCGGCATGAATTACGGCACCGTGACGGTATCGATGGGTATCTGCATGGCATCCGAGGCCGAAGGCCCCGAAGACCTCTACACCAAGGCGGATCGGGCGCTCTATCGCTCGAAAGTCAGTGGC
Organism: Mesorhizobium sp. M8A.F.Ca.ET.207.01.1.1; assembly: GCF_004794715.1. NCBI lineage: Bacteria > Pseudomonadati > Pseudomonadota > Alphaproteobacteria > Hyphomicrobiales > Phyllobacteriaceae > Mesorhizobium > Mesorhizobium sp. M8A.F.Ca.ET.207.01.1.1. The sequence goes on along the minus strand of NZ_SRUS01000006.1, from coordinate 244,678 downwards.
CGCAACCGCGTCACCAGGCATTCGGCCATGGCCGGCCGCGCCGGCAAGAGCTGGCTGCTCTACAAGCAAGACTGAACCCTGCGCTTTTCGCCGGCCGCGCCAGCACGGTCGGAGGCACAAAAGCCGAAAATGGAAAAGGCGCCGGGTTTCCCAGGCGCCTTTTGCTTCATCGGTCCAATTGCCAGGCTCAGCCGTTCGCGACTTGCTTGTGCTGCACCGGATGGCTCTTCTTCAACAGATCCGAGACCAGGAAGGCCAGTTCGATCGCCTGGTCGGCATTGAGGCGCGGATCGCAATGGGTGTGGTAGCGGTCCTGCAACTCCTCGGCCGTGATGGCGCGCGCGCCACCGGTGCATTCGGTGACGTTCTTGCCGGTCATCTCGACATGGATGCCGCCCGGATGGGTACCTTCGGCGCGGTGCACCTCGAAGAAGGTCTGCACCTCCTTCAGGATGCGATCGAAGGGCCGCGTCTTGTAGCCGGCGGCTTCGATGGTGTTGCCGTGCATCGGATCCGACGACCAGACCACGCTGCGGCCTTCCTTCTGCACCGCGCGCACCAGCTTCGGCAGATGGTCGGCAACCTTGTCGGAACCGAAGCGGGCGATCAGCGTCAGCCGCCCCGGCTCGTTCTCGGGGTTCAGCAGGTCGATCAGTTCCAGCAGGCCGTCCGGCGTCAGCGACGGACCGCATTTCAGCCCGAGCGGATTCTTGATGCCGCGGCAATATTCGACATGCGCATGGTCGGGCTGGCGCGTGCGGTCGCCGATCCAGATCATGTGGCCCGACGTGGCGTACCAGTCGCCGGAGGTCGAATCGACACGGGTCAGCGCTTCCTCGTAGCCGAGCAGCAGCGCCTCGTGGCTGGTGTAGAAGTCGGTTTCGCGCAGCGCGAAATTGGTTTCGGACGTAATGCCGACCGCGCGCATGAAATCCATCGTCTCGGTGATGCGGTTGGCAAGCGACTCGTATTTCTCGCCTTGGGGGCTGTCGGAGACGAAGCCGAGCATCCAGCGATGCACGTTCTCCAGGCTGGCATAGCCTCCCTGCGCGAACGCACGCAGAAGATTAAGGGTCGCCGCCGACTGGCGGTACGCCATTTCCTGGCGGGCAGGATCAGGGATGCGGGACTTGGCGTCGAATTCGATGCCGTTGATGATGTCGCCGCGATAGCTCGGCAGCGTCACCTCGCCCTTGGTCTCGTTGTCGGATGAGCGCGGCTTGGCGAACTGGCCGGCGACGCGGCCGACCTTCACCACCGGCTGCGCGCCGGCGAAGGTCAGCACGACCGACATTTGCAGGAAGACGCGGAAGAAGTCGCGGATGTTGTCCGCGCCATGTTCGGCAAAACTCTCGGCGCAGTCGCCGCCCTGGAGCAGGAAGGCCTCACCGGCGGCGACGGTAGCCAATTGCTTCTTCAGCTTGCGCGCCTCGCCGGCAAAGACCAGCGGCGGAAAGGTGGCGAGTTGGGCTTCCGTGTTCTTCAGCGCTGCAAGGTCCGGATAGGCGGGAACCTGCTTGATTGGCTTTGCTCTCCACGAATTCGGCGACCATTTCGTCATCGCTGCACCCACGCTCTTTCCGGCGAACACCCTTGCCCGCCATTTCCAGCCCCTAGATGGGGTGGCGGCTCCATACACGAAGCCGATTTCCTATTCTAGACCGGAATTTCGATGCTGGCGAATGGCTTGACGCCCCCAGGACGGCCCGAAAGCCGGGATCAGGCCGCCTTCTCCGCCAACTTCGCCAATTGCGTCATGACCACAGCCGAGCCCGCCAGGCGCTTTTCGGCATTCGGCCAATCGCGCGCGAAGACCACGCTATGGTCCGGCCTGATCTTGGCCAGCGAACCCTGCTCGCCGATATACTTGACCAGTCCGACGGGATTGGGGAATTCACGCTTGCGGAAATGGATGACGACGCCCTTCGGCCCGGCGTCGAGCTTCTCGACATTGGCCTTGCGGCAGAGCGCCTTGATGAAGACGATCTTCAAGAGATGCTTCACCTCGTCCGGCAGCGGGCCGAAACGGTCGATCAACTCGGCGCCGAAGGCGTCGATTTCCTCGGTGGTTTCGAGATCGCCGAGACGGCGATAAAGCGCCAGCCTGAGCTGCAGGTCCGGCACGTAGCCTTCCGGGATCATCACCGCCGTGCCGACGGCGATCTGCGGCGACCAGCCGCCATCCTGGACCTCGCCGGAATCCTTCACCTCGGCGACCGCTTCCTCCAGCATCTGCTGGTAGAGCTCGAAGCCGACCTCCTTGATGTGCCCGGACTGTTCTTCGCCCAGAAGATTGCCAGCGCCCCTGATGTCGAGATCATGGCTGGCGAGTTGGAAACCGGCGCCCAGCGTGTCGAGCGATTGCAGCACCTTCAGTCGGCGCTCGGCCGTGTCGGTCAGCTTGCGGTTGGCCGGCAGGGTGAACAGCGCATAGGCGCGCACCTTCGAGCGCCCGACGCGGCCGCGCAACTGGTAGAGCTGCGACAGGCCGAACATGTCGGCGCGATGGATGATCAGCGTGTTGGCGGTCGGGATGTCTAGGCCCGATTCGACGATGGTGGTCGACAGAAGCACGTCGTACTGCCCGTCATAGAAGGCGTTCATGATGTCATCGAGTTCGCCAGGCGGCATCTGCCCATGGGCCACCGCCACCTTCAGCTCGGAAACGGATTCCTTAAGGAAATCATGGATTTCAGCGAGATCGCTGATCCGCGGAACCACATAGAAGGAATGGCCACCGCGGTAGCGCTCGCGCAGCAGCGTCTCGCGGATGACCAGCGGATCGAAGGGCGAGATGAAGGTGCGCACCGCCATGCGGTCGACCGGCGGCGTGGCGATCAGCGACAGTTCGCGCACGCCGGTCAGGGCCAGTTGCAGAGTGCGCGGAATCGGCGTCGCCGACAACGTCAGGACGTGAACATCGCTCTTCAGGTCCTTCAGCCGTTCCTTGTGCTTGACGCCAAAATGCTGCTCCTCGTCGATGATCAGCAGGCCGAGATTCTTGAACGAGATCGACGACCCGAGCAGCGCGTGGGTGCCGACGACGATGTCGACCTGCCCCTCGGCCAGGGCCTTCTTCGTCTCGGCAAGTTCCTTGGCGCCGACCAGCCGCGAGGCCTGGGCGACACGGATGGGAAGCCCCGAGAAACGCTGCGAGAATGTCTTGAAGTGCTGGCGCGACAACAGCGTCGTGGGCACCACCACGGCGACCTGAAATCCTTCCATCGCCGCGATGAAGGCGGCACGCAGCGCCACTTCGGTCTTGCCGAAGCCGACGTCGCCGCAGATCAGCCGGTCCATCGGCTTGCCGGCGCCAAGGTCGTCGCGCACCGAGTCGATGGCCGTCTGCTGGTCGTCGGTTTCCTCGTAAGGGAAACGGGCGGCAAACTCATCATAGAGGCCCTCGGCCGGCACCAGCGCCGGCGCGGCGCGCATCTGCCGTTCGGCGGCGATGCGGATCAGCTGCCCGGCCATATCGAGCAGGCGCCGCTTCAGCTTGGCCTTGCGCGACTGCCAGGCGCCGCCGCCGAGCTTGTCGAGCGTTGCCTCGGCTGTGTCGGAGCCATAGCGCGACAAAAGCTCGATGTTTTCCACCGGCAGGAACAGCCGGTCGTCGCCCGCATAGTGGATTTCCAGGCAGTCATGCGGCGCGCCGACCGCTTCGATGGTGCGCAGGCCGATGAAGCGGCCAATGCCGTGGTCGGCATGGACGACAATGTCACCGGCCGACAGGGCCGAGGCTTCGGCGATGAAATCGGACGCACGCTTCTTGCGCTTCGAGCGACGGATCAGCCGATCGCCCAGAATGTCCTGTTCGGCGACAACGACCAGCTTTTCAGTCTCAAAGCCGGATTCCAGCGGCAAAACCGCCAATGCGGCCTGGCACGGCTCGAGCTGTTCGGCCTCGGCCAGCGTCTCGACCTGTTTGAGGTTGCCGAGATGGTGCTCGGCCAGGATCTGGCCAAGCCTGTCGAGCGAGCCTTCGGTCCAGCCGGCGATGACGACCCGGCGCCGCGCCGCGCGCTCGTCGGCTATGTGCCGGACGACGACATCGAAGACATTGACGTTCGGATCGGCTCGCTCCTCGACGAAGCTGCGGCCATGCCGCGAGCCGGCGTGGAAGACTTTCTTACCCCCTACGTCGGGCGCATCGAACACGGTAAAGTCGATGTCCTCGCGCTCGCCAAGCGAAGACTTGAGATTCTCCGGCGAGAGGTAGAGCAGGTCCGGCGCAACCGGCTTGTAGGGCACCGCATCCTTGAGCGCACCGTCAGCCTGCTTTTTGCGCGCCTCGTAGTGGTCGAGGATCAGCGTATGACGTTCGGCAAGCGCCTCATGCGCCAGATGGTCGAAAACCACGGGTGCGTCAGGCAAGTAATCGAACACCGTCTCCAGCCGCTCATAGAAGAACGGCAGCCAATGCTCCATGCCCGCGAAGCGCCGCCCCTCGCTGACCGCGGCGTAGAGCCCGTCGTCACGCGATGGCGCGCCGAAGGCCTCGATATAGGCGCGGCGGAAGCGGCTGATGGTTTGAGGCGTCAGCGCCACTTCGCTCATCGCCTGCAGCGCCATCGATTTGCGCTGGCCAGTGGTGCGCTGCGTGGCGGCGTCGAAGACGCGGATCGATTCCAGCGTGTCGCCGAAGAAATCAAGTCGCAGCGCCTCGGTCCAGCCGGGCGCGAAGAGGTCGAGAATGCCGCCGCGCACCGCGAATTCGCCGATGCCTCGCACGGTCGGCACGCGTTCGAATCCCGACGTCTCCAGCCGCGCGATCAGCGCATTCATGTCGATCTGGTTGCCGGGTCTGGCGTGGAAGGTCTGCGCCTCGACAAGCTCCGCGGGCGGAATACGCTGCAGCAACGCATTGGCGGTGGTGAGAATGACGGCACGATGCGGTTTCTTCGCCAGCGCGATCATGGCGGTCAGCGCATCGAGGCGCTTGGCGGCGGCATCGGAACCCGGCGACACACGGTCGTATGGTAGGCAGTCCCAGGCAGGCAGCTCCAGCACGGGCAGGCCGGGTGCGACGAAGGACAGCGCCTCGATGATGGAAGGCAGGCGCTGGCCGTCGCGGGCCACGAACAGCACCGGCTTGTCGGGTGCGATCTCGAGCGCCGTCTGGACCAGCGCGAAGGCCTCGTATCCATCGGCGACACCGTCGACGATGAACTGACCGGTGCGGCCCTTCGGCAAGCCAATGGTGGGAATGAGAGCCATCAAATCACGGTCTTGGTTGTCGCAATTCCCGTGGGAAAACCGCTTCGCACTTTTCCTGGAATTGCTTGTGTTCAGAAAGTCATGTGTTCAGAAAGTCATGGTCCGGCGGGACGCCAGGATTTTTTGCAGGACGGCACAGTCGATCTCCGTCGGCACCGGGCGTTCGCCAGTGACCAGCGGCAGGAATTCCGTGTCGGAAATGTCGAGGAGCCTCTCATATTGGTCGATTTCCTCGGCGGTCAAGGTGCCGATCTCGGCATCGGCGAAGGTGCCGAGGATGAGGTCCATCTCGCGCATGCCGCGATGCCAGGAGCGGAACAACAGCTTGCGGCGATGGGCGTCCAGACCCTCGCTTGATCGTTTCGTTCCGGTCATTGTGCCGCATCCTCGCTTCAAGCGGCGCATATAGCGTGGATAGTGGGCGGTGTCAGCCTTGCGCTGCGGCCGTCGCGACATAAGCTGACATCATGCGTCCTTCCATCCTCGATCCCCTGTTTGTCCCGATCACTTCGCTTGCCGGCATCGGACCGAAGGTCGGTGCGTTGATCGAGAAGGTCGTGGCGGCCGACCTCGGCGATCGCGCAGCGCGTGCCGGCGATCTGTTGTTCGTGCTGCCGCACACCGTCATCGACCGCCGCAACCGGCCAGGCATCGCACTCGCGGCCGAAGGCGCCATCGTGACGCTTGAGCTGCGCATAGACCGCCACCAGGCGCCGCCGCGCGGCAACAAATCAGTGCCCTATCGGGTCTACGCCCATGACGATACCGGCGAAATCGGCCTGACCTTCTTCCATGCCCATGCCGCCTATCTCGAAAAGGCGATGCCGGTGGGCGAGCATGTCGTGGTGTCAGGCCGCATGGAATGGTTCAATGGGCGCCCGACCATGGTCCATCCCGACCATATCGCACTCGCCAATGAAGCCGAGAACCTGCCGCTGGTCGAACCGGTATATCCGCTGACCGCGGGGCTGTCCGGCAAGGTTTTGCGCCGTGCCATCGGCCAGGCGCTCGGCCGCCTGCCGGACCTGCCGGAATGGCAGGACGATGCCTTCATGCGCCGCCAGGGCTTTGCGTCCTTCGGCGACGCGCTGACCCGCATCCATTATCCCGCCGACCCGATCGATGTCGCGGTCGAAGGGGCTGCATGGCGCCGCCTCGCCTATGACGAATTGCTCGCCGGGCAGGTTTCGCTGGCCCTGGTGCGGGCAAAGGTGCGACGCCTGTCAGGCCGACCGCTCGTCGGCGATGGCCGCATCGTCGAGAAGCTGCGTGCGGCCCTGCCCTATTCGCTTACCCCCTCGCAGGAATTCGCGCTCGCCGAAATCAACGCCGATCTCGCCGACCCCGAGCGCATGCTGCGGCTGCTGCAAGGCGATGTCGGCTCGGGCAAGACGGTCGTGGCTCTCCTGGCCATGGCACGCGCCGTCGAGGCCGGCGGCCAGGCGGCGCTGATGGCGCCGACCGAAATCCTGGCGCGCCAGCATCTGGCGACGATCACCCCGCTTGCCGCCAAGGTCGGATTGCGCATCGCCATCCTGACCGGCCGCGAAAAGGGCCGCGAGCGAGTCGAAACACTGGCGGGTCTCGCCAGCGGCGAAATCGACATCGTCGTCGGCACCCACGCGCTGTTTCAGGAAACGGTCAGCTTCCACGATCTGGTCCTGGCCGTCATCGACGAGCAGCATCGCTTCGGCGTCCACCAGCGGCTTGCCATCACCGCCAAGGGCGACGCGCCAGACATGCTGGTGATGACCGCGACCCCCATCCCGCGCACGCTGGTGCTGACCGCTTTCGGCGACATGGATGTGTCGAAGCTGACGGAAAAACCAGCCGGCCGCCAGCCGATCCGCACCGTCACGCTGCCGCTCGAACGGCTCGACGAACTGGTCGGCCGCATGCTCGATGCCGTCGCGGATGGCCAGAAAATCTATTGGATCTGTCCGTTGGTGGAGGAGTCAGAAGAGATAAAACTGATGTCGGCCGAGGATCGTTTCGCCTCGCTGAAGCCGCTATTCGGCGATCGCATCGGCCTTGTCCATGGCCGCATGAAGGGTGCCGAGAAGGACGAGGCAATGCGCGCCTTCAAGCAGGGCGAGACGCGCATCCTGATCGCCACCACTGTCATCGAGGTCGGCGTCGACGTGCCTGACGCCACGATCATGGTCATTGAGCATGCCGAGCGATTCGGTCTCGCCCAATTGCACCAGCTGCGCGGCCGGGTCGGGCGCGGCGATATCAAGTCATCCTGCGTGCTGCTCTACAAGGACCCGCTCGGCGAAACCGCCAAACGCCGGCTGTCGGTGATGCGTGAGACGGAGGACGGCTTCCTGATCGCCGAGGAGGACCTGAAATTGCGCGGCGAAGGCGAATTGCTCGGCACGCGCCAGTCCGGCACGCCGGGTTTCCAGGTGGCGCGGATCGAGGCGCATGCCGACCTTCTCGAAGCCGCGCGAGACGATGCCAGGCTGATCCTGTCGCGCGACCCCGAACTGCAATCGGATCGCGGCGAGGCGCTGCGGCTCCTGCTCTACTTGTTTGGCCGCGACGAGGCCGTGCGGCTCCTGCGCGCCGGATGAGGGCCTAGCGGCGGATTGGCCAGGGTTCCGTTGATCGGCTCACCGTTCAGCGTCACCAATTTCGTCTTTACCTCAGGGGCCACCAACCCGGCCGACACGATCAGCTTGGCGCCGTCCTCGATCGTCATGTCGAGCGGCACGATGTCGGATTTGGGCACATACATCAGGAAACCGGTCGTCGGGTTCGGCGTGCACGGCATGAACACGGCGATCAGCGGATCACCTTCCTGGTCGAGCTTCTGATTGATCTCGGTTTCCTTCTCGCTGGCGACAAACACCAGCGACCACACACCCTTGCGTGGATATTCGACCAGCCCAACCTGACGGAACATGTCGCCCTTGTTCGACAGCACGGTCTCGAAAATCTGCTTCAGCGAGCCATAGATGCCGCGCACCAGCGGCATGCGGCCAAGCAGGCGCTCGCCAAATCCGACTATGGCGCGGCCGACAATGTTGGCGGCGAGAAAACCGATCAGCGTTATCAGGATCAGCGCGACGATCAGCCCGAACCCCGGAACCGGGAACGGCAGGTAGGTATCGGGGCTGTAACGCGCCGGGATATAGGGTTTGACCCAGGAATCGACCCAGCCGATGAACGACCATGCGATATAGGCGGTGATCGCCAGTGGGGCGCAGACGACGAAGCCCGTGAGGAAATAGTTCCTCAGCCGGGTCATGCCGGAGGTCTTCGGAGCATCGGACATGGTTCACCGGGCGCGCGGGTTGCGGCGCAACATTAGTGAACCGGAAGACGGTTTGGAACTGCGAAGTTTTTAAAGGCGCCTGTTTAAGAGTGCCTATTCCACCGTCACCGATTTCGCCAGATTGCGCGGCTGATCGACGTCGGTGCCCATGAACACGGCGGCGAAATAGGCGAGCATCTGGATCGGCAGCGCATAGATGATCGGCGAGATGATTTCCGGCACATCCGGCAGCACGATCGTCTCCATCGTCTTGACGCTCACCTGTGCCGCGCCCTTGCTGTCCGTGATCAGGATGATCTTGCCGCCGCGCGCCGCCACTTCCTGCATGTTGGACACGGTCTTTTCGAAGATGCGGTCATGTGGCGCAATCACGATCACCGGCATGTTCTCGTCGATCAGCGCGATAGGCCCGTGCTTCAGCTCGCCCGCCGCATAGCCTTCGGCATGGATGTAGGAGATTTCCTTGAGCTTCAGCGCGCCTTCCATGGCCAGCGGGAAATTGGTGTCGCGCCCGAGATAGAGCACGTCCTTGTAGCGCGACAGCTCGCGCGCGATCCGTTCGATCTGCTCTTCGAGCTTCAGCACCTGGTTGGCATAGCGCGGTGCTTCCGAAAGCGCTCGCACCAGCGTCTTCTCTTGCTCCGTCGAGATCGCCCCGCGCGCCACGCCGGCGCGTACGGCAAGCGACGCGAGCACCGACAATTGACAGGTGAAAGCCTTGGTCGAAGCGACGCCGATCTCCGGCCCCGCGAGCGTCGGCAGCACCACGTCGGATTCGCGCGCCATGGTCGATTCCCGCACGTTGACGACGGCGCCGATCTTCATGCCGGCCTTGCGGCAATAGCGCAGCGAGGCCAGCGTATCGGCGGTCTCACCGGACTGCGAGATGAAGAAGGCCGCATCGTTCGCCGACAGCGGCATCTCGCGGTAACGGAATTCCGATGCGACATCGATATCGACCGGGAGTCTCGCATAGCGCTCGAACCAGTATTTACCGATAAGGCCGGCGAGATAGGCAGTGCCACAGGCGGAGATGGCCAAGCGGCCGATCTTGGCGAAATCGAATGGCAGGTCGAGCGGCTTGGACACGCCGGAGACAAAATCGACATAATGCGCCAGCGTGTGCGAGATCACCTCGGGCTGCTCGTGGATTTCCTTCTCCATGAAATGGCGGCGGTTGCCCTTGTCGACCATGAAGCTGGTCGACAGCGACTGCTGGCGCCTGCGGTCGACTTGTCTGCCGTCGATGTCGAAGATGGCGACGCTGTCGCGGCGCACCACCGCCCAGTCGCCGTCTTCGAGATAGGTGATCGAGTTGGTGAACGGAGCGAGCGCGATGGCGTCGGACCCCAAGAACATCTCGCCATCGCCATGGCCGACCGCCAGTGGGGGGCCGTTGCGGGCGCCGACGATCAGGTCCTCGTCGCCCTTGAACATGATGGCCAGCGCAAAAGCGCCTTCCAGCCGCTTCAGCGCCTTGTGCGCGGCCTCGACCGGCTTCAGCCCCTTGGCGAGCTCCCTCGCCACCAGATGCGCAACGACCTCCGTGTCGGTCTGCGACGAGAAGGAATAGCCGTCGCGGATCAACTCGTCGCGCAATTCGGCAAAATTCTCGATGATGCCGTTGTGGACAATAGCGACGCCGTCGGAAAAATGCGGATGCGCATTGGTCTCGTTGGGCACGCCGTGGGTCGCCCAGCGGGTGTGGCCGATACCGATCGTGCCATCGAGCGGCTCGTCCTTGAGCCGGCGTTCGAGGTTGACCAGCTTGCCTTCGGCGCGGCGGCGGCCGAGCACGCCCTTTTCGATGGTGGCGACGCCTGCCGAGTCATAGCCGCGATATTCGAGCCGCTTCAGCGCATCGACGATAAGCGGCGCAACCTGGGAGTGGCCGACGATTCCAACGATACCGCACATGCAGACAGTCCCCGATTGCCCATGGAAAACCAGCGCTATTTAGGGGTGGCCGGCCTGCCGCGAAAGTCACATTGCATTTCGTCCCGTGTAACGGACGCTTCTGCAGGCATGCACCATGACAGCCCGCCCTTGCAATCCGGTTACTGCAATCGCTCGGTTTTTCGATTGCTTCGGCGAGAAAGCAGCCCCGTCGACCAATCGCTAATGGTCGGCGCCAGCCGCCTTTTTCTTCGCCGCCGCTGCGGAGGCAAACCGTTCGCGCAATTCCTTGGCTTTGCCGGGAATCGTCTTCTGGCGGGCGCGGCCGAAGGCCAGCGCATCGTCGGGCACGCTTTCTGTGATGACGCTGCCCGAGGCGATATAGCCGCCCTTGCCGATGGTGACCGGCGCCACCAGTGAGGAATTCGAGCCGATGAAGGCGCCCTCGCCGATATCGGTGAAGAATTTCGAATAGCCGTCATAGTTGCAGGTGATGGTGCCGGCGCCGATATTGGCCCCGGCGCCGACGCGGGCATCCCCGATATAGGTCAAATGGTTGACCTTGGCGCCCTCCTCGATAACGGCCTGCTTGACCTCGCAAAAATTGCCGACCTTGGACTTCTGCTTGAGATCGGCGCCCGCCCGCAGCCGTGCGAACGGCCCGACATCGCAATTGGAAGCAATGGTGGCGCCCTCGATATGGCTGAAGGCGTGGATCTTGGCGCCCGAGGCAACCCTCACACCCGGTCCAAACCAGACATTGGGTTCGACGATCGTGTCGGCGCCAATTTCGGTATCGTGCGAGAAATAGACGGTTTCCGGAGCAATCAGCGTCACGCCCGACAGCATCGCCTCATGGCGCCGACGCGCCTGCCAGATGGCTTCGGCTTGCGCCAGTTCGGCGCGGTTGTTGATGCCCAGCGCACTTTCGAAGCTGGCTTCGGTGGCAACGACATCAAGGCCCTGTGCACTGGCGATCTCGACGATATCGGTGAGATAATACTCGCCCTTGGCATTCTTGTTGCCGACGGCGTCGAGCAGTTTGAGCGCGTGCGCGCCGGCCACCGCCATCATGCCGGCATTGCAGAAGGCGATCTTCTTCTCTTCTTCGGAGCAATCCTTTTCCTCGCGGATCGCTATCAGCTTGCCTCCCTTTTCGATCAGCCGGCCATAGCCGGTCGGGCTGGGCGGTCGGAAACCGATGACCACGACAGCGGCACCTTCAGCCAGTTTCAGTCGCGCCACCGTCAGGGCATCCGCATCGATCAGCGGCGTATCACCGAACATGACGAGGACATCGTCATAACCCTTTGATATCGCTTCGCGAGCGGCGAGGACGGCATGCGCCGTGCCAAGGCGTTTGTCCTGAACGAAGGTCTCCGCCTTCGGTGCAAATTTCGCCGCCGCCTTACGCATCTCATCCGCGCCATGCCCGATGACCAGCGCCTGGCCGCTGGCGCCAGCGGCCTCGGCCGCCTTCACCACATGAGCTACCATCGGCAACCCCGCGATCTGGTGCAGCACCTTCGGCAGCGCGCTCTTCATGCGCGTGCCTTCGCCGGCGGCGAGGATGACGGACAGGCAGGTTCTCTGGCTCATGAAGGCAACCATATGAAAAGGGTTGGGAATCAAATCATGCTAGCAGTGGCGCGATGCTGCACCAATGCGGTTAAATTCCGGTGAGATGCAGACGGAAGAGCAACTGACTTCTAATCAGTAGGCTTACCCCAGCCGCCCCAGCAGCGGAAAATTCTCCAGCAGCCAATAAGACACCGCCTGCACGCCGCCGGTGAGGAAAAACACGCCGGCGACGACCAGCAGCGCGCCGATCGCCTTTTCGACGCGGCCGAGATGGACGCGGAATTTGCCGAGGAAGCGCATGAAGGCGCCGGAGAACAGCGCGGCGATCAGGAACGGGATGCCGAGGCCGAGCGAATAGGCGGCGAGCAGCAGCGCGCCCTCGCCCACGGTTTCACGGCCACCGGCCAGGGTCAGGATCGGCCCCAGCACCGGGCCAATGCAGGGCGTCCAGCCGAAGGCGAAGGCAAGGCCCATGACATAGGCGGCGACGGCGCTGGCCGGCTTGCCCTGCGACTGGAAGCGCGCCTCGCGCGACAACAAGGGGATGCGCAGGATGCCCAGAAAATTCAGGCCCATCAGGATGATCAGCACCCCGGCGCCCATCGCCAGCGGCTCCTGCCAGACGCGCAGCAGCCGGCCGATGGTCGAGGCGCCGGCGCCGAGCGCGACGAACACGGTCGAAAAACCGAGCACGAAGGCGATCGAGGAGTAGAGCAGCGCGCCGCGTGCGCCCCGGCTTGCCGTCGCGCCCGCATTGCCGCGGAAATCGTCGACCGATACGCCGGCCATGTAGCAGAGATAGGGCGGCACCAGCGGCAGCACGCATGGCGACAGGAACGAGATGGCCCCCGCCCCGACCGCGCTGACATAGCCGATGTCCAATGCCATTCCAAAGCTCCTACTGTTCCGGCGCCGATATAGCGACGCGCCGACCTGTGCGCCAATCACCAATGTGTGGCAACCGGTCGCCGTTCGGGCAATCGCACTCGCCCCGAATTCAGCTGCGCCACCCATCTTAGTACGACCGAACCGAGAGAATTGTTACGGGCAACGAGGCCCGCCAGCTGCCAATGTCCTCAAGCCTCTCGGGAAGAAAACCCGACCGGCAGGCGTTGACACGACGAGGCCGCGATTTCCCGCGCACCTCCACATATTAGCCAGGGAGATTTCCATGAAGACCATAACTGTAGGGCTAGCCGCGCTTTTGCTCAGCACCGTCGCATCCCTCGCCGCCGATGCGTGGAAGGAAGCCAATGTCGGAGGCACCAAGATCTACACCAACGCCAAGGGCATGACGCTTTATACCTACGACAAGGATGAGAAGGGCAAGTCGAACTGCGACGACAAATGCGCCGCCAACTGGCCACCGTTGAAGGCCGAAGCCGGCGCAAAGGCCTCCGAAGGATGGACGACCGTCAAGCGCACCGACGGCACCAAGATGTGGGCCTATGACGGCAAGCCGGTCTACACCTTCATCAAGGACAAGAAAGCCGGAGATGTGAGCGGCGATGGCGTCGCCGGCGTCTGGCACATCGCCAAAGCCGACTGAACCCCTCAACGCCATATCCTGCCCGCTGGGGGACATGGGTTGGTCGCCGGCATCCTTGCCCGATCCGGCGATTGGCTTTTTTGTGAACCATGGCGCGCCCCGGTCCGGCATTCCGGCGGATCTTTCCTCGACTCACCGAAACTTGAACCGGGTCATCTTTCGAGACTGGTGACGATCATCCAGCCTGACCGAAATTCTGTGATTTCTCCATACACTCTTAGAGTGTATTGCTGGCGGCACCCCCGCAATTTGGCCCCTTCCCCTTGACCGGATGCAAAAGCGCGGCCATGTGAGCGACGAACAGAACCGAGATTTCGTCGCGCGCAGCGGAATTCTTCTGCCGCATCACAGCTGATATGAGACCTCATGGACGTCGTCGTCGTCGAATCGCCGGCCAAGGCGAAGACAATCAACAAATACCTCGGCAGGAACTACAAGGTTCTTGCCTCGTTCGGCCACGTCCGCGATTTGCCGGCCAAGGATGGCTCGGTGCGCCCGGATGAGGATTTCGCGATGTCCTGGGCGGTCGACACCGCCTCGGGCAAGCGCCTTACCGACATCGCCAATGCGGTCAAGGATGCCGACGGCCTGATCCTCGCCACCGACCCGGATCGCGAAGGCGAGGCTATCTCCTGGCATGTGCTGGAGGTGCTCAAGCAGAAGCGCGCGCTGAAGGACAAGCCCGTCAGCCGCGTCGTCTTCAACGCCATCACCAAGGCGTCGGTGCTGGAGGCGATGGCCAATCCGCGCCAGATCGATGCGCCTCTCGTCGATGCCTATCTCGCCCGCCGGGCGCTGGACTATCTCGTCGGCTTCACGCTGTCGCCGGTGCTGTGGCGCAAATTGCCGGGCGCCCGCTCCGCCGGCCGCGTCCAGTCGGTGGCGCTGCGCCTGGTCTGCGACCGCGAATCCGAAATCGAACGCTTCATCCGCGAGGAATATTGGCAGATCGCTGCCATCCTCGGCACACCGCGCAACGAGACCTTCGAAGCCCGCCTGACCGCATTCGAGCGCAAGAAGCTGCAAAAGCTCGACATTGCCAACAAGGCGCAGGCCGACGACATCAAGGCGATGCTCGAGGGGGCTACCTTCAAGGCGCTGTCCGTCGAAGCCAAGCCGACGAAGCGCAACCCCGGCCCGCCCTTCACCACCTCGACGCTGCAGCAGGCCGCCTCGTCGGGCCTCGGCTTCTCGGCCACGCGTACCATGCAGGTGGCGCAGCGGCTCTATGAAGGCATGGACATTGGCGGCGAGACCGCCGGCCTCATCACCTATATGCGAACCGACGGCGTGCAGATGGCCCCCGAGGCGATCGACGCCGCTCGCGACGCCATCGCCAAGGAATTCGGCCCGAAATACCTGCCGGAAAAGCCGCGCCAATACACCGCCAAGGCCAAGAACGCCCAGGAAGCGCACGAAGCGATCCGGCCGACGGATTTCATGCGCACCCCGGCGTCGGTCCGGCAATATCTCGATGCCGACCAGGCACGGCTCTATGAACTCATCTGGAAGCGCGCCATCGCCAGCCAGATGCAGTCGGCCGAGATCGAGCGTACCACCGTCGAAATCGAGGCGCTGAACGGCGCCCGCACCGCCGAGCTCCGCGCCGTTGGCTCGGTCGTCCGCTTCGATGGCTTCATCGCCGCCTACACCGACCAGAAGGATGACGACGCCGAAGACGAGGAAAACCGCCGTCTGCCCGAAATCCGCGCCGGCGAGCAGCTTGCCCGCCGCGCAATCAATGCCACCCAGCACACGACCGAGCCGCCGCCGCGCTACTCCGAGGCGTCGCTCATCAAGAAGCTGGAAGAGCTCGGCATCGGCCGTCCCTCTACCTACACGGCGATCCTGAAGACGCTCGAGGACCGTGACTATGTCACGATCGACAAGCGCCGGCTGGTGCCGCAGGCCAAGGGCCGCCTGCTGTCGGCCTTCCTCGAAAGCTTCTTCGAGCGCTATGTCGAATACGACTTCACCGCCTCGCTGGAGGAAAAGCTCGACGAGATTTCCGACGGCAAGCTCGCCTGGAAGGACGTGCTGCGGGACTTCTGGAAGGATTTTTCCGGTGCCGTCGCCGACATCAAGGAGCTGCGCGTCACCGACGTGCTCGATGCGCTGAACGAAGAACTGGCGCCGCTGGTTTTCCCTGCCCGCGAGGACGGCTCCAATCCGCGTATCTGCCCGAAATGCGGCACCGGCAATCTGTCGCTGAAGCTCGGCAAGTTCGGGGCTTTCGTCGGCTGTTCGAACTATCCCGAATGCTCCTTCACCCGCCAGCTCGGCGACGCCGCCAATCCCAATGGGGAGAACGGCGGTGGCGACGACGGCACCAAGCTGCTTGGCAAGGATCCTTACACGGCCGAGGAAATCACGCTGCGCTCGGGCCGCTTCGGCCCCTACATCCAGCGCGGTGACGGCAAGGAAGCCAAGCGATCGAGCCTGCCCAAGGGCTGGACGCCTGAATCCATAGATCACGAGAAGGCGCTCGCCTTGCTGGCGCTGCCGCGCGACGTGGGGCAGCATCCGGAAAGCGGCAAGATGATCTCGGCCGGTCTTGGCCGCTACGGCCCATTCGTGCTGCACGATGGCACCTACGCCAATCTCGACAGCATCGAGGACGTGTTCTCGATCGGCCTCAACCGCGCGGTCACCGTGATTGCCGAGAAGC
The DNA here is from genome assembly GCF_004794715.1 of Mesorhizobium sp. M8A.F.Ca.ET.207.01.1.1. Taxonomy (NCBI): domain Bacteria; kingdom Pseudomonadati; phylum Pseudomonadota; class Alphaproteobacteria; order Hyphomicrobiales; family Phyllobacteriaceae; genus Mesorhizobium; species Mesorhizobium sp. M8A.F.Ca.ET.207.01.1.1. Next base: position 228,487 of record NZ_SRUS01000006.1, on the reverse strand, counting down.
AGTCGAAGGGCAAGGGCGGCCGCAACGGCGGCACGCCGGCAGCCCTGAAGGAGCTTGGCGACCATCCGGACGGCGGCGGCAAGATCGTCGTGCGCGACGGCAAATACGGCCCTTATGTAAATTTCGGCAAGGTCAACGCCACGCTGCCCAAGGGCAAGGATCCGCAATCGGTGACCGTCGAGGATGCGCTGGCGCTGATTGCCGAGAAGGAAGCCAAGGGCGGCGGTGGCAAGAAGCCGTTCCGCAAGGCGGCCGCGGCCAAGGCCCCCACAGCCAAGAAAACCACGACCAAGAAGGCAGCCGCCAAGAAGCCGGCCGCGAAGAAAAAAGGATAGGACGGCGTGGCGCGCAGGATCACCGGAAGAAGCCACGGCGATCCGCGCACCGCCGACACCAGGGCCAAGGTCAAGGACGATTACCGGCCCTCGCGCGATGAAATCCTGCGCTATATCGCCGAAAACCCCGATCGTGCCGGAAAGCGCGATATCGCGAAGGCGTTCGCGCTGCGCGGCGACGACCGAATCTGGCTAAAGGATCTCCTGCGCAACCTGCAGGACGAAGGCGTTCTGACCAAGGAACGCAAGCGGCTGGCCCGCGTCGGCGCCCTGCCCCAAGTCGCAGTGCTCGACATCTTTGGCCGCGATGGCGACGGGGTCTTGCTGGCGCATCCGGCCGAGGCGGTCGGCCCGGGCGAACCTCCCGTGGTCTCGATCCGTGTTTCGCGCGGGGGGAACGGACCGGCGCCCGGCATCGGCGACCGTGTGCTGGCCAAGACCTTCCCGACTGACGATCCGTCAGGGCCTGCCTATACCGGCCGGGTGATGAAGATCTTCGAGAAGCGCACGGATGCCGTCCTCGGTGTCTTTCGCGTGCTTCAGGACGGCAGCTTCCGCATCGAGCCGGTGGAACGGCGCCAGCCCGAGCTGATCGTCGACAAGGAATTCCAGAACGGCGCCAAAAACGGCGACCTTGTCGAGGTCGAGCCCGCGCGAGCCTCGCGTTATGGGCTGCCGAGAGCCAAGGTGCTCAACGTGCTGGGTTCGCTGACGAGCGAAAAGGCGGTCTCGATGATCGCCATCCACGCGCACGACATTCCGCATATCTTCCCGGCCGAGGTGATAGCCGAATCCGAAGCCGTCAAGCCGGCGACGCTTGCCCATCGCGAGGACTGGCGCGACCTGCCCCTGGTGACCATCGATCCGGCTGATGCCAAGGACCATGACGACGCCGTCTTCGCCACCCCTGACCTCGACGAGAGAAATCTCGGCGGCTTTATCGCCACCGTCGCGATCGCCGATGTCGCCGCCTATGTCCGCTACGGCACGGCGCTCGACCGCGAGGCCCTGAAGCGTGGCAATTCGGTTTATTTCCCGGATCGCGTCGTGCCGATGCTGCCCGAGCGCATCTCCAACGATCTCTGCTCGCTGCGCGAGGGCCAGGATCGCCCGGCGCTAGCGGTGCGCATGACCTTCTCCGCCGATGGCCGCAAGATCAGGCATTCCTTTCACCGCGTCATGATGAAGTCGGCGGCCAAGGTCGCCTACAGCCAAGCCCAGGCGGCGATCGACGGCGTGCCGGACGACAAGACCGGCCCGATCCTCGACACGGTGCTGAGGCCGTTGTGGGACGCCTACGCGATCCTCAAGCGCGGGCGCGACAGCCGCCAGCCGCTCGAACTCGACCTGCCGGAGCGCAAGATCCTGCTCAAACCGGATGGCACGGTCGACCGCGTCATCGTGCCGGAGCGGCTCGACGCCCACAAGCTGATCGAAGAGTTCATGATCCAGGCCAATGTCGCCGCGGCCGAAACGCTGGAGGGCAAAAAGCAGGCGCTGGTCTACCGCATTCACGACGCGCCGTCGCTGGCCAAGCAGGAATCGCTGCGCGAATTCCTGCAGACGCTTAGCCTGTCGCTGGCACGCGGCGCCCAGATGCGGCCCAGCCAGTTCAACGGCATCCTGGACCGCGTACGCGGCGCCGACAATGAGGCGCTGGTCAACGAAGTGGTGCTGCGCTCGCAGAGCCAGGCCGAATATTCACCCAAGAACATCGGCCATTTCGGCCTCAACCTCAGGCGCTACGCGCATTTCACCTCGCCGATCCGCCGCTACGCGGACCTGATCGTCCATCGTGGGCTTATTGCCGCACTCGGTCTTGGACCCGGAGGACTGACGCAAGACGAGGAGGCGCGCCTCGAAGACGTTGCGGTGCTGATCTCCGGCACGGAACGGCGCGCAATGGCTGCCGAGCGCGACACGGTCGACCGGCTGATCTCCGCCTACCTCGCGGAGCGCATCGACGACCGCTTCGACGCCCGCATCTCCGGCGTCACCAAATCAGGACTTTTTGTCCAATTGCCGCAATATGGCGCCGATGGTTTCATCCCGGTGTCAACTCTGGGCGGCGATTACTATATATACGACGAAACGGCCCGCTCCCTGTTCGGAGAACGCTCGGGCAAAGGCTACCAACTCGCTGATCGTGTCGAGGTCCGGCTCGTCGAGGTGGCGCCAATGGCCGGAGCGATGCGCTTCGAGATGTTGACCGACCCAAAGCCCCTGCCAGGCTCCAGCAGGTCGTTTCACAAGGCTAAGGGCCGCGCCCGTGCGTCGCAATCGCGACCGGGGTCGCGCGGCAGGAGACGATGATGGAACAACAGGTTTTTGGCGGCGAACATCACTCGGGCCGGATTGCCCGGCCATTGTGGACGGCGATGAAGCGCGGCCTCTTGGGCCGCTGCCCGAATTGCGGCGAAGGCAAGCTGTTCCGCGGCTTCACCAAGACCGTCGAAACCTGCAGTGTCTGCGGCGAGGAGATTCATCACCATCGCGCCGACGATTTGCCCGCCTATCTCGTCATCGTCATCGTCGGCCACATCGTGCTCGGCGCCTTCATGGGTGTCGAGGCGACCTCGACGCTCTCCACCTGGCAACACATCCTCATCTGGGTGCCCTTGACCATCCTTCTCTCGATCGCGTTGCTGCAGCCTGTCAAAGGCGCCGTCATCGGATTGCAATGGGCGTTCTATATGCACGGATTTGGTGGCGAAAAGGATGTGATCGAGCCGCATCCCGGGGCCTGAGGTGTTGGCTGGCGCAACATGCCAATCGTTAAGGCCACTTTCGCATGCAAGAAGTTTCCGCTAGGTCCCGCGCATGGAAGCTATGACCAAGGCGGACGTCGACAAGATCGACAAGGGCCTGGCCGTGCATGACGGCCGGCCCCTGCGTCCGCGTGATGCCGCGACGCTCATCCTGCTCGACCGCAAAGGCGACGACGTCCTGGTGCTGATGGGACGCCGCCACGCCGCGCACGCCTTCATGCCAGGGAAATTCGTTTTCCCGGGCGGCCGTACCGACCCTGCCGACAGCCGCATCCCGACGGCGACCGCCCTTAACCAGCACGAAGAAGCCAAGCTGACGGCCGGCCCCGGCCGCACCAGCCACGCCCGAGCCCGTGCCATCGCTTTGTCGGCGGTCCGCGAAACCTATGAGGAAGCCGGCCTGCTGATCGGCCGCAAAGGCGCCTTTGCGACGACCAGGCGCGACTGGCAGGGTTTCGTCGAACATGGCGTGGCACCGTCGCTGGAGGCGTTGCGCTTCGTCGCGCGCGCCATCACGCCGCCGAACCGGGTGCGCCGATTCGACACCCGCTTCTTCAGCGCCTGGCGTGGCGACGTCGCCATCGAATTGCCCGATGGCGGCCCGACCAACGAGCTGGAGGAACTGGTCTGGCTGCCGCTCGCCAAGGCCAAGCAGGCTGATATACCCGACATCACCCGAATGATCCTGGACGAGTTGGAAAGGCGGCTCGCCCACGATCCGCTGCTGCGTCCGGGTGGCCCCGTCCCCTTCTACCGGCTTGTCCGCAACCGCTTCACCCGCGAACTTCTCTAGAGCAATTCCAGGAAAAGTGTGACCCGGTTTTCCCGGGACAAGAGCGAAGCACTTGCCCTTGGGAATTGCGTAAGATCAAACAGACAGAGTATTCAGCATCTCATGACGGTCGATACCCAACCACAGGGCGACGAACGCGTACACTGGCTGCCGATGGTGGCGGCGATCTCGTCGATCAGCGTCGTCGGCATTGCCATCGGCCTCGGCATGCCGCTGCTCAGCGTCATCCTGGAAACACGCGGCCATTCGGCCTCGATGATCGGCCTCAACACGGCCGTCGCCGGCCTGGCCTCGATCGCCGGGGCGCCGCTCGCCACGCCGCTCGCCATGCGCTTTGGCGTCGCCTGGACCATGATCGCCATGATTGCTACCGGCGCGCTGGCTTTCGTCGGTTTCCATTTCGCGCCTGATTTCTGGATGTGGTTTCCGCTGCGCGTCGTGCTGCACATCGCGCTGACGGTGCTGTTCATCCTGTCGGAATTCTGGATCAGCACATCAGCACCGCCGCACCGGCGCGGCCTTGTGCTTGGCATCTACGCCACCGTCCTGTCGCTCGGCTTTGCCGCAGGGCCGTGGCTGTTCGCCCATCTCGGCAGTTCCGGCTTCAGGCCGTTTGGCGTCATCATCGCCCTGGTGACGCTCGCCGCCATACCGGTTCTGGCCGCCCGCAACGAAAGCCCTACCATCGTGGCGGAGAGCGAGACCAGCCACTTCCTGCGCTACATCTGGCTGGTGCCGACCGCGACTTTCGCCGTGCTGGTGTTCGGCGCGGTCGAGACCGGCGGCTTCGCGCTGTTCCCGGTCTATGGCAACCGCATCGGATATTCCGAGGCCGACGCGGCGTTGCTGCTGACCATGATCGGCCTTGGCAATGTGCTGTTGCAGATCCCGATCGGCATGATCAGCGACCGCGTCTCGGACCGGCGCTATCTGCTGCTCGCCTGTGCCACGGTTGGTCTCGTCGGCACGATATTCATGCCGTTCTTTGCCGCGAACTGGCATTTGATGGCAGCGCTTCTCTTCGTCTGGGGCGGTGTCGTTGCTGCCATGTACACGATCGGTCTTGCCCATCTCGGTTCGCAGCTCTCCGGCCACGAACTGGCGTCGGCCAATGCTGCTTTCGTGCTGTGCTATGGCGTCGGCATGGTGCTTGGGCCGCAGGCGATCGGCATCGGCATGGACAGTTTCGGGCCTTCCGGCTTCGGCTGGTCGCTCGGCCTTTTCTTCGCCGCCTACATCGCCCTGGTCTGCTTCAGGCTCGTTCGCAAGATCCTGCTGTAGAGCCCAACCCGTCGCTTATCGGCACCGCCCAGCGACAGGCTGCTGACAGAACCGTGTCAGCAGCCACCGGTTAAAAGGGTGTCCTAAAACACCTGAACCGAGGACACTCCGATGATCGACAGCGGCTTTGAAACCACTTCGCTGCGAATGACCCTCCTGCTGCTCGTCAGCTTCCAGGCTCCGGCTGCCGACGTCGACCGCATCATGGACGCGGTTGTGGCGATCGCACCGCTTGCCATGGGCAAGTATGACCGCAATGCCTATCAGTCGGCGCACGGCATCGAGCGCTACAGGCCCCTTGAAGGGGCAGCGGCCGGCGCCGAAACCGAATTGCGCCGCCGTCCGGGCACGGTCGAGGTTTCCTTCGAATTGCCCGACGACCAGGCGCTGGCGGCCCGCGTCGTCGAGGCGATTTTCCAGGCCCATTCCTATCAGGAGCCGGTGATCCGCATCCAGCCGATCCTTGCCAGCCGCTCCAAGGGGCTGGACGACCGCGCCAATCCGAATCGCTGGTGGAACACGACCGGAGACTGGAAGAAGGTCGCGGTATCGGAGGCGCAAACCGTCTGATTTATGCATACCGGGCAGCTTGAGCGGGCCACATCGGGTCCACCGGGCTTGACTTTCCAGGCACGTTCTTTATGTGTCGCGCCAAGTTTCCCGCGTCCGGGTGTTTTCCCCGTGCTCCAGCGGCCAAAACTCCACGAACATAACGGACTGAGATCATGGCCAAAGCCGCAAACATCAAGATCAAGCTTCTGTCGACCGCCGACACCGGTTTCTTCTACGTCACCAGCAAGAACAGCCGTACCAAGACCGACAAGCTGTCGTTCCGCAAGTACGACCCGGTCGCCAAGAAGCACGTCGAATTCAAGGAAACCAAGATCAAGTAATCTGGGTTTCCCTCTGGAATGCAAAAACGCCGCCCGATGGGCGGCGTTTTTGTTTGCAAGGCGGAAGGCTACGGCTGGGTGCGCTCAGCCCGGCTGAATTCATTCAGCCTGACTGAATTCATTCAGCCGATACGGTCGCCGCTTTCCCTGTCAAACAGATGCAGCGACGCCGGATCGGCCGCCAGCCGCACGACGTCGCCGGGTTTCACGCCCGCGCGGCCCATGGCAAAGACGCAAAGCTGCTGGCCGGCCAGCTTGACATAGAACTGCGTCGACAGGCCGAGCGGCTCCACCACACCGACTTCGCCTTGCAGCGCACCGTCATCGGCCAGCCTTATATGCTCGGGCCGCAGGCCGACGGTGATGACGTCGCCATCCCCGAGCGGCAATCCGTCCGGCAACCGAAGCTTCTGGCCATCGGACAATACGGCGTCCATCTTGCCGCCCTTCTCCACCACCGCCGGCAGGAAATTCATGCCCGGCGAGCCGATGAAGCCGGCGACGAACATGTTGGCCGGCCGGTCATAGAGATCGAGCGGCGCGCCGACCTGCTGGATCAGCCCGTCATGCATGACGACGATGCGGTCGGCCATGGTCATCGCCTCGATCTGGTCGTGGGTGACGTAGACCGAAGTGGTCTTCAATTGCTGGTGCAGGGCCTTGATCTCGGCGCGCATGTGGACGCGCAGCTTGGCGTCGAGGTTCGACAGCGGCTCGTCGAAGAGAAAAACCTTGGGATCGCGCACGATGGCGCGGCCCATGGCGACACGCTGCCGCTGGCCACCTGACAATTGCCTGGGCAGGCGTTGCAGGAACGTATCCAGCCCCAGCCGCTTGGCAGCACCATCGACGCGAGCATCGATCGCCGGCTTCTCGGCCTTTCGCAACATCAGGCTGAAGCCCATGTTCTTCGATACGTCCATATGCGGATAGAGCGCATAGGACTGGAACACCATGGCGATGTCGCGATCCTTCGGCGCGACATCGTTGACCAGCCGCTCGCCGATGCGGATTTCGCCGCCGGAGGCCTCCTCCAGCCCGGCGATCATCCGCAAAAGCGTGGACTTGCCGCAACCTGACGGTCCGACCAGCACGACGAACTCGCCGTCGGCGATCTCGAGATCGACCGCATGCAGGACGCGCACGGCGCCGTAATCCTTGCGAACCTTTTCGAGCGTGACAGAGGCCATCGATCATCCTTTGACGGCGCCGGCGGTCAGGCCGGTGACGAGATAGCGTTGCAGGAAGGCGAAGAAGATGCAGACCGGGATCAGCGCCAGGATCGACGCCGCCATCATCTGCCCCCAGTCGACGGCAAACTTGCCGATGAAGGTGAGCAGGCCGACGGCGAAGGTCTTCTGGTCGTCGCTGGAAATCAGCATCAGCGCGAACAGAAGCTCGCTCCATGCCGCGGTGAAGACGAAGCCCAGTGTCGCGCCCATGCCTGGCAGGGTCAGCGGCACGATCACCCGGCGCATTGCCTGCGCACGCGTGCAGCCGTCGATCATCGCCGCCTCTTCGAGGTCCTTCGGGATGCCGTCGAAGAAGGACTGCATCAGGAAGGTGGCGAAGGCAGTGTTGAAGGCGGTGTAGATGATGATCAGCCCGGTCAGACTGTTGATCAGGCCGATCTGGCCCATCACGCGGTAGATCGGCGGAATGACCATCACCAGCGGAAAGGTCTGGGTCAAAAGCAGCATCAGCGCCAGCGCCGCCTTGCCGCGAAAGGTGAAGCGCGACATGGCGTAGCCGGCAAGCGTGGCGATCACCGTCACCAGGGCAGCCGTCGACACCGAGACGATGACGCTGTTGATGAAATAGCGCGGGAAATCGGTGGCTTCGAGCACGGTGATGAAGTTCTGTAGCGTCATGTGCGACGGCCAGAAGGTTATGCCTTCGGAATAGAGAAGCCGCTCCGGCGTGACCGAGATCTTCAGCGTCCAGTAGATCGGGAACAGTGCGAAGACCACATAGGCCGCGATTGCCGCGTAGAGACCGACGCCGCCGAAAAACCGTTGTGAAGCAGAGCGTCCCGCGATCATCAGACGTGCCTCACAAGCGAGCGGCGGATGGCGATCAGCGCAATCGCATAGGCGATAAGCAGGACGAGCAGCAGCACGGCCACAGCCGAGGCATAGCCCTTGTCCAGCGACTTGAAGGCGCTGACATAGATGTAGACCGGCACCGTGTTGGTCGAGCCGGCCGGCCCGCCCTCGGTCATGACGAAGATCAGGTCGGCGAAGGTGGCGATCCAGATCGTGCGCAGCATCACCGTGATGGCTATGGTCGGCGCCAGGAACGGCAGCGTCACCTTGGTGAAGCGTTGCCAGGGCGAAGCGCCGTCGATCGCCGCCGCCTCATGCAGCTCCGAGGGAATCGACTTCAGCGCCGCCAGCAGCGTGATGGCGAAGAACGGAATGCCGAACCAGACATTGGCGACGATCGGCCCCCACATGGCGGTGGCCGGATCGGAAAGCACGTTGGTCGGCTCGGCTTTCAGCCCCAAGGCGAACAGCCAGTGCGGCAGCGGACCGATGATCGGGTTGAACAGCCAGGCCCAGGTCAGGCCCGACAGGAAGGACGGCACCGCCCAGGGCAGGAAGACCAGCGCCTGCACCGCCTTGCGGCCTGGGAACGGCTTGTCGAGCAGCAGCGCCAGGCCAAGGCCGAGGAAGAATTGGAAGAACAGGCTGGCGACCGTCCACCACAGCGTGTTGACCAGCGCCTGCCCCAGCACCTGGTCCGAAAACATCGCCTGATACTGCCCGAGCCCGACATATTCCGACTTGAAGGCGGAGAACTTGCGGAAGGAATAGCTGATGCCGATGACCAGCGGCACGAGCAGCACCACGACCAGCAGGATGATCGCCGGGCTGAGATAGAGCCAGGGCTCGATGGCAGCGTGTGTGAGCCACTTACGTCGCGGCTTGCCGACAGATCGTATTTCGGACACGGCATAGGTCATTGGCTGTGGAACGTCCTTTGGGAGCGCGGCGTTGGCGACAAGCGTCCTTCTCCCCGTTCAACGGGGAGAAGATGCCGGCAGGCAGATCACGGGCGGCGCCAGCTTCTGAGAACTCAGCGCTGCCCCTCATCTGGCCCTGTCGGGCCACCTTCTCCCCGTGAACGGGGAGAAGGAAAAGCCTGCGCTTACTTCTTGTTCTTCGCCAGCCAGTCCTGCTGCTCCTTGGTCAGGAAGGCAGCCCACTGGTCGGCGACGTCCTTGGCCGTCTTCTGGCCGAGCAGCACTTCCTGGAAGTTCTTGATCGCCACCTGGTCGACGAAGTTGCCAAGGTTTTCGAGGTGCGTCGGCGGCGTCACCATCTCATATTTGGCGCCGTCGCTCAGTTCGGTGAACCAGCCCTTGAACTGCTCGGTCTTGAAGTGGGCGTCCTGGTCGGCGCCCTTGTGGATCGGGATGACGCCGACTTCCTTGGCCCATTCCAGATTGTCCTTCGGCGAGAGCAGCGTCGCCATCAACTTCCAGGCATCATCCTTGTGCTGCGAGTTGGCGAACATCGCCCAGCCGGCATAGCCCAGCGTCGGATAGGACTTGCCGCTCGGCCCGGTCGGCATCGGCGCCACGGCGAAGTCGTCGGCGCTCATCTTGTCGGCGATGCCGAGCAGCGCGTCCGGATCCTGGTTGAGCATGGCGCAGGTGCCGGAATAGAAGCCGGTGACCGTTTCGTTGAAACCCCAGCTCACGGCATCCTTCGGCGCCAGGCCGTCCTTGTACATGTCGGCCAGCATCTGCAGGCCCTTGACCGAGCCCTCTTCATTGATGGTCGAGGTGCCGGCCTCGTTGAAATAGCCACCCTTGCCGGCGGCGATGTTCATGAACATGTGCATGCCGTTGAAGGCGCCCGGCCCGCCGCGCAGGCAGTAGCCGTATTTGCCGGGAATGGCCGAGATTTTCTTGGAATCGGCGACGAATTCGTCAAGCGTCGCCGGCGGACCGTCGAGGCCGGCTTGCTTGAACAGCTTCTTGTTCCAGAACAGCGCGTTCACATAGTAGCCGTAGGGGATCATGAACTGGGTGTTGTTGACCGTCGAGCCGAACTGCTTGGCGCGGTCGCCGAGCGTCTTGGCGTCGTCCCACTTGGCCATATAGGGGCCGAGATCCTCGAGCTGAGCGTTGTTGGCGTAAAGCCCCATCCAGCGTTCCGGCATCTCGACCACATCGGGCGTATCGCCGGCCTGCACCATGGTCAGGAATTTTTCAAATGCCTGCCCCCAGGGCAGCGAGACCAGCTCGACCTTGACGCCCGGATTGGCCGCCTCGAACTCGGCAATCTGCTTTTTCAGGAACTCCGTGCGCGGCGGGCTGGTGATGACCTCGACCATTTTCAGGGTCGAATCGGCGAGCGCGCCCCCGGCGGAAATTGCCAGCCCCGCGACGGTGGCAAGCATGACGGTCAGTTTTTTCATGTTCAAGACTCCCATTTTGAACCCGCTTGTTATTTTCTGGCTTTTTCGAAGGCCTGGGCGACATCCGCCCAAAGATCCTCGACACTTTCCAATCCGACATTGAAGCGGATGGTTCGGGGGCTGACGCCGAAGCGCGCCATCGAATTCAGTCCCGGCGTCTGCTCCAGCGACGCCTTGGCCGGCACGACCAGGCTCTCATGCCCACCCCAGCTGACGCCGATGCGGAAATATTTCAACGCGTCGACGAAGACGGGAATGTCGATATCCTCGGTAACTTCGAACGAGAACAACCCGCCATAGCCGGCAAGCGTCGCCTTGCCCGGATGGTTCGAATAGACGGGGTGGTTGACCCGCTCGACATTGCCATGCGCCTTCAGCCGTTCGGCGATGGCGAGCCCGCTCTTCATGTGGTGCGGCAGGCGCAGCGGCAGCGTGCGCAGGCCGCGCAGCAAGAGCCAGGCCTCGAACGGTGACAGCTTGCCGCCGAGATAGGAATAGGTCTGCTCGTTGATGTGTTTGATGTGCGCGGCCGAGCCCGCCACCACGCCGGCAACGGTGTCGCTGTGGCCGCCGAGATATTTCGAGGCCGAGTGCAGCACGAGATCGACGCCGTGCGAGATCGGCTTCTGGAACACCGGCGTCGCCCAGGAATTGTCGATGGTGGTGATGATGCCCTGCTCCTTGGCCAGCCGGGTCAGATGCGGCAGGTCCTGAAGCTCGAACATCATCGAGGTCGGGCTTTCCAGATAAAGCAGCTTTGCGCCGGGCAATGCCGCCGCCACCGCATCCGGGTCCGAGCCGTCGACATAATCGACCTTGATGTTGAGCCGCGGCAGGAGCCGCTCGAACAGCCGGTAGGCATCGCCATAGCAATTGCGTACCGCGACGATGCGCTCGCCCGCCCCGACGAAGGCAAGCACGGTGGCGCTGATCGCTGCCATGCCGCTTGAAAAGCCGCGCGCGGCCTCGGCGCCTTCGAGCGCCGCGACACGCGCCTCGAACTCCATGACCGTCGGATTGTCGCCGCGCGAATAGATCGGCTGCTTTCGCTTGCCGGCAAAGGTATCGGCCATTTCGGCGTAATTGGCGAAGGTGAACAGCGACGTCTGGTAGATAGGCGGCACGACGGCGCCGCCGGGGAACGGTTCATCATGCGCCAAAAGCGTCGCCGCCTCGGCGAGATAGTCTTGATCGAAACCGGCTGGGTGCTCGTTCATCTCAGGTCCGAAAGTTTGAGTTTGGCCGCACCGCGCTTCAGGTCGTCCTCGACGGTGGCGATGAGCTTCAGCGCCTCGCCGCGGGCGCCTTGCGGATCACGCGCGGCGATGCACTCGTAGATGGTGCGGTGATAGGGAAAGCTGGCATGGCCGAAATCGCGCACGCCGAGTGGATGTTCCCAGAAACGGTGGAACAGTTCGTGCATGGCCGCGATGATCTGTTCGAACAGCGGATTGCCGGAGACCCGGTAGATCGCCTGGTGGAATTCCCAGTCCTCTTCCGATGACATGCCGTCTAGGGTGCGAAACGCCTGCTCCATGATATCGAGCTTGCGTTCGATCTCGGCAATGTCGGCGGGGCTTGCCCGCTCGGCGCACAGTGCCGCCGCTTCCGCTTCCAGTGCGCGGCGGATTTCCAGCGTCTGCATCAGGCTGGTGAAATCATTGCCGCCCGCCAGCGTCAGCGGCAGATGCAGCATATCGGGCGATACGGCCGCCTTGAGATAGGTGCCGCTGCCTTGCCGGCGCTCGACCAGGCCCAATCCCTCCCACCGCGTCAGCGCCTCGCGCACCGTGTTGCGGCTGACCTTGAGCCGTTCGGCCAGGATGCGCTCGGTCGGCAGTCGCTCACCAGGCTGCAAGGCCTCGGCGCGGACGAAGCCCACCAATGCCTTCAGCACGGCGTCGTCGCGCGCCGTCGTCTGAATGGGTGGCAGGCTGTTCTGGTCCACACTTCCTCCAAGTGGTCCAATGGTCCAACCAATTTCTGCATAGATGGAGCCTCCTGTCAATCGCTTGTCAGGAGGCAGCCGCCTTCAGCCTGTGGAAGCCAGCCTTCAGTCCGTGGAAGAGTGTGACGCGCTGCGTTCGGAAGGACACCCGGCTGCGGCAGCCGGTCCGAACCATCTGGTCAGCGCATCGGCCAATCCCTGTGGAGTCCCAACTCCTACCCAGGCCACATATCCATCGGGCCGGATCAAAACCGCGTCGGGCGCAGCGACCGTTCCGAGTACGGGAAGCTCCCAGGCACCGGCATACCTGGCGTCGATCTGCCGGATCCGGCCGGCCGAAGGCGCACTGTCCAGTCTGCCTGGTTCACCGAAATGGAGGAGCACCGGCCGCGCGTCGTGCAGCAAGGTAAACAGCCGCAACGGCCCGTTGGCGGTGAGCAGATCGAGGTCGGGCATTCGCCGCCCAAGCAGCGCGTGCCCTTCCCCGAGGTCGTAGTGGACACCCAGGCCGGACATCTCGGCGGCGATTCGTTTGCGTGGCCCGTCCATGGCGAGCAGTTCGGCAAACGTGTCGCCCAGAGCCTTGGTGCGGTCGTCCCTGCGACGAAGCGCGACCTGCGCCATCGCATTGCGCAGCACGCGGGCGGCAACCGGATGGCGTTCGGCATGGTAGCTGTCGAGCAGGCTTTCAGGGGACGTCGCCTTGACCACCTGGGCCAGCTTCCATCCCAGGTTCACCGCGTCCTGCACGCCGATATTGAGGCCCTGTCCGCCCATTGGGGGATGGATGTGCGCAGCATCGCCGGCGAGCAGAATACGTTTGTTGCGGTAAGACGCGGCCTGGCGTGTCATGTCGGTGAACCGGGAAATCCAGGTCGGATTGTGGACCCCGTAATCGGTGCCGTAAACCGCGACAAGCGCCTCGCTGAGATCGCGCAGCGTAGGTTCGCCGCCAATGGTCAGATGCCTCTCGGTCAACACCACACCCACGCGGTCGCTTTCTTCAATCTTGCCTATCGCATGAATACCGTAGGCGTCGCTGCGAAAGCCCCATGCAGGTTCCTCAGACATCTCGACGTCGGCGATCATCCAGCTCATCGTCGGATCCCACCCGTCGAACGCGATGCCCGCCGCCTTGCGGATGATGCTGCGTCCTCCGTCGCAGCCGACGAGATATTGCGCTCTCAGGCACCGACCACCGGACAGTTCGACGTCGACGCCATCGTCATCCTGTGCGAGGCCCGTGACGTCCTGTCCGCGATAGATCGGCACCCCCAACTGGCTGATCCAGTCGGCCAACAGCCGCTCGATATGGTTTTGCCGCAGCGCCAGCAGATAATTGTGCCGCGTGGGAAAATCGCTGATGTCCAACCGGATCATGTGGAAGCCCACGGACGGCGATAGCTGTCCCTGTGATAAGAACCGGTCGGCAATTCCACGCTGGTCGAGTACCTCGATGGTGCGTGCGTGCAGGCCACCCGCTCGCGAGCCGATGAGTTCCTGGTTGGGCCGCCGCTCGACAATGGCCACATCGACGCCCGCCAATGCGAGTTCGCCACCCAGCATCAACCCGGTCGGACCGCCTCCGGCGATCACCACTGCACGGTCCCGACCTACTTGGCCTCTTGGCAACAATTCCGGCATTCGCCACTCCCGTTTCGGTTAACTTGGGTCGTGGTTTTACGGGAACAGCCAGGTCTTGCCGCAAGCCCCTTGTACGCCATATGTATGAAATGGAGGGGGTAGCCTCTCGCCTTCCCCTCTGCATACGGCAGTGAAAAGGTCGCGCGTTGCGAAGCGATAGAGCGCGAGGTGCCGTTAGAACCCAGGAAAGCGTTCTTCAGATCCTGCCGCGCACAAAAAAGCCCCGGCACTTCCGGGGCTTGGCGCGGAATCCTGATGTCATGTCGGACAAGAGGGGGCCGGTCGGCGTTTGGCAGCGGTACGAGGAGGCCACTATGTGCCAGCGCCGGCCGGCCGACCCCACGGACCCAGGAGATGCGGCGGACCTGAGCATCATGGGGTATTCCTGAGGGACCGAGCCGGCTGTCTACCCTCGTGCCGGCTTCGTCTTGGCCTGCACATTTGCGCAAGAGCTTATGAAAATCAACAGTTTCTTAACCAAGGCTCGCGAATCGCTTGGATTAAGGTAAATGGGTAACCCTGTTGGGTTGACCGGATAATCGGGCCCGGACCGTCAGGCCGCCTTGGCAACGACGCGGTTGCGGCCGCCGCTCTTGGCTTCGTAGAGCGCGAGATCGGCGCGCTTCATCAGCGCGGTCGCCGTATCCACGCCCTTCAGCACCGATGACACGCCAACGCTGACGGTGACCTCGATCGTCTTGCCGTCGGCGCCGATGGCGAAAGGCTTCTGGGCGATTTCGGCACGGATGCGTTCGGCCACCTTCTCGGCCACGGTGCCGTCGGTGTCCGGCATCACCACCACGAACTCCTCGCCGCCGAACCGGCAGGCAAGGTCGATACCCCTGACGTTCTTGCGCAGCCGCCGCGCGAATTCGCGCAGCACCTCGTCGCCGCCATCATGGCCGTGCGCGTCATTGATGGACTTGAAGCGGTCGAGATCGGTGATCATCACCGACAGTGGCCGGCGCCGCGCCACTGCGCGGTCGAACAGCGTCTGCAGATGGCTGTCGAGATAGCGGCGGTTGTGCAGCCCGGTCAGGCCGTCGGTCACGGCCATTTCGATGGTCTGGGTGACGCTGGCGCGCAATTGGTCGTTGTAGCGCTTGCGGCGCACCTGGGTGCGCAGCCGCGCCGTCAGTTCCTGCTGGTCGATCGGCCGCATCAGATAGTCGTTGATGCCGAGTTCGAGCCCTCGGATGAGGCGCTCTTCCTCGCCCTCCTCCGCCAAAAGGATGATCGGCACAAAACGGGTGCGGTCGAGCGAGCGCAGTTGCGAGCAGAGCCTGAGCGGATCGAAATCGGCGAAGGTGGTCGAGATCATCACGCATTCATAGGGCGTTTCGGCGGCCTGGAAGAACCCGGCATGCGGATCACCGGTGACGTCGAGATCGGCACGGTCGCGCAACATCTTCTGGATGCGCTCGACCGACGATTTGCGCTCATCGATCAAAAGTACTTTCGGCGTCGTGTCCTCGGACGCGAAATTGCGGCTCAAAAGTTCCTCGATGCCTATGTTGCGTGTGGTCGAGGCGCGTAGCCGAAGCTCGTCGGTCAGCGACTTCAGGCGGACCAGGCTCTTGACGCGCGTCATCAGTTGCAGGTCGTTGACCGGCTTGGTCAGGAAATCGTCGGCACCGGCCTCCAGCCCGCGCACGCGGTCTGAGACCTGGTCGAGCGCGGTGATCATCACCACCGGAATGTGCGACGTCGCCGGATCGCTCTTCAGCCGCCGGCAGACCTCGAACCCGTCCATATCGGGCATCATCACGTCGAGCAGCACGACATCGACCTTGCCGTTCTCGCAGGTCTCGATCGCGTCGGGCCCGTTGGTGGCGGTCAGCACCTCGAAATATTCGGCCAGCAGCCGGACTTCCAGCAGCCTCACATTGGCAGGGATGTCGTCGACGACGAGGATCCGCGCGGTCATTTCACAAGGCTCCGGCTCGGCTGGAAGGGCACATCAGGCATCGCCCAGATAGGATTTGATGGTTTCGATGAAGCGCGGCACCGAGATCGGCTTCGAAATATAGGCCTCGCAGCCACCCTGGCGGATGCGCTCCTCATCGCCTTTCATCGCGAAGGCAGTCACCGCAATGACCGGGATGACGTGTAAATCATCGTCCTCCTTCAGCCATTTGGTCACTTCCAGCCCCGACACTTCGGGCAGTTGGATATCCATCAGGATAAGGTCCGGCCGGTGCTGGCGCGCCAGGTCGAGCGCCTCGAGACCGTTGCGGGTGCGCACCGTCTCGTAGCCGCTTGCTTCGATGAGGTCCCGAAAGAGCTTCATATTGAGCTCGTTGTCCTCGACGATCATGACCTTCTTAGGCATCGACATCCCGTCCCGGCCGTCCTCCGCCCGGAGGTGGCCGTCATGCGCTCTTTCCTTGAACGCACCAAACCCTGCTTCACTATACGGCAATATGATTGACGAAACGGAAACCCGCGGCCTGCAAAGCAGCACGAATTCCGCCTCGCCTCCCTGCGCGTCCAAAAGGCGCGCCACACTCTAATGGCTTGCCGCAAGCAACTCTTGCCATTACTGCGGGAGAGACTCATTCCACACGCCGAAGGTAGTGATGGCAAACGCAGCGTCAATGCGCGAAGAGGCGGAAACCATTGCCGTGAAGGCATTGGGCTTCGTTGCCGCCGATCCTGAGCTTCTACCGCGTTTTCTGGCGATCACGGGAATAGAGGCGCATTCGATCCGCCGGGCGGCCGGCGAGCCGGGTTTCCTGGCCGGCGTCCTGCAGTTCATTCTCGCCCACGAGCCGACCTTGATGCGTTTTGCCGAGGAAACCGGCACCCCGCCGGCGGCCGTTGGCAAGGCGTTGCGCGCCTTGCCGCTCGGCGATGACAGTCACGAGCGTTCCACATGAGCGACGATCCCGAAACCGCGCGCCAGATCGAGGAGCTGGCGACCGACGACCGGCCGTTGCTGGTGCTCGACGTTGACGACGTCGTGCTCGAATTCATCCGCCCGTTTCCGCATTTCCTCAAGGCACGCGGCTATGGCCTGACACTGGCTTCCTTCCGGCTGACCGGCAACATTGCCGAAACGGCCAGCGGCCGCCTGATCGAACAACCCGAAGTCACTGCACTCCTGGGCGATTTCTTCGACGCGCAAGCTGATTGGCAAAGCATCACCGATGGCGCCGCGGAGGCCCTGACGGGACTTGGAGGTCGCGCGGAAATCATATTGCTGACGGCCATGCCGCACAGGCATCGCGCCGCGCGCCGCGCCCATCTCGATGCGCTGGGACTAGCCTATCCGCTGCTGACCACCGAGATGGCCAAGGGCCCGGCGGTGGCCAGGCTGCGCGGCAAGACCGGGCGGCCCGTGGTCTTCGTCGACGACCAGCCACACAATCTGGCGTCGGTGCGGGAATCGATCGCCGATGCAAATCTCTTCCACCTGATGGCCGACAATTCGCTGCGCGCGTTCCTGCCCCCGGTCTCGGACGATGTCATCGTCGTCCAGGACTGGCACGAAGCCGCGCCGAAGATCGCGAGCGCTCTGGGACTACAGGCGCTTTGACGCAATTCCGGGGGGAATTGCTGGAGGGCTACCCCCTCAAGGGTTCAGCTTGGCCCCTGCTCCGCCATCATCGGTGCCGCCGCTATTGCTGCCTTCGTTAGCGCTACCGCTGTTAGCGCCACCGCCATTGTCATCGCCGCTCTCATCGTCCGTGCCGCCACCATCATCGACACTGTCATCCACCGCCGGATCGGCGGGCTTCAGCATGACGCCGTTGACAGTGACCGAACCGTCGGCCTTGGTGTTGATAGCCCATTCCAGCTTGCCGTCCGGCAGCGTCTTGGCAAAACCCTTCGCCATGAGAGCGACAGGCACGTACTGCCCGACCTCCGGCTCCGCCTTCGCCGCTTCCTGCAGGTGCTCCATGATCTTGTCGAAACCGGCGACATCGACGGTCAGATTTGCATCGGGCTTCTGGCCGAAGGTCGTCATCTCGCCTTCGAGCGCGATCTCCATGTCCTTGTTCTTCACGGTGCTGTGGCCGATGACCACCTTCGGCGTCTTGGCCAGGAAGTCGGCCTTGAGCTGGTCGCCAAACTCGGCCGGCAGCGGCGGATCCTGATTGAGATCAAAGGCTTCGATCGCCTTCTTCGCCATACTGTCGAGATCGATGCTGGCGCCGCCGAAGTTCAGGTCGATATCGGTAGGCAGCAGTGCCACGCTCCAGCTCGGCAAGAGCTGCTGCGGCACGGTCAGCCCCGAAGCCTTGATGCCATAGCTGATCTTGCCATTCTGGGCGACGCCGTCGGAGCCGAACGCTATGCCGAGCTGGGTTGCCCCGAACGTGCCGATCGGGCTGTCGACCGCGAAATCCTTGAAGCCATAGGTTCCGTCGATACGCTCCCACACCGGAAGCGCGGCGAGCAGAAGCGACTTGAGTTGCGCCTGGTTTGCCTTCAGCGTCTTCTCGTCCTCATTGGCCACGGCAAACGCCAGGAGATCGAGCAGGGGCTTGGTTTGGACGCCCTTGCCGCTGGCCTCCACCGACAATTCCGGCGACTTCACGGTAACGGGAAAATTCAACCCGCTCTCGGGATCATTGAATTTTATCGCTTCGACGAAGTTCGCAATCTTTTGCGTCGTCGTGAAATCGACGCCGCCATTGGCTGCCTTGGCCGCGGACAGGGTCGCGGTGCCGGCACCGGCGCTCGCATCCATCTGCTGCTTGGCGTCCTGCGACGACATCGTCATCCCGGCAATCGAACTGGTGGCGCTGCTGAACGCCGCCAGCTTGGGGTCGTAGACGCCGCTGCCCTTGCCGTCCTTGATCGAAAACCGCGTGCTCTGCTTTCCCTCGGGACCGTTGAACTCGAATGAGGCGCTCTGCGAAAAGTCCATCGAGACATCCCAGGACCCGTCGCTGCGCGGCTTGACCAGCAGGGCGTAGGGCGCAAAGTCGAATTTCACCATCTTCTGGTCGGGGAAGGTCGCGGCAAGCGCCTTGAAATCAAACACGATCTTGTAGGCGTCGCCTTCGGCCGAAACCTTCAGGATACCCTTGTCGAGCGCCTGTTTGCCAACATAGCGCGACAGGTCATCGGACAATTGCTTGGCGCCCTGGTTGTCGACGGTCTGGCCGAAAGCAGGTGCGCTGAGCAGAAGCGCGGTAAACGCAATTGGCAACATAGGGTTCACGGGAATTCTCCGTTCGGTCGAAGGCAAAAATCGTTTCGCATCTCTGGTAGGGAAATACCATCCCGACTGCAAGACGATGACAGTCAGGCAATCGGCTTCAACGTCAGCCGCATCAGCGGCCGGCGGATGGTTTCGTCGACGACCAGCCGCACACTCTGGCATCGCTGCAATAATCCAATAATCAAGGATTCAGTTTCGCCCCGCCCTTGCCGCTATCGTCCACGGCCGGATCGGCGGGCTTCAACATACCGCCATTGACCATCACGGAGCCATCAGACCTGGCGTTGATCACCCATTCCATCCGCCCATCCGGCAACATCTTGGCAAATCCTTTGACGGCCAATGCGAAAGGAAAATATCGTGCCGCTTCCGGTTCGGTCTTGGCCGCAGCCTGCAGTGCCGCCACGATCTTGTCATAGCCCGCGACGTCGACGGTCATGGTTGCATCTGGCCGCTGGCCGGGAAAGGTCGCCTCGCCCTCCAGCGCGATCTCGGTGCCGCCATTTTTGATGACGCTGTGGCCCATGATGAATTTTGGCGTGTTGGCCATGAAGTCGGACTTGATCTGATCGCGGAACCCCGCCGGCAGCGGCGGGTTCTTGCTGAGATCGAATGTCTCGATCATCTTTCTGGCCATGCCGTCGAGGTCGATGTTGGCCCCGCCGAATCTCAGATCAAGCTCGGTAGGGAGCACTGCGGCGATCCAGCTCGGTATGACCTCAGGAAAGGTCAAGCCGGAGACCTTGATGGCATAATCGACCTTACCGTTCTGGGCGATGCCATCAGCCCCGAATGCAGTGCTCAGTTCCGCTGCACCCCAATTGCCTGCGTAGGTATCAAACGCAACGTTCTTGAATGTATAGGTCCCGGCCACCCGATCCCACAGCGGCAGCGCGGCGAGCAGAAGCGCTTTGAGCTCGGCTTGGTCGGCTTTCAACCGGGCCTCGTCTTCATGGGCTACGGCGAATGCCAACAGGTCCAGCAACGGCTTCGTCCGCATAGCTTTGGCGGTTACATCCACGACGAGATCCGTCGTCTTGATCGCTCCGACGGCCCGGCCGTCGATTTTGACCGTTTCGACGAAGTCGGCCATCGCTTGTGTCAGATTAAGGTCGACCCCACCGCTCGCCGACTTGCTGGCGCCGAACTTGGAAGTGCCCGCGCCGACGCTGAGGTCCGTTACTTGCCTGGGCATGCGCGAGGTCATCGTCATGCCGGCTATCGAACTGGCACCGCTGGTAAATGCCGCCAGTTCAGGATAATAGGCGCCCGTGAACTTGCCATGCTTGATGACGATCTGCGCGCTTGTCTGGCCACTCGGATCATTTACCTGGACTGACCCGCTGGTCGAAAAATCCGAGGAGACGTCCCAGCCGCCGTCGCCGCGCGGTTTGACCAGCAGCGTGTAAGGCGGGAAATCGAACTTCGGCAGATCCTTCTTCGGTAAGCCCGCTGCGATCGCCTTCAAATCGACGGTGATCTTGTAGGCATCGCCTGCGGTCGAAACCTTCAAAATGCCTTCGTTGAGCAACTGTTTGCCGACATAGCGCGACAGCTCATCGGAGAGCTGCTTTGCGCCCCGATTGTCAACCGCCTGCCCCCAAGCGGGCACGATCACCGCAAAAACAAGCACAACTGGCAGAATACGCCTCACTTCAACTCTCCCTCTTCAGCCCCGATGAGCAGAATCGCTTCACCGCTAGTAAAATACCGGTGCAATCGCAAGATGAGGTTCTCCTCTACAGCATCAGCCGCATCAGCGGCCGACCGGCCTTGCGCTCCACGAGCCTCTCGAACCCGGCCTTCTCGAACACCCCGGATGAGCCGACGAACAGGCCGATCGAGCGCGAATCGCGGGACAGGTCGATCGGACAGGCATCGACAAGCCGTGCCCCGTTCCTGCGGGCGAAATCGATGCCGCCTTCGACGAGGCGGTGCGTAATGCCTCTGCCACGGGCCTTGGCGCGGATGAAAAAGCAGGAGATCGCCCAAACGGCCGGATCGGAGGCGTCGGCGGGTTCGATCGGCGCCGAACCCCTGCCCTTGTTGTTCCATTCGGGCACGTCGGCGCGTGGCCCGATCTGCATCCAGCCAACCGCCTTGCCGTCCTCGAAGGCCAGCAGCCCGGGCGGCGGGCCGGCCTCGATGCGCGCCTTGATGTGATCCTTGTTGCGTTCGCGGCTGCTCTCGCGCCGCGCCGCCGGCGCCAGCCGGAAATGCGTGCACCAGCAGCCGTAGCAGGCGCCCTGCTTGCCGAAAAGGTCCTCGAAATCAGGCCAGAGCTCTGGCGCCAGCGGCACTATGGTCGTGCTCATGCGTTCTCCCCAGGCCAGGCTTGTCGCTGGCCCTGCGCTGTCGTACCATTGCATTTGTTCTCTTTATGTTCGCAGTGATGGCGGCTCCTGTCAACAATCCCGATCACGGTTTTTGTCGTGACTGCCTGACGTTTCAGCGTGGCGAAACGCGCCGCTGCGAACGCTGCGGCAGCCCTCGCCTTGCCCGCCATCCCGAGCTTTACCGGCTGCACCTCGCCCATATCGATTGCGATGCCTTCTACGCGGCGATCGAAAAGCGCGACAATCCCGCGCTCAAGGACAAGCCGCTGATCATCGGCGGCGGCAAACGCGGGGTCGTCTCCACCGCCTGCTATATAGCGCGCATTCGCGGCGTGCGTTCCGCCATGCCGATGTTCAAGGCGCTCGAGGCCTGCCCCGAGGCGGTGGTGATCGCACCCAACATGGAAAAATATGTGCGTGTCGGCCACGAGGTGCGCGCCATGATGCAGGCGTTGACGCCGTTGGTCGAGCCGCTGTCGATCGATGAGGCGTTCCTCGATCTCGCCGGCACCGAGCGGCTGCACGGCCTGCCGCCGGCGGTGGTGCTGGCGCGCTTCGCGCTAGCCGTGGAGAAGGAAATCGGCATCACCGTGTCGGCCGGCCTGTCCTATTGCAAGTTCCTCGCCAAGATTGCATCGGACTTCCGCAAGCCGCGCGGCTTTTCGGTAATTGGCGAGGCCGAGGCGGTCGGCTTCCTGGCAACGCAGCCGGTGACCATGATCTGGGGCGTCGGCAAGGCGTTCAACGCCACGCTGGAACAGGATGGCATCCGCACCATCGGTCAGCTCCAGAAGATGGAGCGTAGCGACCTGATGCGTCGCTACGGGGTGATGGGCGAACGGCTCTACCGGCTTTCGCGCGGTGAGGATGTCCGCCGCGTCGACCCCGACCAGGATGCCAAGAGCGTATCGGCCGAAACCACTTTCGACACCGACATCGCCTCGCTGGACGAGCTGACCTCGGTGCTGAGGGGCCTTTCTGAAAAAGTCTCGGCGCGGCTGAAGAAGTCAGGCATTGCGGGTCGCACCGTGGTGCTGAAGCTGAAGACCCAGGATTTCAAGCTGCGCACGCGCAACCGTCAGCTTGGCGACCCGACCCGGCTCGCGGACCGCATCTTTTCGACCGGCGTGGAGCTTCTTCGCAAGGAGACGGACGGGACAAAATTTCGATTGCTTGGCATCGGCGTCAGCGACCTTTCGGATGACGACAAGGCCGACCCACCGGATCTGGTCGATGTCCAGTCGCGCAAGCGCGCCATGGCCGAAGGCGCCATCGATGCGTTGCGCGACAAATTCGGGCGCAAGGCGGTGCAAACCGGCTACACCTTCGGCAAGGGCCGCGACGCCCATCCGCCGGAGCCGCTTGAGGATTGAACCAGATCAGCTGCGTCGAAGGTCGATGCGGCTGGTCACGACGCTCTTTCCGGTCTTGGGATCACGGTCGACCACGGTCAAAACAATGCCGTCCGCCCCGTTTTTCTGTACGGTAAGCTGCGCGGTGCGGTCGCCATTGACCTCCTTGGCCCAGCGGATGGCGAGGTTTATGGCATTGCCAGAACGATTTCCGTTCAGCTGCGCCGGTCCGGTGCGCGATCCCACATAGACGCCGCTGTATTTGGCGCCGCTGGTCTTCAGACGGGCGCTGATGGCGCGTGTCACCAGGATCAGGCCGCGGCAGTTGCCGTCGAGCGACAGCGAAGACGATGTCGCATCCGATTTGAATGTGCAGGAAACGCTGACCGTCGGCGCCTGCGTCGTCACCTGAACAGTTCCCTTGCCGGCGAAACTGCCCTGGAAGGACTGGAGAAATTTGCTGTCGTCGGCACGCGCGGCAGTGGCCGCGACGAGCAGGCATCCAGCAAGCGCAAACCGCGTGAGTGATGTCATCGAAGGTCTCCTTGTGACTGGGTGGAGGGGCAATCGGCGATGCTCAGGCGGGATCCAGCGACTCAACGCACCTTGCCATGTCAGGTTCCGACAAGACTGTTTTGCAGCAGCGCGCAAAGTCTCTGGCCCAGTCAAATGGGGCGGCTAGTGGTTGCGGCAAAAACCCCGGCTTGCGACATAGCGGACATGGCACCCACCCCTTCGATCCCCAAGGCAGCGTTCTGGATGGCGCTGTCGATCACGTCGTTCCTAGCGATGTCCGTCGCCGGCCGCGCCACCACGGCCGAACTCAACGTCTTCCAGGTGCTGGAACTGCGCTCGGTGATCGGCTTCTTTATCCTCTTGCCGCTGGTGTTTGCGAGCGGCGGGTTTGCGGCGATGCGCACGCAACGTCCCCTCGCCCATCTCGCCCGAAACGTCATCCACTATACCGGGCAGGCGGCATGGCTCTACGCCTTGACCTTGATTCCGCTGGCCGTGCTGATTTCGATCGAATTCACCACACCGATCTGGACGGCTATCCTGGCGGTGACTTTTCTTGGTGAAAGGCTGTCCAGGCCAAAGCTTGCCGCGATCGTGCTGGGCCTGATCGGCGTGGTGGTCATCGTTCGGCCCGGTGTGGGCTCGGTCGATCCGGGCCATCTCGTCGTGCTCGGCGCCGCGGTCTGCTTCGGCATCTCGGTGGTCATGGTCAAATCGCTGACGCGGACGGACAGCGTCGTACGCATCATCTTCTGGATGCTGATCATCCAGTCGGTGGTCGGCCTCGTTCCAGCCCTTTACGAGTGGCGCAACCCGCCACTGCAACTGTGGCCGTGGATCGTGCTGATTGCCTTCACCGGCATGTCGTCCCACTTCTGCATGGCCCGCGCGCTTGGCTATGCCGACGCCACCGTCATTTCGCCGATGGATTTCCTGCGCGTGCCGTTGTCGGCGCTGATCGGCTGGCTGCTCTACAGCGAACAGATCGACGCTTTCACCGCCGGCGGCGCACTGCTCATCCTGATGGGCAACCTGCTCAATCTACAGCGGAAACCGGCAAGGCCGGCGGAAGTGGCCGCTTCGTAAAACCGCCGCCGATCAGTCGCCCTCGTTCGGTATGTTGAGGACGTGTCCGCAGGCCTTGCAGTGCACGGCGTCCGGTTCATGCCGCTGCAACCCGCACTGCGGGCATGGAAAGAACACCTTGGCCGGCCGAAAGATCGCCTGCGCCAGCCTGACGAACAGCGATATGCCGATGATCATGGTGACGATCGCCGTCAGCTTGCCGGCGATGCCCGGCAGCACGATGTCGCCGAAGCCGGTCGTCGTCACGGTCGCGACGGTGAAGTAGAGCGCGTCGATGTAGTTTTCCAGCCCGGCTCCGTTGCGGAAGAAGAACGTGTAGACGAAGCCCGTGATGACAAAGAGAAAGGTCAAAAGATTGATGACCGCGTGGCTTGCCTCGCGCCAGGGTCTCAGGCCGCGCATCTCGAAATGCCGCCAGATCGAACCGCTGCGCGATAGCGACCACAGCCGCAGAATGCGCAGAAAGCCTAGATTTGCGAGCGCCGTCGGCATCAGCAACGTCAGAAGGATGAAGGCATCCACCCAGAAGGTCGGCTGCTTCATCAGGCGCAGCATGTCGTTCGAGGCCAGCAGCCTGGCGCCCAGATCGGCGGCGACGAGGGCCGCCACGGCATAGTCCAGCCACAGAAACGAGGCCGATTGCTGGATGACCGGCGTGGCGATGAAGAAGGCGATGATGGCGAGGTCGATGATGACAGCGACCAGTTGGAACCGGAACGCGGCGGGCGAGCGTCCATGATAGAGCCTGCGCAGCGTGTCGCGCAGCTGTGCCGTCACGGAGAGACCCTGCGGTGCCTTGCTGTCGGCGCCTGTCATGCCGATCGCGACAGCGTGAGCAGCGGATGCCTTCCCTGGGATTGCCGTCCGGCAAGCGCGCAGATCACACCAGTTCCACTTCGACCACGCCCGGCACGGCGCGCATCGCCGAGGCGATCTGCGGCGAGACGCGATAGCCGCCCTGCAAGGCAATTTCGACCTCGCCCTGCGCCTCTTCCTTGATCACGATGATGCTCACCTGGCTTTCACCGCGCTGGGTGAGCTGGGATTGGATGATCGAGGCAGGCCCATCGTTCCGGACGAAAATGCGCAGCGCCTTCTGGATGCGGCTTGCTTCGTCTTCCAGCGATTGGACGGAGTTGATGCGCAGGTTGACACCCTCGGGCCTGTCTTCCGCCGCGACGGTGATGACAACGGAGCGGCCGGCTTCGAGGAGATCGCGGTACTGGGCCAATCCTTCTGAAAACAACACGGCCTCGTACTGGCCGGAGGTGTCGGAAAAGGCCACCACGCCCATCTTGTTGCCGGTGCGCGTCTTGCGCTCCTGCTTGCTGGTAACGGTGCCGGCAAGCCTGCCGGCGGAAGCGCCGCGCTTGACGGCAGCGGAGAACTCCGCCCAGTTCTGCACCCGCATCTTCTGCAGCGCCGCCTTGTACTCGTCGAGCGGATGCGCCGAGAGATAGAAGCCGACGACCTGGAATTCGCGGTGCAGCCGGTCGGCGGCGAGCCACGGATCGGTCGGCGGCAGGTTGAGCGCCTGCGACTGGGCGCCGAGCGAGGCGCCGAAAATATCGGCCTGGCCGGAAACGGCGTTCTGCTGGGCGAGTGACGCCAGCCCCATCATCCGCTCGACGCCAGCCAACATCTGGGCGCGATCGTGGCCGAAGCAGTCGAGCGCGCCGGCCATGATCAGGCTCTCGAAAACCCGCTTGCCGACGATCTTCGGGTCGACCCTCTCGCAGAAATCGGCCAGGCTCTTGAACGGCTTTTCTCCGCGAACGGCGACGATGTGCTCCACCGCGGCGTCGCCGACGCCCTTGAGGGCAGCCATCGAGTAATAGATGCGGTTCTCGCCGACCTCGAAGGCACGAAAACTGGTCATCACCGACGGCGCCAGGACCTCGATGCCGAGGCGCAGCGCATCCTGGCGAAAGTCGGCGAGCTTGTCGGTGTTGCCCATGTCGAGCGTCATCGACGCTGCCAGGAACTCGACCGGATAATGCGCCTTGAGATAGGCGGTCTGGTACGAGACGACAGCGTAGGCGGCCGCGTGCGACTTGTTGAAACCATAGTCGGCGAACTTGGCCAGCAGGTCGAAAATGAAGTCGGCTTGCGGCTTGGCGACGCCGCGCTCGACCGCGCCGGAGACAAAGCGCTCGCGTTGCTTGTCCATCTCGGCGCGGATCTTCTTGCCCATGGCGCGGCGCAGAAGGTCGGCTTCGCCGAGCGAATAGCCGGACAGCTCCTGCGCGATCTGCATCACCTGTTCCTGGTAGACGATGACGCCTTGCGTCTCCTTCACCAGATGGTCGATCTTGGGATGGATCGAGGCCATCTCCTCCTCGCCATGCTTTCTGGCGTTGTAGGTCGGGATGTTTTCCATCGGGCCCGGCCGGTAGAGCGCGACCAGCGCGATGATGTCCTCGATGCAGTCGGGCCGCATGCCGATCAGCGCCTTGCGCATGCCGGCGCTTTCCACCTGGAACACGCCAACCACCTCGCCGCGCGAGAGCATCGCGTAGGTCTCGGGATCGTCGAGCGGGATGGTCGCGAGATCGATGTCGATGCCGCGGCGACGGATCAGCTTTACGGCGGTCTCCAGCACCGTCAGCGTCTTCAGGCCGAGGAAGTCGAACTTCACCAGCCCGGCCTGCTCGACATATTTCATGTTGAACTGGGTGACAGGCATGTCCGAGCGCGGATCGCGGTACATCGGCACCAGTTCCGACAATGGTCGGTCGCCGATGACGATGCCGGCGGCATGCGTTGAGGCATGGCGGTAGAGGCCTTCCAGCTTCTGCGCCATGTCGAGCAGCGTCTGGACGATCGGCTCCTTCTCGGCCTCCTCGGCAAAGCGTGGCTCGTTGGCGATGGCATCGGCGAGCTTGACCGGATTGGCAGGGTTCTGAGGTACCATTTTTGAGAGCTTGTCGACCTGGCCATAGGGCATCTGCAGAACACGGCCGACGTCGCGCAGCACCGCGCGCGCCTGCAGCGTACCGAAGGTGATGATCTGGCCGACCTGGTCGCGGCCGTATTTCTGCTGGACGTAGCGGATCACCTCCTCGCGGCGATCCTGGCAGAAGTCGATGTCGAAATCGGGCATCGACACGCGGTCCGGATTGAGGAAGCGTTCGAACAGCAGTGAGAAACGCAGCGGATCGATGTCGGTGATGGTCGTCGAATAGGCGACCAGCGAACCGGCACCCGAACCACGCCCCGGCCCGACCGGAATGCCTTGTGCCTTCGCCCATTTGATGAAGTCGGCGACGATCAGGAAATAGCCGGGGAATTTCATCTTCTCGATGATGCCAAGCTCGAATTCGAGCCGCTCACGATATTGCTCGACCGTGTAGCCCGGTGTCGGTCCGTGCAGGGCAAGCCGGGCATCGAGCCCTTGGCGCGCCTGGCGGGCCAGTTCCTCGGCCTCGGCCTTTTCGGCGGCGTCCTTGTCGGAGGCATCGCCGCCCGTGAAACGCGGCAGGATCGGGCTACGGGTTTTCGGATAGTAGGAGCAGCGCAACGCGATCTCGACCGTGTTGTCGATCGCTTCCGGCAGGTCGGCGAACAATTTCGCCATGTCGGCCTGGCTGCGCAGAAAATTGTCCGGCGATAGCCGGCGGCGGGTGTCGACGGCGACGACCGAACCTTCGGCGATGGCGATCAACGCATCGTGCGCCTCATACTCGTCGCGCGACGAGAAGAAGGCCTCGTTGGTGGCAACCAGCGGCAATTCATGGGAATAGGCGAGATCGATCGAGGATTTCTCGATCATGCGATCATAACCCGAAACCCGGTCCAGTTCGACATAGAGGCGGTCGCCGAACATCGTCTTGAGCGTGAGCAGGCGTGCCTCGGCGAGATCGCGGCGGTCTTCCTTCAGGGCTATGCCGATCGGACCGCGCGGCCCGCCACTGAGGCAAATCAGGCCGTCACATTGGCCGTCCATCATTTCGGTGGTCAGGTGCACCGCTTCACCGGGCGGTGTTTCGAGGTATACGCGGCTGACCAGCCGGACCAGATTGGAATAGCCGGCTTCGGTGGCCGCGATCAGCACCACCGGCCGCATGTCGGGACCTTGCCGACGGCGATCACGCTGGCCATCGCTGTTTTCGCCGGAGAAGGCGAGAGCGATCTGGCAGCCGATGATCGGCTGGATGCCGTCCTTCACCGCCTTCTGCGCGAACTCCAGCGCGCCGAACAGATTGTTGGTATCGGTGACGGCGATGGCCGGCGCTTCGTCCTTGACGGCATGGCCGACGATCTTGCCGAGTTGCAGCGCGCCTTCCAACAGCGAATAGGCCGAATGCACGCGCAGATGGACGAACGGCCGCGCCGGTATCTCAGGCCGCGCCGCCGCGATCGCGGCTTCGCGCTTCAGGGGGTCGCGTGGAAGTCTGTCATCCGCCATGGTTTTTCGCGCTGCCGAAGGTCTTTGAGTCGATGAGAATGTATTGTCCGGGACCGGGCGATACCAGTCCAGCACAAACGACTACTGACCACAGGCTTCCAGCCCGCTCAGGCGAATTCCATGATCACCGCGTCGACAGCCAGGCTGTCGCCCGGCTTGGCGTTGAGTTTCGACACGACAAGATCGCGCTCGGCGCGCAGAACGTTTTCCATCTTCATGGCCTCGACAACGGCCAAGGTCTCGCCGGCCTTGACCTCCTGGCCCTCGGCAACGGCGATCGACACCACAAGCCCGGGCATCGGGCAAAGCAGCAGTTTCGACGTGTCCGGTGCCACCTTTTCCGGCATCAGCCGTTCAAGCTCGGCGATGCGCGGCAGCATGGCTCGCGCCGTCACCGACATGCCTTTCCAGGCGATGCGCAGGCCATTGGCGACAGGCCGGATCTGGGCGGCGACCCTGTGCTTGCCGACCGTACCGCGCCAGATCAGGTCGCCCGGTCGCCAATCGGACGAAACGGTCAGCGCCTTGCCGCCGTCGATCGACAGGTCGATTTCCATCGGGATGGAAATCATGCCCTCGAGGATCGACGCCGACAAATAGTCTTCGCCGATCTTCACCACCCAATCGCGCTTGAGCGCTCCCGAATGCGGCGCCAGCCGCCCGCCCAGCCGGTCGAGACGGTCGCGGCGCAGCAGTTCCACCGCGGTGGCGATCGACGCCAGCACGGCCTTTTCCTCGCTGTTCGGCACGACGGGGGCAAAACCGTCGGGATATTCCTCAGCTATGAAACCGGTCGATATCGCCCCTTCCCGCCAGCGCGGATGCTGCATCAGTGCCGCCAGGAACGGAATGTTGTGCTCGATGCCGTCGACCACAAAGCTGTCGAGCGCTTCCGACATGGCATCGATTGCCTCGAGCCGGGTCGGTGCCCAGGTACACAGCTTGGCGAGCATCGGGTCGTAGAACATCGAAATCTCCGAGCCTTCGGTGACGCCGGTGTCGTTGCGGATGACGACATCGCCGAACTGCCCCTCCTCCGGCGGCCGATAGCGGGTCAGCCGGCCGATCGATGGCAGAAAATTGCGATAGGGATCCTCGGCATAGAGCCGGCTTTCCACCGCCCAGCCGTTCAGCTTGATGTCGCCCTGCTTCAAGGTCAGCTTTTCGCCGGCGGCGACGCGGATCATCTGCTCGACCAGATCGATGCCGGTGACCAGCTCCGTCACGGGGTGCTCGACCTGCAATCGTGTATTCATTTCAAGGAAATAGAAGTTCTTGTCCTTGTCGACGATGAACTCGACGGTGCCGGCGCTCTGGTAGTCGACGGCCCTGGCCAGCGCCACCGACTGTTCGCCCATGGCCTTGCGCGTCTTGGCATCGAGGAAGGGCGATGGCGCCTCCTC
This sequence comes from Mesorhizobium sp. M8A.F.Ca.ET.207.01.1.1, assembly GCF_004794715.1. Taxonomy (NCBI): domain Bacteria; kingdom Pseudomonadati; phylum Pseudomonadota; class Alphaproteobacteria; order Hyphomicrobiales; family Phyllobacteriaceae; genus Mesorhizobium; species Mesorhizobium sp. M8A.F.Ca.ET.207.01.1.1. Next base: position 198,123 of record NZ_SRUS01000006.1, on the reverse strand, counting down.
GGCGACCTTCTGGTTGCGCCGCTGAATCGAGCATTCGCGCTCGCCGAGATAGAGGGCGTTGCCATGCGCGTCGGCCAGCACCTGGATCTCGATATGGCGCGGATCGACGACGAATTTCTCGATGAACACCCGGTCGTCCCCGAACGAACTCTTGGCCTCGGAGCGTGCCCGGTCGAACCCGTCGCGTACTTCAGACTGGTCCCAGGCGATGCGCATGCCCTTGCCGCCGCCGCCGGCCGAGGCTTTGATCATGACGGGATAGCCGATCTCGCCAGCGATCTTTTCGGCATGGTCGGCATTTTCTATGACACCGAGCCAGCCGGGCACGGTGGAAACCTTGGCGGCGTTGGCGAACTTCTTCGATTCGATCTTGTCGCCCATCGCCTTGATGGCCTTGGGCTTGGGGCCGATGAATATGATGCCTTCCGCTTCAAGTGCTTCGCAGAACGCGGCTCGCTCGGACAGGAAGCCATAGCCCGGATGCACCGCCTGAGCGCCGGTCGCCTTGCAGGCGGCGATGATCTTTTCCGGCACGAGATAGCTCTGCGCCGCCGGCGATGGCCCGATATGCACCGCCTCGTCGGCCATCTCGACATGCACGGCATTGCGATCGGCATCGGAATAGACGGCGACCGTGGCAATGCCCATCTTGCGCGCCGTCCTGATGACGCGGCAGGCGATCTCGCCACGGTTGGCGATCAGGATCTTGGTGAACATGCGGGCAGAATTCCCCTCCGGCGAACGGTTCAGTTCTATGGACTATGTCGCCATGTCTCAAGTACCGCGATGGACGACATGAAAGCCGCGCCAGCGACGCGCCATTGCGCTCTCTGCCGAACCGGTTGTCGAATGGTGTGCTATCTGCGTCAACAAAGCCGACATTTCGTCTCATCTGACAGTTGATGAGCAGCCCAAAACCTGAAAACTTGGACACAAAAATCGCCTTGGAGGAATTGCCCGATGAAAACCCGCGCCGCAGTCGCTGTCGCCGCCGGAAAGCCGCTGGAGATCATGGAGGTCGACCTCGAGGGACCGCGCGATGGCGAGGTGCTGGTCGAGATCAAGGCGACCGGCATCTGCCACACCGACGAATTCACGCTGTCTGGCGCCGATCCCGAAGGCATTTTCCCGGCCATTCTCGGCCATGAAGGCGCCGGCGTGGTGGTCGATGTCGGCAAGGGCGTCACCTCCGTCAAGAAGGGCGACCATGTCATCCCGCTCTACACGCCCGAATGCCGGCAGTGCCCGTCCTGCCTGTCGCGCAAGACCAATCTGTGCACCGCCATCCGCGCCACGCAGGGGCAAGGCCTGATGCCCGACGGCTCGTCGCGCTTCTCGATCGGCAAGGACAAGATCTTCCACTATATGGGCTGCTCGACCTTCTCCAACTTCACCGTGCTGCCCGAGATCGCGGTCGCCAAGGTCAACCCCGACGCTCCTTTCGACAAGATCTGCTACATCGGCTGTGGCGTGACCACAGGCATCGGTGCGGTCATCAACACCGCCAAGGTCGAGCAAGGGGCCACCGCCGTCGTCTTCGGCCTCGGCGGTATTGGCCTCAATGTCATCCAGGGCCTGAAGCTTGCCGGCGCCGACATGATCATCGGTGTCGATTTGAACAACGACAAGAAGGCCTGGGGCGAGCGCTTCGGCATGACGCATTTCGTCAATCCGAAGGAGATCGAGGGCGACATCGTCCCCCACCTCGTCAACATGACCAAGCGCGGTGCCGACCAGATTGGCGGCGCCGACTATACCTTCGACTGCACCGGCAACACCAAGGTGATGCGCCAGGCGCTGGAGGCTTCGCATCGCGGCTGGGGCAAGTCGGTCGTCATCGGCGTCGCCGGCGCCGGCCAGGAAATCTCGACCAGGCCGTTCCAGCTGGTCACCGGACGCTCCTGGATGGGCACCGCCTTCGGCGGCGCGCGCGGCCGCACCGACGTGCCAAAAATCGTCGACTGGTACATGGACGGCAAGATCCAGATCGATCCGATGATCACCCACACGCTGAAGCTCGAGGACATCAACAGGGGTTTCGACCTCATGCATGAGGGCAAGTCGATCAGGAGCGTGGTGGTTTATTGAAGGAGGTTCGAATTCGCTTCGTCGACCCTGAGAAGTCGACGATCCATCGAATACGGAACTTTGGTGAGGATCTTTGGCGCAGCTTTCGGGAAGAAAAGCGCGTCACGATCAATCTGGAGGAGATCGATCGGGCGCATGATCAGGTCGCTTACCTCGTGCATGGACATTTTCTAAGGAGGAGTCTCACCGAAGTACATCGCCTGCTGAAGGTGCACTTCATGGAAAATGAGGTCGTCATCGAGACATAGTCGAGATGACAAACAGGGAGGAATGAAATGCCTGAGAAACTGCATCACTCGATCGACAACGGCCTGCCAAAGGAGAGCGCATCCTTCTCCGGCGGCACGCTGGTCTGCGCCTGCACCAGCAAGCCGGTGAAGGTTAAGGTGAAGGGCCAGATCGCCCACAACCACGCCTGCGGCTGCACCAAATGCTGGAAGCCCGACGGCGCGATATTCTCCGTGGTTGCGGTGGCCGGCACGGGCGACGTCACGGTCACCGAGAATGGTGACAAGCTCAAAGTGGTCGACCCCTCTGCGCTGATCCAGCGCCATGCCTGCACCGGCTGCGGCGTCCACATGCATGGGCCGGTCGAGCGCGACCATCCGTTCAAGGGCCTGTCCTTCATCCATCCCGAGCGCTTCGAGGAGGACGGCTGGTCGCCTCCGGGCTTCACCGCCTTCGTCTCGTCGATCATCGAATCCGGAGTTGATCCCAAGCGTATGGACGGCATCCGGGCCCGGCTGAAGACAATCGGGCTGGAGCCTTATGACTGCCTCAATCCGGGCCTGATGGATTACGTCGCCACTTGGACGGCCAAGAAGTCCGGCGCGCTGCCCGCCTGACAACTGTGACATTTCAGGTATGGGGCCGGATGCGTTTCCGGCCCCTGCTTGTTTCTGGAGAGACGATGCCCGCACCCGCCATCTACGTCGACGCCGATGCCTGCCCGGTCAAGGCCGAGGTCGAAAAGGTCGCCGGACGCCATGGCGTCATCGTCACTTACGTTTCCAATGGCGGGCTGCGTCCCTCCCGCGACCCGATGATCCGCAATGTCGTGGTGTCCAAGGGCGCCGACGCCGCCGACGACTGGATCGTCGAGAACGCGAAGCCTAACGACATCGTGGTGACGGCGGACATTCCGCTTGCCGCCCGCACGGTGGCGCTCGGCGCGCATGTGCTGGGACCGACCGGGCGGCCCTTCACACCGGAAACGATCGGCATGGCGGTAGCGATGCGGGACCTCAAGCAGCATCTGCGCGAAACCGGCGAAAGCAAGGGCTACAATGCCGCCTTCGCGCCGCAGGACCGCTCGCGGTTCCTCGGCGAACTCGACCGTATCTTGCGGCGCGCGCTGAAATCCGCCACACCGGACTAGCAACAAAGCGCCATCCAGGTGGAGACCGCCATGGCCGCCGAAACCCCGATCGAGAAACCCATGCAGCGCCACATGCTGTTTGCGGTATCGGCGTGTCTCGGTGCGTTTGCGCTGCTTGTGGCGTTGCTGCTGCACGCCCCGCTCGCCTATTCGATCGGCGCCAACGCATTTTTCGCCGCTTACGTCATTCTTGTCGTTAGCCAGATGCCCAAACTCACCGGCAAGTATCTCAGCAAGAATGCACGCGCCACCGATCAGCCGGTGCTGGTCATCTTCGCGGTGACGCTCGTTGTCGTCGGCTTTGCCGTTGTCTCCTTGTTCCTGCTGATCAATCGGAAAGATGGGGATCACCCGATCCAACTCGGCTTCGCGCTGCTGTCGATCCCGCTCGGCTGGTTCACCATCCATGCCATGGCGGCGCTCCACTATGCCCATGTCTACTGGATGGACGGCGATGCGGTCGACGCCGAAACCAAGAAGAAAATCCCGGTCGGCGGCCTGCTGTTTCCGGGCGACAAACGCCCCGAGGGTTGGGACTTCCTCTATTTCTCGACCGTCATCGGCATGACGGCACAGACGGCCGACACAAACATCTCGACGACGCATATGCGTTGTGTCGTGCTTGTCCACTCGGTCCTGTCGTTCTTCTTCAACACCGTCATCGTCGCCGCGGCCGTCAATCTCGCCGTCAGCCTGGGCGGTCCGTAATAAATCCGTGATCGGATGAAACATCGGTTTGGATCGCGACGTATCAGGAGGACAATGAACACGTAGACCAAGCCGAAGGGCCGGGAGACCAGACAAGATGGAATCGGTTGCCAGAAGCCAATCCGAAATTGGACCGGGTGTCCCCGCTTCAAAAGAGAAAACCTTGATCTACCGGCAGTCGCGCTGGACGCGGCTGACACACTGGCTCTGGGCCATCTCATTGTTTTTCATGCTGCTGTCCGGCCTGCAGATTTTCAATGCCCGGCCGCAGCTCTACATCGGCAAGCAATCCGGCTTCGACTACAGCAACACCATTTTCGCCATAGGCGCCGAAAACACCAATGCCGGTCCGCGCGGTTACACCGAAATCTTCGGGCACCGCTTCGACACGACAGGCGTCCTCGGTTGGTCGGGCCCTGCCGGTAACGAGACGGCGCGCGGTTTCCCATCCTGGGCGACGATCCCCTCCTATTATGACCTCGGCACAGCCCGCGTGATCCATTTCTTCTTTGCCTGGATCCTGACCACGACTTTGCTGGTCTGGCTGGTCGCCAGCCTGATCAACGGCCACATTCGCCGCGATCTGGCGCCGCGCCTGGATGACCTCAAACGCTTGCCACAGGACATCGCCAATCACGCCAGGCTCAAATTCCACCACGCGCGCGAATACAACACACTGCAGAAAATGGCCTATGGCGGCGTGCTGTTCGTGCTCTTGCCGCTGATGATCATCACTGGCCTGGCCATGTCGCCGAGCATGGATTCGGTGCTGCCCTTCCTCAACGATCTGCTCGGCGGGCGGCAGACGGCGCGCACTATTCATTTCACCGTCATGGTTCTGCTGGTTGCCTTCTTCATCATTCACATCCTGATGATTCTGGCCGCCGGCCCGATCAATGAGCTGCGTTCAATCATCACCGGCTGGTACCGCACCGATCCTCCCGCGCCTGACAACAACACACCCGAGAGGAGTGCCTGACATGGCAAAATTTGAGATCAGCCGCCGGAAATTCCTCACCGCCGCCAGCCTCGGCGCTTCCGGCATCATGCTGTCGGGTTGCGACGCCTTCGACAGCCAGCTCAGCATCGGCAGCGGCCTGCGCAGTTTCCTCGAAAACGCCAATGGCCTCACTCACAGGGCACAACGGTTGCTCGGCGGCGGCAATTCGCTGGCGCCGGAATTCACCGAAGCCGATATCCGTCAGCCAATGCGGCCGAACGGCGTCACCGCGCCGGATGACGACGCATACAAGGCCCTGCTCGCCAACAACTTCGCCGATTGGCGCCTGGAGGTGTCGGGCCTCGTCGAAAAGCCGCTGTCGCTCACCCGCGAGCAGCTCATGAACATGCCGAGCCGCACCCAGATCACCCGCCATGACTGCGTCGAGGGCTGGAGCTGCATCGCCAAATGGACGGGCACGCCGCTGTCGCTGCTTCTTGACCAGGCGGTGGTCAAGCCGCAGGCGCGCTATGTCATGTTCCACTGCCTCGACACGATCGACCGCAGCCTGTCGGGCGACATCAAATATTACGGGACGATCGACCTGATCGATGCCCGCCATCCCCAGACGATCCTTGCCTATGGCCTGAACGGCAAGCCGCTGCCGGTCGAGAACGGCGCGCCGCTGCGCGTCCGTGTCGAGCGCCAGCTCGGCTACAAGATGCCGAAATATCTCTACAAGATCGAACTGGTCGACGGCTTTGCCAATATTGGCGGCGGCCGCGGCGGCTATTGGGAGGACAACGGCTACGACTGGTACGGCGGGATTTGATGGCCGTCCGCATAGAGGCCGAGCACGATCTGTCGCCCATCGAGTTGAGTTCGCTCGAGGAGCGTCTCCATCGCGACAACCGGCGTATGACGGACCGCGACGACGACCGGGAACTGGCCTTTGTCATCCGTGATGATGCGGGACACGCGATCGGAGTAGCCGCCGGCTATTCCTGGGCGGGCACGTGCGAGCTCACATTGATGTGGATTGACGAGGCTCACCGAGCCCGCGGCCACGCAAGGCGATTGCTCGACGCTTTTGTCGCCGAGGCGGCCGATCGCGGCGTCAAGAAGATCTGGGTCGCCAGCCACGACTTCCAGGCACCAGGCCTGTATGAAAAGGCCGGCTTCGAGCGCATGGCCGAACTGGCGGGATGGCCCGAAGGCCATTCCAACATCATCCTTTGTAAAACGGTAGCGGCGGCCGGCGCGGCTTAGGCAACCTTGTCGAGCAACGGCTTCAGCGCCGGATGGATTTCCGGCGAGGCATGCTTGATCAAAGTCAGCAGTGCACGCTCATTCTCGTACAGAGGCCGGTTCACCCCGATATGTCCGACCAGCCAGCCGGCTTCACCGGCATCGATCGTCTCGGCGCGTCGGGCCAGCGCCTCGGTGGCCCTGTTCTTCGCCTCCCACTCGGTCTCTATGTCGTCAGGTGACCGATAGGCCTCGATAATGCCGGCAAGACCACCGGAGACCATGCGGCTGAAGAAACCGCCGATTTCCGGACCCGCGTGATCGAGGAAGGTTTCGTGGCGCAGCGCCACCTCGCGGGTGGGCGCCTCGTAACCGGCCGAGCACATGACGAAATTGGCGATCGCCTTGACGAACAAGTCGTTCCAGGACGGATCGTTGTTGGCTTGGGCTGTCCGCTCGTTGATCCTGAACAGCACCTCGGCCTCGGCCCGGGTGATGGCGATGTTGCCATCGCCGCCATGGGCATGGAGGATACGGCGAAGAAGCTCGACTTCCGTTTTGGCGATCAGTCCGGGCACCAGCACACCGCCGATCATCAGCGGCCCCTTGCCGTCGACGACCGCGTGGGCGACTTGCTCCAGCGCGTAGACGCAAAGCCGGCTCGGCGATGATTTCGCCTCTTCCAGCACGTGGACCAGCAATTCGAGTTCGGTCCGGCTGTCGACCATGCCGTCGCGCGAAATCGTGCGGACCAGCCAATCGGCATTTTCCTGCGAAATATAGCCCGAGGGCTTTTCCTGGTGGACGATGTAGCCGGTGACCGCCTCGACGAAGAACGGTGCCCATTCCGCGCATTTGTCTCGCGCCGTCTGATCGAGCGCGAACAAGGCCTCGGCTTCGCCCCGGGTCACCACGCCGTCTGCGAACACGTCGCGGCGCAGCATCACGACATCCTCCGCAGCAATCCGGTTCTTCGACGTCAGCCCCGCCACCGGAGCGCTCATGATCAATTCGCCCATCTGTCGTCCCCGTCCGCCCAACGCGTCACATCGGCCTGCTATATCAGGAGTGTCTTGAAAAACCGCCAAATGGCGTGGTTAGCGAAGACTTGTGAGATCAATGTCGACCAAAAGTGTGCAGCGGTTTTGGGAGAACGACATGCATCAACAAAGATCTAAAGCGCGGGACGCGCTTAGATGTCGCTGGGAGGTGACAAGGTGTCGCCGACGGGCTATGGATGGCGCGTCGAGGGCTCAGGGTTTGAGTCCTACCTGTTTGCGGGAGAGAGCAGCGAGAGCTGCCGCCGAAGGGGAAATCGCCCGAAATCTCTCAGGCAAAAGAACCGTAGACGGGAAAGACACTCTGGAAAGTCGGGGCTTGCCCCCGCGCCGAAGGTGTAAGCGCCGCTGACAGAGTTCCGGCTGCGCGAGTCTCTCAGGCTTCAGACAGAGGGGCACGGACTGGTCGCCATCAGCGACCGATTGCGTGCGACTCTGGAGACGACATGACGGGCGACGACAAACACCTTCCCCTCGAAGACATCCATACAGCCGCCGGTGCGCGCTTCGGCGCCTTTGCCGGCTGGTCGATGCCGTTGACCTATCCGGCCGGCGTCATGAAGGAGCATCTTCACACCCGCGAACATGTGGGGCTGTTCGACATCTCGCATATGAAGCTGTTCGAGGTCGGCGGGCCGGAAGCGGCTGCGCTGTTGAGCCGCGCTTGCCCGCTAGACGCCGGCACGCTCGAAATCTCGCAATCCAAGCTGACCTTCTTCCTCAATGAAGCAGCCGGCATTCTGGACGACCTCATCGTGACCAGGCTCGGAGAAGAGCGTTTCATGGTCGTCGCCAATGCCGGCAACGCCATCGCCGATGAAAAGCATCTGCGCGCGCTGGCGGCTGATTTCGATGTGCAGGTCGAGCCGCTCGACCGTGTCTTCCTGGCCATCCAGGGCCCTGAAGCATGGGCCGCCCTTTCCCGCGCAGGCATCGAGACCGGCTCGCTGCTGTTCATGCACGGCGTCGAGCCACGGAAAAACTGGTTCATGAGCCGGTCGGGCTATACCGGCGAGGACGGTTTCGAGATCGGCCTGCCGGAGGCGGACGCACGGGACCTGGTCGCCAAACTGCTCGAGGACGAGCGCGTGCTCTGGATCGGCCTTGCCGCGCGCGACAGCCTTCGGCTCGAAGCCGGCCTCTGCCTGCACGGCCAGGACATCACGCCGGAGACCGACCCGGCCGCGGCGGCGCTGATGTGGGCAATCCCAAGGGATACCAGGGCTTCCGGCGCCTTTATCGGTGCCGACGCCTTGCGCGCCGCCGTGGAGCGGGGCCCGGCGCAAAAGCGCGTTGGGTTGAAGCCCGAAGGCCGCCAGCCGGTACGCGCGGGCGCGGCGCTATTCGACGCCGACGGCAACCCGGTCGGCCATGTCACCTCGGGCGGCTTCGGCCCGTCCGCCGGCCATCCCGTGGCCATGGGCTATGTCACCACATCGTTGGCAAAGACGGGAACGCGAGTTTTCGCCGATGTGCGCGGCACGAAGATCCCAGTCGAAATCAGTTCCCTGCCCTTCACCCCTCATCGCTACCGCAAAGGATGAATTCCATGGCAACAACCTATTTCACATCAGACCACGAATGGCTCCGCGTCGAAGGCGGCACCGCTACCGTCGGCATCACCGATTATGCGCAGGAGCAGCTCGGCGACCTCGTCTTCGTGGAACTGCCGGAAACGGGAAAGAAGCTCGCCAAGGGCGATACCGCCGTCGTGGTCGAATCCGTCAAGGCGGCCTCCGACGTCTACGCGCCGGTCGACGGTGAAGTCACCGAGGCCAACGGCACGCTGTCTTCCGACCCATCACTGGTCAATTCGGCGGCGACCGGCGCCGGCTGGCTGTGGAAGATGAAGCTCGCCAACGAAAGCCAGCTCGCCAGCCTCATGGATGAGGCCGCCTACAAAGCCCATATCGCCTGACATCAGGAACTTGTTGACATGACCGCTGCCCCCTACCCGTTCTCGGCCCGCCACATCGGACCCGGCCTTGCCGACGTTCGAGCCATGCTCACCGTCATCGGTGTTCCCTCGGTGGAGACGCTGATCAGTCAGGCCGTGCCGAGATCGATCCGCCTCGACCAGCCGCTGGGCCTGCCAGCGCCAGCCAGCGAAGCCGAAGCGCTTGCCGAATTGTCCGCGACCATGGCGAAGAACAAAGTGCTGAAGAGCTTCATCGGCGCCGGTTACCACGGCGTCCATGTGCCGCCGGTCATCCAGCGCAATCTGTTCGAGAATCCGGCCTGGTACACCGCCTACACGCCTTACCAGGCCGAGATCAGCCAGGGCCGGCTCGAAATGCTGTTCAACTTCCAGACGCTGGTCACGGAACTGACCGGCCTGCCGGTGGCATCGGCCTCACTGCTCGACGAGGCAACAGCGGTCGCCGAAGCGGTCGGCATTGCGCTGCGCCACCATCGCGACAAGCGCACCAAGGTGGCGCTCGCCGGCAGGCCGCACCCGCAGACACTGGACGTGGTGCGCACCCGCGCCGAGCCGCTCGGCATCGAGATCGACGGCGAGGAGATCGACGACAATACCGCAGCCCTTCTCGTCTCCTGGCCTGACACCTTTGGCGTCTATGGCGACCATAAGGTCGCGATCTCCAAGGCTCGCGCTGCCGGCGCGCTGGTGGTTTTCATCGCCGATCCGCTTGGGCTGACGCTGACCGACGCGCCGGCAAAGCTCGGCGCCGACATTGCGGTCGGCCCGATGCAGCGCTTTGGCGTGCCGATGGGTTTTGGCGGCCCGCACGCCGCCTATTGCGCCGTCTCCGACAAGCTGACGCGGCTGATGCCCGGTCGCCTGGTCGGCCAGTCGACCGACAGCAAGGGCCGGCCGGGCTACCGCCTCGCCTTGCAGACGCGCGAACAGCATATCCGCCGCGACAAGGCGACCTCCAACATCTGCACCGCGCAGGCGCTGCTTGCCAATATGGCGACCGCCTACGCCATCTGGCATGGTCCGGCCGGCTTGCAGGCGATCGCCGGGCGCATCCACGCGCTGGCCAACCGCCTGGCAAGCGGCCTCGAGGCCGCGGGTGTATCGGTGCTCGGCTCCAGCCGTTTCGACACGGTGACGGTGGAGACCAAAGGCAAGGCCGCCCAGATCGCCGCCGCCGCCGAAAAGACCCACCGGCTGCTGCGTGTGCTCGACGCCGACCATGTGGGCATCAGTTTCGACGAAACCTCGACCGATGCCGATCTCGAGGTGATCGCGGCCCTGTTCGACGCCAAGGCTGCTTCGTCCGCCGACAGCACGGTGCCCGGCAAGCCGCGCGGCAACGAGTTTTTGACCCAGCCGGTCTTCCACGAGAACAAGTCGGAAACCGAGATGATGCGCTTCCTGCGCCGGCTGGCCGACAAGGACCTGGCGCTCGACCGCGCCATGATCCCGCTGGGCTCCTGCACCATGAAGCTCAACGCCGCGGCGGAGATGATGCCGGTGAGCTGGCCGGAAATCGCCAACCTGCATCCCTTCGCGCCGGCAGCGCATTCGGCCGGCTACCGCGCCATGATCGGCGAGCTGGAAGGCTGGCTGGCGGAGATCACCGGCTTCGACGCCGTGACCTTGCAGCCCAACGCCGGCAGCCAGGGCGAATATGCCGGGCTGCTGGCCATCCGCGCCTATCACCGCTCGCGCGGTGAGGGTCATCGCACCGTCTGTCTGATCCCCTCTTCCGCGCATGGCACCAATCCGGCGAGTGCCGCGATGGCCGGCATGAGCGTCGTCGTCGTGCGCTGCCTGGAAGACGGCAACATCGACATGGACGATATGCGCGCCAAGGCCAATGAGCATTCCAGGAATCTCGCGGCGCTGATGTTCACCTATCCCTCCACGCATGGCGTCTACGAGGAAGGCGCGCGCCACCTCTGCGCGCTCATCCATGAGCATGGCGGCCAGGTCTATTTCGACGGCGCCAACCTCAACGCGCTGGTCGGACTTGCCCGTCCCGGCGACATTGGCGCCGACGTCTGCCACATGAACCTGCACAAGACCTTCTGCATCCCGCATGGCGGCGGCGGACCGGGCGTCGGTCCGATCGGCGTCAGGGCGCATCTGAAACCCTACCTGCCCGGCCATGTCAGCGAAGGCTCGGCGCATGCCGTGGCCGCCGCCCCGTTCGGCAGCGCTTCCATCCTGCCGATCACCTGGATGTACATCCGCATGATGGGCGCTTCCGGCCTCAAGCAGGCGACCGAGGCGGCGATCGTTTCGGCCAACTACGTGGCGACGCGGCTCGCCCCGCACTTCCCGCTGCTTTACAAGGGCAGGAGCGGTCGTGTCGCCCATGAATGCATCCTCGATACCCGCGTGCTCAAGGAGAGCGCCGGCATCAGTGTCGAGGACATCGCCAAGCGCCTGATCGACTATGGTTTCCACGCGCCGACCATGTCGTTCCCGGTCGCCGGCACGTTGATGGTCGAGCCTACCGAGTCCGAGCCCAAGCGCGAACTCGACCGTTTCTGCGAGGCCATGATCGCCATAGCCGGCGAAGCGGCGAAAGTGGCCAAAGGCGAATGGCCCTTGGCCGACAATCCGCTGGTCAACGCACCGCATACGTCAGCCGAGGCGCTGGCCGGTCAATGGACCCACCCTTACTCGCGCCTGGAGGCGGCCTATCCCGCCGGCGACGCCGACTCAGCGGCAAAGTACTGGCCGCCGGTATCGCGCATCGACAATGTCGCGGGAGACCGCAACCTGGTCTGCTCCTGCCCGCCGCTGTCTGACTATCTGGGCGCGGCCGAATAGCTACGCGGAGCGCAAGGCCGGCTTGACCGGGTCGGCCTTGCCCGTTCTTTTGCGGCTGATGACGCAATTTCGCCCCGCGCGCTTGGCGGCATAGAGCGTGGAGTCTGCCCTGGCCAGCACCTCGTCGAGGGTGTTGCCGTCGGCCTCGCCGAACCCGATCCCGCCGCTGACCGTGCTGCGCAAGGGGCCGAGCGGCGTGGGCACGACTTCCGTGCCGAAAGCGACACCGATCTTGCTGGCAAGATCATAGGCGCGCTCTTCCGTCATGCGCGACATGACGATCGCGAACTCCTCGCCGCCCAGGCGAAAGGCGTCGACCCCGGTCCTGGCATATTTCCTGATGACGGCACCGAAACGGCACAGGACCTGATCCCCGACGGGGTGTCCATAGATGTCGTTCGTCCGTTTGAAGTGATCGAGATCAAACATGACGATCGCCATGAACGGGCCGAAGGTGCGCTCGCCATAAAGCGACGTAAGGCCCCGGCGGTTCATCAGCCCGGTCAACGGATCGGTCATGGTCTCGGCCTTCAGCTCGATCTGCGCCTGCAAATGATGGAGCGAAAGCGTCAACGCGCCGAGGCCGGTCATACAGGCCACCGCCACGACAGAGTTTAGGCGTTCGGCCCAATTGTCGGGCGCGACACCGAGCGTCCATTGCCCTTTGGCCATCAGAACCACGCCGCAAAGGGCAAACGACAGCGCACAGGTGCCGCTCAGGAATGAAACCACCAGCAGGATGCGGCGATCATGACTGCCATTGATCCAGAACATGGCCCCGATCGTCGAGAGCAGAACGGTAACCGTCGCGTAGGTGATCACGAAACCGATACCGTCAAGGCCGATGAAGGTCACGGCCGCACAGACGGCCATGGCTGCAAATGTCGGAGCAATCACACGCCTGTGGTCCGGCACACCGAGATATTGCATGGCCGAAATGCAGATGATCAGAAAACCCAGGCTGAGCAGCGCCAGCGCGATCTGGCAAAGCAGCGGATCGGGCTCCCTGGTATAGCGCCAAAACAGGATCACATGCGCGACGAGCACGAGAATGCCGCATGCCACCGTCAGCACGAATCCGGCCCGCGGCGCGGTCGCCCAGATCGCGAACATGGTGACGCTGAGACAGATGCCCGACAGCGCGGCTGCGAGCAGGAGCGAACTGAAATCCAGCATATCGGGCGGGGGCCTCTCGAGCGTCGGCGGTTGCGCCGCATTCTAGGTCAGCGGCAGCCCTCGGACATGGTTTTCAGGCGATCTCTCGACCCAACCTGCGGATAGGGTTTACAAAGCGTCGATGTCACCTGTGCCGAAACCGCACCCCTGGCCGGCGCGAGGATCAACCGGCATCAGCCCTTGTTGAGCAAGGCAAGGTTGGCGTCGACAACGGTGGGATCGGCCATGCCGGCCTTCGCTTCCAGCAGCAGTGCCCTGGCCTTCGTCTTGTTGCCGCGCAACAATTGCGAATAGCCCATATTGTTGACGATCCGCGGTTTGCGGCCGGCGACTTTCAAAAGCTGGCCATACGCGCGGTCGGCGAAGTCGAAGCGGCCGAGTTCGTCATAGGAAGCGGCAAGCCCCATCCAGGCCTCCGCATTGTCGGCCTTCAATTCGACAGCCTTGCGGAAATGCTGTTCGGCAAGACCATAATTGGCGTCGCGAAACTGTGCCTTGCCTTCCGCCAGGTCGGATGTGTCGACATCTTTGGCAGTCGGCTGGATGGCGGTTGTCTTGGTCGTGTCGACGTTGGTGTTCGTCGTGCACCCGGTGATCATCAGGACGGTTGCCATCGTGGCCACCGCCGCAAATTTTATCTGACGCATGCCCTGCCCCGTCGCCCGATTTGCCGGGTCGTTCTTCAGGGAAAGACACTACAGCACAGCGATTAAGCTTCGGTGCCGAAATGCGGCTAACTTTTAGTGTCCTGAATACCAGCCATTAACCACGGGTCGCGACGCCTCGATACCGCAGGTTCTTACGGCTGGATGGCCCTGAGCTTGCCCGGAACCGGATAGCGGCTGCCGTCATAGCGCAGCCGGTAGGTTCGGTTCACAGGCTTGCCGGGATGAGACTGGCACTCGCCATCCTTGTCGGGGGACGGCTCGTCGGTATCCGTCCGTTCGACCGCGGTGATGTCGCGATAGCCGTAATGTCTCGCCGCACCCATCGCCAGGCTGACCCGACTGGAATGAAAGGATCCCGCGCAATTGGTATCGCCTTCGCCACCATTACCGGCAACGACAAGACCATCGAGCACCATGCGCAGTGCATCGCCGGCGACGGCATAGAGCCGCAGGTCGGTTTCGCTGAAGGGATCGGCCTGCGAATGATTGGCCATCTCGATACGCAGGCCAAAGGCGGTGACACCGGGCGCCAACCCATAGCGGCCGGTATCGAATTCGATCTTGCGGATAGCGATGGCATCGTCGGTTATCAGCCCGGGCTGGAGCAAGCGCTGGCGCACTTGCTTGCTGTTCCTGTCGACGACCAGAAGCTCGATATCGCCAACATGCCCGTCGTCCCTGGATTGGGCGCTGTCGGTCAGCGGCACCGCGACCAGCAGCAGATCGTCATGGGCGGGCCAGATCTTGCAGATCAGGCGGAATGGCGAATCGCTGTCCTGAGGCGCCAAGGCGATGCTGGTGTGGGGCTCGAGCGTGAATGAGGCACCATCGGCGCTCTTGAGAGCCTTCGGATAGGCCTGCTGCACCAACGCGGCGGCATCGCCGCAATCGCCAGCCGCGGCCTGGGCGGGTGACAAGCCCGCCGCGGCGAGGCCCAGCAACAGGGTGGGCAACAGTATTCGCATGGACTTCTCGCTGATTACGGACGTTACAGGTCCCGATTGCGTGCATCTCGCGCGAATCGGTCGCGACCGGCGCGCTTTAGTGACCCGTCATTTTGACGATGATGGGAATGACGGCGATCATCAGCACCACCGGCAGGATGCAGACCACGACCGGCACGGACATCTTTGCCGGCAAGGCGTGCGCCTTCTCCTCGGCCAGCGACATGCGCTTGTGGCGCATTTCATCTGAAAACACCCTGAGCGCGCCCGACAGGCTGGTGCCGAGTTCCTTCGACTGCTGCAGGAGCGTGGCGAAGGAGCGCACCTCGTCCAGGCTGAGGCGATCGGCGAGCGCCTTCAGCGCGTCGTCGAGGCTGCGTCCCGCCCGAAGCTCCAGCGACACGAGCTGCAAATTCTGGCTGAGCGACGGATAGGTCTTGGCGAGTTCTTTCGAAACGCGCTCGACGCCCGCTTCCATGCTCATGCCGGCATCGGAGCAGACGATCATCAGGTCCATGAAATCGGGGAAGCCGTTGCGGTATTCGCGCATCTTTTCCCGAACCTTCTGGGTCAGCACCAGACCCGGCAAGAAATAGCCGGCAGCGCCCGACAGGATGATGAAGGTCCACCGGCTGGTCATGGTAGCGTCCGGGCTGGCCATCCACCGGTTGAGCACGAAGACGGCGAACGTCGTGCCGATCATTGCCGTGAACCGGATGAGGAAGAACATGCCGACGGCGCGCGGCTCCATGTAACCGGCCTGGATGAGCTTCAAACGCAGGCGGGCGACATTTTCCGGGTCGCTCTTGGCGTAGAATTCCTGCGCCCTCTTCACCGCCTTCTCGCGCACGACGCCGCTATTCTTCTTCTGCACCGGTTCGGGCTTGGCCGCCACCGGACCGTGGTCGACCTTGAGCCGGCGCTTAACTTCATTGCGGTCACCCTTCGCCGCCACCATCGGCCAGGCGACCGCGGCGACTCCGACGAGCAGCAAGAGGACCGCAACCGGCATCAGCGAGGCCGGCGCGAGCGAGGCGAGGAATTCGATGACGCTCTGCATGTCAGAACCTGAAGTTCGACATCTTGAACATGATCAGATTGCCCAGCATCAGCCAGGTAACCGAGCCGCCGATCATGTACCACGTCTTCGGCACGCCCCAGACATCGCTGTAATATCCCGGCATCATGGCCATGATGGCGGTGAACAGCAGCGCCGGCACGGCAGTCAAAATGTAGGCCGACAAGCGACCTTCCGTCGAAATCGCGCGCACCTTGCGGCGCAGCTTGCCGCGTTCGCGGATCGTCGTCGACAACCCATCGAGGATTTCGCGCAGATTGCCGCCCGAACTGGTCTGGATCGACACGGCGGTGACGAACAACGGCAGGTCCTCGTGGCCGACCCGGTCGAAAAGCGAGTTCAGCGCCGAGACCAGGTCGGAACCATAGGTGACTTCGTCGGCAATGACGCCGAATTCCGTACCGATCGGATCGGGCATCTCGCGCGACACCATGGCAATCGCCACCGGAACCGGATGACCTGCCTTGAGGCCCCGCGTGATCAGTTCCAGCGCCTCCGGCAACTGCATGCCGAAACGTTTCAGCCGGCGCTTGCGCATGGAGCGCATCGCCATGACCGGCAGCAGCGGCACCAGCACGACGAACAGAATGAGCCCCATCAACAGCGGCAAGCCGCGCGAGATGGCGAACAGAGTCATGGCCATCGCCACGCCGCAGGTGATCATCAGGAATTTCGAGAGTGGCATCACCATGCCCGACTGCGTGCGCAAGGCACGGAACCGGTCCGGCGAGAACAGCGACGTTCCCGCGTCGAGACCGCGCTCCTTGCGCAGTTGGATCAGCACCTGCTCCTGGCTGATCTTGTTTTCCTGAAGTTTCATGCGCCGGTTGATGGCGGTGCGCTTGTCGCTGCGGCCGGCATAGAGCAGGTAGACCGCCTCGGCGACCATGATGCCGGTCAGTGCGGCCCCGGCATAGACGACATAGATCGCGCTGAACCCGTCGAACACCCCGGCTACTCCTGCGGCCGGCCGGGTTCGAAATAGCGTCCCGGAAAGTCGATGCCCATGGCGCGCAGGTCCTCGAGGAAGCGCGGCCGGATCCCGGTTGCCTCGAAGTAGCCGAGAATGCTGCCGTCGGCATCCATGCCGGTGCGCACGAAGCGGAAGATTTCCTGCATCTGGATGACATCACCCTCCATGCCGGTCACCTCGGCGACGCTCGTCACCTTGCGCTTGCCGTCGGAAAGCCGGGTCAATTGGACGATGATGTCGATGGCGCTGGCGATCTGGCTGCGGATCGACTGCACCGTCATCGGCATGCCGGTCATGCCCAGCATCTGCTCGAGGCGTGAAATGGCATCGCGAGGCGTGTTGGCATGGATGGTCGCCATCGACCCTTCATGGCCGGTGTTCATCGCCTGAAGCATGTCGAATGCCTCCTCGCCGCGGCACTCGCCGAGGATGACGCGGTCGGGACGCATGCGCAGCGCGTTCTTGACCAGGTCGCGCTGTTTGAGCTCGCCATGGCCTTCGATGTTGGCCGGGCGCGTTTCCATGCGCGCGACGTGCGGCTGCTGCAATTGAAGCTCCGCCGCGTCCTCGATGGTGATCAGCCGCTCGTCTTCCGGAATGAAGGCCGACAGCGCGTTGAGCATCGTCGTCTTGCCTGTGCCGGTGCCACCCGAAATGATCGTCGTCTTGCGGGCATGCACGGCCGCGGCCAGCACTTCGGCCATGTTCTGCGTGATGGCGCCGAATTCGACCAGCCTGTGCAGGCCAAGCTTGTTCTTGGAGAACTTGCGGATCGACACCAGCGGACCGTCGACGGCCACCGGGCGGATAGCTGCGTTGAAGCGCGAGCCGTCCAGCATGCGTGCGTCGACCATCGGCTGCGATTCGTCGACGCGGCGGCCGACGGCGGCCACGATCTTGTTGACGATTCTGAGCAGATGCGCCTCGTCCTTGAACGGGATGTGGACCTGCTGCAGCTTGCCTTTCTTTTCGACGAAACAGTTCTGGTGGCCGTTGATCAGGATATCGTTGATGTCGGGGTCCTTGAGCAACGGCTCGAGCGGGCCGAGGCCGACCATCTCGTCGACGATATCGTCGACCAGCGCGTCGAGTTCGGCGGTATTGATCGCCATCCGCTCCTGGCGGGTTTTTTCCGATACGAAATCATGCACTTGCCGGCGCATCTCGTCCTTGGGCAAGCGCTCCAGCGCGACGAGGTTGATCTCCTCGAGCAGCATCCGATGGATGCGCACCCGGGCATCGAGCACCTTGTTGGCATTCTTTGCCGGTGCCGCTTCCGGTTTCGCCGGCAAAGCCTTTCGGCTGGTCGGGATAACGACGGCATGATGCGCGACCGGTGTCGATTCCGCCGGTCGCTGCGGGCGGGCGTCGCGATTCTGCAGGGTGGAAAAACGGCTGGTCATCCAGCTTTCCTTTTCAACAGGCCCCTGCCGAAACCGAATAGCGACTTCGACTTGCTCGCGGTCGCCACCGACTCTTCCGGAAGGATGATCTTCTTCAGGTCGTTGACGACATTGGCGTTGGGATCGATCTCGTGCAGCGGCACGCCGCGGTCGACCGCCTCGCGCACCAGCCGGTAGTTGTTGGCGATGCCGCCGACAAAATGCTCGCCAAGGATTTCCTGGACATCCGCCTGCTTGATGCCGTTGTCGAACATCTTCTGCTCGAAACGGTTGACGATCACGTTCGGCTTCACTTCCTTGCCGGCGGTCTCATAGACGGCCTGGATCAGCCGCTGCGTATGGCGCAGGCACGGCACCGTCATTTCAGCAACGATGTAGAGCTTGTTGGAACCGAGCAGCACCGTTTCCGTCCACGGAAACCAGGTGCGCGGCATGTCGATGACGACATTGTCGAAATAGGCCGAGACGAGGTCCAGCATGCGCACCACGACATCGGTCTTGAACGAGCGCATTTCGGCCGGATGGGTCGGCGCCGCCAGCACGCAAAGTCCGCTGGCGTGCTTGGACAGCATCACATCGAGCAGCTGCCGGTCGAGGCGCTCGGGTTGGTTCTCGATTTCGGTGATGTCGAAACGCGGCTCCAGATCGAGATATTCGGCGCAGGCACCTTGCTGGAAATTGAGGTCGACCACACAGGTCGAGGCGCCGCGCGTCACCGAATGATGCAGCTGGAACGCGGTCTGCAGCGCCAGTGTCGTGGTGCCGACGCCGCCGGCGGCGGGCATGAAGGTGTAGATTTGCGACTCGGTGTTTTCCTCGCGGCCGGGTCCCTGCAACGCTCGCACGACCGAACGCACGAGGTCGGCCGTGGTGATCGGCTTGACCAGGAAGTCGGCGACCTTGAGTTGGACCAGGATGCGGACAGCGGCGGCGTTGAACTCCTGCGTGACCACGACCACCGGTGCCTTGCCCTCGAGCCGGCGCATCACACGTTGCAGTGACTCGATTTCTTCCAGCTTCGCCGCATCCATGTCGACGATAACGACGCCGAACTCGGCCTCCTGAACCTCGCCGCGCAGTTCGGTGACGTTCTTCTCGACCGTCATGAGCTGGATGATCTCGGAGGCGGCAAAGGCCGTCTTCGTGTCCTGCGCGAAGGTCCGGTCTGTCGATACGAGCAGGATCTTCTTGGTGCTGTTTGCCATTCTCGCCGCCTGTGAGGTCGATCGCCGTCTGGATCAGTTGCCGGTGGTCGTTTGCGCTGCCTTGGCACCGGCCGCCTGGTCGGGCGTGGCGGCCCCGGCATCGCCACGCTTGGCAGGCACGAGAAGCCTCGTGTTCTGGACGCCGTACTTCCACGGGTCAACCATCTGCATGACGGTGTTGGCGGCCTGCGCCTCACCGGCGGCTGTCGTCACGCCTTCGCTGCGCACATAGTCGTCGCTGGTACAGCCGCTTGCCAAACCGGCAAGAAGCAGTGCGATGCTCGATCTCAGGACCAGACGCATGGCTTCAGTCCTTCGGCAGGTCGAGGAAATGGCCGACTTTGGTCGCGGAAGCGCCCCGCGCAGCGCTGCCGTCAGCCAGCGCCAGCGCACGGTTGGTGTCCGGCGCCTTCACTTCCTCGGTGTTGTTGAGGAAATAGTCGACATTGCTGGCGGGCTGTGTGCCATCGGTCGGCTCAGCCATTTTCTTCGACGGATCGACCGGCTTGACCAGATAGGGCGTGACGATGATGACCAGGTCGGTCTCGCGCCGCTGATAGGATTTCGACGAGAACAGCGACCCCAGCACCGGCATCTTGCCGAGACCGGGTATGCGAGACGTGATGATGTCGTTCTGGGACTGCAGCAGCCCGGCGATCATGAAGCTCTGGCCGTTCTTCAGGTCGACCGAAGTCTTGGCGCGGCGCACGATGAACCCCGGCACCGAAATGTTGCCGATATTGTACGATGCCGACGCATCGATCGAGGAGACTTCCGGCGCGATGTCGAGGCTGACCAATCCGTCCTTCAGCACGGTCGGCGTAAAGTCCAGGCTGACGCCGTAGTTCTTGTAGCTGACGGAGATATTGCCATTGTCTTCGGAAACCGGGATGGGAAATTCGCCGCCGGCGAGAAAGCTCGCCGTTTCGCCGGAGCGAGCAATCAGGTTCGGTTCGGCCAACCTTCGGGCAAGGCCGCGCTCCTCCAGCGCCTTGATGGCGATATCGATCGAGACGCCATTGGACAGCAGCCGGCCGATGATCTCGCCGGTGCCGGCCGCCGGGACCGGGCCTGGATTGATCGAGACGTCGCGACCGCCGAAGCCGTAAGCGAAATTGGCGCTGTATTTCGCGCCCAGATCCTGCCCGGCCTGGCGATTGATCTCGACGAAGCGGACATTGAGCTGGACCTGCTGCGACGAGGAGATATTGACCGAATTGATCACCTCCTCGTTGCCGGAGAAGCGGGTGGCGATCTTGTTTGCCTTTTCGGCGGCGACCGCGTCATCCGCCTCGCCCGAAAGCACCACGCGGCCATTGGCCGAGCCGACCTTGATCTTGGCGTCCGGCACGCTGGCGCGGATGGTGCTCGCCAATTGGTCGGTGTCGAGCGTCACTTCGATGTCGATGGTGCCGACGAGCTGCTTGTTCTCGTCGAACAGCGCAATGCCGGTGGTGCCGAGATTGTTGCCCAGCACATAGAAGGATTTGTCGGTCAGCGGATTGACGTTGGCGATCTCCGGATCGCCGATGACGATCTGGTAGAAGGCCGCGCTCGTCATGATCGTCTTGGGCTTGCCCTTGGCGACCTTGATCGACGCATTCCTGGTCGACGAGACATGGACGATGTCGTTGTCCGCGTTGGCCGCGCCGACGAAGGCGAGCATGCCGCTCGCGGCCAGTGAAGCCGCCATCGCCAAGGCGCGCACCAAACGCAACCGATCCGTCATTCGATATAGGGTATGCATCGCCATTATCCCGTCCCGCCCGGTCCCCACCGGTCTTTACTTCTGATCCCGCGAAGGAACCTTGTATTCCTCGGCCTGCGTGCCGCGTGTCACGATGACCGTCTTGAACTTCGGCTTCTCCGGCTCCTTTGCGACGGCATCGAACAGGGAGCCGGCCGCCGCCTGGGCCTTGGAAGCCACAGATCCGCCGAAGGAAGAGATGGTGGTGACGCCGTTCTTGCCGTCGCCGCCTTCGCTGGCGGAGCGCAGCGAAAGCGACAGCGTGCCGACGGTGCGGGCCAGCGCCACTTTCTGCGCGCCGTCGCTCGTCACCTCGATGGTCACGGAATTGGCCACCTGCGGCGTCGTCTGGCGCTCGTCGGCGCCCTGCCCGACGCTCAGCACCTTGGCGTCGGCAACGACGATTTCCGAGGTGATGGTCGAACCGGCCGCGCCTTGCGCGTTCTTGGCGACTTCCTGGATTTCGCCGGCATCGCGGGTCAGCACGACATCGACCCGGTCGCCCGGCGTGACGAAGCCGCCGACGCCGGCGATCTCGTCGGTGCGGATGGTGACCGCCCGCATTCCGGGCGTCAGCATATTGGACAGCGTCGCGCGGCCGTTCGGTCCGGACAGCTTGGTGAGCAGCACCGGCTCGTTGACCTCGATCGGCGACAGCACGACCCGGCCACCTTCGCCGAGCAACCCGTCGATGGTCGCAAAGGCGCCCTGCGGCAGGGAATCCTGCGGCCACGGGATTTCGCTGAGTTTGGTGCGATCGAGCTCCATGCCATAACGCAATGGCGCGGTCGCCACCACGATCGTCTTGAATTCGATCCTGGGTGAGGCCGGAGCGGCGATCGAGGCCGTCTTTTCCTGGGCATCGGCCTGGGCCTGGCTCTTGACCCAGAAATCCGCGGCAAAGATCGAGATCGCGCCGAAAACGGCGGCGATGCCGATCATCGTTATGGCCTTGCCCCTCACACCTAAACCCCTGACGCCCGCAGTTTCTTGTTATGTTGGGCTCACGCTAGTCGGCATTGTTAAAGAATCAGGAATCTTGTGCGGTGGCATTCGACCTATTTCCGCCCGCTTGGTTATCGAATGGTTTTAGGGTAAGAGGGGTTAAATCCCCGAACGTAACAGGAACCTCCGTCGCTTGGCGCCGAAAAGCGTGGCAGTATCGACGGGTGATTCGCAGCACCGGACCCTTATGGTTGGCATGGACGACAACAACGATCTCTTCGGCAACATCGACAAGCAGCCGCAGCCGGTTCGCGCGCCGGCGCGCCCAGCGGATCCGCTGGTGCAAGCGGCCGCCAGGCGCCCGGCCGCGGCCAAGGATGGCAGCGAGGGTTACAGCGCCGCCGACATCGAGGTGCTCGAAGGCCTGGAGCCGGTGCGCCGCCGGCCTGGCATGTATATCGGCGGTACCGACGACAAGGCGATGCACCATTTGTTCGCCGAGGTCATCGACAATTCGATGGACGAAGCGGTTGCCGGCCACGCCACCTTCATCGATGTCGAGCTTTCGGCCGACGGCTATCTCACCGTCACCGACAATGGCCGCGGCATCCCGGTCGATCCGCATCCGAAATTCAAGAAGCCGGCGCTCGAAGTGATCATGACGACGCTGCATTCGGGCGGCAAGTTCGATTCCAAGGTCTACGAGACCTCCGGTGGCCTGCACGGCGTCGGCGTTTCCGTCGTCAACGCCCTGTCGGACCATCTCGAGGTCGAAGTCGCGCGCGGCCGCCAGCTTTATCGCCAACGGTTTTCACGCGGCATTCCGGTAAGCGGTCTGGAGCACCTCGGCGAGGTGCACAACCGCCGCGGCACCAGGACGCGTTTCCATCCCGACGAGCAGATCTTCGGCAAGGGTGCGGCCTTCGAGCCGGCACGGCTCTACCGCATGACGCGCTCCAAGGCCTATCTATTCGGCGGCGTCGAAATCCGCTGGACCTGCGATCCTTCCCTCATCAAGGAAAAGGATCAGACGCCGGCCAAGGCGGAATTCCATTTTCCCGGCGGCCTCAAGGATTATCTGAAAGCGTCGCTAGGCGACGAATTCCAGGTGACGCGCGAAATCTTCGCCGGCAAGAGCGACAGGCAAGGCGGCCATGGTTCGCTCGAGTGGGCGGTGACCTGGTTCGGCGGCGACGGCTTCATCAATTCCTACTGCAACACCATTCCGACCGGTGAAGGCGGCACGCACGAGGCCGGCTTCCGCAATGTCCTGACGCGCGGCCTGCGGGCCTATGCCGACCTCGTCGGCAACAAGCGCGCCTCGATCGTCACGTCGGAAGACGTCATGATCTCGGCCGCCGGCATGCTGTCGGTGTTCATCCGCGAGCCGGAATTCGTCGGCCAGACCAAGGACAGGCTGGCGACGATCGAAGCGATACGCATCGTCGAGACCGCGATACGCGACCCGTTCGACCATTGGCTGGCAGACAATCCGCAAGAAGCCTCGAAACTGCTCGACTGGGTGATCGCGCGCGCTGACGAACGGGTGCGCCGCCGCCAGGAAAAAGAGGTGTCGCGCAAGAGTGCGGTGCGCAAGCTGCGCTTGCCGGGCAAGCTCGCCGACTGCACGCAGAACGCGGCGGCAGGTGCCGAACTCTTCATCGTCGAAGGCGATTCCGCCGGCGGCTCCGCCAAGCAAGCGCGCGACCGTGCCAGCCAGGCCGTCTTGCCGCTGCGCGGAAAAATCCTCAACGTCGCCAGCGCCGGCAATGACAAGCTGGCCGCCAACCAGCAGATATCGGACCTGATCCAGGCGCTTGGCTGCGGCACGCGGTCAAAGTATCGCGACGAGGATTTGCGCTACGACCGCGTGATCATCATGACCGACGCCGACGTCGACGGCGCCCACATCGCTTCGCTGCTGATCACCTTTTTCTACCAAGAGATGCCGGCGCTGGTACGCGGCGGCCATCTTTATCTGGCCGTGCCGCCGCTTTACTCGATCAGGCAAGGCGGCAAGGTCGCCTATGCCCGCGACGATGCGCACAAGGACGAGCTTCTGCGCACCGAATTCACCGGGCGCGGCAAGGTCGAGCTCGGCCGCTTCAAGGGCCTGGGCGAAATGATGGCCTCGCAGCTCAAGGAGACCACCATGGACCCGAGGAAGCGCACGTTGCTCAGGGTCGATGTGATCGACGCCGAGGCGGCGACCAAGGATGCGGTCGATGCACTGATGGGCACCAAGCCCGAAGCCCGTTTCCGCTTCATCCAGGAACGCGCCGAATTCGCCGAGACGGAAGTGCTGGATATCTAGCCGCTGGCGAGTTTAGCTTGCGTCCCTGACATGGAGACCGGCTTGTGACCTGGGCGCGGCTGAAAACCTGTTTCGAGACGAGCCTGGCCGGCCTGACGCAACCGACGCGCTCGGATTGGATCTTTGCCCTGCGCACCGTTTCGGCCGGCATGATCGCGCTTCTCGTCGCCTATGCGCTGAAGCTCGACCATCCGCAATGGGCGATGATGACGGTGTTCATCGTTGCCCAGCCGGTTGCCGGCATGGTGCTGGCGAAAGGCTTCTACCGGCTGCTCGGCACGCTTGCCGGGGGTGTCGCGGCAATCGACATCACCACGGCGTTCGGCACCGGTCCCTGGATTCTGGTGACGGTGCTTGCCGTCTGGATTGGCATCTGCACCTTCGTCTCGTCGCTGCTGCGCAATCCCGAAGCCTATGGCGCCGCCCTTGCCGGCTACACCGCCATGATCATCGGCCTGCCCGCTTTCGGACAACCGCATCTGGTCGTTGACCTAGCGGTCGCGCGTTGCGCCGAGATCGTGCTCGGCATCGTTTGCGCCGGCCTCACCAGCCGGCTGATCCTGCCCAAACTAGCCAGCGACGCCATCATCTCGCGGCTGAAACGCTGCATTCTCGACCTCGCCACCTACGCCGGCGGAGCGTTTTCCGGCGGGGATCGGGCAACGCTGATCGGCCTGCACCGGAAGCTTGTCGCCGACACCCAGACGCTTGGCGAGATGCGCGCCTATGCCAGGCTCGAAGCGCCGAGCTTCGCGCCGCGCGCGCATCCGGTGCGACGCACGATCGGACAACTGCTCTCGGCTCTTTCGGCGGCGCGCGCGCTCTATTCGCATGCCGCTCCGAAAAACGCGGCCCTCATCCCGGTGCGCTCGGAGCTGCAAGCCCTTGTCAGCGAACTGGCAACCAAGCCGGGAGCGCTGGACGATACCTCGCCCTGGTTGGCGCGGCTCGACGCGATCTCAACCAAGGCCCGGCAAATGCCCGATGCCTCGGTCGACCAGGGCGAGGACAGGGTCGGAACCATCACCCGCCTCACCATAGCGGCCGATTTCGCCGAGGCGCTGAAACAGGTGCTTCGTGGCCTGGACGCGCTGCGCGCGCCGGTGACCCGCCGACCAGGTCCTGGCAGCCAGCAGCCGGCCCTGGTGGTGCATCGCGACTATCCCGGTGCCGCGCGCAACGCCATCCGCGCGGCCGTTGCCACGCTGCTGGTCGCGGCTTTCTGGCTGACGACGAAGTGGTCGGAGGCGGCTGGCACCGTCATCCTCGTTGCCGTCGTGTCGAGCCTGTTTGCCGCTCGCCCCGATCCCGTGCAGGTATCCTGGGGTTTCTTCAAGGGAACGCTGCTCGCTTTGCCCTTTGCCTTTCTCGTCGGCCAGATCGCGCTTCCCGCCCTGCCGGGCTTCGGCTGGTTCATGCTGTTCGTCGTGCCGATCATGGTGCCGGCGGCACTCGCCATGGCCAATCCGCGCTATGTCGGCGTGGCGACGGCCTTCGCCATCAATTTCCTGGCCTTCCTCAACCCGCATCAGGCGATGACCTATGATCCCGGCCCCTTCTTCGCCGGTTCGGCATCGATCCTGGTCGGCATCCTGCTGGCGATCGGCGTCTTCATCGTCGTGTTGCCGGCGGATCCATGGCTCGCGGCCGACCGCATCGTGCGGGCCATGCGAGAGGATCTGGCGCGGCTTTGCCTGCATGAGCGCGTGCCGAGGCGTTCGGCCTTCGAGAGCCTCGCTTATGACCGGGTCAATCAGTTGATGCCGCTGGTGCAGAATTCCGGCAGGAAGGGCGAGGCGGTGCTGGGCGGCGGCGTCGCCTCCGTCACGGTCGGCCTAGAAATCCTGCGGCTGCGCCTTGCCAGTCAAAACCACGCCATCCCATCGGAAACGGCGCTTTCAATCGCCAACTTCCTGAGGGGATTGGCGCGCGAGCTGCTTTTCCGTGCCCCTGGCGATCCGCAAACAGCGACCGTCGCCGTCGCCCGGCAGTATGCGGCGGGCATCGCCCAGCGAAACGCCACCGGCGACATGCTGCAAATCGCGGCGTCCCTGCGCATCATCGCCGCGGCGATGGAGGATTTCCCGGATTTCTTCGCGAGGGATAAAACCTAGGCTGCGGCGATCGCCAGCGCGTGGCCGCGCGCGTTCTCGCGCAGGGCATCGAGATGGATCGACTTGACCAGAGCGGCAAGATCGCCTTCGGCGGATTGCCCCCCCAATTCCTTGAGCATCAGCCAGCTGACCTCCTGAACGCCGGCGACGCGCTTGCCGTTGGCAACCTCACGCCAGATCTTCAGGGCGCGCAGGATGACCGCATGCGTGGCGGCAGCCAGGCCGGCACTGCGGAACAGCGCCTGCAGGGCCACGTCGTGCCCGCCGGCCAGCAGCGCCCTCACCCGTGGCTCGGACTGCTGGCTGAGCGCGACCAGCGCCGAGCCAAAGAAATCGACCTTGCCGTGCGCGATGGTGCGGATCAGGAAGCTCGCGGTCAGGTCGCCGCGCAGCCTGAGATGCTCGATCAACGCCGCATGCTCTTCCTGGCGCGTGCCTTCGATCAGCGTCACCGAGGCCTTGACGCAGGCCTCCCGCATGACGCGGTCGGCACGCGCGGCTCCCATCAACGCCATGACCAGCGGCGATGTCTTCAATGTCTCGCCAAGCTTGATGAGCAGCATGTGCCGGCAGTCGGCAGGCAACCTGATATCCGATATCAGGGCCTCGCGCACCAAAGGCAGATGCCCATGGCGCTCCGCCATGCGGCGGAAACTCATCGAAGCAATGGCGGCACCGGTGTTGGCCAGAAGCACGGCGCAGGCCTCCGCCTCGCCGATCTCGGCGATGGCCGCCGACAGCGCCATCGAGACGAGCGGCCGGTCGGCGATCAGTTTCTGCGTTGCCTTCTGGCTCGCCGCCACGCGGTTGATCAGATCGGCGTCGGTGAGCAGCGGCGAGCGCGCCAGCACGACACCGGCGACTTCCGGCTGGTCGGCGGCAAGCACGCTTATGATCTGCAGCGGCGCGTGGTGGCTCATCGAGAGCGCTTCCGCCATCGCCAGGCGCACCTTCGAGGAGGCGTCGTCGAGCAGCAGCGTCAGCGCCGCTTCGGCGGCGCAGCGGTCCTCGAACGGCAATTCGGCATTTACATAGGCCCGGGCCAGCGCATTGGCCGCGGCGGCGCGCTCCGACACCCTGGCCGTGTAGATCCATTTCAGGAAATGCGAAACAACAACCATGCCCGTCTGCTTACGCCCCTAGCCGGAAGGTTTCCGGCCCCGTGAGGACGGTAGGCAGAAATGGTTTACGAACGGTTCACCATGTTCATTAACTGGCTTGCGAGCGCCGGATGCAGCGCCTATCAACCGTCAGACAGCGCAGGAGACGGAAATGGCCGGGCTATATCTCGAGGAGTTTGTTGTCGGCCATGTCTTCCAGCACACGCTGCGCAAGACCGTCACCGAGAGTGACAACATGCTGTTTTCGGTGATGACGCTGAACCCGCAGCCGCTGCACATCGACTTCGATTTCGCCGCCAAGAGCGAATGGGGCAAGCCGCTGGTCAACTCGCTGTTCACGCTCGGCCTGATGATCGGCATCTCGGTCAACGACATCACGGTCGGCACCACGGTCGCCAATCTCGGCATGAAGGAAACCGTGTTTCCGCACCCGGTCTTCCATGGCGACACCATCCGTGTCGAAACATCGGTCGTCTCGGTGCGCGAGTCCAAGTCGAAGCCCGACCGTGGCATCGTCGAATTCGAGCACCGCGCCTACAACCAGCATGGCGATCTGGTCGCCAAATGCACCAGGCAAGCGATGATGCTGAAGAAGGCGGCCTGATGCGCTCGCTGCTGTTCGTTCCCGGCGATTCCGAGCGGAAGCTGGAAAAGGGATTCGGCGCCGGCGCCGACGTGGTCATCGTCGATCTCGAGGATTCCGTGGCGCCGCGGAACAAGGCGCAGGCGCGCGAGATAGCGGCGCGCTTCATCCTCGAACGCAGGGGGCAAACCAACCCGGCGATCTATGTCAGGGTCAATGACCTCTCGACCGGGCTGACGGACGATGATCTTGCCAAGCTCGTTCCGGCAAGGCCGGACGGCATCATGCTGCCAAAATCGAACAGCGGCCAGGATATGCAGCAGCTCGCAGCCAAGCTCAGGGTTCGCGAGGCCGAGAACGATCTGCCCGACGGTTCGATAAAAATCCTGCCGATCATCACCGAAACTCCGGCGGGCCTGCTGGCGGCCGCGACCTATGCCGGCGCAAGCGTGCGGCTTGCCGGCCTGACCTGGGGCGCGGAAGACCTGTCGGCCGCGGTCGGCGCGCGTGCGGCCCGCGACGAGCGCGGCCACTACACCGACCTCTTCCGTCACGCCCGCCTGACAACCATCCTCGCGGCCGGGGCCGCGGAGGTCGCCGCGATCGACACCGTGTTTCCGAATTTTCGCGACATGGCGGCCTTCGCCGTGGAATGCACCGAGGCCGTACGCGACGGCTTCACCGGCAAGATGGCGATCCACCCGGATCAGGTGCCCGTCATCAACACCGCCTTCACGCCCTCGGCCGCGGCGGTGAAACAGTCGGCGGCCATCGTTGCGGCGTTCGAGGCAGCGGGAAATCCCGGCGTCGTCGGCATCGACGGCAAGATGTTCGACCGCCCGCATCTGCGGCTGGCCGAACGGCTTCTGGCGCGCGCAAGGGCGGCCGGTATACACGTCTGACAGCTACTTTTGTTCCCAGCGCGGTCGGCGCATCGAAAAGACCTCGTCGACGCTGGCATAGTCCATATAGCCGAGACGAGCGACATTGCCGGCCTTGGTGATGTCGAACAGGCCATCCTTCAGGAAGGCATCGTCGATGTGCACGCCGATCACTTCACCTGCGACGACGACGGCGCTCGTCGGCGATCCGTCGAGCGCCTTTGGGCGAAACACTTCCGTCACCCGGCATTCGAGCGCCGCGGGTGCCGCCGCCACGCGCGGCGGCCTGACGAGACGCGACGGCGCCATGGCGAGATCGGCATAGACGAACTCGTTGACCCCGCGCGGCGCGGCGACGGACGTGTAATTCATCTTCTCCGCAAGGTCGCGGCTGACCAGATTGGCGACGAACTCGCCGGTTTCCTGCGCGAACGAGGCGCTGTCCTTCTCGCCCTCGGAGGAAAACCAGACGATGAAAGGCCGGGTCGAGACGGCGTTGAAGAAGGAGTATGGCGCGAGATTGACCTCGCCGGCCTTGTTCAGCGTCGATATCCAGCCGATCGGCCTCGGCGCCACGATCGCCTTCGAAGGATCATGCGGCAGTCCGTGCCCCTTGGACGGCTCGTAGAACATCAGTCCGCCCAAGGTCCGGCGTAATCGGCGTAGAGCTTGGCCGGATCGGGCCGTGGCCGCTCCGGCGCCGGACCCGCATAAGAGCCGATATGGATGAAACCAACGACGCGCTCCTGCGGCGCCAGTCCGAGGATCGCCCTGCCCTCCGGCACGTCGGAATACCAGTTGCTGATCATGTTGGTGCCGTAGCCAAGCGCATTGGCAGATATCATCAGATTCAGCGCCGCCATGCCTCCGGACAGGAACATCTCCCATTGCGGGATTTTCGGGTTCTCCCTGGGAATTGACACGACACCGATCACCAGCGGCGCGCGCGAGAACCGCGCCAGTTCCTGGTTGCGGCGGCCTTCCGTCAACGGTCCTTCACGTTGTTCAGCCAGCGCCGCCAGTTGTCTGCCGATCTCGATGCGGGCCTCGCCGCGATAGAGGATGAAGCGCCAGGGTTCAAGCCGTCCATGGTCGGGCACGCGTGTGGCGGCGGCAATCATCGTGGCGATATCGGCGTCGCTGGGCGCAGGCTCCTTGAGATCGGGAATCGGCGCTGAATTTCGGGTCAGCAGGAAGTCGATGATCGGCGACGCCATGGGCGCAAGTCTCCTGGACATTCTGTTTTGAGCTGAAGCGCACCATCGGGAATTCGGGCGGCTCGGGCAAAGGCGCGCTAGCGCCGGGCTGAAGAGTCACGGATCGGACTCTTAAGCCTTGAAATTGCCACCGCCATGGGCTTCAACGCAAGGCATGTTTGAGGGGCGACTGCGTCTTTTCCTGGTCCGGCTCTGCGCCGCGCTGTTCCTGCTGCCGGTCTCCATGGCTGTCGCGCAGGAAAAGGATGGCGTTGGCGACCTGAAACTTCCCGGAATTTCGAGCTATGCGACGCCCAAGAGCGGGACCCCGCTGGCGCTTGGCGGCGGTGGCGCCATCACCCTGTCGGCCCAGTTGACCGACAAGGGCACCGACATCACCCGCGGTCTCGTCTGGCGCGTCTTCAAGCCTGAAGCCGTCAACGGCAAATTGCCGATGGTCGCCTCCGCGCATGGCGGCAGCGCCGTCTTTCAGCTCGAACCCGGCAGCTATCTGGTCCACGCCTCTTATGGCCGCGCCGGCGCCACCAAACGCATCACCGTCGGCAAGGAAGCCAAGCGAGAAAGCCTGGTGCTCGATGCCGGCGGCCTGAAGCTCGACGCGGTCCTGTCCGGCGGCGTGCGCATTCCGCCGAAAAAACTGCGCTTCTCGATCTATGAGGGCACCGCCGAGGCCAATGGCGACCGCGCACTGATCATTCCCGATGTCGAACCCAATAGCGTCGTGCGACTCAATGCCGGCATCTACCACGTCGTCTCAACCTACGGCGCGGTCAATGCCGTCATCCGCTCCGACATCCGCGTCGAGGCCGGCAAGCTGACCGAAGCCACCGTCGAGCATCACGCGGCCGAAATCACGATGAAGCTGGTGCGCGAAGCGGGTGGCGAAGCGATCGCCGACACATCCTGGTCACTGCTCAACGAATCCGGCGATCCGATCAAGGAAACCGTCGGCGCTTTCGCCTCGATGGTGCTTGCGGAAGGCGACTACACCATCATCGCCAAGAACCGCGACCGGATCTATCAGAAGGATTTCACGGTCGTGGGCGGGCAGAACCAGGAAATCGAGGTTCTCGCCACCGAAGCAGCGGCCATGGATCCGGAAGAAGGCGCGGACTAAAGCAATTCCAGCAAAGGTGCGAAGCGGTTTGGCGTCCGGAATTGCGTAAAAGCAAAGAGACGGCGCATTGGAGGCGATCTCGTTTTCGCCGGAGATACTCCTTTAGGCCGCCAGTTTCGTTCGAGCCGGCAGGAAAGGAATGCGCCGACGCGGCAGCTCTGGCGCCAGGTCGAACACGCCGCGATAAAGGCGATCGAGCAACGCTTTGCGGTCGCGCAAAGGCTCCAGTTCGCTCCAGCTGAGTACATCGCCGACGCGCACCTCGATCGCCTTGCCGGACAACCGCGCGAATTCACGGATGAGCAGCGAGGTGCGCAAGGTCAGCGAGGCCTTGCCGACGAATTTGGCCACACGCCCGTCGCGCTCGGCCATGTTCATCGGCCCGCTGACCAGATGGAAAAGCCTGCCGTTCTGCCCGGAGAAATGCATGGGAATGACCGATGCCTTGGCTTCCTGGACGAGACGGGCCGGAAACATCTTCCATGGCAGGTCGCGCGCGCGGCCAAAACCCTTTGGCGCGGTGGCGACGCCGCCGGCCGGAAACACCACGATGGTGACACCTTCCTTGAGCAGCCGCACCGCTTCATGGCGCACCGCCATGTTGTTCTTCACCGCTTCCTTGGTCTCGGAAAAGTCGATTGGCAGCGAATAGGAACCCATCTCGCGAATCCTGAGCAGATCCTTGTGGATCATCACTCGAAAAGGTCGCCCGAGTTGCTCTGCCAGTGACAGCACGGCGATGCCGTCGCCAATGCCGAAGGGATGGTTGGCAATGATCACCAGCGGCGTGTCGGGCAATTGCGCGGGCGGCCATTGGTCGGGCGTTCGCACGCCTACATCGATGAGGTCCAGCATGCGGCTGAACACACGCTCACCGGTCGGCACAACCTGATGGCGCCAGAATTCATAGAGCGCTGCGAACCGGTCGCGGCCCGAAAGGCCTTCCACCGAATGAATGAACCAGCGCGCCAGAGCCGGCTGGTGCGGGTTGGCATAGGAAAGCTCGGGAAATGGTCGTTCGCGCGATTTCAGCTTGAGCATAGCGTTTCGGTACAACATCGCCGTGACAGGGATATGAAAATGGCGGTGGATCGCTCCACCGCCATTCGATCGAAAACAGTCCGAATCAAGCAGCGCGCTTGCGTCGGCGATCAGGTGTGACCGCTTCTTCGGTCAGCCGTTCGATCGCTTCGGCAAGGCCAAGCGATTCCTGGTCGCGCGAACCGAGCCGGCGGATATTGACGGTCTGCTCCTCCGCCTCGCGCTTGCCGCAGACGAGGATGACCGGCACCTTGGCCAGGCTGTGCTCACGGACCTTGTAGTTGATCTTCTCGTTGCGCAGATCGGCTTCCGCCAACAGCCCGGCGGCTTTCAGCTTCGCCACGACCTCGTTCGCATAGCTGTCGGCGTCCGACGTGATGGTCGCCACCACCACCTGCAGCGGTGCGAACCACAGCGGGAAATGGCCGGAATAGTTCTCGATCAGGATGCCGAGGAACCGCTCCATCGAGCCGCAGATGGCGCGATGCACCATGACAGGCTGCTTCTTCTCGGAATCCGAGCCGATGTAGAAGGCGCCAAAACGCTCCGGCAGGTTGAAGTCGACCTGCGTCGTGCCGCATTGCCATTCGCGGCCGATCGCATCCTTCAGCACATATTCGAACTTCGGCCCGTAGAAGGCGCCCTCGCCCGGATTGATCGAGGTCTTGATCCGATTGCCGGAGCGCGTCCTGATCGTTTCCAGCACGCTGCCCATGATCGCCTCGGCATGATCCCATGCCTCGTCGGTGCCGACGCGCTTGTCCGGCCGCGTCGACAGCTTGACGCTGATTTCGTCGAAACCGAAATCGGCGTAGGTCGACAGGATCAGGTCGTTGATGCGCAAGCACTCGGAAGCCAGCTGTTCCTCGGTGCAGAAGATATGCGCATCGTCCTGCGTGAAGCCGCGCACGCGCATCAGCCCGTGCAGCGCGCCCGATGGCTCGTAGCGATGCACATTGCCGAATTCCGCAAGCTTTACGGGTAGATCTCGGTATGACTTCAACCCATGCTTGAAAATCTGCACGTGACCCGGGCAGTTCATCGGCTTCAGCGCGAAGACGCGGTCATCGTCGGTTTCATCGCCCGCGACCGTCACCTTGAACATGGCGTCGCGGTACCAGCCCCAGTGGCCCGACGTCTCCCACAGGCTCTTGTCGAGTACCTGCGGCGCATTGACCTCCTGATAGCCCTGCTCGTCGAGGCGTCGACGCATGTAGTTGACCAGGTTCTGGAACATCTTCCAGCCCTTGGCGTGCCAGAAAACCACGCCCGGCCCCTCTTCCTGAAAATGGAACAGGTCCATTTCGCGGCCAAGCTTGCGGTGGTCGCGCTTCTCGGCCTCCTCCAGCATCGTCTGGTAGCCTTCGAGCTGCGCCTGGTCGGCCCAGGCCGTGCCATAGATGCGTGTCAGCATCGGGTTGTTCGAATCGCCGCGCCAATAGGCGCCGGCCACCTTCATCAGCTTGAAGGCGTTGCCGATCTGGCCGGTCGAGGCCATGTGCGGACCACGGCAAAGGTCGAACCAGTCGCCCTGCGCATAGATCTTGAGATCCTGATCCTCGGGAATGGCGTCGATCAGTTCGAGCTTGTAGCGCTCGCCCTTGTCGGCAAAGACCTTTTTTGCCCTGTCGCGCGACCAGACCTCTTTGGTGAACGGCTTGTTGCGCGCGATGATCTCGCGCATCTTCTTCTCGATCACCGGGAAATCGTCCGGGGTGAACGGCTCGTTGCGGGCAAAGTCGTAATAGAATCCGTTCTCGATCACCGGCCCGATGGTCACCTGCGTGCCCGGCCACAATTCCTGCACGGCTTCTGCCAGCACATGCGCGGTGTCATGGCGGATGAGTTCCAGCGCACGCGGGTCTTCGCGGGTGATGATCTCGACCTTGCCGGATTTGCCCACGGGATCACTGAGGTCGCGCACGGTGCCGTCGATGGCATAGGCCACGGCCTTCTTGGCCAGCGACTTGGAGATCGACTCGGCCAAGCCCGCACCGGTCATCGCCGCGTCGTAGTCGCGGACGGAACCATCGGGAAATGTCAGGGAAACGGAATTCAGCATATGGTTCTCCTATCCAGTCCCGCAAACGAGCGCGGGTGGTTGAAATGCATGTCGCCCAAAAATGTATGGCGGTCCTGGATTACGACATGCACAAGATAAAGCCGGAAGCGCCAATCACATGGACAAACGGCAGCGCGCGGGTTTTAGAGGCAGTGCCGGGCCAGGTAAAGAGTGCTGACTGGCCCGGCCGTCAGGAAATGTCGGCAGAGATGTCGCAGACACGTCGCCCAGGCTTGCGCACATCCCCGCAATCGTCTGGAATTGTGGATATGGAAAACGCAACACCCAGCCGAACCGCCCTTGGCGTCGCCCGCATGAGGGCTCTGCATCAATTTTCACCGCAGGCAGGGTTGTTTCGCGATGCCTACGCGATCGCGATTCTGGGTGAAGCCGCTCCCGCGGCGCAGGAGCTTGAGCAGGAAGACGAGCGCCGCCTGCGCATGCGCCTGTTCGTAGCAGCGCGCGCCCGCTTCGCCGAGGACTGGCTGGCGGCGGCAGTGCGTCGCGGTGTCCGCCAACTCGTCGTACTTGGCGCCGGCCTCGATACGTTTTCGCTGCGCAATCCGTATCCGGACCTCAGCGTGTTCGAAGTCGATCACCCGGCCACGCAAGCCTGGAAACGCAAATGCATTGCCGATAGCGGTCTTGCCGAGCCAGCCGCCACCAGATTCGTGCCGGTCGATTTCGAGCGGCAAAACCTGTCTGCGGAACTGGCCGAGGCCGGTTTGCAGTCGACCGCGCCGGCCTTCTTCATCTGGCTGGGGGTCGTACCCTACCTGACGAAGGAAGCGATCTTCAACACATTGTCCTGGATCGCCGGTATCCCCGGCTCGGAGGTCGTGTTCGACTACAGCGAGCCGACCGAGAACCGCGATGCGGCGGGACAGGCGGCCCAGGCCTTCCATGCGGCGCGCGTCGCGTCTGTCGGGGAGCCTTGGATAAGCTTCTTTGTTCCGGCAGAGCTGGCGAAATCCCTGACCGAACTCGGCTTCGACGAGATCGAAGATCTCAAGAGCGGCGATATCGCCGCTCGCTTTTCCGGAGCACCGAAGGCAATGACGAGCAATTCCGGCGGCCACATCATCCGCGCCCGCCGAAGCGCTTAAGCAAATCCAGGAAAAGCGTGCTGCGGTTTTCCCGGGAGAAGCGCGTAGCGCTTCCCCTTGGGAATTGTGTGGAAATCAAACTCATTTCACCAGCTGCGGCAGGTCCTTCAGGAACGCGGCCCGTGTCGCCAACCCCTTCGGCATGTCGGTCCGCTTCGCATCGACGACGAGCCGGGCGAACACGATCTGGCGGCCGTCTTTCCGCGCCCAGCCGACAAACCAGCCGAGCGAGCGCTTGTCCTTGCCGCCCTCGCCGAGCCTGGTGCTGCCGGTCTTGCCCTGAACGGCCCAATCGCCGGCCTTGAAGCTCGGTATGATAGCCCGTGTCATTTCATGCGCCTTGGCCGACACTGGCATAGTGCCGGCGAGCAGTTGCCGCAGGAAGGCGACCTGTTCGACCGGCGTGATCTCGAGCGAGGAGTTCACCCAGGAATGGGTCAGTCCGTCATCCATGCCGGGTTTGCCGGAAACGTCGCCGTTGCCGTAGTTGAGCTTCGATACGTAGCCGGCAAACTTCTCGGCTCCAAGCCTGCGGGTGATCTCGCGTGAGAACCAGATGATGGAATCACGTTCCCAGATCGTCGGATCGACGGTTTTCTGGTCGCGCTTCACCGCCTTGAACTCAGGCTTGTAGTCCCATGCCGGAGTGTGTTGATCGGTGAGGATGCCTGCGTCGTAGCCGATCAGCGAAAGCGGCACCTTGAACGTCGATGCCGGGCTGAAGCGCTGGTCGCAGGTACCGTCCTGGTAAAGCGTCTTGCCGCTCTGGGCGTCGGCGATGAGCGTGCAGTGCACAGCCGCGAGCGGCGCCGATTGAGCGCGCATCGGAAACCCCAACAGCCAGGCAAGCAGGAACAGGATTCCGGCAAAGATGAAGGGAAGACGGTCGATGTTGCGCATGGGATGCTCGCTCCAGGAGGGGTTCGCGAGCGGGCTTAGCGAGGGCTCTTGTCTCGATTTTGTCTCAAATGCGCAGTTGTTGTGCAGGCTTGCGTTAACCCTACCGGATCGTAAACCGGCGCGGCTGGCGCCGCGTGAGCAGCTTCCTCATCCCTGCGCTTCGCCTCGCTTACGGCCGATCCCCCAGTACCGCCATGGCATGAACCAGGCATAACGGGGCGCCAGAACCTCCGGCACGAGGTCGATGCCGTGCGTGCCGAATGGACCGCAGCGCAGCACGCGGAACAACCCCATCCAGCCACCGGCCCAAAGACCATGACGGGCGATTGCCTCATGCGCATATTCCGAACAGGTCGGCAGATGCCGGCAGGAATTGCCGACAAAGCCGGACAGCGTCAGTTGGTAAAGCCGCACGAGCGAGGTGCCGAGCACGCGGCCGGGCGTCTTGCGCCAAGGGCCGGGCCAATTGCGCCCGCGCCTCGACGCTCCGGCTGTATGCGCATGCCCGTGCTGGTCGCCCACTGCGATCTCCGCGTTTCCAGCTGATAGATGTGCGCTTGCGCCGGAGAACGCAATCCCGCTCGCCCCGCCGTCACGGGCGGTAACGGCGAAATGGCTGCCGGTCGACCGGAGGTGCCCACCGGCCAGGGTGGTGGGGCCACTCTTCGTGATGCCTTGCATCGCGTCTTTCGTCACGCCATTGAAACGTCGCGATCCGCATGACATCGCCAAGGATGTTCAGAAACTGGACCATGGCCGTGTCTCCTTTGACCGGATTAGACCGCTGCTGGCCTTCGCCTTCAAACGAGTATAATTTCCCCTTCGGATAATCCTGGGTTATGCGAAAATGAAGCGTGGACGCCTGCCTCTGACGGCATTGAGGAGCTTCGAGGCGGCTGGGCGGCATTTGAGCTTCAGCAAGGCCGCCGAGGAGCTTTTCGTCTCGCAGGCGGCGATCAGCCGGCAGATCCGCGAACTCGAAACCTTCCTGCGCCAACCGCTTTTCGAACGGCACCATCGCCGCGTCGAACTGACGGATGCGGGCCGCCGGCTGCTTGCTCAACTGGTGAGGAGTTTCGATGCGATTGACCGCCTGGTCGGCGATCTGGCCGCCAGCCCGGCCCAGTTCGTGGTTCGCGTCAGCGTCGAACCTTCGCTCGCAGCGGTGTGGCTGGTGCCGAGGCTCAACCGGTTCCGGCAGTTGCGGCCCGACATCGACGTTTCCCTCGAAGTCGACCCAAGGCTGATCGAGTTCCGCAGCGACCAGCCCGAACTTGCCTTGCGTTTCAGCTCACGCTCGACGTCATGGCCCCGTAGCGAGGCCGAACGGCTGGCTTCAACAGTCGATTCGCCGGTTCTGTCGCCGGCGCTGCTTTCATCGGGCCCAACCCTCGAGAAGCCGGCCGATCTTGCTCGCTTCACGCTTTTGCACGAGGAAAACCGCCAGGGTTGGGCGCGCTGGTTCGAGGCGGCGGGCGTGCCTGCCGATGCGGTGCCCGCGCGCGGGCCGATGCTTGCGGACGCCTCGCTCTCGAAGCAGGCCGCGCTGCTTGGACATGGGGTGGCGCTGGGCGATATCCTGCAGATTGGCGAAGAATTGGCGACCGGGGCACTGGTCAAGCCGTTCGACATCGATGTCGCGTCCGGCGCTTATTGGCTGGTGGCCAGGAGTTTGCACGATCTCTCCGAACCGGCCGCGGCCTTCGCCGAATGGCTGAGGGGCGAGTTTGCCGACAGCAGGAAGGCGGTGAAAGCGCCGGACTGAGACGCTGCCTGGCAAGAATCCGCTACTTTGCTTTGTATTTTTCGAGACGTTTATCGAGGTCGTTGACGTTCACGGGAGGATGTAACGCCGCTGGGTCGTCTGCCGGGTTGAACGTGACGACGATGTCGCGCCACAAATCATAGTGGGCGGCGTAGGATGCCAGCCCGGGAAACGGCGCGCAGCGTGTGATTGCCCGAATGGCGGCTTCGGCAACCTTATCCCGTGGCGGTGTCACGGGGCCGACGATTTTTGGCGGGCCGGCGAGCGATCCGTCCTTGTTCAGGCTGATCCGAACGCGTGCAATGCTTGTGGGCATGCTCCAACAGGCTTGGATAGCCTTCATGAGATAGTCGCCGATATCGCGCTGGACCGCTGGTTCCGCCCCGCACGAGCCGCCGCTCGACACAAGTGAAGCCGCAAGAATGCCGGCGAACATGAGGTTATTGCATGAATGACCGGCTGTGCCCTGGCTGGACCCGCCCGCCGCCGTAAGGCCAAAGCCCACGCTCAGGCCGCTTCGTCGGCGCGCTTCTTTTCGATCTGGCCGATCGCGTCGACCACCGCGTCGAAGGTCAGCATGGTGGACGCATGGCGCGCCTTGTAGTCGCGCACCGGCTCCAAATAGCTGAGGTCGGCGAAGCGGCCTTCCGGCGGCGCGCCGTTTTCCTTCAGCATCTTGAGCATGGTTTCGCGCACCGCCCGCAATTCCTCGGCGCTGGCACCGACGACATGTTGCGCCATGATCGAGGACGATGCCTGGCCGAGCGCGCAGGCCTTCACGTCGTGGGCGAAGTCGGTAACCACGCCGTCCTCCATCTTGAGGTCGACGGTAACGGTCGAACCGCACAGCTTGGAATGCGCCTTCGCGGTCGCGTCTGGATGATCGAGCCGGCCGATGCGGGCGATGTTTCCGGCAAAACCGAGAATTTTCGCGTTGTAGACGTCGTTGATCATTATTTTCCAATCCGTCGCCGCCAAGCGAACAGCGATTGCCGTTGTTGCGTCTTTCATTCGCTCGGCACGACCATATATAATGCTGGCAGTCCGGTATCGACAAGGCGGCGAACGCCACCGTCCTTGCCGGGAAGTTCACGCCGCTTACGGGGCTGGAAACGGGGCGAGTTTCCGACACCGAAAGGTCGTGGTCCGTTCAACTCGTTCCTCCTGAGAGAGGAACTACGGGAGACGCCTTTTATGGATGCCGTCATCAAGAAGCTCATGCCCCAGTCCGCCTACATGGAAAAGCCGGTCACCGACCGCCCGAGCGAAGCCGAAGTCGAGGCTGCCGTGCACACCTTGCTACGTTGGACCGGCGACAATCCGGATCGCGAGGGTTTGATCGACACCCCCAAGCGCGTGGCCAAGGCCTACCGTGAAATGTTCGGCGGCTACGACATGTGCCCGGCGGACGAGCTCGGCCGCACCTTCGAGGAGGTCGCCGGCTACGATGACCTGGTCATCGTCAAGGACATCCAGTTCCATTCGCATTGCGAGCATCACATGGTGCCGATCATCGGCAAGGCGCATGTCGGCTATCTGCCCGACGGCAAGGTGGTCGGCCTGTCGAAGATCGCCCGCGTCGTCGATATCTTCGCCCATCGCCTGCAGACGCAGGAAGCGTTGACCGCGCAGATTGCCGGTGTCATCCAGGACGTACTCAACCCGCGCGGCGTCGCCGTCATGATCGAGGCCGAGCACATGTGCATGGCCATGCGCGGCATCCGCAAGCAGGGCTCAACCACGCTGACCTCAACCTTCACCGGCGTCTTCAAGGATACGCCTGAAGAGCAGGTTCGTTTTGTCACCATGGTGCGCGGCGGCGGGGCGTGAGCCCCTTGCCGACGTCACGGTCAACAGGAAAATAGACCTGATATGTCGGCACTGGAATTCCCGAAAGCTCCGTCAGACAAGAAGACCCTGGAAGAAGGCGCGGTGTTCTCGCCGCGCTTCGACGCCAACGGCCTGGTCACCGTCGTCGTCAGCGATGCCGCCGACGGCATGCTGCTGATGGTCGCGCATATGAATGCGCAAGCGCTGGCACTGACGCTGGAGACAGGCATCGCCCACTACTGGTCGCGCTCGCGCAACACGCTCTGGAAGAAGGGCGAAACCTCTGGCAATTTCCAGCATGTCGTCGAGATGCTCACGGATTGTGACCAGGATGCGTTGTGGTTGCGCGTGAAAGTGTTGGGCCACGACGCAACTTGTCACACTGGCCGACGTTCATGCTTTTATCGGACGGTGGGGCTGATCGACGGCAAGGGGACGCTTGCCGACGACGGCAGCAAGCCGCTGTTCGATGCGGAAAACACGTATCGGAAGCCATCAGCTTGAACCTTCTGCCTCACATCAACCACACAGATTCATCATTTCGATACGGCCCATCCGTATATTAGCTTTGGGACAAGGGAGATCATGATGCTCGAATGGGCGTCATTGCGTAGCAGACCAGACGTCAGGGAGGCCAACGGCCTGTCCTCGACCGGCGGCGCATCCGAAACAAAATCCCTCAAGAAAACAGGTATTTCGCTGGCGCTCGGCGGCGGTTGCGCCAGAGGCTGGGCGCATATCGGCGTGCTGCGCGCGCTCGATGAAGCCGGCATCGAAGTTTCGATGATTGCCGGTACCTCGATCGGTGCTCTGGTCGGCGGCTGTTATCTTGCCGGCAAACTGGATGAGCTGGAAGAGTTCGCCCGCAGCCTCACCAGACGGCGCATCTTCGGCCTGCTCGATCTCAACCTGCGCGGCAGCGGCCTCTTCGGCGGCATGAAACTGGACGCGCGCCTGCGCGAGCACGTGGCCGGTATCCGCTTCGACGATCTGCCAAAGCCGTTTGTCTGCGTCGCATCGGAAATCCGCACCGGCCACGAGATCTGGCTGTCGAGCGGTTCGCTGATCACCGCCATGCGCGCATCCTACGCACTGCCCGGCGTGTTCGAGCCGGTCGATTGCAACGGTCGTGTGCTGGTCGACGGCGCGCTGGTCAATCCGGTGCCCGTTTCGGTCTGCCGCGCCTACGAGCAGCCGCTCGTCGTGGCGGTCAACCTGCACTACGACCTGTTCGGCCGCGCCGCCGTGATCAAGCACAGTGCCGGCGAACTGGTTATCGAAAAGGACGCCCCAAGGCCCGGCCAGGTCAACGCCCAGCACCAATCGCACCAGACGCGTCTGGGCATCACCGGCGTGATGGTCGAAGCCTTCAACATCATCCAGGACCGCATTTCGCGCGCCAGGCTTGCCGGGGATCCGCCCGACATGTCGCTGCAGCCCAAGCTCAGCCATATCGGCCTGACCGAATTCCACCGGGCCGACGAAGCGATCCAGCTCGGTTACCAGGCGACGATGGCGCAGATCGGCGAACTGACGCGGCTGCAGACGGTTCTCGCCTAGATCATCTAACTCTATTCGCTTGCGCACAAACTGATTGCAAGATGCAATTGGTCATGGTGATCTGCGCCAATTGAAGCGGAGGTGCCGATGGCCAGGATTGTCTATTCCATGCTGACGTCGTTGGACGGCTACATCGCCCGATCGGACGAGGACATCGGCTTGCCGGTACCCGAAGCAGAGCTGCACCAGCATTTCAACGACATGATGAGACAGGCCTCCGCCGTGCTCGCGGGACGGCGCATGTACGAGACCATGCGCTTCTGGGACAACCCTGAGCGCGAGACCGGCGCCACCGAGGTCGAGCGGGATTTTGCCCGTGCATGGCGGGAGACGCCGAAGATCGTCTTCTCGACCACGCTTCAGCAAGTCGGGGCCAATGCCCGGCTGGTGGATGACGATGCCGAGAACACGGTAAAGTCTCTCAAGGCACGGGCCGATGGCCTCGTCATCCTCGGCGGCGCCGATCTTGCGGCGTCCCTGGCACGAGCCGGTCTCATTGATGAATACCGGCTCTACATGAATCCTGTGGTGGTGGGTGGCGGCAAGCCATACTTCCAATTTTGTCGCTGACGCTGAAACCGCTCGGCACGGAAAGTCTTACCCAGGGCGTGACGTTGCTGCGTTATGCACCGGCCAGCTGAATTGCCAGGTTTCCGCCGCGCGGCTATGCCCGCGCAGCATCGATGATGCGAAACTGCACCGTGCGGTTGCCGTTCCAGTGATTGCCCGACAGCGAGCCGGCGACATGCACGGTCTTGCCTCGGTTCTTGAACAGGAATTCGCCGAGCACGGTGTCGACGGCGCGAAAGGCGATCGCCTGGATGCGGCCGCCGCTCTCCGACTGCAAATCAGCCCGAATATGGTTGGTGCCGACCGGCCTGATATCGACCAGCCGATGGCGCGGCAGCACGAAAACCGGCGCGACATGCCCGGCGCCGAAAGGGCCTGCCTTTTCCAGCGCGTCGAGCAGGCCGAGCGTCGCGCCTTCCGCGGCAAGCGCGCCGTCGATCGCCAGGCTTTCCTCATCCTGCAACCGGAAAACGTCGGCAGCCGCGCGCTCCTCGAAGAAGGCCCTGAGTTCGCCCAGCCTTGCGCGCTCGACGGTGATGCCGGCGGCCATGCCATGGCCGCCGCCCTTGACGATGAGCCCGGCAATGGCCGCCTCGCGTACCAGCCGGCCAAGATCGAAACCCGACACCGAACGGCCCGAACCGGTACCGATGCCCACAGCGTTGAAGGCGATGGCGAAAGCCGGCCGGCGCGCATGATCCTTCAATCGCGAGGCCAGCAGGCCGACAATGCCGGGATGCCAGTTGTTGCTGGCGGTGACGACGATCGCCGGGCCGCTACCGCCCGCCAGCTCGGCATCGGCCTCGGCGCGCGCGGCGGCAAGCATCTCCTGCTCCATCAGCTGCCGCTCCTGGTTCAGCCGGTCGAGCGTCTCGGCGATGGTCTGCGCCTCGACCGGATCGTCCGTTGCAAGCAGCCGGCTGCCGAGCGCCGCATCGCCGATGCGTCCGCCCGCATTGATGCGCGGGCCGATCAGATAGGCGAGATGGAAGGTGCTGATCGGCTCGCCGATGCGCGACACCCGCGCAAGGGCAGCCATCCCTTCATTCTTCTGCTGCCGCGCCATTTGCAGGCCCTTGACGACGAAGGCGCGATTGACGCCGGTGAGCGGCACCACGTCGCAGACGGTCGCAAGCGCCACGAGATCGAGCAGGGAAAGCAGGTCCGGCGGCGCGGCGTCGGTCATCGCGCGCAGCACCTTCGCAGTCTGCACCAGAGCGAGAAAGACCACGCCGGCGGCACAGAGATGGCCCTGCCCGGAAAGGTCGTCGTCGCGATTGGGATTGACGACGGCATGCGCCGCCGGTAGCGCGCCGCCAACCTGGTGGTGGTCCAGCACCACGACATCGGCGCCCGCCTCCTTGGCTGCCTCGACGGAAGCGGCGCTGTTGGTGCCGCAATCGACGGTGACGATCAGCGTCGCGCCGCGCGAGACCAGTTCGCGCATGGCATCGGGATTGGGACCGTAGCCTTCGAAAATACGATCCGGGATATAGATTTCCGACGGCACCGAGAAATGCGCGAGAAACCGCTTCAGCAAGGCCGACGAGGCCGCGCCATCGACGTCGTAGTCACCGAAGATCGCTATTTTTTCCCGGGCCACGACGGCGGCGGCGATGCGGATGGCGGCCTTGTCCATGTCGGTCAATGAGGCCGGGTTCGGCAACAGGTCGCGGATCGTCGGGTCGAGAAACCGCTCGGTCTCATCAGCGGTCACGCCGCGTCCGGCAAGAACGCGCGCGACGATGTCCGGCACGCCATGGCCTTGCGCGATGGCGAGCGCGATCATGTCCTGCCGTTCGGTCAGCCGGTGCTCCCAGGAGAGACCCGTAGCCGACTGCCTGACATCGAGGAAGAGGCGCCTTTCGCCTGTCATGCGCTTTGCCAACTCATGGTTGGCCGCAGAATAATGCATGTCGCCAAAAAGTGTGCAGCGGTTTTGGGATAACCACATGCACAAACAACACCCGAAAGCGCGTCGCGTTAACGCGACGCGCTTTAGGGCCAAAGGCCGGCAAAGCCAAGCGGT
This sequence comes from Mesorhizobium sp. M8A.F.Ca.ET.207.01.1.1, assembly GCF_004794715.1. Taxonomy (NCBI): domain Bacteria; kingdom Pseudomonadati; phylum Pseudomonadota; class Alphaproteobacteria; order Hyphomicrobiales; family Phyllobacteriaceae; genus Mesorhizobium; species Mesorhizobium sp. M8A.F.Ca.ET.207.01.1.1. The sequence continues at coordinate 153,607 of NZ_SRUS01000006.1, read as the reverse complement.
TCGCGGCAGTAGGCGTCGCAGAAGAATTCAAGAACAACTACGCTTTCCGCTTTTCAGCCTGTCGTCGGCTGCATCTCCCTTCGTCTTTTCCCGACCGTCCTTGAGCCAGGCCATGAAGGGTCGATCGAACCTGAACGTGACGCCGCATTCACGGGTGAGAAAGCGGCGCGCGTTCTGGGTGTTGCGATAGGATTTTGTGATGGGAGTGGCACGCAGGATCGGATCCGCGTGCCAGTCAAACGCCTTCATCGTCAATCCTTGCGCGGCCAGGTTCAGATGCCGCCAATGGCTAACAACTGCGACCCGGCTCCGCAAGCAGGTCTAGAACTTATCCAGATCCTGGTGCCGGGCCTTGATCTCCCGCACGGTGCGCGACGAGGAGCGCAGCACGATCGTATGCGTGGTGATGTAGGTGCGGCCGAACCTGACGCCGGCCAGCATGTTGCCGTCGGTGACGCCGGTGGCCGCGAACAGCACGTCGCCGCGCGCCATGTCCTCGGCCCGATAAACCCGCTTCGGATCGGCAATGCCCATCTTTGCCGCACGGGCGATCTTCTCCGGCGTATCGAGGATCAGCCTGCCTTGCATCTGGGCGCCGGTGCAGCGCAGCGCGGCCGCGGCCAGAACGCCTTCCGGCGCGCCTCCGGTACCGAGATAGATGTCGATGCCGGTTTCTTCCGGGTCGGTGGTGTGAATGACGCCGGCGACGTCGCCGTCGCCGATCAGGCGGATCGCGGCGCCGGTGGCACGCACGGCGTCGATCAGCTTGGCGTGGCGCGGCCGGTCGAGGATGCAGGCCGTGATGTCGGATACGGCGGCGCCCTTCGCCCGGGCGACACTGGCGATGTTGTCGGCCGGCGATGCATCGATGTCGATGACGCCTTCTGCATAGCCAGGGCCGATCGCGATCTTGTCCATGTAGACGTCGGGTGCGAACAGCAGGCTGCCCTTCTCGGCGATCGCGATCACGGCGAGCGCGTTCGGCAGGTTCTTGGCGCAAATCGTCGTGCCTTCGAGCGGATCAAGCGCGATATCGACCGCCGGGCCTTTGCCGGTACCGACCTCTTCGCCGATATAGAGCATCGGCGCCTCGTCCCGCTCGCCCTCGCCGATCACCACCGTGCCCTTGATGGCAAGGCGGTTGAGCTCCTCGCGCATGGCGTCGACTGCGACCTGGTCGGCAGCCTTTTCGTCGCCGCGGCCGCGCAGCCTGGCGGCCGCGACGGCGGCTCGTTCGGTGACGCGCACCAGTTCCATGGTGAGTATCCGGTCAAGGCCGGCGACGATATTCTGGGCCACATTCATTTCGGCAAATCCTCGTTTGACGGCGCCTCCCGCCGGAGGCGCGCCTGTTTTGTCAAACGAGCATGACAACGGCAAGACCTGCCGGGAGTTTTATCGAAAGGATAGCAATATCAATCGATTGAACCTTATTCTTGAAACAATGCCGGCCCGGTTCGAGACGAAACGGGCCGGCAGGAAACAGGAAGTTGCCGCCCTTGGTTGCCTAGAAAACCGCGAGGTATTTGAGCAGCGAAATAATGCCGATGATGATGACGATGATCTGCACGATCTGCCTCATCCTGGCGTCGAGCGGCAGCCGCTGCACCAGATAGAGAACGAGAATGATGACGAGAAACGTGATCAGGATGCCGATCAACACGGACGAAGCCATGGTGCCCTCCTTCAATGATGTCCTGAAAAGAAACGAGCCGGCATAGCCGGCTCAATACCGACGCGCTCAGTACCAGCGGCGCGACGTGTCGTTCATCGACTGGCCGACGGCGATCCCGGCCAGAAAGCCGAGCAGGCCGATAAGGCCAACCACGGCGGTCGTCGTGCCCGGATTTTCGCGCGCGACGTCCGAAACCGCCTGGGCCTGGCTGCGCAACTGTTGTGCCGTCCGCGAGGCACGCGAAGCGGCTGTCTCGTAGAAATCCGATGCCTGTTCGCTGGCATCATCGAGCATTTCCGCGCTGCGCGCCGAAATGCTCTTGTTGATCTTGGTGATCTCCTTGCGCAGGTCTGCGATCTGCTTTTCCAGCGTCTTCTGGATGTCGCCGATGTCAGGGCTGTCGGATTTGTTGGTATCGGCCATGAAGCGGCTCCCTTGGTTGCTGACCAAGAGAACGGCGCCGACGCCAATTCGTTCCGGGATATCCTCATCGAACCGAAATGCGCCGGCAGTGGTTATGCCCAGAGATTCCGGGGGCCTGCTACCCTGCCCGCTCGATGCGGATGACCTGCGGCTTGTCGGTCAGATGGCCGTCCTTGGTGATGCCGTCGACGGCCTTGCGCACGGCGGCCTCGGTGGTCTCGTGGGTGACGAGGATCACTGTCTTCTGCGCCGCCGCCTCGCCGCTGACCGCATGCTGGACGATCGATTCCAGCGAAATATCATTGTCGGCCATACGCTTTGCGATCGCCGCGAACACGCCGATGCGGTCATGCACGGTCAGCCGGATGAAGTAGCCGCCGGCATGGCTGCGCATCTGCGCCTTCCTGTAGGGTTTCAACTCCTTCGCCGGCCGACCGAAGACAGGACCATGCTGGAAGCCGGGCCGGCTCTTGGCGATGTCGGCGACGTCGCCGATGACCGCCGAGGCGGTGGCATTGCCGCCGGCGCCGGGGCCGGAGAGCAGCAACTCGCCCAGAATATCGGTCTCGATGGCCACCGCATTGGTGACGCCGTGCACCTGCGCGATGACGGAAGCCGTCGGCACCATGGTCGGATGGACGCGCTGCTCGATGCCGCTCTCTGTGCGCTGGGCGACGCCGAGCAGCTTGATCCGGTAGCCGAGATCGCCTGCCGCACGGATGTCGGCCTGGGTAATGTTGGAAATGCCTTCCATGTAGATGTCGTTCGCCGCGATCCTGGTGCCGAAGGCTAGGCTGGTCAGAATCGACAGCTTGTGCGCGGTGTCATGGCCCTCGATGTCGAAGGTCGGATCGGCTTCGGCATAGCCCAGCCGCTGCGCGTCCTTCAGCACGACGTCGAAGGAGACGCCCTCGGCCTCCATGCGGGTCAGGATATAGTTGCAGGTGCCGTTGAGAATGCCGAACACACGGTTGACCGAGTTGCCGGCCATCGCTTCACGCATCGTCTTAATGACGGGAATGCCACCGGCTACAGCGGCCTCGTAGTTGAGCAGCACGCCCTTCTTCTCGGCGATTTCGGCAAGCGCCACGCCATGCTTGGCAAGCAGCGCCTTGTTGGCGGTGACGACATGACGGCCGGCTTCGAGCGCGGCTTTCACCGAGGCCCGCGCCGGCCCCTCATCGCCGCCGATCAGCTCGACGAAAACGTCGAGCTCGGCGGTCTGCGCCATCTTAACCGGATCGTCGAACCAGTTCGCGGCGCTTAGATCGATGCCACGGTCGCGTTTCCGGTCGCGCGCCGAAACCGCCGACACGATGATGTCGCGCCCGCATTGGCGGGTCAGTTCCGTCGCCTTGTCGCGCAACACGCGCGCCACCGATGCGCCGACCGTGCCGAGTCCGGCAATTCCAACACGCAGTGCTTCAGCCATGGAAGGCGACGCCCCTCAAATCAGATCGAATTTGTATTTACCGGTGGGCGGAAAGCGGCACCACATTGTTGGGCTGCTTGGCGCTGGTCGACAGGAAGCGCTTGATGTTGCGCGCCGCCTGGCGGATCCGGTGCTCGTTCTCGACTAGCGCCACGCGCACGAAATCATCGCCATGCTCGCCGAAACCGACACCGGGCGCCACCGCCACATCGGCGTGTTCGATGAGCAGCTTGGAGAATTCGAGCGAGCCGAGATGACGGAACGGCTCCGGGATCGGCGCCCAGGCGAACATCGAAGCCGCTGGTGCGGGAACGGTCCATCCGGCGCGGCCGAAGGCATCGACCATCACGTCGCGGCGCTTGTGATAGATGTCACGCACCTCGGCGATATCGGCGCCGTCGCCATTGAGCGCGTGCGCGGCCGCCACCTGGATCGGCGTGAAGGCACCGTAATCGAGATAGGATTTGACCCGGGTCAGCGCCGAGATCAGCCGCTCATTGCCGACGGCGAAGCCCATGCGCCAACCGGGCATGGAGAAGGTCTTCGACATCGAGGTGAACTCGACGCAGACGTCCATGGCGCCCGGCACCTGCAGCACGGAAGGCGGCGGATTGCCGTCGAAGTAGATTTCCGAATAGGCAAGGTCGGACAGGATGATGATGTCGTTCTTCTTGGCGAAGGCCACCACGTCCTTGTAGAAATCGAGCGAGGCCACCAGCGCCGTCGGGTTCGACGGATAGTTGAGGATCAGCGCCAGCGGCTTCGGGATCGAATGGCGGACGCCGCGCTCGAGCGCCGGGATGAAGCCGTCATCGGGCTCGACCTGCAGCGAACGGATGACGCCGCCCGACATGATGAAGCCGAAGGCGTGTATCGGATAGGTCGGATTGGGGCACAGGATCACGTCGCCGGGCGCGGTGATCGCCTGCGCCATGTTGGCGAAGCCTTCCTTCGAGCCAAGCGTGGCCACCACCTGGGTGTCGGGGTTGAGCTTCACGCCGAAGCGGCGGGCATAGTAGTTTGCCTGGGCGCGGCGCAGGCCGGGAATGCCGCGCGATGAGGAATAGCGGTGCGTGCGCGGATCGCGCACGACCTCGCATAATTTGTCGACGATGGCCTTGGGCGTCGGCAGGTCCGGATTGCCCATGCCGAGGTCGACGATGTCGGCGCCGCGCGAACGGGCGCTGGCCTTGAGCCGGTTGACCTGCTCGAACACATAAGGCGGAAGCCGGCGGACCTTGTGAAATTCTTCCATGGCAGTTCCAGACAGCAAAGGGAGCCCCGGATATGTTAGGGCATTGGGCGCGCGCTATATACTCATTTGCAGGTAGGGTCGAGGGCGGGGTCGCATTTGCCTTCGATCTGCGTCAGCGTCTGCGGACCATGTTTCTTCGCGAGATCGGTCAGCGCCGCCTGGTTGGTGACGGCAGCGCCGCCTCTTTTGGCACGCTGCGCGTTCTCGTCGGCCTTCAACTGGGCCAGCTTGGCGTTCTTCTCGGCCTCGGTGAACTGTTTCGCCGCCACTTGCGGCGGGATGTTGAGGTTCGGAAAGGTGCCGGTATCCTTCGGCCCCGCCTCGGTGGCCATCGGCACCGGACCGCCGGTATTCGTGCTCGAGCATCCGGCGATGGCCACGAACATGATCGCCGCGCCGATGCGGAAAAAATGGCCGGCACCGAAAAAAACAGTCTCGCCAAACTTAATCGTCATATTGTTTCCTTGGCAGCCGGGGTAGAGCGAGATTGGACCCTGTCGGATGTCCCATGTTAATATGTCAAGAAAACGCTTCCGGAGGAACCCCGCGAACCATGTCCAAAACACCCGATTCGGGCAAAGCGGAAGATGGCGGACCTTCGACGGTCGAGCAATATCTGGTGAAGGACCCGGAACGCTTCGCGCTGAACATGGCGCGGATGATCGAACAGGCCGGCAAGGCGGCGTCCGCCTGGGCTGAACCGCGCGAAAAGGGTGAGGTGCGCGACCACGTCGCCGAGCCTGTCGTCGACATGGTCAAGACTTTCTCCAAGCTCAGTGAATACTGGCTTGCCGATCCGCAGCGCGCGCTCGAAGCGCAGACGCGGCTGTTCGCCGGCTATATGACGGTTTGGGCGAACGCCATCCAGCGCGTCAGCCCCAACGCCGAGGGTGCCGACGATGCCGTCAAGCCGGAGCGCGGCGACAAGCGCTTCCAGGATCCGGAATGGGGCCGCAACGCCTTCTTCGATTTCCTCAAGCAAGCCTATCTCGTCACCTCGCGCTGGGCGTCCGAACTGGTCGACCACGCCGAAGGCCTGGACGAGCATACCCGCCACAAGGCGAGCTTCTACGTCAAGCAGGTATCCAACGCCATCTCGCCGTCCAATTTCATCCTGACCAATCCCGAATTGTTTCGCGAAACCGTCGCCTCCAACGGCGAGAACCTGGTGCGCGGCATGAAGATGCTGGCCGAGGACATCGCCGCAGGCAAGGGCGACCTGAAATTGCGCCAGGCCGACTATTCGCCCTTCGAGATCGGCAGGAACATCGCCACCACGCCCGGCAAGGTGGTCGGGCGCAGCGATGTCGCCGAGATCATCCAGTATGATGCGGCGACCGAGACGGTGCTGAAGCGCCCACTGCTGATCTGCCCGCCCTGGATCAACAAGTTCTACATCCTCGATCTCAACCCGCAGAAATCCTTCATCCGCTGGGCGATCGAGCAAGGCCACACCGTTTTCGTCATCTCCTGGATCAATCCGGACGAACGTCACGGCGCCAAGAACTGGGAAGCCTATATCCGGGAGGGCCTGCAATACGGCCTCGACACGATCGAGAAGGCGACCGGCGAACGCGACGTCAACGCGATCGGCTACTGCGTCGGCGGCACGCTGCTGGCGGCGGCACTGGCGCTGATGGCTGGGGAAGGCGACGACCGCATCAAGTCGGCGACCTTTTTCACCACGCAGGTCGACTTCACCCATGCCGGCGATTTGAAAGTGTTCGTCGACGAGGAACAGGTCGCGGCGGTGGAAAAGTCGATGAACGAAAAAGGCTATCTCGACGGCACCAAGATGGCCACCGCCTTCAACATGCTGCGCTCGGGTGACCTGATCTGGCCCTATGTCGTCAACAACTACATGCGCGGCAAGGATCCCCTGCCCTTCGACCTGCTCTACTGGAACGCCGATTCGACCCGCATGGCGGCGGCCAACCATTCCTTCTACCTGCGCAACTGCTATCTCGAGAACAACCTCTCGCGCGGCACGATGGAGCTGGCGGGCCACACGGTCTCGCTCGGCGATGTCACCATCCCGGTCTACAATCTCGCCTCCCGGGAAGATCACATCGCGCCGGCGCTGTCCGTCTTCCTCGGCTCGAAATATTTCGGCGGCCCGGTCGAGTACGTGATGGCGGGATCGGGACATATAGCGGGCGTCGTCAATCCGCCCGCATCCAACAAGTACCAGTACTGGACCGGCGGCCCGCCGAAAGGCGACTTCGATCAGTGGATAGAAAGGGCCACGGACCATCCCGGATCCTGGTGGCCGCATTGGCAAAGCTGGATAGAGGCCAAGGACAACACCCGCGTACCTGCCCGCAAACCCGGCAAGCATATGAAAACCTTGGGCGATGCTCCCGGTACCTATGTCAAGGTGCGTGTGTAACGGACTGTAATGTGTGGTGAGTTGACGGCCCCCTAAAAGCGGGCGAAATGGTGTCGTCAACCATCAAGCAGCCGCAATTCGGCAATCGCTGCAAAAATACTTACAGGCTTGCTGATTTGACACAGGTCTCGTTTCCGGATCGGAGACAAAGGTCACCCTGACGCGGACATGCCAGTCAGCGACACGGATGTACCGACCGGACGTCGAGGGGGAATTTGACTTTGAAATCAGCAGGATGGAGCCTCGCGAAGGGAGAACGCCGCGCCATTGTGGCAGCGCTCTGCTCCGTGCTTCTGGCCTCCTGCACATCGGCTGGCGACCCGACGATGTCGGTTGGAATGCCGGGCTATAATGCTTCCGCATCGGACATCCACGCCGCCTCCACGGGCAAGCCCCCAGCCGCCACCGATTCGTCGTCGCAGGTGGCGACGGAGCAGACGACCGTGATGAGCGAAAGCGACGCGGCACTCCCCGAGACAGTTGCCTACGTACCCGTGGCCAAGCCCCAGGCCGCTTTCCCGCTCCCCGCGCCGGCCGGCGCGGAAACGATCGCGGGACAGACGCCGCAGGCCCTGCAGCAGCCGGTACAGACGGCGCAGCAGACCGACGCGGTCGCCCAGAAGATCGCCGCCGCCGATGCCGCCGCGACAGCGCCGAAGCCGGCCGCGGCACCGGTGATGAACAATCCGGTCTATGTGACCGCCGGCGAGGCGCCGCAAGCCGAGGCTCCGAAGAAGAAAGGCTTCCTGGCCTCGATGTTCGGCGCCACCCCCGCTTCGGCGACGCCCGCGCCGCTGCTCAACCCACGATCGGGCGAACAGCCGACCGTGCAGGCCAAGCCCGCTCCGGCAAAGCCGATCATCACTTTGGCCTCGGCCGATTCCACGGCAAAGCCGATACAGTTGGCTTCGACCGGTGACGAAGCCGGTCACATCACCGGTAGCGATGCCTTGCCCGGCGTGCGCCAGACGGCCCTGTTCGAGATCAAGCGCAAATCCGGCCTCGACGACGAAAGCGACGTCGACCTCAACGAGGACGAAGGCTCGGGTGGCAGCTATCAGGTTGCGTCGGCCGCCGGCATGGCCCGCCTGGCGCCCAACGGTCTCCTGAAGCAGAATGAGAGCGTGGACGTCGCCTGCCTGAAGCCGTCCCTCGTGCGCGTGCTGAAGACGATCGAAGGCCACTACGGCCGCAAGATGATGGTGACCTCCGGCTATCGCGACCCGGCCCGCAACCGCCGCGCCAACGGCGCCAAGAATTCGCTGCACATGTATTGCGCCGCCGCCGACATCCAGGTGCCCGGCGTCTCCAAATGGGAGCTGGCGAACTACATCAGGACCATGCCAGGCCGCGGCGGCGTCGGCACTTATTGCCACACCGAATCGGTCCATGTCGACGTCGGCCCCGAGCGCGACTGGAACTGGCGCTGCCGCCGGCGCAGTGGCGGTGGCGACGGCTGACAGCGTCAATGGACCTGAGCCTGTTGGGCTCCGCCAATAGCGCTCCCGTGAACCTTCAAGATTGGCCGAAGCCGGCTCGACTTCGTCACTCCTGTGCGAAGCAGGCGCGAAGCCTTGTTCGCGACGGCCCGAGGACGACGAAGCGACTGACGTCACCGCAAATTGCCAGGCCCTGCCAACCCTCGCGAAATCGCTGATCTGGCGGGCCGGAAAAAAGTTGTCCAAGGCGGCACCTAACGGGTTGCCGGTTGCGCGCAACGTCAGTATAAGCCGCTTCGTCTGAGCGCGCCCATCGTCTAGCGGTTAGGACACCGCCCTTTCACGGCGGTAACAGGGGTTCGATTCCCCTTGGGCGTACCAGATCTTTCAAGCACTGAGCTCCGTTTTGAGACGATGCGTCGAATATCCGACGAATAACGCCAGTGAATTTGCTTGAACAGTTCGGCTGCGGACGGAGGAATACCGGCGCCGGCTTTCCATGGTGTCCAGCCCTTGGTCGGCGGTCCTTCAGTCCGTGGTCGCGCACGCAGTGCCTCCAATTCGAACGTCTGGTAATCGCGCTGATTATCCATGAAAGCCGTGCAAAGAGAGGTTGACGTTTGCGAGGGACCGTTCAGCGGACCGCTCGTTCATGCTTTGTTGGGACTATTTGCTCATCATCCCTGGCGGCAGAGGGGACCGGTGCCGATGGAACGACTATCTTTTGGACGAGTCTGCGGTGTAACGACCGTCGTGCTGATCGCCATTTGGGGCGTGCAGAAAGCCGGCGATCATATATGGCCGAGGCATCCAGCCGCCGTCGTAAACTCGGCATTGGTGCCGGAATACGAACTGAGGCGTCAAAGAGACGAGGCATGGATAAAGCGTTACGCGCTTTGGCTGACCTAGCGCCGAACAGGAATTAACCTCCTATACACCTTCCGCCTTGCACGGCAGTGATCGCGGTGCTTTGGATATCCTCTCTGTCCGTTGGGAGGGTTGGGGGCGTGGATGCGATACAGCAGATCGCCGACCTGTTCGGCCTGAAGGCGGTCGCGATCGGCCTGCTGATCTTCATTCCGCTGGAACGGCTGTTTCCGTTGCGGCGGCTGCAACGGATTTTTCGCAAGGGCTTTTTCAACGACCTGTCCTACGCGGCCTTCAACGGCTTCGTCGTCAACTTCGTCGGCGGCCTGATCTTCGTGCCGATCTTCAGCGCGCTCGCCTTGCTGGTGCCGGACAGGGTGACGACGGGGGTGGCGGGCCAGCAGACCTGGATGCAGGTACTGGAAATCATCGTGCTGACCGACCTTGGCGTCTACGCCGCGCACCGCACCTTTCATGCCGTCCCGATCCTCTGGCGCTTCCATGCCATCCATCACAGCGTCGAGGAAATGGACTGCCTCGCCGCCTTCCACGTCCACCCCGTCGACCAGATCGTCACCAAGGCAACGGCGCTGCTGCCGGTGTTCCTGCTCGGCTTCAGCGGCGAGGCCATCGCGCTCTATTCGGTGATTTATATGGGGCACACGATGCTGGTCCATTCCAACACCAAGATCGGCTTCGGGCCGCTGACCTGGCTGATCGCCGGTCCGCAGTTCCATCACTGGCACCATGCCGGCGAGCGAGCCGCCTATGACCGCAACTTCGCCGGCCAACTGGCGCTCATCGACCTGGTGTTTGGCACCTATCGCGTGCCTACAGCCTCAATGCCGGCCAAGTACGGCGTCGACGATCCGATCCCCTCAAACATCTTTGGCCAGATCGGTTATCCCCTGGTACCGCGCAAGGCGGTCACGACCGGGGATAGACCGCGGTCGGAACCGTGAAGCTTGCGCTACGGTTAGATGATTGCGCACTCCTAATTTAGACGATGCTTGCGCTCCTGCCGTGATTACGCGATGCTCAGTTGGGGCAAATGGGGGCGGGTTTTGCGTAGATACCGACATTTCGTGTACGTCGCGCACCGCGACGGTGCATGACCACAGACCTATTTCTCACTGGCGTCGCGGCTTTTTCCATCCTCATCCCAATCTACTTCATCCTCAAATGACAACCCGGGTCTCGGCTCTTTCGCTCGTGGCGGGATGGTCGATCGGCGCGGCAAAAACGAGCTTGCGAGGCCGCAACGGCGCGCTCCTCATGGCCACCAACGCCAGTCTATCAGACCTCGGTCTCTCTCCCGATCCTACGCGGCGAATGCCTGGCCGATGCGATTTGGCGGGGGCGGCACCATGTCGATAATATCGCGGGTTACGACGTCGGCTGCAGCCATGCCTTCGCGCTGACCGCTCGGCTCCTCTATCTTGTCGAGCGGACGGGCCGGTGATTAAATGGATGCGAAAGGAGCGCTCATATGACGGTTCACCTTTCGGCCGATGTACGCGCTTCCGCGGCAACGCCCCCAAAATATCTCTTTGGTCCGCTCGCGGATTTTCTGATGCTTGGCGGCAGCGCATTCCTGATATTGCCGGCGCTGTACTTCGTGCCACTGAGGTACGAAAGTCTGGTGGCGGCGACGATGCTCTTCCTGGCTTATGTGATCAACTATCCGCACTTCGCCCACTCATACCAACTCTTCTACCGCAATTTCGGACGGAAGCTGCGCGGCGACGGCTACGACAGGAACCTCCAGCTCCGCTACATCTTCGCCGGCATCGTCGTTCCCCTGCTCATGGGCGCATTTTTTGCCTACGGCTCGATCACGGCGAACGCCCGGCTGCTGGGAAACGCAACCAACGCGATGTTCTTTTTCGTCGGCTGGCACTACGTCAAGCAAGGCTACGGCATGTTGATGGTGGATGCCGTCCTGAAGCGCAGGTTCTTCACCGATCCGGACAAGAAAATCCTGCTGATCAACAGCTATGCCGTCTGGCTGTTCGCATGGCTTCAGACCAACACGGCGGTCAGCCGGGGAAAGTACCTGGGACTGGAGTATTATACGTTTGCCACCCCTGCATGGCTCAATGCGATTGCGCTGTCGGCCGCGGCCGCGTCAACGGCCGCCACTGCCGTGATGCTGATCAATCGTTGGGGCAGGAATGGCGGCAGCCTGCCATATAACGGCGTCATCGCCTACGTCGCGTCGCTCTATCTCTGGATTCTGATTGTAAGGACAAATCCGCTCTGGCTGCTCGTGGTGCCGGCGCTCCATTCCTTGCAGTACCTGGCGGTGGTATGGCGCTACCAGAGCAATGTCGAGCGTGACGGGCGCGATGCCGAGAAAGTTCCGCCGTCCGGAATCCTGTCCATTCTTGGTCCGGCCTACAGGGTGCGGCTTCTGGAGTTCATCAGTGCTGGCCTCCTCCTCGGCGGTCTGGGTTTCTGGCTGATTCCGACCGCGCTGACGGCCCTTATCCCCTATGACCAGGAGGTGCTGGGATCGTCGCTGTTCTTCTTCATCGTGTTGATTTTCATCAACGTGCACCACTATTTCCTGGACAATGTGATGTGGCGCCGCGGCAATCCCGAGGTCTCGAAATATCTGTTCCGATAGAGCTTTTTGCGGCCACGCGGAATCGCTCGGCGTGACGCGGAAATGAACCGGGAATGGGATTTACTTCCGCCCGAGCCAGTCCATTGCTTCGGAATTTTGGAGGCCTCGCCTCGGAATCGAACCGAGGCTTCCGAGATTTGCAGTCTCTAGCGTAGCCGCTCCGCCACGAGGCCATGCGTGCTTTGGTAACGTGCAGAAGTTTAAAGATTCTTCATGTCTTGGGTAAAAGTTTCGGCAACACCCCATTGCGGAAAAGAGCCTGACCACGGGGCTCGAGGCCAGCAGCTTCGTGGTCAGACTGCGTGTCTAACTGCCGACCAGCGGCACGGTCACCGTCGTCGCGTAATTGATCGGGAAGTCGTCGAAGTATGGGAAGTCTATGACGAAGGCATAGGTGGCGGTCAGATGCGCCATGCGAAAGCCGCCGCTCGCCGGATCGATGGCGATCGTGACGTTGACATCGTGAAGGCCCAGGGCCTGCAATTTCTGCGTCGCGATCGACTGGAGGGCAGTTTGGGACAACGTGTTGTTAAGTTGCAGGGACCGTGCGGACGCCTCCAGCGTGTAGCGAACGCTGGAGGCCGAATTCATCGACCAGCCGAAGGCGAAGATTCCGAATAGCAGCATGATAAGGAACGGTGCGATGAGCGCGAATTCGAGCGCGGCTCCGCCCGATCGATCGGCCTTGAAGCCTCCCGCATTACCGAACACGGATCAGCTCCTGCTGGCCGATCGTGCTGGGGGCGGAAAAGACGCCGAAGGTGAAGGGAGGTGTCCATGTCGCCGATGCGTCGATCTGGACAAAGACCGACGGTGCCTTCGGCCCGCTGCACAAGGTCGAAGCGTCGACCACGGTCGTTCCGCATTTGTAGATCCGGCTCAGCGTGACCTGACCGTCGTCCGGCATCCTCTCCCAGTTCGCCAGTGCTGCGGCCTGCGTCGCGCTGTCGTCGGCCGAGCCCGCCAAGAGCATGTTCGCTGCCGTCTTCACGCTGGCGCGCATCGACAGCGAACTCGTGACGTATGACCAGCCGTCGGCTATGCCGAGCAGTACCAGACACAGGATGGGCAAGACCATCGCGAACTCAACCGCGGCAGTGCCCGCGTCTTCGCGAATGGCTGGAATCAATCGATAGGCCCCGGGCTTCATTCGACAATCGCGACTGACGCCGCCGCCGGGAGGTCCTTCATTCCCAGACTCGAGCAGTCCTGATTGATCGTGGAATTGCCGGACCACTGGATAGTGTCGGCGACAACCTGTGTGCAGCCATTCTTGCCTGAGAAGTTGCCCAGGTAGTTGACTTGCTGCTTGGAGAAATAGATGGCGCCTGTCAGCAAGGAATCTGCAGTACCGTTGAAGGTGCTCTGCGCCGCCATGCCTGTCCTGTCACCGTAGAACAGCATACCGGAATAGGTGCCCGACTGAGGCGCGCTGAGCGTCACGGTCGCATTCCCGTTCATGCTGACGGTGCTGCTGCCCGCCATGAAGATGGTGACGCCGCTGCCCGTGACGACTGCCCCCGCGTTGATCTTCAAATTCCCCTGAACGACATAGACGCCGGGCGAAAGCGTGACATTTCCGGAGAGGTCCATGCCACTGCAATAAGTCCCGGGCTGGATTGTTTGCGTCGTCTTATTATTTTTGAGAGTCTGGCATGGGTTGCTGGCGGCAGGCGCTGGCACGCTGGCGAACGGATCGGGTATGGGCAAGGCCTGGGTGATCGGCGCCTTGCAGATCGTGGTCACCGGATTGTTCAGCACGACGCCGCCCGCCGAGATCAGGCAGTCGGCCTGGAGAGCCGCCGATCCCTGCACCTTAATGGCGTCTTGGGCGATCGAATTCGTCATGATGACGCAGCCGGTGAGCTTCATGCTGGCGCTGCCGGAGACGAGCACCGACTGCGAGGCCGAGGGATCGAGCGCCCGGAGGCAGGCCTTGGATGCGTCAGTGATGAGCGCCACCGCCCTCGCCTGTTCTGGAACCTGACTCTGGGTGAAGATCAGGGTGAACATACGATTGAGCTTTTGGCCGACGATAACTTCAACCGCTTTCTTGGCTGTGTTCGGCCCGGATGCCGGCGGTGTATTGACGACGATCGTGCCGGCGCCAAGACCATTCGTTGCAGCAGACTGGGTCGCGGCAGCGACGATCGTCGGCGTATCCGAACCCGAGATCTGCTCCAGTGCGCCGGCATAGGCTGCGGCATCCGCCGTGGCCTGCAGTCTCAAGCTGTTATAGTACCAATAGGAGGTTTCCACGCCAAAACCCGCCGCACCGACAACGATCGGCAAGGTGAGGGCAAAGATGGTGGCGACATTCGCCGATCTGCTGCGGCGCATGCTGGCCGCCATGAGCCGGATTCGGGTGAAGCAGTTGAACACCATAATCCATTAGAAAACACGCATGTATGAATGAACGCTAAAAACTTTGGCTCATTTTTGATGAAGGCCGCCATTCTTAATGGGTGCACGCGGCCATCTGGACGAACAGGGGGCCAACGGACGGGGCGCCGGCTGTTTACCGTTCCCGGACGAAACGACCACGCCGCGCTGCATGGGGGAGCCGGTATGGGGACAGGATCAAGCGGCCCGGCTTAGGACCTATCACCGCGAACTGGGATCAGCGCCGTCTGGCCCCAACAACATGCGACGGCACCGGCAGTGGCCGACTCGAAGGATGAGCCAAGAAAACTCGAACCAGTAGCGCGATCTTTGGGATGATATCTGCTTCAGGCGGAAAGAACTGGAGCTGGCTCAGCAACCGACCCAGCCAACAGTTCTCTTTGTACGGCAACGAAAAACCTGCGTACTTCGTCACTGGCCGCCGTTCTGTCCCTGCCCGTCCCGACAACGAGATCGAGCAACTCCGCCGCTTTTGCCTTCCAGAACGAGGTGGCGGTCTCGCCATGCAGATTGCCGAGCCTGGCGGCAACTTCCCTGACCAAGAATAACTGACGATCGATCGGGAACGCACGGACTTTTTCTGGGGACATCTTCCGAACCATGAAACTGACGCAACGAATCAACCATTGCCGAACAAGCAATGGCTAACCGCGAAAGTGGAAACGGAAGCTTAACGGCGCCGGCCAATGCATTCCCCGCACGCGAATTGTCATACGCACTCGAAGCTGAACTGGTTTACGCCATTCGGCGCGGCTCTCAAGCCTGCAGTGCTCGCGCCTCACCGCCGCGCTTGCGTGGCGCCATCATGTCGCCCGCCATAAGTCCGGTGACGCGGCAGAACGCCATGAACGCCCGGCAGGCGTCTTCGGTCTTGACCACATCGACGGTCGCGCCAAAACAGGCATTGAAGGCTTTCTGATACACGGGCCCCTGCCGGCGTGCCGGCCAGTCCTGCAGAAAATCGAGCGCCTGCTCGACGCCGTAGATTTCCTCGACGGGCAAGCCGGGACCTGGTGCAATGCGCACCGGCACCTCGAATTGCAATCTGTCCATCCGACATCTCCCGAACCGGCATCGCCCAAGCAACGCCGCTCGTCGTAAAAAGTTGCTCGCCATCTTATGTCGTGAGAATGTGTCGCCACTGCGGAAGCGGACGATTTGCCGCAGTCAACCGCGACCGTTTGCTGCGGCAAGGACCAGCAGACGTCCGTGAACTTTCGAACACGGACGTCTTGAACCCTCGGTCACTGGTTGGCCGGATCGGTCTCCGCGTCGAAGGCCATCCGCGCCACCGTCAGCAGAACGTAGGCTGACGGCAAGGCGAACAGGGCGCCGAGGACGAGCGCTCCGGTTCTCGACAAAAAGAGCGTCTCGGCGATCGCCCAATAAACGGTTCCGATACCGATGAGCGCCTGGACGGAAAGAAATGAAGCAGCCGAGGCCGCGCGTGACAGGCTTTTGAATGTCTTGATACGCTGTTGCATTGCAATGATCCGAAAATGACGCGCCGCGCCACCAATGCGCGGCTCTCGGCGGCCGCACGGGTTGCGACGCGAATGGCTTGGAATGGAGGTGAACGTGCGGTCCCGGACCGCTCAGGCTCGCGTGGAGGGAGGCGCACGCGGCTGGTTGGTGCTGACACGGGGCGCGCAGACCGGCCCATGGCCGGCGACAAACATCTCCGGCGACGTCGGGGCGGGGCGACGGAAGACAGCCTGCGGAACCGGGAGGGCCGGATGGCCGCCGGCGAACTTCGCAAGCACCGGCCGGGCGCCGCGAACCTCCAGCGCCTGGGCCTTGTTGGCGACACGCAGCAGCGCTGCGACCTCACCCGACCGTTCAAGGCCAACGCTGGCACCGCCTTGCGCGGCATCCCAGGAAATGGGCGTGTCCGGCCGGCCGAGACACAGCATCGCCAGCAGCACCAGGCCCATCAGACATGAGCAGGCTGCCGTCAGTGGCGATTCAAGGGACTTGATGCGCCGGACCGCCGGGAACGGATGCGACCTCCAAAACATCACCCCGCCTAACGCACGATGGCCACAATGGAAAGCGAACGCCATGCAAAACCGGGAAAAGGATCGCCTCGGCATGCGAATATCCCGGCGCTGGAGCCGCATCAGGCAGTTCTTCCTTGAACCTTTCGCCCCCAAGTGCCAAATCTGGTGACATCTTAGCGCCAGCACTCCTGCGGCGCGCCACCTTCTATACGGACAAAATGGTCACCTATCTCGACGCCGCCACGGCACCGCTCAGAAACACCGGCCAGATCCGCCTTTATGGCGAGGAAGGCTTTGCCGGCATGCGCAAGGCATGCGACCTCACCGCGCGCTGCCTTGACGAACTGGTGCCGATGGTCGACCCCGGCGTCACCACCGACACGATCGACCGTTTCGTCTTCGAGTTCGGCATGGACCACGGCGCACTGCCGGCCACGCTCAACTATCGCGGCTATACGAAATCGTCCTGCACCTCGATCAACCACGTCGTCTGTCACGGCATTCCCGACAACAAGCCGCTGAAGGATGGCGATATCGTTAACATCGACGTGACCTACATCCTCGATGGCTGGCACGGCGATTCCTCGCGCATGTATCCGGTCGGCACGATCAAGCGGGCGGCCGAACGCCTTCTCGAGGTCACCCACGAATGCCTGATGCGCGGCATCGCCGCCGTCAGGCCAGGCGCGCGTACCGGCGCCATCGGCGCCGCCATCCAGACTTATGCCGAAGCCGAGCGCTGCTCGGTGGTGCGCGATTTCTGCGGCCACGGAGTCGGCCAGCTGTTCCACGACGCCCCCAACATCCTGCACTACGGCAATGCCAATGAAGGCGTGGAAATGCGCCCCGGCATGATCTTCACCATCGAGCCGATGATCAACCTCGGCCGGCCGCATGTGAAGGTGCTGTCGGATGGCTGGACGGCGGTGACACGCGACCGCTCGTTGTCGGCGCAATATGAGCACACTGTCGGCGTGACCGACACCGGCTGCGAGATCTTCACGCTGTCGCCCAAAAAGCTCGACCGCCCCGGCTTGCCAGCCTAGGAGGCCGCCGCCCTCCATCATCTGGTTTGTTTCGCGCCTATTTCCAGTGTTAGCGTGGCCGCCAGTCTTCGTCCTCGTCCTGGTCTCGGAACCAGCGCATTATTTCCCGGCAACTGCGCGGACGGCCATCGCTGACCCTGCCATCGGTGCATGGATCGTAGCGTTCGCGCGGGTAATAGTCGTGCCTTTCCCGATAACGCTCGCGGCGATCCAGCATGCGCAGGATCTCCCGGCTTGCGCGCCCCCCATTGCCGCAACATTGCGCGAAAGTTGGAGACTACTCATTCCTTGCCGCCGACTGGGGAGCAATTCCGGCTGCTCGACGGCTGTGGGCTGATTGACGGCGTTGAAAAGACAAAAGACCTCGACCGCCCCTGTCCGCCGTCCTAGTATTTCGTGGGGATCAGCGATCATTACTCAGCTGCGGGCTGGATATGGGCGGCACATGGCGACACAAGGCGACGACGATGAGCGGAGTTTCTTCTCCGAGGTGCCGGTGCGGTCGGCGGCGAGAGCCAAGGCGGCAGCCGATGAAAAGCCGCATTATCTCGGCCATCGCGATCGTCTGCGCGAGCGCTTTGCGTCGGCCGGTCCGGATGCCTTGCCCGACTATGAGCTTCTGGAACTCCTGCTCTTCCGCCTGATCCCGCGCGCCGACACCAAACCGGTGGCCAAGGCGCTGCTCGCCCGCTTCGGCACCTTGGCCGAGGTGCTCGGCGCGCCCGTCGGCCTGTTGCAGGAGGTCAAGGGCATCGGCCCGGCCGTGGCGCTCGAACTGAAGGTCGTCGCGGCGACCGCCCAGCGCATGGCGCGCGGCGAGATCCACGGCCGCGAAGTCCTGGCCTCATGGCAGCAGCTTCTCGACTATTGCCGCTCGGCCATGGCGTTCGAGGCGCGCGAGCAATTCCGCATCCTGTTCCTCGACAAGAAGAACGCGCTGATATCAGACGAAGTGCAGCAGACCGGCACGGTCGACCACACGCCCGTCTATCCCAGGGAAGTGGTCAAGCGCGCGCTCGAACTGTCCGCCACGGCGATCATCCTGGTCCACAACCACCCTTCCGGCGATCCGACGCCGTCACGCGCCGATATCGAGATGACGAAAGAGATCATCGAAGCGGCCAAGCGGCTGGGCATCTCAGTCCACGACCACATCATCATCGGGCGAAAAGGCTATTCCAGCATGAAGGGCCTGCTGCTGATCTAGACGGCGGGACTGGCGCCAGGCCAAGGGCAAGAGCCGGGATTTTTCAATCAACATAGTCGGCTCTAGAATTGCGACCCCAAAATAAGCTATAATGGGCCAGGTATTTCCCTGGACGGCTTCGCGCCTCTCGGAATGCCTGGAGGAACGGGACATGGCCGTAGCGCTTGTACTCGTTTTGATCGTCGTGGGCTCAGTGTTGTTTCACCTGCTGAGCCCATGGTGGTGGACGCCGATTGCCTCGAACTGGGCCTATATCGACAATACCATCATCATCACCTTCTGGATCACCGGCATCGTGTTCGCCGCAGTGGTTCTATTCATGGCCTATTGCGTCTTCCGTTTCCGTCATCGGGAAGGCAACCGGGCTGCCTACGAACCTGAAAACAAGCGGCTCGAATCGTGGCTGACGATCGTCACCGCGGTCGGGGTCACTGCGTTGCTGGTTCCCGGCCTGTTCGTCTGGAGCCGGTTTGTCAACGTCCCAAGCGACGCAACCGACGTCGAAGTCGTCGGCCAGCAGTGGCAGTGGAGTTTCCGTCTGCCCGGCAAGGACGGCAAGCTTGGCACATCCGACACCCGCGACGTCTCCGCCGACAATCCACTGGGCGTGATCGGCGGCGATCCCAATGGTCAGGACGATGTCGTGGTCGAAGCGGCCGATCTGCATCTGCCGGTCGGCAAGCCGGTCAAGATGCTGCTCCGCTCCATCGACGTGCTTCATGATTTCTATATCCCGGAATTCCGCGCCAAGATGGACATGATCCCGGGCTCGGTCACCTATTTCTGGTTCACTCCGACCAGGACCGGGACCTTTCAGGTCTTGTGCGCCGAACTCTGCGGCCAAGGGCATCCCTTGATGCATGGCGTGGTCGTGGTCGACACGCAGCAGGACTACGTGGCCTGGCTTGGCCAGCAGCAGACTTTCGCGCAGTTGTCGGCGCCACTGCAAACCGGTTCGGTAGAGCAGGCGCCGGGCAAGACGACGGGTTTGAAAATTGCAGCAAAGCTCGAAACGGCCGGAGCTCGCTGAGAAGGACCGGAGGTGTTCCTATGGTCGACATCACCCCTGCGGACGGCATCCCGCCCGCCGAAGTCGCGGAAGTGGAACTCTATCATCCGCGCAGCTGGTGGACGAAATACGTTTTCTCGCAGGACGCCAAGGTCATCGCGATCCAGTATTCGGCGACAGCAACGGGCATCGGTCTGGTCGCTCTGGTGCTGTCCTGGCTGATGCGGCTGCAGCTCGGCTTCCCCGGCACGTTCGACTTCATCACTCCGGAGGCCTACTACCAGTTCATCACCATGCACGGCATGATCATGGTGATCTACCTGCTTACCGCCCTCTTCCTCGGCGGCTTTGGCAACTACCTGATCCCGTTGATGGTCGGCGCCCGCGACATGGTCTTTCCCTATGTCAACATGCTGAGCTACTGGATCTACCTGCTCGCCGTGCTGGTTCTGGTGTCGGGCTTCTTTGCGCCCGGCGGACCGACGGGGGCCGGCTGGACGCTGTACCCGCCACAAGCCATTTTGAGCGGCACACCGGGGGGCCAGGGCTGGGGCATCATCCTGATGCTCTCGTCGCTGATCCTGTTCATCATCGGCTTCACGATGGGCGGCCTGAACTATGTGGTGACGGTGTTGCAGGGCCGCACGCGCGGAATGACGATGATGCGCCTGCCGCTGACCGTCTGGGGCATCTTCACCGCGACCGTCATGGCGCTGCTTGCCTTTCCGGCGCTGTTCGTCGCCAGCGTGATGATGCTGCTCGACCGCGCGCTCGGCACCAGCTTCTTCATGCCGGCGATCTCCGAGATGGGCGAGCAATTGCCGCACAATGGCGGCAGCCCGATCCTGTTCCAGCACCTGTTCTGGTTCTTCGGCCATCCCGAGGTCTACATCGTGGCGCTGCCGGCCTTCGGCATCGTATCCGACCTGATCAGCACCCATGCCCGCAAGAACATCTTCGGCTACCGGATGATGGTCTGGGCCATCGTCGGCATCGGCGCGCTGAGCTTCGTGGTCTGGGCACACCACATGTATGTCAGCGGCATGCACCCCTATTTTGGGTTCTTCTTCGCCACCACGACACTGATCATCGCCATTCCGACGGCCATCAAGGTCTACAATTGGGTGCTGACACTGTGGCGCGGTGACATCCATCTCACCATACCGATGCTGTTTGCCCTGGCCTTCATCGTCACCTTCGTCAACGGCGGGCTGACCGGGCTGTTTCTCGGCAATGTCGTCGTCGATGTCCCGCTGTCCGACACCATGTTCGTCGTTGCCCACTTCCATATGGTCATGGGTGTCGCCCCGATCCTCGTGGTTTTTGGCGCGATCTACCATTGGTACCCGAAGGTCACCGGCCGGATGCTCAACGAGATGCTGGGCCGGTTCCATTTCTGGGTCACCTTCCTCGGCGCCTACCTGATCTTCTTTCCCATGCACTATCTCGGCCTGATGGGCGTGCCGCGGCGCTATGCCGAACTGACCGACATGACGATCATGACGGAGTCGGCCCACCACCTGAACTCGTTCATCAGCATCATGGCGTTCATCGTCGGCTTTGCCCAAATGGTGTTCCTGTTCAATCTGATCTGGAGCATCCGCCATGGCCGCGAGGCCGGCGGCAATCCGTGGCGGGCCACGACCCTCGAATGGCAGACGCCGCATACACCGCCGGCCCACGCCAATTTCGGCAAGGATCTGCCGATCGTCTACCGCTGGGCCTATGACTACAGCGTACCGGGTGCAAAGGAGGACTTCATCCCGCAGAACATGCCGGGCTCCTTCGGCCCCTCGAGGGAACCGGCATGAGCGTCATCCTGGTCTTCCTGCTCGTCATTGCCGGTTTTGCCGGATGGTGGCTTTCACACCAGAGGCTGATGGGCAAGCCATGGCTCGAGCAAGGCCTGGCCAGCGATTTTGTCGCCTTCGACAGGTCGGCGCTGCCCACCGCCAAGATCGGCCTCGGCGTCTTCCTCGCCGTTGTCGGCTGCCTGTTCGCGCTCTTCACCAGCGCCTATTTCATGCGGATGACGGTGTCGGACTGGCAGCCGCTGCCGCTGCCGCGGCTGCTCTGGTTCAACACCGGCGTGCTGATCCTGAGCAGCGTAGCCCTGCAATGCGCCTCGGTGGCGGCGCGCAGGGGCCAAGTCGACATGGTCAGGCTCGGTCTTGTCACCGCCGGGCTCACGGCGCTCGCCTTCCTGATCGGACAGCTCATGGCATGGCGGCAACTGACCGACGACGGCTATCTCCTGAGCTCCAATCCGGCCAACAGCTTTTTCTACCTGATCACCGGCATGCATGGCCTGCACATATTGGGCGGGCTTGTGGGCCTCGGCAGAACCACCGCCGGCGCCTGGAATGGAGCGCGGCCGGAGCGGCTTCGCCTCAGCGTCGAACTGTGCGCCATGTACTGGCATTTCCTGCTCTTCGTCTGGCTCGCCATCTTCGCGCTGCTGGCCGGCTGGGCCGCGACATTCGACGACATTTGCCAACGATTGCTGACCTGAGAGGATCAAGCGGATGGCAGAGACACTGACACATATCGGCCAGACGGAACCACGGCCCACGGGCTGGCAAGGCATTGCCGCCGACTGGTCCTCAGATCAGCGTGCGTTCAAGAACGTGTCCTGGGGCAAGGCCATGATGTGGATCTTCCTGCTCAGCGACACCTTCATCTTCGGCTGCTTCCTGCTCTCCTACATGACCGCGCGCATTTCGACGCGTGTGCCGTGGCCCAATCCGAGTGAGGTTTTTGCGCTTCGCATCGGTGGCTCCGATATCCCGCTGATCCTTATTGCCATCATGACCTTCGTGCTGATCTCAAGCAGCGGAACGATGGCCATGGCGGTCAATTTCGGCTATCGCCGCGACCGCCGCAAGACGGCGATCCTCATGCTTGTAACCGCGGCACTCGGCGCGACCTTCGTCGGCATGCAAGCCTTCGAATGGACCAAGCTTATCACCGAAGGGGTGCGGCCCTGGAGCAATCCCTGGGGCGCCGCGCAATTCGGCTCATGCTTCTTCATGATCACCGGTTTCCACGGGACCCATGTGACGATCGGGGTGATCTTCCTGATCATCGTGGCCCGCAAGGTCTGGCGTGGCGACTACGACACCGGCCGGCGCGGATTCTTCACCAGCCGCACGGGCCGCTACGAGAATGTCGAGATCATGGGGCTGTACTGGCACTTCGTCGATCTGGTCTGGGTGTTCATCTTCGCATTCTTCTATCTTTGGTGAGAGGCAGATATGGCTGAAGCAACCGCAAACGGCCTGGGGCAACACGCACTTCACACTGGCCATGCACATGAAGCGCCGGCGGCCATCGTACATGCCGACTTGCAACAGGAACATCCGATCAAGCTCTATCTGGTGGTCTGGGCATGGCTGTTCATCCTCAGCACCTGCTCCTACCTGGTCGATTATTTCGGCCTTCACGGCTATCTCAGATGGTCGCTGATCCTGATCTTCATGATCCTCAAGGCAGGGCTGATCGTCGCTGTCTTCATGCACATGGCCTGGGAACGGCTGGCGCTGGCCTATGCGATCATTCTGCCGCCGATACTGGTGCTGGTGTTCGTGACCATGATGGTCTTTGAGGCCGACTACACGCTTTTCACCCGGCTGTCGTTTTTCGGAGCCGGCCCCTGACGCGCACACCAGATTTGCCCTTGGCATTTCCGGGCAGAACCCACGGATCTCGCATGCGTGCAGCCCTCTTGCCGGCGCCTTGAAACTATCGGCCGCTGGTCCAGTTTTCCTAAAAATGGACTCAGGCTTGCCGTGCTGATCTTCGGTTCGGAAAAGAACATGCTCAAACAAGGGAGGCCAGGATGACGATCGCAAACAAATTGAAGGACTTCATCGACGGCAAGGGAATTTCCTACGACACCGTCGCTCACCATCGCACGTCGACAAGCCGGCAGGCGGCACTAGCCGCGCATGTGCCCGGCAGCATCATGGCGAAATCCGTGGTCGTTCACCACGAGCTTGGCTATACGCTGGCCGTGGTTCCGAGCACCCACAGGATCGAACTTGGCAGGTTGCAAGACGTCATGGACAAGCGTCTTGGCCTTGCTTCCGAAGACGAGGTGATTTTGCTCTTCGATGATTGCGACACTGGCGCCATCCCGCCGATCGGCGCCGCCTACGATGTGCCGGTGATCGTCGATGAAAGCCTTGGCGACGCCGCCGACGTCTACTTCGAAGGCGGCGACCATCGAACGCTGGTGCATGTCAGCGGCAAGGATTTCCGCAATCTGACCATGGGCGCATACCAGGGCCGCTTCAGTCACCCGGCTTCCTGACGGCTTCGATCAGCCCTGCACCGGCACCTCGCCGATGCAGGGAGGCGCAAGGTCCTCAACTCGCCGACCCGGCTGGCGGCTCCACGACCTTGCGGTAGACATGCCAGGTGGCGTGACCGAGGATCGGCAACACGACGGCCAGCCCGACGAACACCGGCAGCGACCCGATGATCAGGGCGACGGCGACAATCAGTCCCCAGACAGCCATGGTGATCGGGTTCGCCAGCACCGCACGCACCGAGGTGTGAATGGCTTCGTAGGCGCCGACGTCGCGATCGAGCAGCAATGGGAAGGCGACAACCGTTGTGCACAAAACCACCACTGCGAAGACGAAGCCTATGGCATGCCCCAGGACAATCAGCGACCAGCCGCGTCCGGTGGCGAATATCTCATTGATGAAGCTGGATATCGATTCCGGCGGAGCGGGACCGAAGAGATATTCGTAGAAGAGTTTCGCCGTCAAAAGCCAGGTGATGAAGATTGCCAGAAGCATGATCCCGACCGCCGCGATGGCGGGGAGCGCCGGAGAATTTCTGACTTCGAATGCGTGCCGCCAGGAAGTGTCGAGCCCGGCTTCCCGTCTGCGGCTGATTTCATAGAGGCCTATCGCCGCGAACGGGCCAACCAGCGCGAAACCCGAGACCAGTGGAAACAACAACGGCAAAGCATTGGCGCCGGAAGTCCAGGCGGCGAGCACGACTCCCACCAGCGGATAGATCAGGCAGAGAAAAACGATGTGCGATGGTTTGACCATGAAATCGTCGACGCCCCGCTTGAGCGCGTCGAAAAGGTCGGAAACACCGATTTTTCGAATTCCGATATGTTCCAGCGTCTCGCTGGAACCTGCAATCACGTGAAAGCTTGCCATGACCGTTCCTCCAGACCTGGTCCGGTAAGGTCGCGGTTTCGTGGTGCTGCCGTTCTGTGTGACTGGCCACGCAAAACCGCGACCTGCACCGCAAACAACATACTCTCTTGCCGGAGACTTGTCGCGCTTTGTCAGAGGGAGACCCGCCGGTCTGGCTAGCTCCGGCGGGGTTTTTTCGATATTCTGGTACAGCGACGCGCGCCCTTTTTAGACACGCGAAGGGCGCCGTACCACGTTGATTGACGCATGGTTCCTGCTGAAGATCGATTTCGATTTTCAGGCTCATGCGCCGGGTCAAAGGTGAAGGTCATGGACGGAAGGACGCTTCTCATACTCGGCCTTGGCATAGTCGCTTTGCTGATCCTGGGATTTTGGGCAATACCATCTTGATCTCGGAGCCGATCCTGGTCTGCTCGCAGGGTCTTCAACGCAACAATTGCGGACTGGCGGTGTCGAGCCGGCGGGTGTGGCAACAACGGCGTCAACCTCCGGCTGACATGAACGCCCGTGTTGCGACGGTGTCGGCAAGCAGTGTGGCAAAGATCGCGAAAAGATAGAAAATCGAGAAGGCAAACAACGCTTTCGCAGGCTTCGTCTCCTTGTCTGCAACGACCAGAACCTTCCAGGCGTGCCAGATAAAACCCGCGCCCAATGCAGCCGACGCAATCCCATAAAACGCGCTCGCGAATCCGAGCATCCAGGGCAGCACGCCGATCGGCGCCAACAACAGTGAATAGGCGAATATCTGTTTTCTGGTCGAGGCCTGGCCGGCCACGTTCGGCATCATCGGAATGCCGGCAGCCGCGTAGTCGCCGACCTTGAACAGCGCCAGTGCCCAGAAATGCGGCGGCGTCCACAGGAAGATGATCAGAAACAGGATCAAGCTCTCAATGCCGACGGCGCCAGTCGCGGCCGCCCAGCCAATGACCGGAGGAAGGGCACCCGCCGCGCCGCCGATGACGATGTTCTGCGGCGTCGAGCGCTTCAGCCACATCGTATAGATGACGATGTAGAAGAAGATGGTGAAGGCCAGCAGCAGCGCGGCAAGCCACCCCACCAGCACGCCGAGCGTCATGACCGAAAGCGCCGAAAGCACCAGGCCGAAGCCGAGAGCTTCGCCTGGCGTGACGCGGCCCGACGGAACGGGCCGCTTTGATGTGCGAGACATCAGCGCGTCGATGTCGGCGTCGTACCACATGTTGAGGGCCCCGGCCGCCCCTGCCCCGACTGCAATCGCACCGATTGCAATCACGGCAATGACCGGATTCATCGCGCCGGGCGCCACCATCAGGCCGACGAAAGCGGTGAATACGGCCAGCGCCATCACTCGCGGCTTCAAGAGCGCGAAGAAGTCGCCCGCTGTCGCTTCCGAGAGGCGGATGCCGGTATCCTTGAGGCGGCCTTCCTGGGTCGACATTTCAGCCGGTGAAAAAACAGGGTTACGGAGAGAATTGTTTCAGATAGGCAATGACGTTGGCCACGTCCGCATCGGTCTTGAGGCCGGGAAACGTCATCTTGGTCCCCTTGACCATGGCCTTGGGGTCATGAAGGTAGGTCGTCAATGTCGGTTCGTCCCATTTGACGCCGGATTTGCCGGCGGCGATCATGGCATCGGAATATTTGAAATCCGGATGCGTACCGGCGGTGCGGCCGATGACGCCATGCAGCGATGGACCGATCTTGTTCTTGTCCTCGTCCGCGATGTGGCAAACCTTGCATTTGGTAAAGACCTTCTCACCGGCCGCAGCGTCCTGAGCTTGCGATGGATTGGCGATGAAGGTTGCAACAGAGGCGACGGCGAAAAACGCGATCAAGCGCATGGCATTTCCTCCTGATCGTCAAATGTCCCTGAGACGATCTGCGCGCATGTCGGTACCATGCGCCTTGCACGGGAGAACAGATTATCCGCTTCTCCCCATATGGAATTGCGGCATCTGTATACCACAGAATCTGGCTGGCAGGTAGAAGAGGTCGACCGTACGAAGGTTTGATGCATGTCGCCCAAAATTGATTACGGTTTCGGGAACAACGAGATGCATGGAAGCAAAGGCCAAAAGCGCGTCAAACCGTTGCGACGCGACGCGCTTTAGGCGGTCTGCGGTGGCTCAGGGCACTTCCGTCTGACAAGTCGCGGCAATCTGGCTGACCGCCTCACCGAAGCCGGCCAGGTCGAAATCGGCCTGACCGCGCCCGGACAGCAGTCCGAAACGCCACGACAGCAGCAGGCGATTTGCCGGAACGAGGCGCTTTATGCCGTCGGCGCCATCGCGCATCAGCATCCTGGCGCGTGTGCCGACCGACCAGCTCTCGTCGAATTTGCTGTCCCTGTCGATCGTGACCGACATGGTGATTTTCCGGCTGGCGGAGACCGCGTCGTTCAACTGCAGCCATTCGGTCCAGGCGGGCTCGCCGTCCGCCCGGCAGGCAATTGTCAGCACCGGGCTGTAGCTCAGCGCGCCGCCCCCGGTGATCAACTTGTTAGTGGCATAGAGAGAGGCGGTGACGAGGCCGTCATTGCCGGTATCGAAACGCCAATTGTCCGTGCCGGCCCCGGCAGCGCCGCAGGCCAAGGCCAGGAAAAACACGGTGGCGGCAGCGCGCCTCAGTTCCACGAACACCCGCAACGACATTGCCAACTACCTCTGGTCTTCCAACCAACCAGATAATGATCAAGGCTTCGCACCGCCACCGGTGCCCACCAGGAACGAATCCGATGTTGCAATTTCGCAACGAAAAAGGCCGCCCGGAGGCGGCCTTTCGGAATTCGTTGGAATGTCCGGTCTATTCGGCGTCCTTGGCCGCCTTTTTCTTCGGTGCGGCCTTCTTCTTCGGCTCTTCCGCGTCGTCGGCTTTCTTGTCGTCAGCCTTCTTCGCGGCGGCCTTCTTGGCCGGCTTCGCCTTGGTCGCGGTTTCGGCCTCCTCGTCGTCGGCCATCAGCTCTTCCTTGCTGACCTTGACGTCGGTGACCGAGATCTGTTCGAGCAGGTGGTCGACAACCTTCTCCTCGAACATCGGCGCCCTGAGCGCGTTGAGCGCCTCGGGGTTGCTGCGATAGAACTCGAAAGCTTCCTGCTGCTGGTTGGCCGGGAAGCGACGAACCTGCTCGAACAGGCCGCGCTGCAGTTCCTCGTCCGACACGGTGACGCCGGCCTTCTCGCCGATCTCGGCCAGCACCAGGCCAAGGCGCACGCGGCGCTCGGCCAGACGCATGTACTCGGCGCGCGCCTCTTCCTCGGTCGTCTCTTCGTCGGCGAAGGTGCGGCCTGCGGCCTCCAGGTCGCGGTTGACCTGTGCCCAGATGTTGTTGAACTCCGCCTCGACGAGCTTCGACGGTGCTTCGAACGAATAGGCCGCATCGAGCTGGTCGAGTAGCTGGCGCTTGACCTTCTGGCGCGTCATCGAGCCGAACTGGTTCTCGATCTGGCCGCGCACGATGTCACGCAGGCGCTCAAGCGATTCCAGGCCAAGGTTCTTGGCGGTCTCGTCATTGATTTCCAGTTCGCCCGGCTTCGACACTTCCTTGACGGTGACGTCGAAGGTCGCCTCCTTGCCGGCCAGATGCGCCGCCTGGTAGTTTTCCGGGAAGGTTACGGTGACCTGCTTCTCGTCGCCGGCCTTGGTGCCGATCAGCTGTTCCTCGAAGCCCGGAATGAACTCCTTGGAGCCCAGCACCAGCGGCTGGTCGTTGCCGGCGCCGCCGGCGAAAGCCTCGCCGTCGATCTTGCCGACATAGTCGATGCTGACCCGGTCGCCCTCGGCGGCCTTGCCGGCCTTCGGCTCGTAGCTGCGTGCCGATTCGGCGACGCGCTTGACCTGGTCGTCGATTTCCGAATCGGGAACGTCGAACACCTGCCGCGTCACCTTGATGTCGGAGAAATCCTTGATCTCTATCGCCGGAATGACCTCATAGTTGAGGCGGAATTCGAAGTCGGCGCCGCCGGCCAGGATCTTCTCGGCTTCCTTCTCGTCCTCGGTCATGATGACCTCGGGCTGCATGGCGGCTTTTTCGCCGCGCCCGGTGATGATGGAACGGGTCGAGTCGTTGAGGATCTCGTTGACCACTTCGGCCATGAACGACTTGCCATAGACCTTGCGCAGGTGCTGCACCGGCACCTTGCCCGGACGGAAGCCGTTGATGCGGACCTTGTCGCGGGCATCCGACAGCCGGGCCATCAGCTTGGCTTCCATATCACCGGCCGGCACGGTGATCTTGATCTCGCGCTTGAGACCGGAATTGAGTGTTTCGGTGACCTGCATCGTAAAACCTTTGTTTTCACCAATGAGACTGCCAAACGGCTCCCTGCCGTTCACAGCCTGCCGGTAATTCTTGCCGGGAATGGCTTTTGGTACGGAACCTGGCGATTTGACCGGAAATGCGGCTCAAACTCTCCCAAACTGCGTTCCAAAATGTGAATAAGTTCTTGTTTTTCCTACTTCTTATCACATTCTGCAGAAGCGGATCGTCGCGTCCCGTCACATTTGACACGCCTTTTGTCACAGGCGAGCCTAATTTTCAACAGTCTTCGCGTTTAGGCGAATAACCACATTTCGGTCCTGACCCGACATGTTGTCTCCGACATTGACAGAATGATGGCTACATGGGATTGCCGGGCCACGCGGGTATGGCGGAACTGGTAGACGCACCAGATTTAGGTTCTGGCGAGAGATCGTGGGGGTTCGAGTCCCTCTACCCGCACCACCCTTCGCTCTTCGAACTTTGGGTGGCAGGCCACACGAAGCTCGTTAGACGAAGGAGTGTCCTCCGAAGCCTTGGCGAACGAGGACCGGCGTTATCGTGCCTCCCACGACCTAGTAAAGCGACTCCTCGAACAGCGTCTTGTCGCCATCCACCAGCGCCTTGATCTGCGCCGTGCCATCGGCGGCGAGCGCCAGCTTGATCCCGAATGGCCGCACCCGCATGTCGGTCTGGATCGCCAGTCCCTCGCCTTCGGGCAGATAGAAGCGTTCGATGCCGTAATCCGGCGCGATTGTCATGCCTTCGCCACGCAGGTCCCAACCGGCGGCGACATGGCCCGAAATGTCGGCCTCCTCTGCGGCGGCCGGCGTCGGCGCCTTGCCGAACCAGGCGATGGTCGGTGTCCAGTAGCCATCGGCGCCCTTTTTCAGCCGGACCACGATCGAGGTATCGTCGCTGGAGAATTTGTCGGCCGGAATGTTGGCGATCATCTTCACCGGTATGCGCGAGATGTCGTAGCCGAGGATGATATAGTCGCCGCGCAGCAGATCGCGTGGGTCGACGGGCTCGATCTTCAGCAGCACTTCCTTGCCATTGCGCAGGATCGCCGCCCGTCCAGCGATGATCCAGCTCAGGAATCCGATCTGGACGAGCGCCAGCACCAGCGCCGAGATGACAAGCCTCTTTCCGGTCATCATGCCGTGGCTCCCCCGCTGACTGGACCCTTCATGCGTTTTTCGACGCGGATGATGACGATCGCAAGCACGCCGAGCAGTACCGCGGCAGCAAGGAAGAAGCCGGCCGTATCGAGCATCGACTGCAAGGTCACGACGTAGATGATGGCGAGTTCGAAGGCGAAACCGAGATAGGCAAGCCAGCGCAGGCCCCGGCTCTCGCGCCCTGCGAGCACGATAGCCGCGACGATGCCGGCCAGCGCGACGACCGAAGCGATGGCGAAGCCGCTGTTGTAGGTACTTTCGTCGGCCAGTTCGAACTGGATGATGGCCAGGCCGGTGAGGAAGCCGAGCAATGCGTGCAGCGGCAAGCGGCCGCCGAGCTGCACGATCCTGTCGACAGGGTCCGGCGCAAAGACCGAACCCGCGAAAAGCAGCGCCGAAACGATGACCAGCGGGATCGCTACCGGCAGCGTCGCATGATCCATCGCCAGCAATATGAGATAGAAGAGCAGCGACAGGATGATCAGGTGCCGCGCCGGCTGGCTGCGGGTCCAGAACGAGATGGCAAACAGCACGATTGCCATGACGACGAAGGCATGCGGAAAGCCGCTGCGGCTGTAATAATCGAACCCTTTCAGGAATAGCCAGGCGTCGGCGATGCCAACTGCTGCCACGGTCAGCGGGTTTGAGCGCAGCGCCACCGCCGCCAACGCCGTGCCGGCGCCCCAGGTGACCAGAGCCGAAGCCTCGTCGCCAGACAAATGGTACATCTGGCCGATCAGCGCGATCGAGCCGCCGAACGCGGCCGCCGCCACGATCCACAGCGCTTCGCCGATTGCCGCGTGGTCGCGCGTCTTCAGCACCGCGCCGCCGACATAGCCGCCGAGGATAATGGCAAATAGCGCCGCCACCCGCGCCAGGCGCGGAATCGCATCCCAGTTGGCGGCGACGAAGATCAGGATGGCGGCTCCAAAGAGAAGGGCCGCCATCATTGCGAGGATCGAGCCGAAGCTGAGCGACTGGCGGGCGTTGACCTCGACGTCGCGCCTCAGCACGTCTGCCGTCGAGGCGTCGATCAGTCCTGCCTGCCGCCACCGCTCGATGTCGGCCCTGATCCGTGTCGAGTACCCCGCCATGTCCTCTCTCCCCACCCGGTCGTCATTTTAACCGACGCACCCAAACCGTTGACGTCACGGCACTTTCTGATTCTGGCTTCTTTGTGTCAGGTCCGTGAAGGCGCGTTAATGTTGCATTGCACAATTTGCATTGCTGCCATGCAGCCATAGCGCTTTTAAATCGATATGGGTCCCCCTATTTATGGTTCGTACACAAACGGAATGATCCGCAAGAAAGACGAAACGAGAACTACCATGAACTTGATCCGCAACTACCGCAACTGGCGCCGCTACCGGGACACCGTTTCCGAGCTGAGCTGCCTGAGCAACCGTGAACTGACCGACCTCGGCATCAGCCGCAGCGACATTCCTTACGTCGCTCGCAAGGCGGTCTAATTCTTCGGACCGCGAATGGTCCGAACCAGTTTTGAAAAAGAGAACGACAATGAACCTGATCCGCAACTATCGTAACTGGCGCGTTTATCGCGAGACGGTTACCGAGCTGGGTCGCCTTTCGAACCGCCAGCTGCATGATCTCGGTATCGTCCGCGACGAAATCAAGATCGTCGCCCGCAAGGCGATCTAAACGACGGAATTTCGTCTAGGTCGACCTCCTCCCCGACCTCGACGAATACGGTCAGCCCTTACCTCCTCCCAAGGGTTGACCACCAAAACGGCGCCCGCCGCACCTCCTCCCGCGGCGGGCGTTGTTTCCCAGGGACAAAACGAATTTTGCCCCAGAGGTTTCGCCCTCTTTAAAAATGCGAAAAGAATTTCGTCAAAGCCGACCTCCTCCCCGGCGATGACGAATAGGCCCAACCTTCACCTCCTCCCGAGGGTTGGCCACCCAAACGGCGCCCGCCGCACCTCCTCCCGCGGCGGGCGTTGTTTCCCCGGGGCAAAACGAATGTGCCCCAGAGGTTTCGCCCTCTTTAAAAATGCGAAAGGAATTTCGTCCGAGCCGACCTCCTCCCCGGCGATGACGAATACGGTCGGCCTTCACCTCCTCCCGAGGGTCGACCCCAAAAAACGACACCCGCCGGACCTCCTCCCCCGGCGGGTGTTGTTGTTTTCAAGGGCAGGCTTTCCCGACCGCATTCGCCTTACCGTCGCACGACAATTGCAATCGCGACGGCAAGCGATTATTCCGGCGGCCATGAGCAAAAATCCAATCCACATCATCGGCGGTGGCCTCGCCGGTTCCGAAGCGGCATGGCAGGCGGCGCAAGCCGGCGTGCCCGTCATGCTGCATGAAATGCGCCCGGTTCGCGGCACCGACGCCCACAAGACAGACGGCCTGGCCGAACTGGTCTGTTCCAATTCCTTCCGCTCCGACGATGCCGAAAACAACGCCGTTGGCCTTCTGCACGCCGAAATGCGGCTGGCGGGCTCCTTGATCATGAGTGCCGGCGACGCCAACCAGGTGCCGGCCGGGGGCGCGCTGGCCGTCGACCGCGACGGTTTCTCCGAGGCGGTGACCAAAAAGCTCGAGGCGCATCCGCTGATCACGATACAGCGTGAGGAAGTGCCAGGGCTGCCGCCGGCGGAGTGGGACCAGGCGATCATCGCCACCGGGCCGCTGACCGCACCGTCGCTTGCCCAATCAATCGCCGAGGCGACCGGCGCCGATGCGCTGGCCTTCTTCGACGCCATCGCGCCGATCATCCATTTCGACACGATCGATATGGATACCTGCTGGTTCCAGTCGCGCTACGACAAGGTCGGGCCTGGCGGCACCGGCAAGGACTACATCAACTGTCCGATGGACAAGGACCAATATCTCGCCTTCGTACAGGCGCTGATCGACGGCCAGAAGACCGAATTCAAGCAGTGGGAAGGCACGCCCTATTTCGACGGCTGCCTGCCGATCGAGATCATGGCCGAGCGCGGCGTCGAAACGCTGCGCTACGGACCGATGAAGCCGATGGGCTTGACCAACGCGCACAATCCGACCGTGAAGGCCTATGCCGTGGTGCAGTTGCGCCAGGACAATGCGCTGGGCACGCTCTACAACATGGTCGGCTTCCAGACCAAGCTGAAGCACGCCGAGCAGGTGCGTATTTTCCGCACTATTCCGGGCCTGGAAAACGCCGACTTCGCCCGCCTCGGCGGCCTGCACCGCAACACCTACATCAACTCGCCGACCTTGCTCGACGCCTCGCTGCAGCTGAAGTCGCGGCCCGGCCTGCGTTTTGCCGGCCAGATCACCGGCTGCGAAGGCTATGTCGAAAGTGCGGCCATCGGCCTGCTCGCCGGCCGCTTCGCCGCAGCCGAGCGGCTTGGCCACGCACCGTCCCTGCCGCCGCTCACGACGGCCTTCGGCGCGCTGCTCAACCACATCACCGGCGGCCATATCGTTTCCGACGACGAACCGGGCAAACGCTCCTTCCAGCCGATGAACGTCAATTTCGGCCTGTTCCCGCCCGTCGAAGCCCCGAAAATCGAGGGCAAGCGCATACGCGGCAAGGACAAGACCATAGCCAAACGGCATGCCATCACGTCGCGAGCGCGGAGTGACTGTCGACAATGGCTAGGGTTGCCGGCGGAGACGGCTCAGGCGGCGGAGTAGCGGACAGCCCGATCAGTCCTCAGGCGATATTATTCCGCGGCCTCGACACCTGCCGACGGCAGTCCGGGCTTGCCCGCCTCCCCCGGATTTCTTCGCAGATACGCTGCCTTCAGCGTCTCCGACGTGTCGCGCGACCCGTCATGGCTCCATCCTGGCGGCTTGATGAGGTAGTTCAGGCGCTCTCGAAGCGTCAGCCCAGGCGCGAACGCAACCCGGAACATGCCGATCCATTCATGAAACGCCACCTTCAGCGGGTTGAAGGTGCCCAGGTTCTTGACGATCCCGTAGCGCGGCCGATCTTCTTCCAGCTCCTCGACGAAGGTGCCGAACATGCGGTCCCGACAGCGCAATGCCGAGCACGACGATCGCAACCAGCACGGACAAGCTCATGGATTTCCTCCCGGCCGGCCTGTCGTCTTCGGCGACAGTTCTCGCCATGCAGACTCCTTAACACGATTGACGTTTACGTCAAAGTGCCGGCCAGCCCTTGCCTGCACGACGCAGCAGCAACCAATGCCGGCGCAACGCCGACAGCCGTGCCACGCCGCCGAGCGGTGAATGGCGCGAGCCTTCCATCTTGGCGAGATAGGCGCGTGACAGCGCCAGCGGCAGGAATGCCGAACGCAACGACCCCGGCAGCGCCGCAGCGCCTTGCTCGAAGGCCGACAGGTGTTCGCGCGCCAGCGCGATCATCGCCGCCACCGCGCGCCGGGCACCAGGCCCGCCATCGCCGGCAACAAATTCTTCCGGCGACGAGCCCGCCGCCGCCAGGATGTCGGCCGGGATAAAACACTGTCCACGCCTGCGGTGCAGCGGCAACAGAAGCAAAAGCCCCGTAATCGCCTGCGCACAACCCGCCCTACCCGCCAGTTCGGCAAACCCTGGCGCGTCGGCGGGATCGAGTACTATCGCCGCGAGTTGGATGAGGGCGGCCGCCGTCTCGCCGCAATAGCCCTCCAGATCGGTGCGCGATGGCATCGGGTCGTCGTAGAGATCGAAGATGCGCGCCTCGAGCATGTTCTCGAAGGCCAGTTTTGGCAGCTTGAATGCTGTAATGGTGAGGTTCAAGGCGTCGGCAACGGGATGGCCCGCGCCCGCCTCACCGCCGGCGGCAATGACATCGCGCCACCATTGCAGCCGCACCTCGCCGGGTAACGGCTCATGGATGCGGTCACGGATGCCGGCGATCTCGGCATTGAAGGCGTAGAGCGAAAACAGCGCGTCGCGCTTGTCGGCAGGCGCGTAGAGCGCGGTGAGATACCTGTCATGGTCGGCGGCGCGCACCGCGTCCATGACGATTTTGGCGTTCTGCAACATATCAATCGACGGCGATGAGCGCCGCGGCCACGGCGCGGTCTTCCGCCAGAAGGACATTGTAGGTCCGGACCGCGGCCCCGGTCGACATCGGGTCGGACGTTATGCCGGCCTCTTTCAGCGCCGCCCGCAGCGCCGCCGGCAAGGGCCGCAAATCCCTGCCCATGCCGACCAGCAGGATCTCGACCTTGTCGGCTTCCGCCAGAAGCTTGTCGAAATCCGCGACGGTCAGCGCCAGGGGATTTGCCGGCTCCCAGCCATGGATGCCCGTGGGCAAGCAGAGCAGCGAGCCGCGATGCGACATGTCGGCAAAGCGAAACCCGCCATTGCCATAGGCCTCGATCGGCGCGCGGCCGGGGAAATGCGCCTCGCGGATGACGATGCCTTTGCCGGTCACCACTCTGTCACCCTTCGGGCCGCGCGTCAGGTCGCGACGGCCTTGCCGCCGTTCACCGGCTTTTCCTCATCGGCCGAAGCCTGCGGCCGCAGCTTGAACAGGATCAGCAACGGCGCCGCGATGAAGATCGACGAATAGGTACCGAACACGACGCCGAACAGCATCGCCAAGGTAAAGGAGCGGATCACTTCGCCGCCAAACAACACCAGCGCCAGCAGCGCCAAGCTGGTCGTCACCGACGTCAGCGTCGTTCTCGACAACGTCTCGTTGATGGCGTTGTTCAGCAGCTGCGGTAGAGGCATTCGCTTGTATTTTCGCAGATCCTCACGGACGCGGTCATAGACGACGATCGTGTCGTTCAGCGAATAGCCGATGATGGTCAGGATCGCCGCCAACGACGACTGGTTGAACTCGAGCCCGGAGATGACGAAGAAGCCGAGCGTCATGACCACGTCGTGCACTGTCGCGATGATGGCGCCGACCGCGAACTGCCATTCGAAGCGGAACCAGACGTAGACCAGGATGCCGAGCAGCGCGACGATCATGGCGATGGTGCCTTGCTTGGCCAGTTCACCGGAAACCGTCGGTCCCACCACTTCGACGCGGCGGAAATCATACTGGTCCTGCAGCTCGCCGCGGACCTTGTCGATGACCGTCTGCTCGGCATTTTCGCCGCCATCCTGCGTGCCGACGCGGATCAGCACGTCGTTCGGCGCGCCGAACTGCTGAACCTGCACTTCGCCGATGTTGAGTTCCGACAGCCTACCGCGAATGTCGGCAAGATTGGCATCACCGGTCTTGGACTGAACCTCGATCAGCGAACCACCCTTGAAATCGATGCCGTAATTGATGCCGACACTCATGAACGCTACCACGGACAGTATCGACAAGGCGCTCGACAGCGCGAACGTCCACCGACGGATGCCCATGAACGGAATTTTCGTGCCGGGCGGTACGAAGGTTATCGGTGCGCGTGGCAACTCCTTCGGGCGGGCACGGCGCAGCCAGATCGACACCAGCAAGCGGGTGAAGGTGAAAGCGGTGAAGACCGTGGTCAGGATGCCGATGGCGTAAGTGATGGCAAAGCCCTTCACCGGTCCGGTACCGAGATAGAACAGCACCACTGTCGCAATCAGCGACGTGACGTTGGAATCGACGATGGTCGCCAGCGCCTTCGAGAAGCCGGTGTCGATCGCCTGGATCACCGAGCGGCCGGCTCGTCGCTCCTCGCGGATACGCTCGTAGATCAGCACGTTGGAATCGACCGCCATGCCGATGGTCAGCACGATACCGGCGATACCGGGCAAAGTCAGCGTCGCGCCAAGCAGCGACAGCAGCCCGACGATCATCGCCACGTGCACCGCCAGCGCGATGTTGGCGAGGAAGCCAAGGAAGCCGTAGGCGACGAACATGAACGCCACGACGAGGATCGAACCGATGATGCCGGCGACCTTGCCGGCATGGATCGAATCCTGGCCCAGGCCCGGACCGACGGTGCGTTCCTCGATGACGGTCAATGTCGCGGGCAGCGCGCCGGCGCGCAGCAGCACGGCGAGGTCGTTGGCGCTCTGGGCAGTGAAATTACCGGAGATCTGGCCGGTACCGCCAAGGATCGGCTCGCGAATCTGCGGCGCCGAGATCACCTGGTTGTCGAGGATGATGGCGAACAGCTTGCCGACATTCTGCGCGGTGGCCTGGCCGAAGCGGGCAGCGCCCTTCGAATCGAAGCGGAACGAAACCACCGGCTCGTTGTTCTGCGAATTGTATGTCGCCTGTGCGTCGACGAGGTTTTCACCCGATACGATGACGCGGTTCTCGATCAGGTATGGAACCGGCGGATCGTCCTGCGAA
This sequence comes from Mesorhizobium sp. M8A.F.Ca.ET.207.01.1.1, assembly GCF_004794715.1. Classification (NCBI taxonomy): domain Bacteria; kingdom Pseudomonadati; phylum Pseudomonadota; class Alphaproteobacteria; order Hyphomicrobiales; family Phyllobacteriaceae; genus Mesorhizobium; species Mesorhizobium sp. M8A.F.Ca.ET.207.01.1.1. The sequence continues at coordinate 116,034 of NZ_SRUS01000006.1, read as the reverse complement.
TAGAGCACCGAAGAACCGGCCGGCGGGCGTCCCCTGAGCGCATCCTGCACCGGCATCGACTGGTCGACCATCTGGAAGGTCAGCTTCGCGGTCTGGCCGAGGATTTCCTTCAGCCGCTGCGGATCCTGCAGGCCGGGCACCTGGACAAGGATGCGGTCGTCGCCCTGCCGCTGCACGATGGGCTCGGTCGTGCCGAGTTCGTTGACGCGGCGCTCGACCACTTCGATCGACTGCGCCAATGCGGTCGATGTGCGGTACTTGATACCGGCGTCGGTGACGGTGAACTTGAGCAGCCCCGGCTCGGAATCGTCGAGCGACATTTCCTGGATGGAGCCGCCTGTGAACAAGCCGGCTGCGACAGGATCGGTCAAGCTCTTCAACGCTTTCTTGGCGGCATCGAGCTGAGCCGGATCGGTGATGCGGACCTGCAGGGTCTTGCCGGTACCGGCAAGACCCGTATAGCCGATCTTGGCATCGCGCAGCAGTGTGCGGATTTCATCGCGCGTCGTCTCGAGCCGATCCTTGATCAGATCGTTCTGGTTCATCTCCAGCAGGATGTGCGAGCCGCCCTGGAGATCGAGGCCGAGTGTCATCTGCCGCTTCGGCACCCAACTGGGGAGCTGGGCCAGCGTGCTGGCGGGGAACAGATTCGGCGCGGCGAGGACCACTGTGGCGGCCACGGCCAGCCAGATCAGGATCATCTTGAAGCGCGAGAAATAAAGCATATGGCGTCGTCCGTCAGAGCGTGTCCGCGGATCGCTCCGCCTGGAATTTGGTTATTTCTTGGCGTTCTGGTTGGCGACCGGTTCGCCCTTGACGCGCACGTCGGCAATCGTCGAGCGCAGCGCCGTCACCTTGGTGCCGCCACCAAGGTCGATCTCGAGTTCGTTGTCGTCGATCACCTTCGTCACCTTGCCGACGAAACCGCCGCCGGTGACGACCGTGTCGCCGCGGCGAACCGCCGCCAGCATCTCGCCGCGCTTCTTCAGCTGCGTGCGCTGCGGGCGGATGATCAGAAAATACATGATCACGAAAATCAGGACAAACGGCAAAATGCTGATGAACATATCGGGAGAGGCGCCGCCGATGCCTTGGGCGTATGCCGGTGTCACGAACATCGAGGTACTCCTGAATTTTGAAAACAGCCGCCAAACCGTCTTGTGGAATTTGGCGGCCCCTAGAAATTTGGCCGGAATATAGTCGGTAAAGTTGTCAATGCAACTGCGCGACCGGGCAAATCCGCCGCTTTTCCGGCCTGATTAGCCGTGTTAGAGCAGGATCGCGAAAAGCGCGAGCCGGTTTTCGGAAAAGATCACGTTCGAACAAATGGTTGCAACCGGTTTCGAAACCGCCGGAATCGAACCGGGTCCTCCTGCCACTGCAAAAACCAAAGCAAAAAGACCTGATATGACCGATACCAGCATCGATGCCTTGAACCAGAAACTCGACCGCCTGATCGAAGCGGTCGGCCGCCTCGCTCCGCCGCCGGTCCCTGAAACCGACCTCGACGTGGCCGACTGCTTCGTCTGGCAGGCCGATCCCGGCTATCTGGAGCCGGTGCGCAAGGTCAATCGCGTCGACATCGGCCTGATCCGCGGCGTCGACCGCGTCCGCGACATCCTCGTCGACAACACCGAGCGCTTCGCCGCCGGCTTCGCCGCCAATAACGTCCTGTTGTGGGGCGCGCGCGGCATGGGCAAATCGTCGCTGGTCAAGGCCGTGCATGCCGAGATCAATGCCAAGGCCAAATCACAAAAGCCCAAGTCCGACCTGCCGCTCAAGCTGATCGAAATCCACCGCGAGGACATCGACACGCTGCCGAAGCTGATGAGCTTGCTGAAGGCGGCCCCTTTCCGCGTCATCCTGTTTTGCGACGACCTCTCCTTCGATCATGATGATACGTCCTACAAGTCGCTGAAGGCGGCGCTTGAAGGTGGCGTCGAGGGACGCCCGGCCAACGTCATCTTCTACGCCACATCGAACCGCCGTCACCTGTTGCCGCGCGACATGATCGACAATGAGCGCTCGACCGCCATCAACCCGTCCGAAGCGGTCGAGGAAAAGGTCTCGCTATCCGACCGTTTCGGCCTCTGGCTCGGCTTCCACAAATGTTCGCAGGACGAATATCTCGACATGGTCAACGGCTATGCCAGCCATCATGGCCTCGACATCGATCCCGAGCAGCTGCGCGCCGAAGCGCTGGAATGGGCAACGACGCGCGGCAGCCGCTCCGGCCGCGTCGCCTGGCAGTTCACGCAGGATCTGGCCGGCCGGCTTGGCAAGCCGTTGAAGGATTGATGGGTTTGCTCGCGTCGCGGGTCCAACGTCATCCGGGCGGTTGAGCCCGTCGCAGATCGCCCGGCGTTTGGCCGATCTCGCGGCGCATCCAGTGCGCCAGGTGTGACTGGTGCGCGAAGCCGGTCAATTCCGCCACTTCACTTGTGCTGAGATCGCCTCGCAACAGCAGAACGCGTGCGCGTTCGACGCGACGTCGCAACACGTAGCGGTGCAGTGTGACGCCCGTCGCCACCTTGAACCATGTCCGCAAATGCGAACTGCTCGCCCCGGCAACCCGGCTTAGTCGATGGGTCGAAAGCGGTTCGTGGAGAGCCGCCTCGATGTACTCCAGCACGCGTTTCAGCTGGGTATCCGACAAACGGTTCGTTCGACCGATATCAGGTTCGCCGAGGCCAAGCAACCTCACCGCCAGTGCGGCGCCAATGCTGTCGGCAAACAAAGGGTCACTCGGCGAGTTCGACTTCAATTCGCTCTCGAGCGCCCGGGCGAGATGTCCGATGCGCTGGTCACGAAGCAGGTGACGCGTGTCGAACCGCACTGCTTGTGCCTTGCCGCCAAGTTCCGCCGCCACCCTTTCCATCAGCGCCGGCTGCAACGCAATCTCTATCGTGTCGAACGGGGTTTCGGCCTCGAAGCCGCCTTCCTGGCCGGCCGGCACCAGGTCGATATCACCGGCGCGCCTGACGAAATACCGTCCGACCTGATTGCAGTAGGAACGCGTCGCCGCGCTGGCATGCACCATGATGCGATGGTGTGGCGCCCGGGACAGACGATGGACGCCAGCTTCGACATGCCGGGAGGCCATTGTTACGTCGGACGCGGCTTGGGCCGAAGCGTATTGCGAACGCATGCTCTCTCGATTCATGGCAAAACCTGTTCAAGATTTGGCAATTCCCGCGCGATTTTCAATGCCGTGGACCTGTACTCACGCCTCTCCATCAAACCTGGAAGAGAGGCTATGCCATGAGTTTCTATGTTGTTGTCGGAGCCGGCCCGGTCGGTCGCGAAACCGCTCGCCTTCTTGGCGAGGAAGGACATGACGTCGTTCTCACCAGCCGAAGCGTCGGTTCGAACGGATTGCGGAATGTGCGGGCCGTACAAGCCGACGCCACCGATGCCTCGGACCTCGCGCGTGTCTGCCAAGGCGCCGATGCCATCTTCATGTGTGCCATGGCCACCTATCACAGGTGGCCGACCGACTTCTTCCCCATCATCGACGGTACCGTGCGCGCGGCCGAAACGGTGCGCGCCAAGCTCATCGTACTGGGAAACCTGTATGGCTATGGGGAAAATGCCGACAGCCCGCTTCGCTCCGACCTTTCCCTGGACCCGACTTCGAAGAAAGGAACCGCCAGGACGATCATGTGGCAGCGGGCGGTTCGGGCCGATGTACCGGCGATCGAAGTGCGGTCGAGCGACTATCTCGGACATGGCGCCATCAGCTACTTCTCGCTTGTTGCGCTGCCTTCCATCATCGAGGGGAAACCCACCGCTTTCATTGGAAACCTCGATGCGACGCATGCCTGGGCCTTCACCAAGGACGTCGCCAGGGCGCTTGTCGCGGCCTCCCGCTACACGGGCGAATGGGGGCGCGCGTTTCACGTTCCCTCGCAATACGCCTCACCCAGGGAGCTCATCCAGAAAACCGCTGCGATGCTTCGGCGAGAGATTTCAGAAACGCGTTCCTATTCCATCGCCGAGATGGAGGCATTGGGCATGCATGAGCTGATCGAGATGAGTTATCTTTTTGAGAACCCCTTATTGGTGGATTCTTCCGACGCGGAGGTCCTTCTCGGCATCAAGGCCAGCAGCCTCGAGGCCATGATCGCCGACACCCTGCGCGATCACCTTTGAGCCTTGAGCAACAGGCATCCGACAAAACTGAAAAAGCCCGCTCCTTTCGGGGCGGGCCTGAGCCGGCGGGCTGGACTGGAGGTCAGGCGGCCCGCAAATCGCTTTTTTTATTCTATTCGAGATAACCTGACGGGTCGACCGGAGCCGAGTTCTTGCGCACTTCGAAGTGCAGCTTCGGCGAGTCCGTCGTGCCGCTCATGCCGGACAGGGCAATTTCCTGGCCGCGCTTGACCTTCTGGCCGCGCTGCACCTCGATCGAGCTGGCGTGGCCATAGACGGTGACCAGACCATTCTCGTGGCGCACCAGCACCGTGTTGCCGAATTCCTTGAGCCCATCGCCGGCATAGATGACGACGCCGTTCTCGGCCGCCTTGACCGGCGTGCCTGACGGCACGGCGATGTCGACGCCGTCCTTGCCGGATCCGAAACCGGAAATCACCCGGCCGCGAACCGGCCAGCGCATCTTGCCGATCCCCGTGGCACCCGGCGCCACCGCGTCGTCGTCCTCAGCCTGCTGGATGACCTTCGCGTCCTTCTTCGGCGGCGTGTAGGAAGCCAGCGTTTCCGACGGCGTGGCCTTTGCCGCGGGCTGCGTGGTGGCCGTGGTCACCGGATCGATCTTGGCCGGCTTGGCGCTGGCGACTGTCGCCGTTCCGCCGGCCGGCACCTTCAGCGTCTGGCCAATCTTCAACAAGCCATCCTTCATGCCATTGGCCTGCTTCAGCGCGACGACGCCGACACCGGTCTTCCTGGCGATCGAGGACATCGTGTCGCCCGACTGAACCGTGTAGGTACCGGCGGCGCCGGTTGCCTTGGCCGCCTGCGCCGGCTTGGGCTCCTTGGGCAGGCTCGCGGCGGCCGACGCATCGACCTGAGCGGCGGACTTGCCTTCCTTCAGCTTCGGTTGCTGCGGCAGCACGGCCACCTTGTCCGGCGCGGAAGCCGGGAGATCGTGCTTGCCGTCCTTCACTGGCTTTGCGTCGGCAACCTTCGGCTCGCTTTTGCTTGAATAGGCATAGGCCGGGATGACGATCTTCTGACCGGACTTCAGCCCCTTGGTCGGGCTCAGGCCATTCACCTTCATGATGACATCGGCCGGCACCTTGTAATGCGTCGCCAGGCCGGAAATGGTCTCGCCGTCCCTGACGACGATTTCGGTGGCGTGCGGCGTGCCTGCCTGGGCCATCTTCGGCTCGTCGGGCTGGGCATTCTTGAAAGGCTTCGCGGCCGGCGCGACGGTGCCGGTCGTCGTCCTGTCGACGTGAGGAGCGGGCCGAACCAGGGCCGGCGCCGATGCGACACGCACCGGATTGGCGGCAGGCGCGAGCGCTGGAGCCGGCTGCGCCTGCGCGGAAGCCGGCGGCGGCAATGGCCGGCTCGAAACCGGTTCGAGACTGGAGCGGCTCACCGACTGCGTGTGGGTGCCGTCGAGCGGAGCAGCCGAGACATCGCCCGGATAGGGCTGCGCCGCATCCTGTTTGTTGATGATGGCGCGCTGGTTGTTCGTCGAGGAGGTAAAGACGTCATCGACACTGTTGAACCGCGAAGCCTGGGAACTGCATCCGGCCGCCGCGCCCGCAATCATCAGAACAGCGCAGCCCCGCGCCAGATTGCGACTATTTGCCTTCAAAACACTGAGTTGCATCGCACTAACCCGCACAAAACGCTGCACCAACTGGACAGGATTAAAGCGCGTTAATGTTACTGGGCGGTTAACCCATTAGAATCCGACGAAAATTTTCTTAAAACATTTGAGGATGGTCAGCGATACGGATAGCTGGGCCGAAATGAGATCCGCAGCCTGTCCGAAACTAGATAACCGCTGCCATGCTGCGCAGGATTGGTTGCAGCCGCACCATGCCGATATCCTCGCGTTCGAAACGGCTGCCGACCTTGGTGAGCTTGGCCAGCACCTGCTCGCCCTCTTCCGGCCCGATCGGCGCGATGACGATGCCGCCGCTCGACAACTGGTCGAGCAGGAAGCGCGGCAGGCTGTCGAACGCCGCCCAGGCCACGATGCGGTCGAACGGCCCTTCATTGGGCAATCCGTTGGAGCCATCGGCCTGGCGCACGATGGCATTGCCGATGCCGAGCGCCTCGAAACGCTGCCGGGCTTGCTCGACCAGCGTCTTGTAGCGATCGACGGTCACAATGCGCGCCGCCAGCCGCGACATGACAGCCGATGTGTAGCCGGAACCGGTGCCGATCTCGAGCACACGGTTTCCCGTTTCGATGGCGAGTGCGGCGATCACCGCCGCCTGCATGTCGGCGCCTTCGATCGCTTCGCCGCATTCGATCGGCAGCATGCGATCCGACCAGGCGATCTGGTGGAACTGCGCCGCCAGGAAACCGCGCCGCGGTGTCGCTTCGAAAGCCGCGATCAGTGCCTTCGGCACCGTTCCCCTGCCGCGCAGGCGCAGCAGGAAAGCGGCAAATCCTTCGCGATCATCGATTGGAAAGCCTTGGTTCATGCAAGCGCCTTGCTCAGCTGGTCACGGATCTCATGCGCGGTAAGGTCAAGCTGCAACGGCGTTACCGACACCAGCCGGTTGCGCAAGGCAAAGAGGTCGGTGCCTTGTTTGCCTTCGACCGGCTCGCGGCCGAAGCGAAGCCAATAGTAAGGCAGGCCGCGCCCGTCTCGGCGCTCGTCGACCCACAGGCTGTGCACCAGCTTGCCCTGCGTGGTGACCACTGTGCCGGCCACCTCCTCGGGAAGGCAGTTGGGGAAATTGACGTTGAGCAGGACGCCGTCGGGCAATGGCGTCGCCACGAGCTTCTTCAGCAGCGCCGGCGCCAGCGCCTCGGTGGTCTCGTAAGGGACGACGCGGTCCTCGCCGACATAGCTGTAGCCCTGGCTGAGCGCGATCGACCTGATGCCGAGCAGCGCGCCCTCCATGGCGCCGGCGACGGTGCCGGAATAGGTCACGTCGTCGGCGATGTTGGCGCCCGAATTGATGCCGGACAGGATCAGGTCGGGTGCACCGGGCAGGATCTTCTTGACGCCCATGATGACGCAATCGGTCGGGGTGCCGCGCACGGCAAAATGCTTCTCGCCGATTTTTCGCAACCGCAGCGGCTCCGAAATCGACAGCGAATGCGCGTAGCCCGATTGGTCCTGTTCGGGCGCCACCACCCAGACATCGTCGGACAGTGTGCGGGCGACGCGCTCGAGCGACGCCAGGCCCTCGGCATGAATGCCGTCGTCATTGGTCAGAAGAATGCGCATTATTTCGATTCGATCTTTTCCAGACCGCCCATGTAAGGCCGCAGCACTTCAGGAATGGTTACGCTGCCATCCTCATTCTGGTAGTTTTCGATGACAGCAATAAGTGCGCGGCCGACAGCGGTGCCCGAACCGTTGAGCGTATGGACGAAACGGTTGCCCTTGCCATCCTTGTCCTTGTAGCGGGCGTCCATGCGGCGCGCCTGGAAATCGCCGCAGACCGAGCAGGACGAGATTTCGCGATAGGCGTTCTGGCCGGGCAGCCAGACCTCGATGTCATAGGTCTTGCGGGCGCCAAAACCCATGTCGCCGGTGCACAGCACCATGGTACGGAACGGCAGCTCGAGCCGCTTCAGGACCTCCTCGGCGCATTGCGTCATCCGCTCGTGTTCGGCGAGCGAGGAGTCCTGGTCGGTGATCGACACCAGCTCGACCTTGTAGAACTGGTGCTGGCGCAGCATGCCGCGCGTGTCGCGTCCCGCCGAGCCTGCCTCCGAACGGAAGCAGGGCGTCAGCGCGGTGTAGCGCAGCGGCAGCTTTTCATGCGCGGTGATTTCCTCGCGCACGAGATTGGTGAGTGGCACTTCGGCGGTTGGGATCAGGCCAAGCCTGCCCTCCCCGTGTGGCGTGAAGAACAGATCCTCCTCGAACTTCGGCAACTGGTTGGTGCCGAACAGAACGTCGTCCTTCACCATCAACGGCGGGATGATCTCCTCATAGCCGTGTTCGGTCGTGTGCAGGTCGAGCATGAACTGGCCGATCGCGCGTTCCATCCGCGCCAGGCCGCCCTTCAGCACGGTGAAGCGCGAGCCCGACAGCTTTGCCGCGCGTTCGAAATCCATCATGCCGAGCGCTTCGCCGATCTCGAAATGCTCCTTCACCCAGTTCGGCCGCGTCGGCGCCTTGCCGACAATATGCCTGACGACATTGTCGTGCTCGTCCTTGCCGACCGGAACATCGTCGAGCGGCACATTGGGCAGCACCGCCAGCGCGTCGTTCAGCGCCTTGTCGAGCTCTCGCTCGCGCGCCTCGCCATTCTGGATAAAGGTCTTGATCTCGCCGACTTCGGCCTTGAGCTTTTCGGCAAGGGCAGCATCGCCCGAACGCATGGCATTGCCGATCTCCTTCGAGGCGGCGTTGCGGCGCTCCTGCTTGGTCTGCAGTTCGGTGACGTGCTCGCGCCGCGCCTCGTCCTTGGCGATCAGCCCGTCGACCGTGGATTGCGCCTCAGCCGACGGCCACGAGCGCTTGGTGAGCGCCTCGACGAGAGCCTTCGGGTTGTCGCGAATCCATTTGATGTCAAGCATGGTTATCCGTCCTCAAGCTAGGCAGGAGGGCGTAAACCGCATCCTCGATCGATGCAAGATGAGGCGGGGCGGCGGTTGTCGTTTTCCGCCGCTGGCGTCTTACGAGGCAGCCGGCGCCGGAGGCTCGTCCGGCGCCTTGTCCGCCACGGTCTCGCCGGCTTCCTGCTTCTCGCGCGCCAGCCGCTGTTTTTCCTGATCCCGCTCGATCCATCGCGCGGCCCAGATGGAGACCTCGTAGAGAAGGATGGTCGGAATGGCCAGGCCGATCTGGCTCATCGGATCCGGAGGTGTCAGCACCGCGGCCACGATGAAGGCGATGACGATCGCCCATTTACGTTTTTCCGCCAGCGCCTTGGACGACAGCATGCCGACACGCGTCATCAGGCTGGTCACCACCGGCAACTGGAACACCAGGCCGAAGGAGAAGATCAGCGTCATGATCAGGCTGAGATATTCCGACACTTTCGGCAGCAGGGAAATCTGTACCTGGTCGTCCGTGCCTACCTGCTGCATGGCGAGGAAGAACCACATCACCATCGGCGTGAAGAAGAAATAGACCAGCGAGGCGCCCATCAGGAACAGGATGGGCGATGCGATCAGGAACGGCAGGAAGGCATTGCGCTCGTTCTTGTAGAGGCCAGGCGCGATGAATTTGTAGATCTGCGTGGCGATCAGCGGAAAGGCGATGACCATGCCGCCGAACATGGCGAGCTTGACCTGCGTGAAGAAGAATTCCTGCGGCGCGGTGTAGATCAACTCGACCTTGTGCGGATCGAGCCCCGCCCATTTCGTCGCCCATTTGAACGGGACGACCAGAAGGTTGAACAGCCGCTTGGCGAAGAAGAAACAGACCAGGAAAGCGACGAAGAATCCGCCGAGCGACCAGATCAGCCGTCGGCGCAACTCGATGAGATGCTCGATCAGCGGCGCGGACGATTTCTCGATCTCGTCCTTTTCCTTGTCCGAAACGCTCACTTGGCGGCTCCAGCCGTCTTTTTGGTTGCCGGCTTCCTCGCCGGAACAGGCTTCGGTTCGGCTTTTGCTGACGCTTTGGCAGCAGTCGCCTTGGGTGTCGCTTTCGCCTTCACCGCGGGTGCGGCTTTTGCCGTCACGGCCTTCGCAGATGTCGAGGCCTTGGACGGCGCTTTCGCGGCCGGGGCCGTCTTGGCGGTTTTCTTGGCCGCAGCTGCCTTCGGCGCAACGGCAGGATCCGTGGATGCCGCCACAACCGATTCATCGGTCATCGCCGGGAAAATCGGGACTGGTGTCGTGGCTTCAGGCCCGTTGACACCAGGCATTTCAGTCGCGCCATTCTTCAACGGCTCGGCCGCCTGTGGCGTCGAAGCGGCAGGGGCCGACGGATCAGCGGCCGGCTTCGGCTTCATCGCGGCGTCGACACCGGCGCGCACATCGGCAGCCGCCTGCTCGAACGGATTGAGCTGCTTTCGGATTTCGGCAACCGGGCTCAGGCCCCTGAGCTCGTCGACCGACTTCTTCACGTCGTCGAGCTCGGCTTCCTTCAATGCCTCGTTGAACTGTTTCTGGAAGTCGGCGGCCATGGCGCGCAGCTTCGCCGTCGTGCGGCCGAAGGTGCGCAGCATGTTGGGCAAATCCTTCGGCCCGACGACCACGATCATGACGATCGCGATCACCAGCATTTCGGTCCAGCCGACTTCAAACATGGCAATCCGTTCCGACTAGAACTTCTTGGCTCAGCTCTTGCTGGCCTTTTCCTTCGCGGCCGAAACGGTCTCATCGGCACGGTGTTCGACGGTGCGCTTGTCGTCGGCAACGTCGTCGTCGGCCATGCCCTTCTTGAAGCTCTTGATGCCCTTGGCCATGTCGCCCATCAGCTCGGGAATCTTGCCGCGACCGAACACCAGAAGCACGATGACCAACACGATCATCCAGTGCCAAATCGAAAATGAACCCATAGCAAATCTCTCTCGAATGTTTTCCCTGGCGATGATCTATGCGTTTTCGCGTTGGGATTCAAACACAACCGCGACAGAGTTTATGAAAGGGTGTCGGATGTCACGCATTTTCAGCGATGCGGCCCGCTACCAAACGGCACATGTAAAGGTGCAAGACGGCTTTTGATAGGCGCTCGTGGTCAATCTTCCGTGACGCGCGGCGTCAGCAGACCGAGCTCCTCGAGATCGATGTCGGTCAGCGGATCCTCGTCCTCGGTCAGCGCGTCGGGATCGGCCGGCGGCTGCGGGATGGAGAAGTTCGACGGCATGCGGCCTGACAGCAGGCCGGCGCCCTTCAGTTCCTCCATACCCGGAAGATCGCGGATCTCTTCGAGCGCGAAATGATCGAGGAAGGTTTCGGTGGTGCCATAGGTGACGGGACGGCCGGGCGTTTTGCGCCGGCCGCGCATGCGCACCCATTCCGTCTCGAGCAGCGTATCCAGCGTCCCCTTCGAGGTCTCGACGCCTCTGATGTCCTCGATCTCGGCGCGCGTCACCGGCTGGTGATAGGCAATGATCGCCAGCACCTCGAGCGCCGCCCGCGACAGCTTGCGCTGCTGCACCGTATCGCGGCTCATCAGAAAGGCGAGGTCGCCAGCGGTGCGGAACGCCCAGGCGTCGCCGACCCGGACCAGATTGACGCCGCGCCGGGCGTAGATCTGCTGCAGCTCTGTCATGGCGAGGGTAAGATTGATGCCATCGGGAAGGCGTGCGGCAAGCTGCTTTTCGCTGACGGGTTCGGCGCTGGCGAACACGATCGCCTCGGCCATGCGCACGGCTTCCGCCAGATACAGCCGCTCGGCCGGGTTCTGTACCGGATTCCCGGCCGAGGCCTGGTCGATCTCGCCGTCTTCCGACTCATCATCCATCTTGAATGGGATAACCGAAGCGTTGGCGCGTTCGCTCATGATGCCACCTCGACTGCCTTGATTGTCTGTGCGCGGTGGTCGCGCAGATAGATCGGTGCGAACACCTCGTCCTGCCGCATATCCATCTTGCGCTCGCGCACCAGTTCCAGTGTGGCCGCGAACGAACTGGCGATCGCGGTGCGCCGCTCTTGCGGGCTGGTCAGATATTGGATGAGGAAGCTGTCGAGCGTCGTCCAGTCGCGCAGCGAGCCGATCAGCCGGGTAAGGATGTCGCGAGCGTCCTTGAGTGACCAGACGCCGCGCCTGGCGATCGTCACGTTGGTGATCGCCTGCTTCTGCCGCTGCTGCGCATACGCGGTCAGGAGATCGTAAAGCGACGCCGAATAGGTGTTGCGCTTCTCGATGATGACCATTTCCGGCATGCCGCGTGCGAACACGTCGCGGCCGAGCCGGTTGCGGTTGACCAGACGCGCCGACGCATCGCGCATGGCTTCGAGCCGCTTCAGCCGGAATTGCAGCACCGCCGCCAGTTCCTCGCCGCTTTCGCCCTCTTCGCCCGGCTGCTTGGGGATCAGGAGCTTCGATTTGAGGAAGGCCAGCCACGCCGCCATCACCAGATAGTCGGCGGCAAGTTCGAGCCGCAGCGCCCGCGCCGTCTCGACAAAGGTCAAATATTGCTCGACCAGCGCCAGGATGGAAATGCGCGCCAGATCGACCTTCTGGGTGCGGGCAAGGTGCAAGAGAAGATCGAGCGGGCCTTCGAAGCCGGCCACGTCGACGACCAGCGACGGGTCGCCCGTCAGCCGTGACTCATCGTTTTCGGCCCACAGGCGGTCCATCGGTGCAGCCTTCGCGGCCTTGCTTTCCAATGCTTCCGCCACTACCTGTCACTTCCTTTTTGCTAGGCCACCGCGTCGAAATAGGTGGCGAATTCGGCACGGATTTCGGTTTCTTCGGCCGCGTCGCGTTTGCTTATATAGGTCATCGCCCGCTTGGCACGCTCCAGCGACTTGCCTTCAAGCCCCGTGGTGCGCGATGCGATACCCGCCATCTCCTCAAAAACACCGTTGCAGTGAAGGACCAGATCGCAGCCCGCCGCAAGGATCGAGGCCGCCTTTGTCGGGAAATCCCCAGAAAGTGCCTTCATCGAGGTGTCGTCGCTCATCAGCAGTCCATCGAAGCCGATCTCGCGTCGAATGATCTCGTCGATGACCTTGCCGGAAGTCGTCGCCGGGTTCTTGGGATCGATCGCGCTGTAGACGACATGCGCGGTCATCGCCATCGGCAGATGGTTGAGCTCACGGAACGGAGCAAAATCGTGCCGCTGCAGATCGCTGAGCGAGGCGTCGACGACAGGCAGTTCGAAATGCGTATCGGCAAAGGCCCGGCCGTGCCCCGGAATATGCTTCATCACGGGCAGCACACCGCCCGACATCAGGCCCTCGGCCGCGGCGCGGCCAAGTTCGATGACCGGACGCGGATCCTTGCCATAGGCGCGCGCGCCGATGACATCGCTGGCCCCTTCGATCGGCACGTCGAGCACCGGCAGGCAATCCGCTGATATGCCGTAGCGCAGCAGGTCGAAGGCATGCAGCCGCGCCATCAGCCAGGCGGCGCGTTCGCCGGCGTCGTGATCGTCGCGCCACAGCGCCCCAAGCGCGCCGCCGGCCGGATAATTCGGCGCCAGTGGCGGCCGCAGGCGCTGTACCCTGCCACCTTCCTGGTCGATGAACACCAGCGCGTCCGGGCGCCCGATACAGTCACGCATTTCGGCGACCAGGTCGCGGATCTGCTCGGCCTCGCCAATGTTGCGGGCAAACAGGATGAAGGCCCACGGGCATTCATTGCGATAGAAATTGATTTCTTCGCGGGTGAGCGATTTCCCGGCACAGCCGAGGATCATGGATTTTGATTCGGTCATTTCAGGAGTCTAGGGCTTCGCGCGGTCAAAGGGAATCATCCCTGACCGCATGCGGCGGGCTGCAGGACATGTTCCACATGAAAAAGTCAGACATATGAATATCGCCATATAAAAAGCCGGCGCGGCCCAGGGCCGCGCCGGCTTTGAAGGATTGGATCGACGTCTAGCGCGATACGAAGCAGTTGCCGCCCGCGGCCTTGTAGCTGGTGCACAGATTGATGGCATCGTTGCGCGACTGAGCCGGAACGCGGACGCGGTAGAACGTTCCCTTGCCGGCAATCTCGGCCTTGACGATGTTGGCCGTGCGGCCGGAAAGCACGCTACCATAACGGCGCTGCAGATCCTGGTAGGTCGACTGGGCGCTGTCCACCGTCGGCTGCGAAGCGATTTGTATCGACCACGCACCGCTGCCAGTCGCGGTCGAGGCCGGGTCGATGGAAGCGACCTGATCGGGCTTGACCTCGCCGACCACGTCGACCGGCTGGTCGGACGGACGTTGCGGCGCGATCGCAACCTTGGCTGGCGTGTTGGCCGACTGCGCCTTGGCTTCAGCCTTGGCAGGCTTGGCGGCAGGCTTCAGAGCCGGCTCATCGTCAGCCTGCGCGGCGGCGGGCGCCACGGTGCCAGTCTGGTCGGTGCCAGTCTCGTTGGCGCCAGTCTGGTCGGCGCCAGTCTGGTCGGCGCCAGTCTGGTCGGCTCCGGCAGGCGCCACATGCTGTGGCGCCGGATCCGTCGGCTCGGCCGCGGCCACCTGCGGTGCCGCCGGTGCCGGATCCTCGCGCGCCACCAGTGAGCCGTCGGACTTGACCACCATGGTCCTGACCTTGCGCGGCGCAACGGCAACGACGTCGTTGTTGGTGCCCTTGTCGGCGTCCTGCAGGACCTGCGCGATGCGATCCTCCGACTTCGGCGCGGGCGCCGCATTGTTGGCCGGGGCCGCGCCAGCGGTCGAAACCTCGCCACCGCCATCCGTGCCGGCGGCGGCGTTCTGATCGGGAGAAAGATCGACGGCGCGGGCCGGGTCTTTCGCCTGCACGTCCACTGGTTCCTCAGTGTTGGTGACAAGCTTCTGCTGGACCGGCTCGGCGGGCTTCGCGCCCTTGACCACCGCGTCATAGACCTTGTTGTCCTGGTTCGGCACCACGGTGCCGCCCGGATTTTCCGGCTTGACCTTGATCGGCGAATTGTCCGCCTTGACGATCACCGGAGCTTCGCTGCCGCCCTTGCCGCCCAAAGACAGCGCGAAGGCGCCAAGGCCGCCCGCGACCGCAACGGCACCGACAATCGCGGCAATGAACAGGCCGCGCCGGCCCGACGGCCTGGCGGCTTCCCGCTCGCCGAGGCCCGGAACCGACATCGCTTCGTCCAGCTCGGGATCGTAGTCGAGTTCATCGACGGCAAAATCGTCCGCCTGAGAGACCGGCTGGCTGCCGGGCAGATTGTCGAGATCGAAGCCTTCGGCAGCATCGGCATAGCCTGAGGCCGACGCGCGGGCGGGCATTTCCGCCGGCCGTGCCGCATAGGTCCGCGCTTCCGGCTGATAGGCTTGCCTCGGCTCTTCATATCCCGGATTGACCCCGTCATATCCCGGATTGACCCCGTCATATCCCGGATTGACCCCGTCATATCCCGGATTGGCCTCGCCATATCCCGGATTGGCAGCGCCATATCCCGGATTGGCCGCGCCATATCCCTTATTGAACCCGGTATTGTAGGATTCGTCGGCATAGGCGGCGTTGCCGGCAGTAGCAGGCGCGACCTCGACCGAATTCATCTCGGTCAGAAGGCTGGCGAATTCGGCGTCGAGATCATCATAACCGGCCGCTGCCGGCTCATCTTCCTCGAAATGCAACTCCGGAATGTCGAGATCGTCAGCCAGCGCAACGACGCGCTCCGGCACATCGACCGTCTCGACATCGGGCATCTCTTCATAGTGCGAGGACTGCCCGGCCTGCGGCGCCGATACCGGAGCCATATAGGGAGCAGCCGCAACCGGCTCGGCCGAACGGTAGGACGGCACGGTGGCCACTTCCGGGGCCGCCATCCTGGCCGCCATGGAGGGAGCAGGCTGCGCGGCAAACGCCGGCTGTTGGGGAACTGGTGTCACGCGGCTCCAGGAACGGGCCGACTCCGACGCTCCGGAACGTTCCGCCAGCCAATCGAGTGAATCGGCCTGATCCGGCCGGGACGCCGTTTCGTCACGCGAACCGATGCTTTTGGCCAGGGCGGCGTCGAAGGCATCATTGTCGAGATCGACATCACCCTGTTCAGCGGCATCCGGGCCGAAATCCTGGTCCTGAAGTTCATCGAGCAACAGGTCGTCGAGGTTGGCGTCGGCGGCCTGGGCGGAGCCGGATTGATGCGCATCCTCGGACGCTGTTTCATCGAGATCCCAGTCGAGGTCACCAACAAGATCGACGGGTTCCTCCGCGATCTTTGTAGTCGCGGCGAGAGGCCGCTGAACGGGCGCTGCGGTTGGCTGGGTCGCGGCTGGCTGGGTCACGGCGGGCTGAACCATGGCCGGTTCCTTGGCCGACGGCAGCGTGCGCGCGGTCATGGCACCGAGAAGCGCGTTCAACTCGTCTTCGAGGCTTCGTTCGTCCGCGATGGGCGCTTGCACCGGCGGCACAATGGCTGCCGCGGGAGCTGCCGATTGCGAGGAAGCCGCGGCGATTTCGGCGACGGGCTCTTCGGCAGGCTCGGCAAACGCCTCGTCCAGATTCAGGTCGAAGGCGTCATCCGAAACAGCTTCAGCGCCTGGAACTTCATCCTGCGTCTCGACGGCATCGGCGCGCAGTTCGTGCGCCGGCTTGTCATCAAAAGCCTCCGGCTCGTCCGCCTGAACGTCAAAATCCACATCGACATCGGGCATGGCATCGTCGAAGTGACCCGCGAAATCCTCGTCGGAGATCACCTGGGTTTCATCCGCGGCGGCCAGTACAGGTTCTGGATAGTCGACAGCAGCCGCTTGGCGCTGATCCGCCGGATGGTCGTCGAGCATCAGCTCGTCTTCGAGCGAGATCGCGACCGCATCGTCGAATTCATGATTGGAGGGCGGCTCGACGGCCACCGGCACTTCGGCCACCGGCGATTCAACGGCATACCGGGCCTCGGCAGCCTCGTCCTCGATATGGAAATCCTGGTCGAGGGAGGCGGCAAGCTCATCCTCCATCGGCAGATCATCGTCGAAGGGCGAGATGTCTTCGAGCGAACTGGCGACGGCATTGTCGAAATCGGCGTCGAAGGCAGGTTCAACGGACGGCACGGCTTGCGCGGCGCCAGCGGTCGCATGGCTGGCGGCGACCGCCTGGTCATCGGCATCCGACATGTCCAGGTGGAAATCGTCGTCGAGTGACAATGCGAGATCGTCGTCCGCAACATCGACGGCCACCGGCTCGACTGCCGGCTCATGAACTGCGACAACTGGAGCGGCAACGCTGTCGGCAGCGTCGAACTCGCCCATCAGCTCCTTTTCGAGGTCGATGTCGAAATCGCCCTCTCCCGCGGACGGATCGGCCACAGCGGTTTTCGGCTCGGCCGGCGCCTGCGGCTTGACCGGCTGGCGCGGGTCGAATCCCATGATCCTGGTCAGTTCCGCGAACGGATCATCGTCGGCGATGTCGTTGTTGTCGGCTGCTCTCAGTTGGGTTCTGTCTGCCATTATTGTTCCCGAACTCGCACTCATTCGGACGCCTTGGACGTCGCGCAGGGTTGGCCCTTACCAGCGCAATGTGGGCAAAAGGTGACAGGTTTTTTAGTCAAACCTAACGCATTTCGGTGGGCGCAGCCGCTCCGATCAACGTCAGGCCGGACGTCAGAACATCCGAAACAGCCTGCACCAGCCCTAGTCTGGCATGCGTCAATTGTCGGTCGTTAACCTTAACAAAACGTAAGTCCGGATTATCCGTGCCCCGGTTCCAGTGTCCGTGGAAACTGGAAGCCAGATCATAGAGATAAAATGCCAGCCGATGCGGCTCGAGCGCAAGAGCGGCGGACTCGATCAGGCGTGGATATTCGGCAAGCTTCCGGATCAGCCCGATTTCACCTTCGTCGGCCAGCGACGTTGCCGCGGCCGCCAGGTTGTTGCGATCGAAATTCGCCTCCCCCAACTGTTCGCTCGCCTGCCGGAACACCGAATGGCAGCGCGCCGAGGCGTACTGCACGTAGAACACCGGATTGTCCTTCGACTGCTCGGTGACCTTGGCGAAGTCGAAATCGAGCGGCGCATCGTTCTTGCGATAGAGCATCATGAAGCGGATCGGATCGCGTCCGACTTCTTCCACCACCTCGCGCAACGTCACGAAATCGCCGGACCGCTTCGACATGCGCACCGGCTCGCCATCGCGAAACAGCTTGACCAGATTGCACAAGAGGACGGTGAGCTTGACGTCGTCGCCGGCAATCGCCCGCGCCAAGGCTTCCAGGCGCTTGACGTAGCCGCCATGGTCGGCGCCGAGAACATAGATCAGGTCGACGAAGCCGCGATCGACCTTGTCCTTCAGATACGCCACATCGGCGGCGAAATAGGTGAACGAGCCGTCGGACTTGACCAGCGCCCGGTCCATGTCGTCGCCGACGGCGGTCGAGCGGAACAGCGTCTGTTCGCGGTCTTCCCAGTCGTCCGGCTTCTCGCCCTTGGGCGGCGGCAGCTTGCCCTTGTAGATATGGCCCTTCAGCGTCAGGTCGTTGATCGCCGAGCGGATCTTCCTGGCATTGTCGGCATGCAGCGTGCGTTCGGAGAAGAACACGTCGTGGTGCACGTTGAGCAGCGCAAGGTCCTCGCGGATCATCGCCATCATCGCATCGATGGTCCGGTCCTTGACGATGGCCAGCGCCTCGTCGTCCGGCATCTGCAGCAAGGAACGGCCGAACTCCCTGACCAGGGCCTCGCCGACGGAGACAAGATAGTCACCGGGATAAAGCCCCGGCGGAATCTCGCCGATATCTTCTCCAAGCGCCTCGCGGTAGCGCAGCATCGCCGAGCGCCCAAGCACGTCGATCTGGGAGCCGGCGTCGTTGATGACATATTCCTTGGTCACGTCGTAACCGGCGAACGCCATCAGATTGGCGAGTGCGTCACCGACGACGGCACCCCGGCAATGGCCGACATGCATCGGCCCGGTCGGGTTGGCCGAGACATATTCGACGTTGGTTTTGCGGCCGGCGCCGATCGTCGAGCGGCCATAGTTGCGCCCCTCGCCTAGGAGCGCCGACAGATGCGCCTGCCAGAAACCGTCCTTGAGCCGCAGATTGACGAAGCCTGGACCGGCGACCTCGGCAGCGGCGACGTCATTGTCCGCCCGCAGCGCTTCCGCCAGTTTCTCGGCCAGTGCGCGCGGGTTCTGGCCGGTGGGCTTGGCCAGCACCATTGCCGCATTGGTCGCGAGATCGCCATGGCTGGCGTCGCGGGGCGGCTCGACGGCGATGCGCGACAGATCAGGCGAAACGCCATTGCTGTCTTTCAGGTCAAGCGCTTCGACAGCCTTTACGACTCGCGCGGTGAAATCGGCGAAGATGTTCATGGTGTATGCTCTGGCGGCTTTACGACGAATCCGGCCCTTTGGCCGGCAAATCGAGCCCGCCCTAGCTCAAATCCGGGGTGCGGTCAAACAAACGCCTGTGTTCCTTGAGCGCGTAGGTGTCGGTCATGCCGGCCAGGAAATCGGCGACGCTGCGTGCCTTGATGCGATCCTCGGCGCGGTCCAGCCCTTCGCGCCAGCCATCGGGCATGGCGCGCGGGTCGGCGAAATAGACGTCGAACAGGTCCCTGACGATCTGCTCGGCGTCCGCACGCACCCGCATGACCTCTTCGTGCCGATAGAGGTGCTTGTAGAGGAAGGCCTTCAGTTCCTTCTCGGCTTCCGCCATTTCGGCCGAAAATGTCACCATCGTCTCGCCCGCCGCCCTCACCGCCTCGACGCTCAGCGGCCTGATCCGCTCCAAATTGGCGGTCGTTGACTTGATCACATCCTCGACCATGGCCGTGATCTGCCGCCGCATCAATTCGTGGCCGGTGCGCACGTCGTCGAGCCTGGGATAGCGCTCGCGCACGCTCTTCAGGATCGTTCCAGGCAGCGAAACGGCCTTCAGCATGTCCAGCGTCAGCAGCCCTGACCGCAGCCCATCGTCGATATCATGCGTGTTGTAGGCGATATCGTCGGCAATCGCCGCGCACTGCGCTTCGATGCCGGCGAACCGGTCGAGTTCGAGATCCTGCAATTGCGAGTAGTCGCGGATCGCCTGCGGGACCGGCCCTTTCAGGCCCTTGCCGCTGCCGTCGGTGAGCGGACCATTGTGCTTGACCAGGCCTTCAAGCGTCTCCCAACTCAGATTGAGCCCGTCGAACTCGGCGTAGCGCGCCTCCAGCCTCGTCACGATGCGCAGGGATTGTGCGTTGTGGTCGAAGCCGCCCCACGCCGCCATCTTCTCGTTCAGCGCGTCCTCACCTGTGTGGCCAAAGGGCGTGTGGCCGAAATCATGCACCAGTGCCACCGCTTCGGCGAGATCCTCGTCGCCGCGCAACGCCCGCGCCAGCGCACGCGCGATCTGTGCCACTTCGATCGAATGGGTGAGCCTTGTGCGGTAGTGATCGCCTTCATGGGCGATGAAGACCTGCGTCTTGTGCTTCAGCCGCCGAAACGCCGTCGAATGGATGATCCGGTCGCGGTCACGCTGGAAAGGCGTGCGGGTCGGACTTTCCACCTCGTCGAACAGCCGGCCGCGCGAGCTCGCCGGATCCGTGGCATAGGCCGCGCGCGGCCGATAGCCGAATCCGATGTCGCCAAGCTCATTTGTCATGGCTGATGCTGCCGCAGTTGACTTGCCCCGTCGCGCTTCATACCTATCATGTGAAACCGAAAGCAAGGTGACGCCTATGGGCGCGGATGCCAAGACCGCGATGAAAGTCGAGATGACCGAGGCCGCCGCCAAGCGGATCGCCAAAATTGTCTCTGGCGAGGCCGGCAAGACGGCGCTGCGCGTTTCCGTCGAGGGCGGCGGCTGCTCGGGCTTTTCCTACAAGTTCGATCTGGTCGGTGCGCGCAATGACGACGACGTTGCCATCGAGAAGGACGGCGCCACGGTGTTGATCGATGATCTGTCCCTGGTCTATATGGGTGGCTCGGTGATCGACTTCGTCGACGATTTGATGGGGCAGTCGTTCCAGATCCGCAACCCGAATGCGGTCGCCTCCTGCGGCTGCGGCACCAGCTTCTCCATCTAGTACCGAGATGCCCGCAACCGGCGCGGTTCGTCAGGTTGCGCTCTCCGCCGGTCGCGACCTCGACGCGACATTGGCCTTTTGGCGCGATGTTCTCGGCATGAGGGTGCATGCGCGGTTCGATCCGCCCGGCATTGCCTTCATCATGGCCGGCGATGTCAGGCTGTTGTTCACCGACGGCATCCCGGCCGGCACCATCTATCTCGACATATCAGGCCTCGAAGCCTTCCACGCCGAGGCAAAGGCAGCCGGCATCCCCTTCACCGCGCCGCCGACGCTGGTCCATCGCGACACCGAAGGGCAGTTTGGTCCGGCGGGGGAAAGCGAATGGATGGCCTTTCTAAAGGACCCGGCAGGCAATACGATCGGTTTAGTCGAACGCCTTCCGCCGCAGGAACAATGAGACCGTCATGAAAATCGTCACCTGGAACATCAACGGCGTGCGCGCCCGCATCGGCAACCTGACCCATTGGCTGACCGAGAGCGCGCCCGACATCGTCTGCCTGCAGGAGATCAAGACGGTCGACGAGCAGTTCCCGCGCGCCGAAATCGAGGCGCTTGGCTACAATGTCGAAACCCATGGCCAGAAGGGCTTCAACGGTGTCGCGCTGCTGTCGAAGTTGCGCTTCGATGAAGTCACCAGAGGCCTGCCGGGTGACGATGCCGACGAACAGGCACGCTTCATCGAAGGCGTGTTCTCGACCGACAAGGGCGCGCTTCGCGTCGCCTCGCTCTATCTGCCGAACGGCAACCCGATCGATGACGAGAAGAAGTTTCCCTATAAGCTCTCCTGGATGGCGCGGCTGGAGCGCTGGGCGCAGGAGCGCCTGAGGCTGGAAGAGGCGCTGGTGCTGGCCGGCGACTACAACGTCATTCCCGAGCCGATCGACGCGCGGTTCCCGGAGAACTGGCTGGGCGACGCGCTGTTCCAGCCACAGACAAGGCAGGCCTTCCGCCGGCTGCTCAATCTCGGTTTCACCGAAGCGGTGCGCGCGGTCACCGATGCCCCGGACACCTACACCTTCTGGGACTATCAGGCCGGCGCCTGGCAGAAGAACAATGGCATCCGCATCGACCATCTGCTGCTGTCGCCTGAAGCCGCGAACCGGTTCTCATCGGCGTCGATCGAAAAACATGTGCGCGCCTGGGAAAAACCATCCGATCACGTCCCGGTGGCGATCGACCTCGCGCTGCAGCCGGCCTGACGCAGACCCTTCTGCCGCCGAGTAGTCCGGACCTCGTGTCGCCACAATCGCGCGCATGATGGGAAATCATCATGGTGGCCGGGTTTCCATGACCGTTCGATTTGCTCATTATCCGATCGGCTTGGCATTCGCCACGACCGCGATCGTGCCGGCCTTCGCCGCCCCGGAATGTCTCGCCAATGGAAAATCCTATCCGGTCGGACAGGTCGCCTGCCTGACGGTTGCCGACCAGAGTCATTTGGCTCGCTGCGACATGGTGCTCAACAACACATCCTGGACCAAGGTTGGCGATAGCTGCCCGGCAAACACCATGGCGCCGCACCTGCACGTCACACCGATCTCGACACCCGCGCCAAGCATGGTCCCGACGGAGCCAACCGAAAACTAATTTTCTCCTGGATTGCCTCGTCCTCGGATCGAGACGAGCCTCGATAGGCCGGCGTTGTCCGTCATTACCATGCCGACGTTCTTCGCTAGAGAAGCCAAGCAGTTGGCTTTTCGTCCGCTACACGGATCGCTCCTCGGCTCGCCGCATGGTGACGGGGAAAGAGCCTACTGATCGGCGTTGCTGCCCTTGGTCAGGATGTCGTCCGCCAGCGAGATCGCGGTGCGGCGGTCGGCTTCGCCGGCCGCGGCGAACGCCTCTTCCTGCATGCCGCGGATCCAGGGCTGATCGGTCGGCGACGCACGCTCCAGGGCCGCGGTCATCATCGCCAGGCCGCGCACGATCTTGCCGCTCTGGAACAACAGGTGGCCAAGCGTCGCTTGCGCACCGGCATGGCCCTTCTCGGCGGCGAGCTGGAACCAGCGCCCGGCCTGCTTGACGCTGGCCTTCACACCGCCCTCGCCCTTCAGGAACATCTGGCCCATCTCGAACTGAGCGTTCGGATTGCGGTAGTTGGCGGCGGCGCGCATGTAATATTCCTGCGCCGCCACCTCGTTCTCGGTGACCGGGCTGCCGGGAATGCCAGTGCGCAGATAGTCGCCGAGCGCCACCAGCGCGTCGGAGACATAGCTTTCTTCCGGCGAGCCGGGCTCGACGTCCTGGTCGACGATCTCCGAGAAGAACTTGAAAGCCTCATAGTCGTCGCGGGCCACGCCGTCGCCCTCGGCATACATGCGGGCAAGCTTCCAGGTGGCGCCGATCTGGCCGTTTTCGGCGGCATATTTGTAGGCCTCGGCGGCCTGCTCCTTGTGGCCGCTCTTGTAGGCGGAGAACCCGAACTGAAACACTGCCCAGGGGCTCGACTGCGGCTTCACGCCGGTCTTGTCGTCGAACACCTTGTCGTCGAAGGCCATGGCCTGGCCCACGGCGCCAAAGATCGCAACCGCGACCAGTGCCGGAAGGACAGATGACCTCAACAACTCTGGTGTTGACTTCAACAACTCAGATATCCGCATAGCAGTGTGTTTCTTTCGCACCGCCCGGATGGGTGACCGCGCCATCCCTGGCGGACCCTACCGTCTGTGCGTATTTCCATATCGCGCCCGACTGATAGTCGGTCGTGCGCGCCTTCCATGTCTTCGCTCGTGCCGCCAGTTCGGCCTCGGACAGCGCTACGTCGATCGTTCCGTTCACCGCGTCGATCGAGATCACGTCGCCATCCCTGATGAGGCCGATCGGGCCGCCAACCGCCGCTTCCGGGCCGACATGGCCGATGCAGAAACCGCGCGTCGCGCCCGAGAAACGGCCGTCGGTGATCAGCGCCACCTTGCCGCCCATGCCCTGGCCGTAGAGTGCCGCCGTCGTCGACAGCATCTCGCGCATGCCAGGACCGCCGCGCGGTCCTTCATAGCGGATGACCAGAACCTCGCCTTCGCGATAGGCGCGGTTCGTCACCGCCTCAAAACATTCCTCTTCCGAATCGAAACAGCGCGCCGGGCCGGAGAATTTCAACTCCGCCATGCCCGCGACCTTCACGATCGCGCCTTCAGGGGCAAGATTTCCCTTCAAACCCACGACACCGCCGGTTTGGGTAATTGGTCTGTTGGCCGGGCGGACCACATCCTGATGTTCATTCCAGGCAACGTGCTCCATATTTTCGGCCAAAGTACGGCCAGTGACCGTCAGGCAATCGCCATGCAGATAGCCGTGGTCGAGCAGCGTCTTCATCAGCAGCGGAATGCCGCCGGCCTCGAACATGTCCTTGGCGACATATTTGCCGCCCGGCTTGAGATCGGCGATGTAAGGCGTCTTCTCGAAGATTTTCGCCACGTCGAACAGGTCGAACTTGATCCCCGCCTCATGCGCGATCGCCGGCAGATGCAGCGCGGCATTGGTCGAGCCGCCGGTGGCCGAAACAACGGTCGCCGCGTTTTCCAGTGCCTTAAGGGTGACGATGTCGCGCGGGCGGATGTTTTTGGCAATCAGTTCCATGACCTTTTCGCCCGAGGCGAAATTGAAGCGGTCGCGCATTTCGTAGGGCGCCGGCGCGCCGCAGGAATAGGGCAGCGCAAGACCGATTGCCTCGGCGACGGTGGCCATGGTGTTGGCGGTGAACTGGGCGCCGCAGGAACCGGCCGAAGGACAGGCGGTCTGCTCGATTTCAAGCAGCTCGGCGTCATCGATCGTGCCGACCGAGTGCTGGCCGACCGCCTCGAACACATCCTGCACGGTGATCTGGCGGCCGCGATAGCTGCCGGGCAGGATCGAGCCGCCATAGATGAAGATCGACGGCACGTTGAGCCGCACCATGGCCATCATCATGCCGGGCAGCGACTTGTCGCAGCCGGCTAGGCCGACCAGCGCATCGTAGCAATGGCCGCGCATGGTGAGTTCGACCGAATCGGCGATGACTTCGCGCGACACCAGCGACGACTTCATGCCCTGGTGGCCCATGGCGATGCCGTCGGTGACGGTGATGGTGCAGAATTCGCGGGGCGTGCCGTTGGCGGCTGCCACGCCCTTCTTGACCACTTGCGCCTGGCGCATCAGCGAGATGTTACAGGGTGCTGCCTCGTTCCAGCAGGAGGCGACGCCGACCAGCGGCTGCGCGATTTCGGCCGCCGACAGGCCCATGGCATAGAGATAGGACCGGTGCGGCGCACGCGCCGGACCGACAGTCACATGGCGGCTAGGGAGCTTAGCCTTTGAAATGACCTTGGCGTCCATTCTCTTCCTTGCCGCGGGCGGTGCGGCCTGCCCCATCGCCGAGCCTTTTGGCACGTGTCCCGAGACGAGTTCGAGGTGCGCCGGGTTTATGGCGGGAAATGGGCAATTTCCTCGGCCTGACCTTTAGCGCAGGGGTTGTTCAGAAAGTGTTGCCAAAACGTCACAATCGCACGAGGCGGCCCAAGTGCGGCTTATATGCAACGCAGCTTGTATGATGGGGCCAGCGACGACGTCGGCACAAACGAAAAGGCCGGGCAATGCCCGGCCTTTTACTAAAACTTTCAAACGCTTAGAACTTTATCTTGACGCCGCCGGATATTGCCGTGACCAGATCATTGCCGAAGTCGTAACTCGCGTCGTCACCTGCAACATAGCCATTGTCCCCGGCCACTATACCTGAGTGACCGCTGGTCAAGACGCCTATTGCGCCAGCTACGCGAAATTCAATGTTGGGCTTAGGCGTGTAGGCAACACCGCCGCCAAGTGTCCACGTATCGGTCTGCGCTCCATAGCCGTGCGAAGTGCCACGATCCCATGAAAGCTGACCAGCAGCGCTCCACTGATCGTTAAACTTGTGGCCAACGCCGCCTGAGATCGTCCAGCCATCACGATACATCAGATCGAGTGAGGTTAACTGTGCAGAGTGCAGTTTGTCGCCCGTGACACAGAGCGCGTCGGGAGTACCCACCGCACAAATTGGAACGCTCTGCAGGACACTCCAATTGACCCACTTGACGGAGCCAAAAGCCAACCACCCAGGAGCGATGCCAGATTGCAATTTGAATTCAACAACATCCGGCATATATTGCGTGGAGCCGTAGATCGGAATTATGCCCTGGCCAACACTGGTCAAATCGAGCGTACCCTCGATGTTATCGAGCTTAACCTTCGAGTTATAGACGAGGCTCGCGCGCAGTGCGATGTCTGGGATTTCATAAGCGAGGCCAGCGCGCCAGCCCCAGCCAGTGGTCGACAGATCGACACGGCCCGTCGGTGACGGCCCAAATGGGTTGAAAGCCACAAGACTTTCCTTAAAGCCGTAGACCTTTTGATAGAACACACCGCCGATAAAGCGAAGCTGACCTTTGCCCGCATCCATCTTGTACGAGCAGGTGCCCGCGTAGTTATCGCTCTTGATGTCGGTCTCTATGTTTGAAACTGCGCCGTTCCACATGCCTGGCGCGGAATGTGCTCCCCAAGGTTGGGAATAGTCGACCATGCAATCGACGCCCGGAACGACCTGCGCCTTAACACCGATGCGCGGCACCCAATAGCCCTCCGCTCCATCAGCCGAGGTGCCCAAGCCGAGATTGAATCCGCCCGGCCCCTTGGCATTCTCGTATTTGCGATCGGGCATCACATAGGTTGCTTCGGCCTCCGTCGCGACCTGGGCCGGATCGAACAGTAGGTCGATATCGTAGCCGCCGCGCTCCAGACCGCCAGCATGCGCCGGGTGGATAAGCGAGCCCATCAAGGCCAACGAAAAGCACCCTGCCCCCAGCAGTGCTTTCAGACGCAAATTGCTCATGGATGTCCTCCCGAATAACTAGTGGATCAAGCTAGAACCAATTCAAGTTAACGGCGCAACAACGAATTCCCGGGCGTACATGTACATGTCCGCCAAACGCTTTTTCGACAAAATGCAAAGGAATGTCCCAAGGCCAAAAACGGCCCTGAGCACATCCAAAACGCCGAAAAGATGCACGAAAATGGCCCCAAAAAGCTCGAAAACAGCTAATTTTGAGGGGATCTGGCCCCATTGTTACATTATGGCAACAATGGGGCTAAAAGTTTCCGTTTACGTCAACATTTACGCAACGGAATGCCCATTTTTGAGGCGGTGACGCATGGGAATTCGCTCCGGGGTCATGGACGAATCTGCCCTTCAGCCGGCGTCGCGAACCCTGGTCAGCGCTACCGAAAGCTTGTCCTGCGCGGCGCGATATTCGGCCAGCTTTTCCCGCTCGCCTTCCACGATCTCGGCCGGCGCGCTGGCAACGAATTTCTCATTCGACAGCTTCTTGTGCAGGCGCGCGATTTCCTCGGTCACCTTGACCAGTTCCTTCTGCAGCCGCGCGGCCTCCGCCGTGAGGTCGATCAGGCTGCCAAGCGGCAGGCAGATCGTCGCCTCGTTGAGCACGATCTGTGCCGACCCCTTGGGTGCCGCATCGGCGAGCGAGATGTCACCAACACGCGCCAGCCGCTTGATCGCTGAGTCCTCGCGAACCAGCCGTTCGCGCGTCACGTCGTTGGCGCCGACCACCACGAGCGGCGCTATTGCCGCTGGCGGCACGTTCATCTCCGAGCGCACCGAGCGGATACCGGAGACGAGATCGACCAGCCAGTTGATGTCGGCGGCCGCTTCAGCATCCTCGAAATCCGGCGACGGCCATGCGGCATGGCACAGCAGCGAGGCGCGTTCCCTGCCCTCACCCGCCGTCTGCGCCCACAGCTCTTCGGTCATGAACGGCATCATCGGATGCAGGAGCTTGTAGATCTCGTCGAGCACGAAGGCGACGCAGGCGCGGCTCTCGGCCTTGGCGGCCTCGTCCGTGCCCATGAATACCGGCTTCAGCAGTTCCAGATACCAGTCGCAGAACAGGTTCCAGACGAAGCGGTACGCGGCTCCCGCCGCCTCGTTGAAGCGGTATGAGGTGATGCCGTCGGTGACCTCGCGTGCGGCGCGTGTCAGCTCGGTCAGGATCCAGCGGTTGACCGCCAGCTTAGCGTCGTTCAGCCAGAAATCGTCATTGCGCGCGACTTCGTTCATCTCGGCAAAGCGCGTGGCGTTCCACAGCTTGGTGCCGAAATTGCGATAGCCGGCGATGCGCGCCGGGTCGAGTTTCACGTCGCGCCCCTGCGCCGCCATCACCGTCAGGGTGAAGCGCAGCGCGTCGGCGCCATATTCGTCGATCAGATCGAGCGGGTCGATGACGTTGCCCTTCGACTTCGACATCTTGGCGCCGTTCTTGTCGCGCACCAGCGCATGCACATAAACGGTGTGGAACGGCTCCTCGTCCATGAAGTGCAGGCCCATCATCATCATGCGGGCGACCCAGAAGAAGATGATGTCGAAGCCGGTCACCAGCACATCGGTCTGGTAGTAGGTCTTCAGTTCCGGCGTCTGGTCCGGCCAGCCGAGCGTCGAGAAAGGCCACAGCGCCGACGAGAACCAGGTGTCGAGCACGTCTTCGTCGCGCGTCAGGATCTCGCCCGGCTTGAAGTTCTCCAGCTTATCCTCGACCCAGGCCTTCCAGGGGCCTTCGAGCGCCAGATAATATTCGATCGCCGCGCCCAGCGCCTCTTCCTCGGACTTCTCGACAAAGACGCGCCCATCCGGTCCGTACCAGGCCGGGATCTGATGTCCCCACCACAGCTGGCGCGAAATGCACCAGGGCTGGATGTTCTCCATCCAGTCGAAATAGGTCTTCTCCCAGTTCTTAGGCACGAAATTGGTGCGCCCCTCGCGCACCGAGGCGATCGCCGGCTTGGCCAGTTCCGCCGCGTTGGCGTACCACTGCTCGGTCAGGTACGGCTCGATCGGCACACCGCCGCGGTCGCCATGCGGCACGGCGTGGCGATGCGGCTCGACCTTGTCGAGGAAGCCGCCGGCCTCCATCAGTTCGACGATCTTCTTGCGGGCGACGAAACGGTCGAGACCGTCGAGCTCGTCCCAGACAGCTTGCCGTTCCGGCGTCGCCTCGAGGCCCGCCAGGAAGTCCTCGTTGTCCTTCAACTTGACCGCCGCCTCGACCGTCAGGATGTTGATCGCCGGCAATTGGTGGCGTTTGCCGACCTCGAAGTCGTTGAAGTCATGCGCCGGCGTGATCTTGACCGCGCCCGACCCCTTTTCAGGATCGGAATACTCGTCCGCCACCACAGGTATCTTGCGGCCAACGATCGGCAGGACGACATTCTTGCCGATGAGATGTTGGAACCGCTCGTCGTCGGGATGCACGGCGACAGCCGTGTCGCCCAGCATGGTCTCGGGGCGCGTCGTCGCCACGGTGATGAAGGTCTGTGGGTTTTCCGGATCGAAGGTCGCGCCTTCGACCGGATAGCGGAAATGCCAGAGATTGCCGTTGACCTCCTGCTGCTCGACCTCGAGGTCGGAGATGGCGGTCAACAACTTGGGGTCCCAGTTCACAAGGCGCTTGTCCTTGTAGATCAGCCCTTCCTTGTAGAGGCTGACGAAGACTTCGAGCACCGCCTTGGACAGGCCTTCGTCCATGGTGAAGCGTTCGCGCGACCAGTCGGCGGAGGCGCCCAGACGTTTCAGCTGGTTGAAGATCAACCCACCCGATTCGGCCTTCCACTCCCACACTTTCTCGATGAATTCTTCGCGCGTCAGATCGCGGCGATGGATCTGCTTTTCCATCAGCCGCCGCTCGACCACCATCTGCGTGGCGATGCCGGCATGGTCCATGCCGGGCTGCCACAGGACGTTCTTGCCGCGCATGCGCTCGAAACGAACCAGAATGTCCTGCAGCGTGTTGTTGAGCGCATGGCCCATATGCAGCGACCCGGTGACGTTGGGCGGCGGAATGACGATGGTGAAGGCCTCGGCCCCCTCTTCCGCTCCGGCGCCGGCGCGGAACGCGTCGGCTTCCTCCCACATCTTGGCGATCTTCGGCTCGACGGTCTTGGCGTCGTAGGTCTTTTCAAGCATGGGAAAACGGTCCGCGCTGTCGGGAATTTTGCTGGTTCGGTGTAAATCGGAAGGTCTTGGCCAAGTCAACCACGAGGGCAGCCTGGGATCGTCACAAGCAGATAGGCGCGGACCTATTCATTTCAACAGAAGGCCGCGCGGCGATCGCATCTTCGCCGCGAGGCATCGCTGCGAACGAGCCCGGGGCTCCCGCGCCTTCATTGTCAGCGACCCCGATGGCAATTTGATCGCCTTCGCCAGTTCGGCAACCAACGGCCGACCTCGTCACAACGAAAAACGCCGCCTCAATGGCGGCGTTTCTTCTGGAACTTAGGCCTGGACGCTATTGCGCCCCGCGTGCCACGCGCTCGATCTCTTCGCGCACCAGCCTTTCGACCAGCGTCGGCAGATTGTTGTCCAGCCAATCCTGCAGCATCGGCCGCAGCATTTCCTCGGCCATCTCGTCGAATGTCTTCTTGCTGCGGCTTGCAAAGGCGTCGGACAGTTCGCCGAAGGCAGCCGCAACCTGCCGTCCAGTGTGTTCGGAAAGAATTGCGGGACGCACCGCATGCGCTTCGTTCGCCGCCGCGCGCGCCTGAGCCGTGCCCGTTGGAGCATCGTTTGACGAAGACCGCTCGATCGCAGGTTCCGCCGCCGACTCGCTCGCCGACACATCCGGCTGGGGCGATGGGCGGATGCTCCGCTCCGGCATCGCCTTGGCTTGCTCGCCAACCGCCGCGATCTCGCGACGCCAATCGGCGACGATGGCTTCACTTGTCGCAACCTCGACGGGAGCCGCCGGCGCGTCGCGGCTGGCGGCAGGCGCCGGCTCGGCGGCAACCCGGGCGCTGACCTCAGCCAATGTCGTCGGCGTCCTGCCCGCAGCCGGATCGGCACGTGGCGGCGTTTCGGTGCGTGCTGTCGCCGGCAGTATGGCTGGCGTCTGGATTTCCGCCATCGCGACGGGCTTCCTGACCTCGGGGACGGCATGCAGTTCGGCGCGGAACGCATCGATATCCGCAGATGGAACAGCACTCGGCGCGGGCTCCAGGTCCTGTTGCAACTCATCGGCGTCGCCGGGCTGCTTGCGGCCGTTGTCGCTGTCTTCGATGATCCTCCTGATGGAAGCGAGTATCTCTTCCATGGAGGGTTCGCGCTGTGCGCTGCTTGCCGTTGCCATCGTCACATCCGCCGCCCTTGTGACCCGTTGCAGGTTTCCGCTCCGGCAAAAGCCGGATTCGAATCATGGCGACAGCGTAACCGACGGATCGCCGCACGAGAATCCCCAATCTGGGGACATGTGGGATTTCAACAGATTAGAGCGATTCCGCCAAAGCCGTGTGACGGTTCCCGTTAGCAACCACCAGAAGGACAACGACAATCCTGTGTTCCCGTACGAACCACTCAGCCCGGAAACGCCGTTCGAACGAAGGGCCTAGCGGCCATCCGGCGTGCGCAGGCCGATCCACTTGTCCTTGACGGCGTTGTAGTGTTCCTCCGGCTTGTACTTCGTCACCGCCAAGCCAAGCCGGTCGACCGACAGGCGGCCCATCGCCGACAGGATGGCATAGCTTGCCACCACCACATCGCGTTCGTAACCAGCGTGGTTGATCTTGGCGGTGATGACGGCGGCTTGCGCATTGAGCACGTCGAGCGTCGTGCGCTGGCCGACATTGCGCTCCTCGATGACGCCGTTCAGGGCCAGTTGGGCGGCGTCGATCACCTGCTTGTTGGCGGACGCGCTTTGTTGCGCGGCGGTGTATTGGGACCATGCCGTGGCGACGGCCTGGCGCACCTGGTCGCGGCTGACGTCGACCTGGATACGCGCCTGCCCCAGCGATTCCTTGTTCTGCCGCACGACCGCCGAGGTTCGGCCGCCCGAATAGATCGGAATGGTCAGCGTCGCGCCGATATTGGCCGACGTCGAATTGCCGTTGGAACCTGACAAGTCGGGGATGGCGTTGCGGTAGTTTTCCGAAACGCCAGCCGAAGCCGACAACTGCGGCAACAGCGCGCCCTCGGACGATTTCACCGAAAATGCAGCGGCATCGACCAGATGCTGGGTGGCAAGGATGGCCGGGTGTTCGGCCGATCCGATGGCGATCGCGGCGTCGAGGCTCGACGGCAACAACCTGCCCAATGGCGAAGCGGCCTTGAGCTTGCCGGGCTCGTCACCGACCACCTGGTGATAGGTCGCGGCGCTGGCCAGCGCCTGCGCGCGCGCAGCGCTCAGCGCTGCCACCGCGGAAGCGCGCGAGGCATCGGCCTGCGCAACGTCGGTGCGCGTGCCTTCGCCGACCTCGAAGCGCGAGCGTGCGGCGCGCGCCTGCTCGGTCAGGAACTGCAGGTTCTGCTCGGTCAGCACCGCGATCTGCCGGTCGCGAATCACGTCCATATAGGCCATGGCCGCATTGAACAGCGTGTTCTCCTCGGTATTGCGCAGGCTTTCAACGGACGCCTTGACCTGGGATTCGGCCGCCGCGACATTGTTCCTTGTCTGAAAGCCGTCGAACAGCGACTGGTTGATCTGGATGCCGTAGCTGCCGCTTGTCAGCTTCGAATTGCCGCCGCCATTTGCCCGGCGCGTGTTCGTATAGTCGATGTTGGCCGAGCCGGTGATCGTCGGGCGCCAGCCTGACTTGGCTATGGCCACGCTCTCGTCGGTCACGCGCACGCCGGCACGCGATGAATTTAGTGTGGAATTGTACTGATAGGCTTTTGCAAGGGCACCGGTGATGGTTTCGGCCGATGCAGCCAGTGGGGACAGCGCGGTCGCCGACACAAGGACGGCGGTGAAAAGTGACTTGCGTACTGACGGCACGGTTTAACCCTCATTCGTTTTCCATGGGAACCGCGCCGCACCAGCTTCTCTTCCTGAGCAGCCCGAACGGCGTGTTTCATGTTCCCTGTTGCTCAGCCCAAAGTGCCCCCAGTCTGGGATCAGCAACGATCGTTCAAATGCAAGCGACCATGACAAAGCCTTTGCTGCAAGGCCAAATCATTCAGAATTCGAAAGCATGCTCACGTTCGAATCCGGGTAGTGGCTTAATTGCCGCATTAAATGCCCTTCTCCCGGTTACAACCCCCCCCGCCTTGAAAAAAAGCCGCGCCACGCCCGAATTGCCCTGACCCTCGACCGCAACCAGGCGGCCGCCTTCGGCGAGCTGGTCGAGCAGCGACGCCGGCACTTTGGCGACACTGCCGCCGATGAAGATGACATTGTACGGCGCCTTCGCCGCATGGCCTTGCGCCAGAGCGCCCTGGACCACGGTCACATTGCCGCAGCCCAGGCTGGACAGGGTCGACGCGGCGGTTTGCGCCAATGCCGAATCGCTTTCGAGCGCCACGACGGACCTCGCCAGGCGCGACAGGATCGCCGAAGCGTAGCCGGTGCCGCAGCCGACATCGAGCGCCGAATCGGTCACACTGATCTCGGCCAGTTGCATCAGCTTGGCCAGCGGCGAAGCCTCCATCAGGTAGCGCGAGCCATCGGCGCTGTCTGCGATGCGGATGTCCTCGTCGATATAGGCGAGATCGCGCTGGCGATCGCCGACGAAAACCTCGCGCGGCACGGAAAGCAACGCGTCGAGCAGCGGCGCGCTGGTCACGTCGGTGGTGCGGACCTGACCATCGACCATCTTGACGCGAAGTTCGGAGAAATCAGCGCTCATGTCCCAACCAATCTGCTTGCCGCGTCAGAATCGCGGTTCATGTCGACCGGAACTTCAGGCTCCGGCGCTGACGCGCGGGAGCCCGGGTATTGGAGGCCTCGCCCGGAATCGAACCGGGGTGCAAGGATTTGCAGTCCTCTGCGTAACCACTCCGCCACGAGGCCTCGTTGCTCCCGGCGTTCCACCCGGTTCCAATAGGTTGCGGCGAAAAAGCCGTCAAGCGGCCACGACGTATTCCGAACGGTTTCGTCTGCGCCGGCTGCAGCCCTGTCAGTTCGCCGTCATAGCCACCCGCTCACATTCGCAATCCGTTAAGCATGGCGGATGATCGAGCGAAACTCCGCGCTCCGGCTTGCGTTGTGAAACGGGAGGACTGCGCCATGACCCTGGCCAAACCGAACGACGAAACGAACGAAATGGAAAACGTACCGCTGCTGGGGTGCGAGGACTTAGTGCGCTACGCCATCGACTGCCTGAGAATAGAAGGCACAGGCAGGCTTTCACCGCGTGACCGCGCGCGTCTGGCCTCGGCTTCCGCGGTCCTGAAGCAGATCAGCGAGGATTTGAAGGCAGGCACGCAACCGGATTTGGAGGAACCTGGCACGGAGGAACAGCGCCAGAATTGATTCTCTTCGGAGACCACCGCCATGCCAGATGTATCGGCCGCTCAATCCGGCCGGCGTCGCCGCTCCCACCAGACGACCAAGCGGCGCCGGTGGCGGCGCACCATGGCAAATTCGTAGGAGAGCACCAGCAGTCCGAGCGGCACCATCCAGAACCCAAGGATCGGCAAGAAACCGAGAATGCCGCCAATGGTCAAAAGCACACCGATCGTGATTCTGAGACCGCGCGACTGCGGCATGGTGAATTCGCGGCCGAAAACCGAGATCTTTCGTGCTGCTATCCGGTTTTCGTCCGCTGCCGTCATCGCGAAGAACTGCCTGTCTGGGGGCTCGATAATGTCATTTTACGAAAAGCCGCGACCGCCCTTTCGGTTCCGTGCCGTCGCCAAGACGGCTAATATGAGGGCGGCCAAGGCCGATTGCGAGAAACCGCTGCGCGAAAAAGTCTCGGAAAAATGCGAAATGCTTCTTTGCAAAGCCGAAACGGGTTTGCTATAGGCTGCGCCACTTGCTCAAAGAGCCTCCGTTCCCCGGTAGCTCAGTGGTAGAGCAACCGGCTGTTAACCGGTTGGTCGCTGGTTCGAATCCGGCCCGGGGAGCCAACATTTCCAAGGTCCGTTCCGGACACATAGGTTACGGTTTATACCAGAGACATGGGTAACACTTTTGGCCCGACGGGGTTTTGGAGTGGTTCGAGCCTGCATGTCTCATCATCGAAGTATCCCAAATCGTAGGCCATGAAGCTCGCCAGCCAGATATGGTCTTCGACCTGTTTGCCAACGGTCTGGCCGGCGAAGACGAGGCTGAGATTGATCTTCTTGCAGTCGGAGCCCCGGAAAGGCCGATTGCCTAAGAGGAGCGCCTTGACGGGCTGTGACAGCGACACCTCTGGCCGCTGCCGTTGCCCCAACTAGGCGGCTACCCCACCGCGGCCTGATTTGGTGCCGCTCATCCAGGGGAGCGGAGCAAGCGGCTCCTGCAGGATCTTGACGGATCTCGCGAACCCAGCGACGGCATCGCGCGCGACCGACAGGGGTATCTGACCGTCGTAAGCACGCTGGCAAGCCCGGAAGGCCGTCTCGAAAATCGGGCCCCGACGTTCCCGCGGCCACTCGTCCAGGAAATCGAATGCGTGATCAAGACTTCCTATTTCTTGAATGAACTGACCATTCCTAACCAACACTGGTCGATCGAACGTCCTGTCGCCCATATGGTCCTCCATTCGGTTGAGCGATTTGGTTTGCTGGTTCAGCTTTTCACGCAACGGCATGCTCAGGCTCCGCGAACATGCCGCCATCTCCACATCCGGGCGGGACACCGGCATAGGCCGGAACCGGCGGCGGATCATCGTCATCGTCATCCCGCCAGGGGTATCGCAGCCAGCTACGCCTCGTTTTGTTTCGACGCCGGCCTGAAGACGGACTGCGGTCAAACGGTGCCCTGGCCGGCGGCTTGCGGCCAATCTCGTCCAGGGTGTGGAGCGCAAGAAGAATCTCGCTGACTTGCGCAACGGCACCGCTGTCCAATTGGCGTAGGGTGGGATTGTCAGGAACCGCATTGGCGTCTGAAGCCCAGAAGGCGAGCAAAGCCCTCTTCTCGCCGACCGTCATGTCCTCGTTCAGGACGTCCTCGGGCGTACGCAAGGCAGC
This sequence comes from Mesorhizobium sp. M8A.F.Ca.ET.207.01.1.1, assembly GCF_004794715.1. Lineage (NCBI taxonomy): Bacteria > Pseudomonadati > Pseudomonadota > Alphaproteobacteria > Hyphomicrobiales > Phyllobacteriaceae > Mesorhizobium > Mesorhizobium sp. M8A.F.Ca.ET.207.01.1.1. Next base: position 80,462 of record NZ_SRUS01000006.1, on the reverse strand, counting down.
GAATTCCTCTGCGTGATCTGTCAGTCTGAATTCATGAACACAGTCAGATTCGTATCTCATCTCCATTCTCCGCGATCTGTGCCTCCCGGCCAGGCCGGGAGGCGGACCACAGACTGAGGTTGCCAGTATCAGGCGACCTTGCGTTGCAGCTCTGCATCCATGGACTGCTTGCTGCCGCTCTCCTGAAGCGGAACCGCTCTGGCTTCGGAGCGGATCTCGATGCGCCGAGGCTTGAGTTCCTCGGGCACTTCGCGGACCAAGTCCACCGACAGCAGGCCATTATGGATATTGGCCGCCTTGACCTTGACGTGGTCTGCAAGTTTGAACACCTGCTTGAAGTTGCCTATCGCGAGGCCGCGGTGGAGGATTTCCAGATTTTGCTGATCAGGCTTCCTCTGTCCGATTACGGACAATTCAGGGCCGTTCTGCACAAGGTCCACTTCGTCAGGACCGAAGCCGGCGACGGCCATGGTGATGCGATAGTCGTTGTCGCCATTCTTCTCGATGTTGTAGGGAGGCCAGTCGGAGCGGACGTGTTTTCGAGCATGTCGAACAGCCGGTCGAAGCCGACGGTGGTGCGGTAAAGAGGGGAATAATCAAAGCTTCTCATAGCCATATCCTCCGTGAAGCAACATGGTTTACGGGTCGCCGCAGCGCTGCTGCGGCGCGGTATGTCGAGCCGAAGCCTCGACGGAAAACGATCTGGGAATCACGGTTTTTTTGTTCAAGAGGTCGCCCAAAAAAATTTTCGGAGCGGCACCACGGCCATTCAAGATCGGGCATGCGCCAGACTTTTGCGGTGAAAGCATTCCGGTTGGAAGCGGGTGAGGAATATGGCTCGGCAAGTGCGCGCCAGGTTCCGCCTCTGGTCACGAGCGGCCTTGCACGCTGCCGCCGCCGCGCGATAGATGCGTTCGGTCAAGGGAGGACATCATGCGGAAAATCCTGGTATCGGCATTGCTGCTCACGGCAGCGTCGTTCGCGACCGGCGCTCATGCATTGGACAGCGGCGGAACCCCGGTCGTCGTGACGCCGCTCGCATCACGCACCACCACGGCATCCGGCCAGCCGATCACGCTGCCGCAGGAGAACGTGCAGGTGCTGGTCTCGACCTATGACATCGCGCCCGGCGCGACCTTGCCGGTCCATCGCCATCCCTTCCCGCGCTACGCCTATGTCCAGGCTGGAACGCTGAAGGTCACCAATGTCGAGACCGGCAACAGCAACACCTACAAGACCGGCGATTTCATCGTCGAAATGATCGGGCAGTGGCACCAGGCCACCAACATTGGCGACGGGCCGGTCAAGCTCCTGGTGATCGATCAGGTCGAGGAAGGCGCCAAGAATACGGAATTGCGCCAGTAGCCGCCAGGCTGCAGGTGCCCCGAGGACGGGAAGGCAATGCGCCGCCCGCCCCTCGCCTCGCGGCAGCCCCAGCGCTTAGCCCCAGGCGCCAACCGGCTGCCGGGTCGCTGCGTTCAGCCTGTTGAAGGCGTTGATCAGCGCGATCTGGATGACCAGCGCGGCAAGGGCCTTTTCATCATAATGGCGGGCCGCTTCGTCCCAGACATCGTCCGGCACCGCGTCCGGCCGGTCGGCCAGTCTGGTGCCGGCTTCGGCCAGCGCCAATGCCGCACGTTCGGCGTCAGTGAAATACGGCGTCTCGCGCCATGCCGCCAGCGCAAAGATGCGCTCGTCCTTTTCTCCGGCCTTCTTCAGTTCGCGCGCATGCATGTCGACGCACACGCTGCAGTTGTTGATCTGGCTGGCGCGCAGATGAATGAGCTTGCGCGTCACATAGGGCACGTCGGCCGCCTCGGTCGACTTGTCCAGCGCCAGCAGCGCCTGCACCGAACCGGGGATGAGCATCACCGGGTTCTTGATCCTTGCTTGCATGGTCGTTCTCCTTTTGAATTGTTTCTCCGGGCGTGTTTTCCCGGCCCGGACGACTCGCATCCAGGGTTTCGAACTTGATGAAAACTGTTGGCTGCCCGCCGCGTATCAGGCCTGTTTTGCGGTAACCTGTTCGAGCCGTTCGAGAATGCGCGGCCAGCCACTTCCCATGCCGATATAGCCACGCTCGTCGGCCGGCCGGAATCCCGACTGCTCCATTCGCACCCGGGTCGCCACTCCCTCGGGCGTCAGTGACCATGTCACCACGGTTTTCAACCCACTGTCCGATTCCGTCCCATCGCCCCAACTGTAGGCCAGCAGCCGCGGCACCTCGACTTTCAGCACCACGCAGTTCGTCACGCCAGACCATCCGGGAACTGGCGTCGCGCGGAATGTGAAGCGATGCCCTTCTTGCGCCGCGAAGTCATTCTGCATGAGCCATTCGCCGACGAGTGCGGGCACGGTCAGTGCGCGCCATATCTTTTCCGCCGAATATGGGATCAGCCTTTCGACGACGATCGATTTGGTTTCCGTCATGCCTTGCTCCTCTCGTTGTTGTCGTCGCGCCACGCACGCGCAATCAATAACCTGCCAGCTATACATTACTCATAACCATGCAGTTATGCAACAGTCAAGAATGGAATCTGCCATCTGGTCCAAATGGCGGCGTAGGTTCACGCTTTCGCGTCAGCCGTCGTGGTGCTAGGGCTCTCCACAACATGATGAACTGGATCGCCCCTTGACCACGCAAACTCGCCCGCCGCTGATCGAAATCTGTGTCGAAGGCATCGATGGCCTGCTCGCCGCGCAGGCCGCCGGCGCCGACCGGGTCGAACTCTGCGCCAGCCTGGTCGAGGGCGGCATTACGCCCAGCCTCGGCACGGTGCGCGCAGCGCTCGACCAGGCGACCGTGCCGTTCCACGTCATGGTGCGGCCGCGCGGCGGCGATTTTCTCTACAGCGAGACCGAATACCGATCGATGCTCGCCGATGTCGCCGCGCTCAGCGAACTCGGCGTGCCCGGCGTGGTGTTCGGCTGCCTGAACGCCGACGGCACCATCGACGAGAAGCGCATGGGCGAATTGACCGAGGCCGCAGGCGCCTTGAACGTCACCTGCCACCGCGCCTTCGACATGACGCGCGATCCGGCCGAGGCGCTGGAAGCGCTGATCCGCTGCAAGGTTGGCCGTGTGCTGACCAGCGGCCAGCGCGACACCGCGATCGAGGGCTTGCCACTGCTGGCGGATCTGGTGCGTCAGGCCGACGGGCGCATCATCATCCTCGGCTGTGGCGGGCTCGATCTCGGCAACATCGCCGAGGTGCGCGCAAGGACCGGCCTGGCCGAAATGCACTTCGCCGCCCTCAAGGACGTGCCGAGCGCCATGCGCTACCGCAATCCCAAGGTCGGCATGGGCGGCTCCGATCTCGACCGCGAGTATCGCAACACACTGACCGATACACCGCTGGTGGCGGCGACGATCACGGCGGCCAAGGCATGACCCCTCCGATAGACCGCATAGCGCAGGACGACGAAGCCGCCATTCTGGCGCTCAACAACGAGCACGCCGCCGAATTGTCGTGGCTCGAAGCCGAACGGCTGTCCTTCCTGCTCGGCGAGGCATTTTATGCGCGCCGCATCGGTGATCTCGAAGCCTTCATCATGACCTTCGACCAGGATGCGAACTACGACAGCCCGAACTTCGTCTGGTTCCGCGAGCGCTACGAACACTTCATCTATGTCGACCGCGTCGTCGTGGCGGCGCATGCAAGAGGCCGCGGCCATGCTCGCCTGCTCTATCGGGACCTGTTCGACCATGCGCAGAGCGCCGGCCACACGCTGGTCACCTGCGAGGTCAACACCGACCCGCCCAACCCCGCCTCGGACGCCTTCCACGCCGCCCTCGGCTTCGCCGAAGTCGGCGACGCGGTGATCCACGGCGGCAAGAAAGCGGTGCGTTATTACGTCAGGCGGATCGCCGCCTGATCCGGTGGCGCTCGCCATCGGCGGCGCTCACTCACCAATTGCGGTTGAGCCATTCACGCGCCGGGCGCTCGATGAGGTAGTAGCTGCTGAGCGCGCAGGCAAAGACGCCGGCCAGCATCGGCCATGGGTTGGTGCCCTGATCGTAGACGAATTTGTAGAAGGGCTGCTGCCACAGATAGAGCGAATACGACCACAGGCCCAGTGTCGTCATCGGCAAGGATGACAGCCATCCCGACAAGAACCTCGTGCTGAAATCCAGCGCGTTGACGGCAATCGCCAGCAACGGCACCGCGACCAGGTAGTGGATCGGTGTCGGCACGGCGTCCATGAACAGGAAGACCGCGCCGGCAGCCGCCGCAACGGCGACATAAGGCCCCTTCAGCAAGGACGGCAGCTTGCCGTCGGCCTTGAGCAGGCAGATCGCGGCCGACAGCAGGATCGAGGCGATGTGCACGTCGGTGCGCCAGTATGTGGTTTCATAGTCCATGTGCAGGAACCAGTAGGAAGCCGCGCCATTGGCCATGGCCAGCGCAGCCAAGACCAGCAGCAGCGGCACGACACGGCTTCGGCTGGCAACGATTGCGCTGATCGCCGCCAGGATGATGTAGGCATGCTCTTCGATGCAGAGCGACCAGATGTGGTCGAGCGCGCCGGCCCGGTTCAGGAGAATTCCGGCATAGTTGTAGGTGAATGTCAGCGCCGTCACGGCCGCCTTCCATTTGAAGCCGATGAACGTGCCGGAGAGCGCGACCATGGCGAGGACGACAAAGACCAGAAGCGCCGGATAGATGCGCGAGAAGCGGCGTTTGAAAAATTTCTTCAGTGGATAGCGTTCGATGAACAGGATTTCGGCCATCAGCCGGCCGCTGAGCACGAAAAAGAATTCGACACCCAGCACGCCCAGATTGATGCCGGGAACGGGGAAAAAATGCCCGATCAGCACCAGGGCGATCGACAGGCCGCGCCAGCCATCGAGATAGGCCAGTCTTGTCCTGGCCGCCGATCGGTCGGCGATCGCTCGGGACGGAACCAAATGGGTCGCGGAAATTTCGGACATGCCGATCCCTCGCATTGGCATGCGAAAGGGCACGGCGGTAAGGATTCCGAACCCGGCTCGCATTCCCGCCCCAACCCATACTGCAGTGCAATATGAATTTGTGCAAGTGCGAGATTGTCGCCAATGCGATTCCCTAGCAAGCATGGGCCGCAATTGCTTCAAGCAGAGGATGGGACGCAGCGCCGGGGGTCTGGGCAGCTACACGGCGCAAGGAAAGAAAAAGGGGCCGCGACAGCCCCTTTTTGTCCGCAATCGATCTTGCGTCAGGCGTTGGCTGCCGCCACCGCGCGCTTGGCCATGACCGCGATCAGATTGGCGCGGTAGTCTGATGAAGCGTGGATGTCGCTCATCAGGGTCTTGGCCGGCACTTTCACGCCATTGAGCGAAGCGGCATCGAAGCTCTTGGCGAGTGCCGCCTCGATCTCCTTCGAGCGGAAAACGCCGTCGTCGCCGGCGCCGGTGACGGCAACACTGACGCCGTCCTTGCCCTTGGCCACGAACACGCCGACGATCGCGTAGCGCGAGGCCGGGTTGCGGAATTTTTCGTACGCGGCCTTTGCCGGAGCGGTGAAGGAGACCGCCGTGACGATCTCGCCATCCTTCAAGGCGGTTTCGAACAACCCCTTGAAGAACTTGTCGGCTGATATCTCGCGCTTGTTGGTGATGATGGTGGCGCCCAGCGCCAGCAGCGCCGCCGGATAATCCGCCGCCGGATCGTTATTGGCGATCGAGCCGCCGATCGTGCCCTTGTGGCGAACCGCCGGGTCGCCGATCAGCGACGCCATATGAGCAAGCGCCGGGCAGGCCTTGCGCAGCTTTTCGTCATTGGCGACGTCGAAATGCGTGGTGGCAGCGCCGATCGTGACCGTCTTGCCGGACACCTTGACGCCCTGCAACTCCTTGATGCGTGACAGGTCGACCAGATCGGAAGGGGCCGCCAGCCGCGTCTTCATGGCGGGGATCAACGTCATGCCGCCCGATAGCAGCTTGGCGTCCCCATTTTTCACGAGCTTGGCGGCTTCAGCGACCGAGGCGGCACGGTGATAGTTGACTGCGTACATGGGATCCTCCCCTAAGTGGTCAGGCAGTAGTGAGCAGTCAGTAGGGAGCAGGGAATGGCCGCCGGAGGTGACACGGTGCCCTATTCGCTACTCACTACTCCCTACTCACTCATTTCGCGGCCCGGATCGCGGCCCACACAGTCGACGGTGTGGCCGGCATGGCGATGTCGGGGATGCCGATGGCATCGGTGATGGCATTGATCACCGCCGGCGGCGAGCCGATGGCACCGGCCTCGCCGCAGCCCTTGATGCCGAGCGGGTTGCTCGGACACGGCGTGTTCGACGTCGAGACCTTGAACGACGGCAGGTCGCCGGCACGCGGCATGGTGTAATCCATGTAGCTTGCCGTCAGCAGCTGGCCGCTGGCGTCGTAGTGAGCCCCCTCCAGAAGCGCCTGCCCCACGCCCTGGGCGATGCCGCCATGCACCTGGCCTTCGACGATCATCGGATTGATGATGTTGCCGAAATCGTCCGCCGCCACGAACTGGACGATCTCGGTCGCTCCGGTGTCCGGATCGATCTCGACTTCGCAGATGTAGCAGCCCGCCGGGAAGGTGAAGTTCGCCGGGTCGTAGAACGCCGTTTCCTTCAATCCCGGTTCCATGCCGGCCGGCAGATTGTGCGCGGTATAGGCAGCCAAAGCGACCTGGAACCACGGCAGGCTCTTGTCGGTACCGGCCACCTTGACCTCGCCATTCTCGATGACGATGTCGCCCTCGTCGGCTTCGAGCAGATGGGCCGCGATCTTCTTGGCCTTGGCCTCCACCTTGTCGAGCGCCTTGGCAATTGCCGACATGCCGACCGCGCCCGAACGCGAACCGTAGGTGCCCATGCCCATCTGCACCTTGTCGGTGTCGCCATGGACGATCGAAACCGAGTCGATCGGCACCCCAAAGCGCTGATTGACCAGTTGCGCGAATGTCGTCTCATGGCCCTGGCCATGACTGTGCGAGCCCGTCAGCACCTCGATCGTGCCGACGGCGTTCACACGCACTTCAGCCGATTCCCACAGGCCGACACCGGCGCCAAGCGAGCCGACCGCCGCCGACGGCGCGATGCCGCAGGCCTCGATATAGCAGCTCATGCCAATGCCGCGCAGCTTGCCCTTCCCAGCCGCATCCGCCTTGCGCGCGGCAAAGCCGGCATAGTCGGCGGTCTTCATCGCCGCGTCGAGCGAGGTCGCATAGTCGCCGGTGTCGTAGTTCATGATCACCGGTGTCTGGTGCGGAAACGTCGTGATGAAGTTCTTGCGCCTGAGGTCCGCGGGAGACACGCCGAGTTCGCGTGCCGCGGCCTCCATGGTGCGTTCCAGCAGATAGGTGGCTTCCGGCCGCCCTGCCCCGCGATAGGCATCGACGGGTGCCGTGTTGGTGTAGACAGTGCGCACATTGGCGTGGATGGCCGGGATGTCATACTGGCCCGACAAGAGCGTGGCGTAGAGATAGGTCGGCACGCAGGACGAGAACAGCGACATGTAGGCGCCGAGATTGGCGATCGTATCGACCTTCAGCCCGGTGATCCTGTTGTTCTTGTCGAAAGCCATCTCCACCATCGAGACGTGGTCGCGGCCATGGGCGTCAGTGAGGAAGCTCTCCGTGCGATCGGCGACCCATTTGACCGGCACGCCGGTCTTCTTCGAGGCCCACAGGCAGACGATCTCTTCCGGGTAGATATAGATCTTGGAGCCGAAGCCGCCGCCGACATCCGGCGCGATCACGCGCAGCTTGTTTTCGGGTGCGACATTGTAGAAGGCACTCATCACCAGCCGCGCGACATGGGGATTCTGCGATGTCGTCCAGCAGGTGTAATGATCCTCGGCCTTGTCGTAATGGCCAAGTGCGGCGCGTGGCTCCATGGCGTTGGGCACCAGCCGGTTGTTGACGATCTTCATGCGGGTGACGTGCGCTGCCGCCTTGATGGCGGCATCGGTCGCCTTGCCGTCGCCGATCTCCCAGTCGAAGATCAGGTTGTTCTCGGCTTCGGCATGAACCTGGGGCGCGCCCTTTTCGAGTGCCTTTGTGGCATCGACGACCGCCTTAAGTTCCTTGTAGGTGATTTCGACCGCCTCGGCGGCATCGCGTGCCTGGCCCTTGGTCTCGGCCACGACGATGACGACGGCATCGCCGACATAACGGACCTTGTCGACGGCCAGCGGCGACCATGCGCCCATCTTCATCGGCGAGCCGTCCTTGGAATGGATCATCCAGCCGCAGATGAGGTTGCCTATACCGTCGGCCTTGAGTTCCTTGCCGGTCAGGACGCCGATGACGCCCGGCATGCCTTGAGCCGTTTTCACGTCGATCTTCTTGATCTGCGCATGTGCGTGCGGGCTGCGCACGAAGGCCGCATGCTTCATGCCGGGAACCACCATGTCGTCGACATAGCGGCCGGCGCCGGTGATGAACCTTTTGTCTTCCTTGCGCGCGACCCGAGCGCCAACGCCTTCGATGCCCATGGAAATTCCTCCCGAATTTAGGGGATAGGCAGTAGCGGTTAGGCAGTAGTGGGAGAACTCGCGGTCATATCGATGCTTGCCCTACTCACTATTGCCTGCTGCCTGCTGCCTAAGCTGCCTGTTTCGCCTTGCCCTTGGCCCCCTTCGACATCGTCTTCGATGCGGCGAGGATCGCCTTCACGATGTTGTGGTAGCCGGTGCAGCGGCAGATGTTGCCTTCGAGTTCCGCCCGCACCGTCGCCTCGTCGAGGCCTTCGGGATGGCGGTTGATCATGTCGGTTGCAGCCATGATCATGCCTGGCGTGCAAAAGCCGCATTGCAGACCGTGATATTCCTTGAAGGCCGCTTGGACGGGATGCAGGTCGGCGCTGTTGGCGAGACCTTCGATCGTAACCACTGTCGACCCGGACGCCTGGACCGCCAGCATCGTGCAGGACTTGACCGCCTTGCCGTCGACATGGACGACGCAGGCCCCGCACTGCGAGGTGTCGCAACCGACATGGGTGCCGGTCAGGCCGAGATTCTCCCGCAGGAAATGGACGAGCAGCGTTCGATCCTCGACGGCACCGTCAACCCGCTTGCCGTTCACCATCAACGAAACGTCCGACATAGCCCCTCCCTGGGTGTCAACCTTGGTCATCACGCTGCCGACGAGCCGTTGGCACTTCGGCCATGCGTTATTCGTACACCGCACAATGCACAAAAAACAGCACGACGGAAAAGGCGGATCATTGTACTTTCGGTCATGGCCAGGGCACCGAAGCGCATTCCTGTGGCCCCATTGCCAAAACGCCTCGTGGCGGCAACAATGCCTTCGACGCCGCGCACAAGAAGCACTCGAAAAGCAGCGCACAAGAAGGCGTCGGAGGAAATGCGGGAGAACGCCGCTGACAGGTTCACGGACGCGCTATGCATGCGGCTTGTCGGCGCTGACCACGGACGAGCCCGACCCGGATGATTTCGCACGCGCGGTAGCCGCCGAGGCCGCCGCCATCGATGCCGGCTTCGCCCTCGTGTTCTTTTCCCAGAGCCTTGTCGAGGCCGGGGCCCTGTCGCGGGCACTCTCGGTCCACGCGCCGGGGCTCCACCACGCCGGTTGTTCGACCGCCGGCGAGATTACGCCGCAGGGGCTCGAGGAAGGCCATATGCTGGCGATGCTGCTGCCCTCGGCATCCTTCACGGCGGTCAGCACCATGGTCGACAATTTGTCGACTTCGGGCATGGACAGGATCACCGAAGAGGTCGAGGCCCTGAGGCGCACGCTGCGCGCCCGGCTCGGCGGCGAGCAGACCAGGAACACCTTCGCGCTCTGCTTCATCGACGGGCTGTCCTATGCCGAGGAAGCGGTGAGTTCGGCCATCCACTGGGGTCTTGACGACATACCGCTGCTCGGCGGCTCGGCCGGCGACGATTTGAAATTCGAGACGACGCGTCTGATCTCGAACGGCAGGGTCGCTTCGGACAGCGCCATCATCGTGCTGGTCGCCACGGAAATTCCGTTCCACGTCTTCAAGACCGACAACTTCGTTCCCACCGACGAAAAGCTGGTGGTGACCGCGTCCGACCCGGATCACCGCATCGTGCGGGAGTTCAACGCCACCAATGCGGCCGAGGAATATGCCGCTTCGGTCGGCATCCTGCCGCAGACCCTGACACCGCTGAGCTTCGCCTCGCATCCGGTGGTGGTGAAGGTGGGCGGCGAATATTACTGCCGCTCGATCCAGAGGATGCACGCGGATGGCTCGCTGTCGTTCTTCTGCGCCATCGACGACGGTGTGGTGCTGTCGATCGCCCAGCCCAAGGACATGGTCGAATCGACACGAGCGGCATTGCGCGAGGTCGAGCAAAGGCTGGGCGGCATCGATATGATCCTTGGCTTCGACTGCGTGCTGCGCCGGCTGGACGCACGCAACCGGCAGGTCTTTCGCGATATTTCGGAGCTCTACCGGGTCAACAATGTCGTCGGCTTCGGCACCTATGGCGAACAGTACCGGTCGATGCACCTGAACCAGACTTTCACCGGCATCGCTTTCGGCGACCGGCAAGCGGCTGAATAGGGCGGCGCAACAAAATGCCGCTCAGGGACATCAACGATCTCGACAGGCTGAAGAGGATCAACGCCGCCCTGGTCAGCCGCGTCGAGCGCTCGATGGACCAGCAAGGCAACGCCTTTTCGCTGTTCCAGACCGCGATCTCGCTGGAAAACCGGGTGCGTACGCGCACCGAGGAACTGCATTCGACCTTGCGCAGGCTGGAGCAGTCGAACATCGACCTCAGCGCCGCCAAGGAAAACGCCGAACTGGCGAACCTGTCCAAGACGAGATTTCTCGCCGCCGCCAGCCACGACGTGCTGCAGCCGCTGAACGCCGCCCACCTCTCCGTCTCGGCGCTTGCCGAGGTGCAGACCAGCGAGGAGGGAAAAAAGCTCGTGCGGCAGGTCGAGCGCTCGCTGGAAACCATGGAAGACCTGCTGCGCACCTTGCTCGACATTTCCAAGCTCGACGCGGGCGTGGTCCAGCCCGACATTGGCGACGTCAGCCTGGAAGCGTTGTTCTCGTCGCTGCGTTCGGATTTCGAGCCTGTGGCGCAGTTGAAGGGGCTGTCGCTGAAATTCCGACCGGTCAATGCGGTTGCTCGCTCGGACAGGACGCTGCTGCGCCGTATCCTGCAGAACATTCTCTCCAACGCGCTGGGTTATACACGCTCGGGCGGCGTCCTTGTCGGCACACGCCATCGCGGCGACACCATCCGCATCGATGTCGCCGACACCGGCTGCGGCATTCCGGAGGATCAGCGCGAAGCGGTGTTCGAGGAATTCCATCGCGGCACCTCGCCGGCCAGTGCCGAACTCGACGGCGGCGGTCTTGGCCTCGGGCTGGCCATCGTGCGCCGCATGGCAGGCGCGCTCGGCCACCCCGTGACGTTTTCATCCAGGGTCGGCCGCGGCACCATCTTCCACATCGATGTCCCCGTCGGCATCGGCGCCCCCGCCGACGCCATCGCCAGTGCCGCCAGCCTGGAGCGGCCGCGCGGCTACGGCCTGTTCGGCACCAAGGTGCTGCTGGTCGAAAACGATGCCGAGGTGCTGGAAGCCATGACCTTCCTGCTTGAGCGCTGGCAGTGCCTGGTACGCGCCGCGACCTCGACCGACGATGCGCTTGACCTGCTTGGCGATACCGACTGGGTGCCTGATATCGTCATCGCCGACCAGCATCTCGACGGCGGCGATCTCGGCACCGCGACAATATCGGAGGTCCGCGACTATCTCAGCCGCGCCGTGCCGGCGTTGATCGTCACCGCCGACAGTTCGGAAGCTGTCGCCAAGGCCGCCCGCGCCGGCGGCATCGAGTTGATGCGCAAGCCAGTGAAGCCCGCGCAACTGCGCGCGCTGCTGGCGCATTTGCTGGCTTAGGGGACAGTTAATGGCTCAAAATCCGGCCTGATCCCGAAACAGCTCCGCATTGTCCAGTTTCGACACCTCGATCACCGCTTGCGTGCGGCTATAGACGTTTAGCTTGCGCAATATCTCCGACACATGCGCCTTCACCGTCGTCTCGCCGACCTGCAGCTCGTAGGCGATCTGCTTGTTGAGCAGGCCCTGGCGCAGCATCTGCAGCACGCGCAATTGCTGCGGCGTCAGCTTGGAAAGCCGCTGCACCATGTCGGCGCGGTCGGTGCTGTCGGGATCCGGCGGCTGGCCTTCGTAATTCTCCGGTACATAGACGGCGCCGTCCATCACCGAGCGGATGGCGGCGGCGAGATCGCTCTTGCGCGCCGATTTCGGGATGAAGCCGGCGGCACCATAGGACAAGGCCTCTGAAATGATCCTCGGCTCCTCATGACCCGATACGATCACCACAGGCAGGCGCGGATAGCGGGTCCTGAGCTGCAGGAGCCCCTCGAAGCCGTGCACGTCGGGCATGCTGAGGTCGAGAAGCGCAAGGTCGAAAGGCTTGGCGTCGGCCAACAGATCCAGCGCCTCGGCAATCGACCGTGCCTCGACAGTATCGACCTCGGGATAAGCCATCTGCACGGCACTGTGCAGCGCCTCGCGAAACAGCGGATGGTCGTCGATGATGAGGAACCGGGCACGATCGGTAGGGGCTGTCATAGGGCTCGTTCCGGTTTACCGGGCACACCATAGTCTCCTGACTGTGGCCGGATTATTGGCAAATAGTCTATCGCCTGTTGACGGGATTCATCGCTGCAAAAAATGATGGGAAGCCTGAATTCTTTGTCCAGCCGCGGCAAAGCCCGTGCTTTATGAAAAGCGACGCCTTGCCCGACCCCCGAAATCGGCCGAATGTGCCGCCATCAAACGCAGAGATCGCCATGACCGCCTTTGTCCTTGCCGTGCCGCCAACGCCTTCCGTCGCCATTGCCGGCTCCAGCGAACGCTTTGCCGTGCGGCGTATTTTCTGCGTTGGCCGCAACTACGCGGCGCATGCGCGCGAATTCGGCAATGACGAGCGTGATCCGCCCTTCTTCTTCACCAAACCGGCCGACGCGGTGGTCGATTCCGGCACTGAAATCCCCTACCCGCCGCTGACGCAAAACCTCCACTTCGAGATCGAACTGGTGGCGGCGATCGGTACATCGGGTTTTCGCATATCCCGCGACAAGGCACTGGATCATGTCTGGGGTTATGCCGTCGGCATCGACCTCACCCGCCGCGACCTGCAGGATGTCGCCAAGAAGGCGGCCCGGCCCTGGGACTGGTCGAAGGCCTTCGACCGTTCCGCGCCTTGCGGCCCACTGGTCCCGGCACAAAAAGCCGGGCACCCGGCGAAGGGGCGTATCTGGCTCGCCGTCGACGGCGCGGTGAAACAGGATGCCGACCTTGCCGAACTGATCTGGCCGATATCGGACATCGTTTCGATCTGCAGCGAAGGCGTGGAATTGCAGGCGGGCGACCTTATCTTCACCGGTACGCCCGCCGGGGTCGGCGCGGTCAAGCCGGGCGAGACGATATCAGGCGGGGTCGAGGGCATCGGCACGATCGACGTGACCATCGGCCAGCCGCGGTCATGAGTGAAAAGTCATGAGCAATATCGTCCTGCACAATTACTATCGCTCTTCCACCTCCTATCGGGTGCGGATCGCGCTGGAGATGAAGGGGCTGAGCTATGACTATGTGCCGCATCACCTGCGCCATGGCGAGCATCTGGAAGCGGCCTATCTCGCGGTCAACCCTCAAGGGTTGGTCCCCGCGCTGATCTGCAACGACGGCACGCTGCTGACGCAGTCGCTGGCGATCATCGAATTCCTCGACGAGACCACGCCGGAACCACCGCTGCTGCCAAAAGACCCGCTTGGCCGGGCGCGGGTCAGGATGCTGGCGCAGATGATCGCCTGCGACATCCATCCGGTGAACAATCTGCGCGTGCTGACTTCGCTGCGCACCCTGTTCGGCGCCGGCGACCAGGATGTCGCCAACTGGTTCCGGCATTGGGTCAATGAAGGTTTTGGCCCACTCGAGACATTGCTGACGGCTTCGCCCGAAACCGGCACATTCTGTCATGGCGACACGCCGGGGCTGGCAGACATCTGCCTTGTCGCCCAGGTCACCAGCAACGCCCGTTTTGGCGTCGATATGACGCCCTACCCGACGATTTCGCGCATCAACGCCGCCTGCATGGCGCTACCCGCCTTCCAGAAAGCCGCGCCCCAGAACCAGATCGACGCCGAGTAAATTCACCGGCCGACGCGCAGCGTCAGCGCCCAGAACAGCAGCGCTAGCAAGCCGATGCCAACGCCGAGCAGCGAGACACCGCTCCAGCCGGCCACGCCATAGGCCATGGTCGAGACGATCGAGCCCAGCGCGCTGCCGAGCGAATAGAAGATCATGTAGCCACCGACCAGCCGGCTGCGGGCATCCGGTCGACGCGCGAAGATCAGGCTCTGGTTGGTGACGTGTGTGGCCTGGATCGCCAGATCCAGCATGACGATGCCGGCGACCAGTAGCCACAGCGACATGCCCATGAAGGCGATCGGCAACCAAGCCGCTGTCATCAGCAGCAGGCTGAGCCCGGTGACCAGTTGCCCGCGTCCCCGATCCACCAGACCGCCGGTCCATCGCGCCCCCAGCGCGCCGGCGACGCCGGCGAGCCCGAAAAGTCCGATTGCGGTGTGCGACAGCGAGAACGGTGGCGCGCTGAGTGGCAGCACCAGCGGCGCCCACAGCACGTTGAAGCTGGCGAAGATCAGCAGGGCGAGAACCGCGCGCACACGCAGCAGTGGCTCCTTCACGAACAAGAGCACCACCGAGGCCAGCAGGCGCGGATAGGATGTGCTTGGCCTCTCCGCCTCATGGCGCGGCAGGATGAGGTAGAGAAGCACCGCCATGAATAGGGTGAGCGCGGCCGAGACGACATAGACCCAGCGCCAGCCGGCGAAATTGGCGACGACGCCGGCGACGAAGCGGGCAAGCAGGATCCCTGTTATGACGCCGCTGGTGACGGTGCCGACCGCCCGCCCCCGTTGCGATGGCGCGGCGAGATCGGCCGCGTAGGCCACCAGCACCTGCACCACCACAGCAAGCAGTCCGACAACGGCGAGACTCGCCAGCAGCATCGCCGCGTTCGGCGCGACCCCGACGGCTATCAGCGCCACCGCCGAAAGCACCGCCTGCCCCGCAATCAGCTTGCGGCGATCGAACAGGTCGCCAAGCGGCACGATGAACAACAGGCCGAGCGCATAGCCGATCTGGGTGACCATCACCACGATGCCGATCGAGGCCGGCGCAATGGCGAAATC
This sequence comes from Mesorhizobium sp. M8A.F.Ca.ET.207.01.1.1, assembly GCF_004794715.1. Classification (NCBI taxonomy): domain Bacteria; kingdom Pseudomonadati; phylum Pseudomonadota; class Alphaproteobacteria; order Hyphomicrobiales; family Phyllobacteriaceae; genus Mesorhizobium; species Mesorhizobium sp. M8A.F.Ca.ET.207.01.1.1. Next base: position 65,257 of record NZ_SRUS01000006.1, on the reverse strand, counting down.
ATGGGCCATGGCGTCGAGCAGCGGATGGGCGAAATAGACATTAGCGACGCTCAGGCCGCAGGCAACGGCGAAAATCAGCGTGGTCATCCCGGACAATCCCGGCGATGACGCCGGCGTCACCTGCTCGCGCTCCTCGGTTCGCTCCGCCTTCGTCGCGGCGCCGTTCATCACCTCTATATTCATGTCGCTCTCCGCACAAGGTTTCAAATTGAAACCGCTTGCTGGATAGACAGAACAGTTTTATGTTGCAACCAAAATGACCGATCTGGACCAACCATTGCCATGGTGAAACGAACGAGCCACCAGAGTGCGGACTGCCTGATCGCACGACCGCTCGACGCGATTGGCGACTGGTGGTCGCTGCTCATCGTGCGCGACGCGTTCGACGGGTTGCGGCGCTTCGGTGAGTTCCAGAAAAGTCTCGGCGTTGCCAAGAACATCCTGTCGGCGCGCCTGCGCAATCTGGTTACGCACGGCATCCTCGAAACCGTCCCAGCGCCCAACGGCGGCGCGCATCATGAATATGTGCTGACGCAAAAAGGACGCGGCCTGTTCTACGTGCTGGTCGCCTTGCGCCAATGGGGCGAGACCTATTTCTCCGGCCCCGGCGAGCCCTACACATTCATGGTGGATACCGAGAGCGGCAGGCCGATAAAGCGCCTTGAAGTGCATGCCGAAGACGGTCGTCTGCTAGCCCCCGGCGACACCAGGCTTGCCGATTTCCGCAACCAGGAAAACAGGTAAACGTCGTTCCTTGGTTCGGCGGAGCGGCCATCCTGGTGGAATCGATTTCCGCTTGACCGGACAAGGAATCGGCTATCTTTCCGGTGACAAATGCCGTTTCAAGGGTGGAGTGACCGATGAAAGCCGTCGTCTTCGAAAAATTCGGCGAAGCGCCGACGATCCAGACTGTTCCCGATCCCAAGCCGGCTGCCGACGGCGTCGTCATCAAGGTCGAGGCGACCGGGCTGTGCCGCAGCGATTGGCATGGCTGGATGGGCCATGATGACGGCATCACCCTACCGCACGTGCCGGGACATGAACTGGCCGGCGTGGTTGTGGCGGCCGGCAAACAGGTCACCCGCTGGAAGGCGGGCGAGCGCGTCACCGTGCCGTTCGCCGTCGGTTGCGGCCGCTGCTTTGAATGCACCTCCGGCAACCACCAGGTCTGCGAGCATCAGACGCAACCCGGCTTCACCGGCTGGGGCTCGTTCGCCGAATATGTCGCTATCGAGCACGCCGACACCAATCTGGTGCGCCTTCCCGACGAAATGGAATTCGCCACCGCCGCCAGCCTCGGCTGCCGCTTCGTCACCTCGTTCCGCGCCATCGTCGACCAGGGCCGGGTGACGCCGGGCGAGTGGGTGGCGGTGCATGGCTGCGGCGGCGTCGGCCTGTCGGCGATCATGATTGCCAGCTCGATGGGCGCCAATGTCATCGCCATCGACCTCACCGACGAGAAACTGGACTTCGCCAAAAAGATCGGCGCCGTGGCGACCATCAACGCGTCCACGACGCCGAACGTCGTCAAGGCCGTCAAGCAGATCACCAATGGCGGCGCCCACATGTCGATGGACGCGCTCGGTCACCCCACGACGTCCTTCAACTCGATAGCCAACCTGCGCCGGCGTGGACGTCACGTGCAGGTCGGCCTGATGCTGGGCGAGCACGCCCGCCCCCAGGTGCCGATGGACAAGGTGATCGCCTTCGAGCTCGAAATCCTCGGCAGCCACGGCATGCAGGCCTATCGCTACCCCGCGATGATGGAGATGATCCGCCACGGCAAGCTGAAGCCCGAACTGCTGGTCGGCAAGAAGATCAGCCTCGACGAGGCGCCCGCGGCCTTGATGGCGATGGGCGGTTTCGAGGGCATCGGCATTGGCGTGGTGACGAAGTTCTAGCGAGGGTCGGCATCATCACTATGCAGCCGCACGCCGCGGCAAATCCTGCTTGGCGAATTTCTTCGCGCCGAACACACATGTCACCACGCCAAGCGTGACGACGATCATCATCGGACTGACCTGTTCACGCAGCAGTGTCGCCGCTAATGCGAGCCCGAAAAACGGCTGCAGCAGCTGCAACTGCCCCACTGCTGCAATGCCGCCTTGCGCCAGGCCGCGATACCAGAAGACGAAGCCGATCAGCATGCTGAACAGCGAGACATAGCCAAGACCGATCCAGGCATTGGAGCCAACGCTGGCGAAGGACGACGGCAGGGTAGCAACCGTCAGCACCAGCATGACCGGCAGGGACAGCACCAGCGCCCAGCAGATCACTTGCCAGCCGCCCAACCTGCGCGACAGCGCGGCGCCTTCCGCGTAGCCAAGGCCGCAGACGATGATGGCCGCAAGCATCAGCCCATCGCCGACCGGCGAAGCCGTCACGCCTTGCGCAAGCGCGAAGCCCGCCACCAGCGCACTGCCGAGGCATGAGAACAGCCAGAAGGCCGGCCTTGGCCGTTCACCGCCACGCAACACGCCGAAGATCGCGGTCGCCAGCGGCAGCAAGCCGACGAAGATGATGGAATGGGCCGACGTGACATGCTTCAGCGCGAGCGCCGTCAGCAAGGGGAAGCCGACGACCACGCCAAGCGCAACGATGATGAGCGACAGCAAGTCATGACGCCCGGGGCGCTTCTCGCGGAACACAAGCAGAAGGGCGAGACCAAGCAGGCCGGCTATGACCGCGCGGGCCGATGTCAGGAATATCGGATCGAGATCCATCACCGCCACGCGCGTCGCTGGCAACGAGCCGCTGAAGATCAGCACGCCGATAAATCCGTTCACCCAGCCGCTCGCCGTCTTGTCCATTGCAGGCTCCATTGCTTTCGCCCTCTATGGTGCGAACAACCGTGGCGCGGCCAGAGACAATGGGGTACAATTCGACGAAACTGTAATGACGAATTGAGCAGTACGGATGACAGACCTTGCTTTGGAACCCGACGGCGCACGCACCCTTGTGGAGAGTGTGATGGCGACCATCCGTCAGCGGATCGCCGCGCGCAGCCTGACACCGGGAACCCGGTTACCGTCTATCCGTGCCTTCGCGAAGTCCATGCAGGTATCCAAATCCACCGTCGTCGAAGCCTATGAGCGGCTCGCCGCCGAAGGCGCGATCCGCTCCCGGCCGGGTTCCGGTTTTTATGCCGCCGGCTCGCTGGCGCCGCTGTCTTTGGCCGAGATCGGCCCCCGGCTCGATCGTGCCGTCGATCCGCTCTGGGTTTCGCGCCAGTCGCTGGAGGCTGGCGAGGAAGTCCTGAAACCCGGCTGCGGCTGGCTACCGGCTTCATGGATGCCACAGGCCGGGCTCCGCAGGGCATTGCGCACGGTCGCGCGTGCCGACGATGTCGCGCTTGCCGACTACGGCACGCCGCTCGGGCTGCCGCCGCTGCGGCAATTGCTGGCGCGGCGCCTGGCCGGGCATGGCATCGAAGCTTCGCCCGAACAGATCATGCTGACGGAATCGGGCACCCAGGCCATCGACCTGCTCTGCCGGTTCCTGATCGAGCCCGGCGACACCGTGCTGGTCGACGATCCCTGCTATTTCAATTTCCACGCTTTGCTGCGTGCCCATCGCGCCAAGGTCGTCAGCGTCCCCTACACGCAATCGGGGCCTGATATCGAGCTGTTCGCCCAGGCGCTCGCCGAACACCGGCCGCGCCTCTACATCACCAACTCCGCCATTCACAATCCGACGGGGGCGATCCTGTCTCCGGTGACGGCCCATCGTCTGCTCAAACTGGCCGACCAGTCGGGCCTGACCATCGTCGAGGACGACATCTTCGCCGATTTCGAACATGCCCCTGCCCCCAGGCTGGCGGCGTTCGACGGCCTTAGCCGCGTTGTCCAGATCGGCAGTTTCTCCAAGACGCTTTCGGCGTCGGTCCGCTGCGGCTTCATCGCCGCCCCCCGCGACTGGATCGAGGGCCTGGCCGACCTCAAGATCGCCACGACTTTCGGCGGCGGACGGCTGGCGGCCGAACTTGTGCTGACGTTGCTGAAGGACGGCAGCTACCGCAAGCACATGGATTTGCTGCGCGCGCGCCTCTCGCGTGCCATGGGCGAGACCAGCGCCCGGCTGAAGGCGATCGGCATCACGCCCTGGATCGACCAACCGGCCGGGCTGTTCCTGTGGTGCGGCCTGCCGGACCGGGTAGACGCGGCCGACGTCGCCCGCCGCGCGCTCGCCGACAACATCGTTCTGGCACCCGGCAATGCGTTCAGCCTGTCGCAGTCAGCCAGCCGCTTCCTGCGCTTCAACGTTGCCCAATGCGCGGACGAGCGGATTTTCAAAGTGCTCGAAACGGCGATGGCGCGCTGATCGGTCAGCGACCCGCACAGACTTCCCGCACGCAGTCCCGCAGCCAGCGTTGCGCCGGGTCGGCATCGAGACGCGGATGCCAGAGCATGGAGATAGTGACGTCCACGGTAGCGACCGGCAGCGCAAAACTATGCATGCCGGCGCGCGCTCCTGCCGTATGCCGCTCGGGCACGCTGGCAATCAGATCCGAGGCCCGGGCCATGGCAAGTGCCGCCGAAAAACCTGAGACCATGCACACGACCCTCCGCTGCAAGCCAATCATGCCCAGGGCCTCGTCGATCGGTCCCTTCTCGCGGCCGCGTCGCGAGACGCTGATGTGCCGGCCAGCCGCATAGCGCTCGGGCGTCACCTTGCCCTCGGCCAGGGGATGGCCGGCTCGCACGGCACCGATAAAGCGGTCGCGAAACAGGGCCTGGATGCGAACCTCGGGTCCGGTCTCGCCGGCAACGCCGATTTCCAGGTCGATCGCCGCTTCGCGCAGCGACATCGCATCCTTGTCGGACTTCGGTGCGAAACGCAGCCGCACCCCTGGCGCATCGGCCTCGGTGCGGGCGACGAGGCGAGGCCCGAACTCCTCGACGAAGCTTTCGTTGGTGCGCAATGTGAAGATCCGGTCCAGGCTCCGGGGATCAAGCAACTCGGTCGGGCGCAGGAGCACCTCCGCGTCTTGGACGACACGGCCGACCTGTCGCCGCAATTCCTCCGCACGCGGCGTCGCCACCAGGCCGCGCCCGGCGCGCACCAGCAGAGGATCGCCCGTTGCCTCGCGCAGCCGCGCCAGCGTCCGGCTCATCGCCGAGGGGCTGAGCCGCAGCCGGCGCGCCGCGCGCGCCACGCTGCCTTCGGCCAGCAGGACGTCGAGGGCAAAGAGGAGATTGAGATCGGGCGATGTCATGGATCGATCATAGCATATGATATGGCGTCCGATGCACGAATACGATGCAAATGCTGTGCCTTCCGCCGCATCGTACACAAGACTAGATCTCCGACAGCTCCGGTTCCGGAGCAGACAGAAAGGAGATCGCCTTGGCAGTCGTTGAGCAAAATCGGGAACTGATATCGGTGCCGCGACAGGCCCAGTCCGCTGGCCTGGCGCTGGTGAGCCTGTCGCTCGCCACGCTGCTATCGTCACTGGGAACCAGCATTGCCAGCGTCGGCCTGCCTTCGCTGATGCAAGCCTTCGATGCATCGTTCCAGGCCGTGCAATGGGTGGTTCTCGCCTATCTGCTCGCCATCACGACGCTGATCGTCGGCGCCGGACGGCTGGCCGACATGTTCGGGCGTCGGCCTTTGCTGCTTTGTGGCATCGCGCTGTTCACGCTGGCATCGGTGCTCTGCGGCCTGGCACCAACACTCTGGCTGCTGATCGCGGCGCGCGCCATGCAGGGACTTGGCGCCGCGCTGATGATGGCGCTGACACTGGCCTTCGTCGCGGAAACCGTAAGCAAGGAGCGAACCGGCAGCGCCATGGGCCTGCTCGGCGCCATGTCCGCGATCGGCACGACCCTCGGGCCTTCGCTTGGCGGCTTGTTGATCGCCAGCCTCGGCTGGCAGGCAATCTTTCTTGTCAATGGGCCGCTGGGCCTTCTGACCTTCGCTCTCTCCTGGCGTGCCTTGCCGGCGCGCGGCGGAACAATGGAGACCGGTCGAGGCACGTTTGACGTCACGGGCACCGCCCTGCTGGCCCTTACCTTGGGCGCCTATGCCCTGGCATTGACTCTTGGCCGAGGCAATTTCGGTGTGCTCAATCTGGGCCTGCTGGTCGCGGCCGGTATCGGCGTCATCGTGTTCGCCATCGCTCAGGCGAAAGCGAAGGCGCCCCTCGTCCAACTCGACCGCTTCCGCGACCCGCGGCTGAGCGCCGGCCTCGCCATGAGCCTGATCGTCGCCACGGTGATGATGGCAACCCTAGTGGTTGCTCCGTTCTACCTGTCGCGCGGGCTGGGATTGGATGCCGCGATGGTTGGAATGGCGCTTTCGACCGGGCCGCTTGTCTCGACCCTGTCGGCGCTGCTGGCCGGCCGGCTGACCGATCGCTTCGGTGCCCATCGGATGATGGTCGCCGGCCTGCTCTGCCTCGCCACGGGAACGTGCCTCCTGTCGCTCGCCCTGACCAAGCTCGGCATCGCCAGCTACGTCGCTCCAATCACCGTCACCTGCTTCGGCTATGCCCTGTTCCAGACCGCCAACAATGCAGCCGTCATGGGCGGTGTAAGCGCAAACGAACGTGGCGTCGTTTCCGGTCTGCTCAACCTGTCGCGCAATCTTGGTCTCATCACTGGCGCATCGCTAATGGGTGCCATATTCGCGATCGCATCGAGTAATGCACAGCAAGGGATCGGGCAGCAGCTCTTGAGTTCCGCGGCGGCGGCCCAAGGCATGCAGATCACCTTCCGGGCAGCCACGGCCCTGGCCCTGGCCGCGCTGGTCCTTGCGATGCTCTCCGCCCGCGCCGACCGCCGAGCGGAACCCAACCGGCGTTGAACCGCAATCGTTTGACTGCTCGCCTTCGCCGCCCCTCCTTCACGACCTTCATCCTGCCCATGTGGGTGATGGCCATAGGCATCGTCTTTGCCGGAACTGTTACGGCCAATGAAATGACGCGAGGGGCCTGGCGGACCGCCGTTCAGGCCCCTGCCCGTTTGCGGCGTTCGTAAAGCATGACGAGCGTTTCAGCCATCAGCGCCGGCTTTTCCTCGCCTTCGATCTCGACCGTGTTGGCTGCCTTCATAAGATACTGGCCTGGGCCACGGTCTTCCATGGAAAGCAGCGTCGTGCGCAGGCGGATGCGTGCGCCGACCTTGACCGGCGCCAGGAAACGCACCTTGTCGAAACCATAGTTGAAGGCGGCCTGCGTATTCTCGGGCACGATGCCCATTTCGAGGGCCAGCGCGCCGATGATCGACAACGTCAGATAGCCATGCGCGATCGTGGTGCGGAACGGGCTTTGCCGACGCGCCCGTTCAGGATCCACGTGGATCCATTGATGGTCGCCGGTGCATTCGGCGAACTGGTTGATGCGGTTCTGATCGACCGTGGTCCATTCCGAGACGCCGAGTTCCTGTCCGGACATCGTTCTCAGCTGTTCGTAGGTTGGCGGCGTTTTAGGCCGTACTTCCGTCATTCCTGCTTTCCCGATCGCTTCCAGAGCTTCCGGACCACGAACTGGCGGCCTCTGTCAATTCGTTCCGCGCAAATCCGTTCCGCCGGATTCGAACACACTCGTGCCATGCCTTGCCACGCAATGGCAGGCCCGAATCGGACTTTTCGACCGTCCAGCTTGCCGGGAGCTTATGCCGTGGCGCTAATGCAACTATGTGCGATATTGCGGAATCGCCAACCGGCGTGCCGGATAGTGGGCGAAACGACAGCCGATGGGATTCACTTCTGCCCGTAGCCGGCGCGGACCTCCTCCATCGCCTCCTTGATGCGCGCGCGCAGGATGTCGATCGATTCGGTGCCAGATTTCCTGGCCAGTTCAGCCACTTCACCAGCGTTCTTGAGCGCGGCCTCGAAGGATTTTCTGGCAAACTCCGTCTGCTTGGCCATCAGTTCCTGCGGATTGCCCGGTGCGCGGTAGCTCTGCGCCATGTCGGCGACCTCCCGCAACGTGTCCTGCAGCATTTCGCGCTGCCTTGACATCAGCGAGGTTGCCCCGGCCGCACTGGTCCGTGCCGCCTTCTCCAGTGCCTCGAGGTTCTTGCGATGATGGGCAAGGATCGCCTCGACATCGACGTTGGGCACCTTCAGGTCACGGCCGAATCTGCCGAACATCTCCATGAAGGAATCGGATTCTGCTTGTCTGGCCATGACTGTCTTCTCCCCTTTGCCGCGGTTGCGGACGCCCTCGACGGGAGAATAGCACTCGAACGCCGTGTGTCCATTTCGAACGCACGCCTGGCGATCGATACGGATCAATTGACCGGGAGCAGCAACTCGATCGTATAGAGCACGATGCCAGCCAGCCCGCCGATGATCATGCCGTTGAAGCGGATATATTGCAGGTCCCTGCCGATGTTCATCTCGATCAGGCGTGTCAGTTGCGCCAGGTCCCAGCGCTTGACCTGGTCGGCGATGAATTTCGACACGCCGCTCTTCTGGCTTTCCACGAATGAGGCCAGCGCCACCACGAATCCTTGGTTCATGTCGGCCCGGATCTGGGCATCGCCGGCAAGATGGCGGCCGACTTCGACGAACATGTTGGCGAGATGCTCCCGGACCAGCGAATTCGGCGCCTTGGCATCCTGCTCGATGAACAGGCTGAGGCTCTCCCACATGTCGCCGGCCAGCGCCCTGACTTCGGGTCTGGCGAGAAAATCGCGCTTCATTTTCTCCGCTCGCTTGGCATATTGCTTGGACGTGCGCAGCCGCTCGACGAAACTTTGCGCGAAACGGTCGAATTCGGCGCGCATCGGGTGGTCGGGATCGGCACGCACTTCGTCCAGCAGGGAGCCCGCCGAGGCGACGATCTTCTTCAGGAGGTAGGCATCGGCGCGAAACAGGTTGAACAGCGACGGCAGTTCCTCGCGGATCTTGTCGCGCATCGTCGCCAGCGCCTGTTCGTCGTTGAGGAACCGGCCGATGACCTTGATGAACTCGTCGAACAATTTCTGGTGGCGGCGATCGTCGGTGAGCGCCGACAAGAGTTCGGCGGCCAGCGGCGCCAGCGGCACCTTTTCGATCTGCTCCAGCATGCGGCTGGTGACGAAACCGCGCAGGCCCGATTGTTCGACGGCCGCAAGCGTGCGCGGCACCAGCCGCACGACGAAGCGCGACAGGCCGGCTGCGCGTTCGGCATCGGCGAGCCAATCGGCGACGAGCGCCGAAAAATCGACCTCGGCGAGTTTTTCACACACAGGTTCCGGCGCCAGGAAATTAACCTCGATGAAACGGCCAAGATTGTCGGCTATCCGATCCTTGTTTTCCGGGATGATGGCGGTGTGCGGGATGGGTAGCCCGAGCGGCCGTTTGAACAGCGCCACCACCGCGTACCAGTCGGCAAGGCCGCCGATGGTTGCCGCCTCGGCGAAGGCGGCGACGAAGCCGAGCCACGGGTAGCTGGCCTGGAAGGACTTGGCCAAGACAAAGACCAGCACGCAGAGTGCCAGCGCCGCCGTGGCGACGAACTTTGTCCGCCGCAGCGCCGAAAGCTTGGCGCCCGCGTCGGTGTCGAAACGGACGGGCGCCAGCGACTGGGCCGATTGAGACATATGAGCCGCTCCTCGTCGATCCCAGGCTATTTAGTGCGTCGGTCGTCAAAATGCCCGCGACAGCCGATTTTCTCAGCGTTTCGCCTGGCCACGCACATAAAGTTGACGAGAATATTCAGCTATGATGCGAAGCCAGTCTGGAATTATTCCAAGGTATAGGCCATATTCGACCGAGGCCAGCGCGGCGACTCCGAAAATCCGGGTGAAGCCGCGCCGGCAAAGTTCCAGACTCTGGCATGGTTGCACCGCGCCAGCGCTTTGTGAGGATGAAATGCGGCTTACCCGCCAGACCAACTATGCCATGCGCATCCTGATGTATTGTGCCGCCAACAATGAACGGTTGAGCCGCATCCCGGAAATCGCGACCGCCTATTCGGTGTCGGAACTGTTCCTGTTCAAGATCCTGCAGCCTTTGGTCGAGAACGGCCTGGTCGAGACTGTCCGCGGCCGGAACGGAGGGGTACGGCTGGGCCGCGCCGCCGAAGCGATAAGCCTGTTCGATGTTGTGCGCGTGACCGAGGAAAGCTTTGCCATGGCGGAGTGCTTCGAGAATGACGCGGCAGAATGCCCGCTGGTCGACAGCTGCGCATTGAACTCGGCGCTGCGCGAAGCGCTCAACGCCTTCTTCGCCGTGCTTGCCCGCTACACGATCGCCGATCTGGTGGCGGCGCGGCCGAATGTGCGCAACCTGCTCGGTATCGACATGCTGATGGAGCGCCGCGCCCCGGCAGCTTGATCCTGCGCGGGCCGGGCCGAAGACCGCAGATCTAGGCTGCGGATTGCGGCAGCACGAATGGCATGTTGCCGGCCGGCAGCACGCCGACCTTGAGCCGGCAGTCGAACACATTCTCGATCAGATCGTCACTCAGCACGTCGCGCGGCGATCCGGTCGCGGCCAGCCGGCCGCGATGCATCACGAAGATGCGGTCGGCGAACATCGCCGTCAGATTGAGGTCGTGCAGGATCGCGACCACGCCGCCGCCTCTTCTGGCGAAGTCGCGGGCGATGTTCATGATGATCAGCTGATGCTTGATGTCGAGGCTGGAAACCGGTTCGTCGAGGAAGAGATAGCGCGGGCCGCCGTCAAGCACCGGCGCCCAGACCTGGCACAGCACGCGGGCAAGCTGGACACGCTGCTGCTCACCACCGGAAAGCTCCTGGTAGAAACGACCGGCAAAACCGTCGAGATCGACCCGCGCCAGCGCCCGCTCCGGCAGGCGTTCGTCCTCGCCGGGCAGCACGCCCGAGCGTCCACCGACGAGGCCAAGCCTGACGATCTCGCGCACGGTGAAGGGAAAGGACAGGGTCGTTGCCTGAGGCAGCACCGCTCGCACTGTCGCCGCCTCGACCGGCTTCATCTTCGACAGCTCGCGACCGTTGATAAGGATCCGTCCGGTATGGACGAGATCCCCCGACATCGCCTTGAGAAAGGTCGTCTTGCCCGATCCGTTGGGGCCGACGATGGCCGAGATTTCACCTGGCCTGACTTCGAAATCGACGTTGGCGACAATGCGCTTCTTGCCGATCGCCACAGAAACGTCGCGGGCTTCGATCATGAAACACTCCTACAGGGTCTCAAATCTCACAAATCGATCACGCCACGCTTGCGCAGCAGGATCCACAGGAAGAACGGTGCGCCAGCGACGGCGGTGACGATGCCGATCGGCAACTCTGCCGGCGCCACGATGGTGCGGGCCACGGCATCGGCGAGCAGCAACAGCGAGGCGCCGAGCAGCGCCGAGGCCGGCAGCAGGTAACGATTGTCCGGGCCAATCAGCAGGCGCAGCAGGTGCGGCACGACGATGCCGACGAAACCGATGCCGCCGCTGACGGCGACGGACGCCCCGACCGCCGCCGAGACACCAATGATGGCTGTGTATTTCAGCCGCTGCACCGGAATGCCGAGATGGCCGGCGGCGGCCTCGCCGAGCGCCAGCGCGTTGAGACCCCGGGCAAGGAACGGCATCGCCGCGAGTGCCAAGACGATGATGGGCCCGACGGAAGCGATCTTGGCCCATGTCGCACCACCGAGCGATCCCAGTGACCAGAAGGTCAGATCGCGCAACTGGCGATCGTCGGCCATGAAGATGAGGATTCCGGTCAGCGCCATGGCAAGTGCAGCCAGGGCGATACCCGCGAGCAGCATGGTGGCAACAGAGGTTTGCCCGCGTCGCGTGGCGACCTGATAAAGCACCAATGTGGTGGCGAGGGCGCCGAAGAATGCCGCAAGCGGCAGCGCGAGCGTTCCGAGCAATGCGGTCACCGGTGCCAGCATGGTCCCGCCCAGCACGATGATGGCCACCGCGCCGAGGCTGGAGCCGGCTGAAACGCCGATCAGTCCGGGATCGGCGAGCGGATTGCGGAACAGTCCCTGCATGACGGCGCCACAGACAGCGAGAGCCGCACCCACCAGCATGCCGAGGATAACGCGCGGCAGGCGGATGTCATGGACGATCAGGCTGTCACGGGCGTTGAGTGCCGCATCGCCGGGGATGGTGCCAAAGAGCCAATCCCTGATGACGTTCACGGCGGATGCATCCGACGCCCCGGATGTGAGCGAAAGCAAGACGGCGCCCGCCAGGCCCAGGCACAGCATAAGAATGACGGCACGGGCGCGGCCGGAACGATCCCCTTCGGATGCACCCATCGCCTTCACCGGACCGGCGATCGACTGGTCGGCCATGATGCTCAGTCCGTGACCTGTGCGCCATAGAGCGACACGGCGAGATCGTGGATCGCGTCGGCCGTGCGCGGTCCGAAGCCCAGTAGATAGGCGCCGTCGATGCGGAGCAGCTTGCGCGCCGTTCCGGCCGGCGTCGAGGCGATGGATGGATTGCCGAACAATTCGTCGTCCGAGACCGGCGGCCCGGCATTGGTCATCATCAAGATCACGTCCGGCCTGGCGGTGATGATCGCTTCGTCGGACATTTGCTTGTAGCCGGAAAAGCCTTCCACCGCATTGACCCCGCCCGCCAGCTTGACCATGCCATCGGCCGCGGTTTCGCTGCCGGCCGCCAGGATCTTGCCACTCTGTATCGAGAGAACGAACAGGACGCGCTTGCGCTCCTTGATCGAGGCTGTCTGCTTTTCGGCGGCCGTGAGTTTGGCATCGAGCGCCTTGGCCAGCACCTCGGCCTTGGCCTCGACCCCGAGCGCCTTGCCGACAATGCGGACCTTCTGGAGGATGCCTTCGCGGCTGTACAGTTCGGGCACTTCGATGAATGGAATGCTCGTCTTCTTTAGCACGTCGACGGCTTCCTTGGGGCCGCTGCCGTACAATGCCAGTATGCCTGTCGGATTGACCGACAAGACGCCTTCCGGCGACAGCTGGCGCATGTAACCGACATCAGGCAGGTCGAGCGCGGCTTTTGGATAATTGCTGGTGGAATCGCGAGCCACCAGACGCTTTTCCTCTCCAAGCGCATAGACGATCTCGGTGATGGACCCGCCGATGGCGGCGATCCTCGAAGGATCGACGAAGACCGAAACGCCTTCGTCGGCGCCGGCCGGCTGCATTGCGGCGAAAGCCAGGGAAAGGCCGATCGCGGAACCGATCATCGATCCGCGCAGGGCGGACAGTCTCGACACAAAACTCATTACACTGTCCTCAGGCTGCCGTCGGGCTTGGAATGCGCGGCAGGTGCTCGGCCAGGAAGCGCCAGTCGTCGCGCTCGCTTTCGCCTTCGTGGCGCTTGCCGAAGAACTGGATGATCATGTCGCCATTGGCGGCATAGACCTCGAGCGAGGTGACGTGGCCGTCCCTGGTCGGCTTGCGCACCGCCCATACCTCATGGATGTGGTCGGTTCGCAGATGCAGATGAAAGGTCTCGTCCAGCACGTTGATCCACGGCCCCATCGGCTTGATCGACTTGACCGGGCCGGAATGGATCTGGATGCAGCCGCGGTTGCCCACGAAGCACATGATCGGCATCTCGCTTTCGGCGGCGTGATGGAACATGGCGCGCACCGCGTCATTGTCGAGCAGCCAGGCGTAATCCTGGCCGACCATGCGCACCGCCTGGCGGCGGCTGAGCTTCAACGTCTTCAGCATGCCGAAGAACTGGTGCACGTCCGTCAGCCGGCTCCAGCGGTCACGCAGATCGTCCAGGCTCGCGGTCGATGTCCCGGCCTCGTTTTCCTCGTCGAGAACGGTTCCTGAAATCTCGATCGTCGGCCCCTGGTTCGGCGATTCCAGAGAGGCGACCAGCTTCTGGTAGGCATAGAGGCTGGAGGCGGGGCGCAGATGCACCTTGTGCACCGCCTCGCCGGAAGCATCGAAGAATTGCAGGCTGCGGCGGATGTCGTCGCCGTCCCGCTTTTCCAGGGCGAAGCCATGCGCCCAGATTTTCGGGAAGATGCGCAGGTCGATGTTCTCGCCAAGCACCATCGCATTGTGATTGCCGGTGACGACCTTGTCGTAAACGCCGATCTTTTCGTGCACGGCGCTTTCGTTGCGGGTCAGCGCCATCACCTCGCCAACGGCCTCTAGACCGGTCAGAAGGTCATTGACGCGCGGCTCGATGCGAATGACGCCATCACCGCAATGCGCGGCCACCAGCTCGGCCTCCGAAATGCCGAGCTGGCCGGCCAGATCACGCTCGCGCGCTTTCGGATTCTCGGTCCGTGCCCGCCGGATTTCATGCGGAGCGGGTTTTACGCGCTGGTCCATGTCTTTACCCCTGATGCCTTGCCTTACTTGTTGAGAATGAGCTTGCCCTGGCGGGTGATCTTCAGCCGGTAGAGCGCCCCATGATGTTCGATGCCGATCTCGTGCTCCCCCTGGAACAGCGTGTTGCTGGACAGCGTTCGCACCGCCAGCGGAATCCGATCGAAACGGGCGGAGGCATCGTCGGAACGGCGGACGCGATAGCGAAAATCGTTGGGATTATGCGTGTTCATCTGGGTCGATCCCTTTCCTGTGCCGGGCATCTGGCTAGGCGTTGCGAAATTGCCGATTCATTTCTTGACTCGAATAATCATGTTTACTAGTCAGTGCAATACCGGACTAAATGAGTCAACATTTAAGATGCCGGATACGATCAAAAATGCCAGCAAGCCCCAGGCCAGCCAGCATGGAACCTGGGATTTGGAGTTGGGGCATGGGGTCGATGAATTGGGAACGGCGCGGCCGGGCGACGGCGAACGGCGCGGCGGCTTTACTCGCAGGCGTGGCGGCGATCGCCTTGTCCGCGCTATCGGCGCACGCCCAGCAGGCAACGCAGCCGGCGGGCAAGCAACCGGATCAATCGAAGAAGACTGACCAGGAAAAAGCAACTCCCGCGGGCGCGACGCTGCTCGACAAGATCCTGGTGCTCAGCCGCACCGGCGAAACGGCGATCGAATCGCTGGCCTCGGCCAGCCATGTCGACCAGGAACAGCTCGACCGCCGCATGGCGACGACGCCAAACGAGATGCTTTTCGGTGTGCCCGGCGTCGCCGCACAGGCGGACGCCAGGCGCGTCAGCACCAGCATCAACATCCGAGGCCTGCAGGATTTCGGCCGCGTCGCTGTCATCGTCGATGGCGCGCGCCAGAATTTCCAGCGTTCCGACCACGGCACGCAGTCGACCTTCTACATCGATCCCGAGCTCGTCAAATCCGTCGACGTGATCCGTGGCCCGGTCGCCAACACCTATGGTTCGGGCGCCATTGGCGGTGTCGTCTTCTTCGACACCAAGGATGCACAGGATTTCCTCAAGCCTGACGAGACCTGGGCCGGTTCCGTCACCGGACGCTACGAGAGCAACGGCAAGGGCTGGACGTCAAGCGCATCCGGCGCTTATCGCCTCAGTGAGAACTGGGATGTGCTGGGCAACATCGTCTACCGCGACTACGGCAACTACAAGGACGGCGACGGCGACACCGTCAACGGCACTGGTTTCGACGTCCTGAGCGGCCTGCTCAAGACCACCATCCGGCCGACCGAGAACAGTGAGCTGAAGCTTGGCTGGGTCGGATCGAGCGACGGCTGGGACGAGACCAGCGGCGGCGTGCCTGTGAATGATATCGACCTGAAGTCGAACACGTTCACGGCCCGCTACAACATCACGGACGAAGACAAGAGCTGGCTCGATCTCCACATCAACACCTCCTACAACAAGACCCATCTCGGCCTGACCAGTCTTGTCCCGCAGAACCGCTTCGATCCGGTGACCGGTCTTCCCGTGGTGCTGCCGGCAGGGTCACAGTCGACTTTCGATGTCGGCACGACCGGCATCGATATCTGGAACACCTCACGGTTCGAGACGAGCGGCATCGCGCATGAACTGAGCTATGGCGGCGACTGGGTCGGCGACGATGTCAAGACGGGCGGCGCGGCCGGCGGCGACAGCTTCTACACGCCTTCGGGCAAGCGCAATGTGTCGGGCGCCTACGTCCAGGACAAACTCACCTGGGACTGGCTCGAAGTCATCGCCGGACTGCGCTACG
Organism: Mesorhizobium sp. M8A.F.Ca.ET.207.01.1.1; assembly: GCF_004794715.1. Taxonomy (NCBI): domain Bacteria; kingdom Pseudomonadati; phylum Pseudomonadota; class Alphaproteobacteria; order Hyphomicrobiales; family Phyllobacteriaceae; genus Mesorhizobium; species Mesorhizobium sp. M8A.F.Ca.ET.207.01.1.1. Next base: position 49,298 of record NZ_SRUS01000006.1, on the reverse strand, counting down.
ACAGCTACAGCCTGAAGGACGCCACGCATGATATCTCCGGCGACAGGCTGTCGCCGCGCGTCACGGTCGGTGTCTCGCCGTTCGAGAGCGCCGGCCTTGCCGGCCTGCAATTCTACGGCACCTATGCGGAAGGCTATCGCTCGCCCTCGATCACGGAGACTCTGATCAGCGGCAACCATCCGGCAGGCGTCAGCTTCCCGTTCCTGCCCAATCCAAATCTGCGGCCTGAAACCGGCAAGACGACCGAATTCGGCGTCAACTACAAGCAGAACGACATCTTCGAGGCTGGCGACGCCTTGCGCCTGAAGGCAGCCTATTTCAACAACGATGTCGACGACTATATCGACGGCGTGACGCTGTCCCCGTTCGCCCCAGGCAGCGGCTGCCCCTTCGGCCCCGGCATCCCGATCTGCTTCCAGTATCAGAATTTCGCCAAGGCCAGGATCAACGGTGTCGAGCTGGAAGGTGTCTACGACGCGGCGTGGGGCTATGCCGGCCTCTCGGCTTCGATCACAAATGGCCACACAGTTTCCTACAAGGGCGTGGAGGCCGACCTCGCCACCATTCCCTCCTCTCAGGTCACCGCTCAGCTCGGTTTGCGTTTCCTCGAGGACAAGCTGACCGTCGGGGGCGAAGTGCAGTACAACGGCAAGCCCAAGGGCAATGCGGTGGCCACCGACTATACGCTGGTCAACGCCTTTGCCAGCTATCAAGCGACCGACGATCTGAAGGTCGATTTCCGCGCCGACAACCTGTTCGACGTCAAATACGCCAACCCGCTGAATGGCGGCACGACGGTCGCCGTCTATGAACCCGGCATCACGCTGAAACTGGCGGCAACCATGCGATTTGGAGGCTGATCCATCATGACGAGCTTGACGACATCGCTTCGTCTGCTGACCTCGGCGCTGGCGATGTCGCTTGCGATGGTTCCGGCGTGGGCTGAGCAGTCCGCGCCGGTCCTGACCCTCGAACTCAATGCAGCGCAGCCTTCCGACAAGGGCTGCCGCCTGACCTTCCTGGTCAGCAACAATCTCGGCGCCGACCTCATCAAGGCGGCGTTCGAGATCGCCCTGTTCAACGAGGCCGGTATCGTCGACCGGCTGACCGTGCTCGACTTCAAGGACCTGCCGGCCGGCAAGGCCAAGGTGACGCGCTTTGACCTGGCCGGCACTGACTGCACCAAGGTCAGCCGCGTGCTGATCAACAGCGCCACGGAATGCGCCGGCACGGGCGTCGAGCCGGCCGCCTGCATGCGCAAGCTGAAGACGGACACCAGAACCGGCATCGCTTTCGGAGTCTGAGGGCGGCGGTGGGACTGGAACTCGACTTGGCACGACATATGGTGGCCCGGCCCCTGGCCGGCCTTCCGCTGTTTGAGCCAGTCCATCTTGATTTGACAATGACGCCTGGGCCGCTGCATTTTCCGCCGCGCGACATGCAGGAAATCAGTCCCCTCCGCGACGCCGGCGACGAGTTGGCCATCGTGCCGGCCGAGCCGCTTGCCCAGACACGGCCGCCGGCCGGCAACGGCAAGTGGGCAACGGCGATCGCCATCTCCGGCCTGCTCCATGCCGCGGTAGCGGCGGCTTTTCTGGTCTCACCTGCCGGCACGCTTGTTTCCAGGGAGACGGAGCAATCGGAAGGCGGCGATCACACAGGCGACAAGGTAGCCGGCAGTGCGCTGGACAAGGACCCGACGGCAATGAATGTCACGTTGGTGCCGAGCCAGCCGCCGGCCACCCCCCCTCAGGCAAAGGCAGCCAGGCCGGCGCCGCCGACGGAACCTTCGCGGCCCGCGCCGGAAGCTGTGACACAGGATCGCGAGCCCGCCCGGGACGCCGCGAAGCAGGCTTCGGAGCCCTCGCAGGAACCGGCCAAACAGCCAATGGTGACACCCGACATACTGGTGACGGCAAAACCCCGCCCGGACGACCAGAGCGTGGCCGCCAGGAACGAAACGCAGGCGCAGCCGAGCGCCCAGGCCGAAACCGTCGAGATGCCTGTCGCCGCTCCCGATCACCCGCCGACCCCCTATGCAAGGCCGACTCCGGCGGCCGCGCCTGCGACAGCTGCAGCGGCGGATGAACGGAGCGGTACGGCCGACGGCCAGGATCGGCCGGCGCAAGCGGCCAGCATGGGCAAGAGGCAGAAAGAGGCCGGCAGCGCCGCGGAAGACAGCTACCGCGGCGACGTCTTTCGAAAGCTCGGCAGAGTCAATCGAACTCTCCCGCCTTCGCTGCAACTGGCCGCGCGAAACAATGCGGTTGTGGCATTCGCCATAGGCAAGAAGGGCAACATAGATCAGTTGCGTATTCTGGAAAGCTCGGGATCGAAGACTTTCGATGAGGCCGCGCTTGGCATCGTGCGCAAGGCTGCTCCCTTCCCTCCAATTCCGCCACAGGCCGCGAATCCGGGTTTGGAATTCGAGGTCGGGATCGGCCCGTTTTAAGATGTGAGCAGCACAAGCGTTGCGGCGCCAACCATCAACATCCGCAGGAAAGGGACCCCATGTATATCGCCATGAACCGCTTCAAGGTGCAGACCGGCTCCGAGGCCGATTTCGAAGCCGTGTGGAAGAACCGCGATTCCAGCCTTGCCGAGATGAAAGGCTTCCGCGAATTCCATCTGTTGCGCGGCCCGGCCAACGAGACCGAAGGCTACACGTTGTTTGCCTCGCATACGGTCTGGGCGAGCCACGCCGACTTCGTCGCCTGGACCAAATCGGAGAACTTTCGCGCCGCCCACCGCAATGTCGGCACGACAAAGGTCCATTATCTCGGCCACCCGCAATTCGAGGGTTTTTCCGTCGTCGAAGGCGCGTAAGTACCGACTAATCTATGCGGCGGCCAACAGGCTGGCATTGCCGCCGGCCGCCGTGGTGTCGACGCAGACGGCCCGCTCATGCGCATAGGCCGCGGGATTGAGAACCTCGCTGACCAGCGGCACGATCGGCCCGCTGCGCTCGGCGATGACCTTGCGCACGATGCGCGCCGCCTCGGGCGTGCCTGAAAAAGCAACGACATCGACGCGCAGCGAGCGCGCCTCGACCGGATCGGGGCGGCCATCGATGGCCGCCAACGGCAGGCCTTTGCCGGTCAGCGCCGACAGTGCCGCCGGGGCACCTGGCGCCACGGCCAGCACTGCATTGCCGGCGGCGAGCGCCTGGATGGTCTGCGCCAGCAGCGTGTCGGCGTCCGGCCCCAGGCACAGCACCCGGCCGCGCGGCGACAGTGACAGCGTGTTGGCCTCGCCGGTCGGGCCGGGCAAATCGACCTGACCGAAATCGATTGCAGCGGCGGCACCGATCGCCGCCGCGCCCTTGCCGCGCAGATGTTTCCTCAGGATGGCGATCCGGTCCGGCCGCGTCGACCAGCCGCCCAGCGACGGATCGGGCAGATTGTCGGCCAGTTCGGTGGCGGTGACCTTGTGCCCGTCGGCCAGGTGCGTGCCAGCTTCCGGCCCCTTGCGGAAGCGCCTGAGATAATGCGGGCCGCCGGCCTTCGGCCCGGTGCCGGAGAGGCCCTCGCCGCCGAACGGTTGCGAACCGACCACGGCGCCGATCTGGTTGCGGTTGACATAGATGTTGCCGGCATGAATGCCGTCGACGAAATGCTGGACGCGGCCCTCGATGCGGGTGTGCAGGCCGAAGGTTAGGCCATAGCCCTTGCGGTTGATGGCGGCGATGACGCTGTCGATCTGGTCGGCGTCGAAACTGGCAACATGCAGCACAGGCCCGAACACCTCGCGCTCCATGTCCTCGATACCCTTGACCCGCAAGACATGCGGCGCGACGAAACGCCCATCCTTGGGGGCCTCGAGCTTGGCGATCAGCCGGCCCTCAAGACCCTTCTTCGTGCAATAGTCGCGGATCGAGGCCTGCGCCTCGTCATCGATGACCGGGCCGACATCGGTCGAGATCAGCCAGGGATCGCCGATATTGAGCGCCTCCATGGCGCCTTTCAGCATCTCCAGCATCTTCTTCTCGACGTCCTTCTGCACATAGAGCACGCGCAGCGCCGAGCAGCGCTGGCCCGCACTCTGGAAGGCCGACGCCAGGATATCGCGCACCGCCTGTTCGGGCAGCGCTGTGGAATCGACGATCATGGCGTTGAGACCACCGGTCTCGGCGATCAGCATGGCGTCCGGCACGGCGGTCTCGGCCAGTTGTTTCTCGATCAGCTTGGCGACTTCGGTCGAGCCGGTGAAGCAGACGCCGGCAATGCGCGGATCCGCTGTCAACGGGCCGCCCACCGATGGGCCGTCGCCGGGCAGGAGTTGGATGACGTCTTCCGGCACGCCAGCCTCGCGGAGCATCTCGACAGCGCGGAATGCGATCAGCGGCGTCTGCTCGGCCGGCTTGGCGATCACCGAGTTGCCGGTGACGAGTGCCGCCGCGATCTGGCCGGTGAAGATGGCGAGCGGGAAATTCCATGGCGAGATGCAGACAATGGCGCCGCGCGCTTGCGTGCCCGCCTCGGCGTTTGCCGCCTCGGCGGCGTAGTAGCGTAGGAAGTCGACGGCCTCGCGCACCTCGGCGACGCCGTCGGCCAACGACTTGCCAGCTTCGCGGGTGGCGAGCGCGAAGAACTCGACCGCATTGGCCTCGTAAAGGTCGGCCGCCCGGTTGAGGATCGCGGCACGCTCGGCAACCGGCCGTTTTGCCCAGGCCGGCTGCGCCTCGACAGCGATGCGCACCGCGGTCGCAACCTGCTTGGCGGCGGCCTCGTGAACCGTGCCGACGACCTCGGAAGGCTTTGCCGGATTGACGATCGGACGCTGCTTGCCGTAGCCGGCGGCGCGCGTGATCGGCTTGGCGTGCCAGCGATCCGGCCCGGCAAAAGCCGCTTTGGCCTTGTCGATATCAGCCAGCGTCACCGTATCCGTAATGTCGAATCCTTTCGAGTTGCGGCGCCCGATCCCAAAGATCTGGGATGGCCTGGCAATCGCCGGATTGGCGGCGGGACCCTGGCTTTCGACCGTTTCCAGCGGATCACGCGCGATGTCTTCCGGCTCGACGTCCTCGTCGGTCAATTGGTGCACGAAGGAGGAATTGGCGCCGTTCTCAAGCAGTCGACGGACCAGATAGGCAAGCAGGTCCGAATGCGCGCCGACGGGAGCGTAAATGCGGCAACGCGTGCCCTCCGACCGGCGCACGGTTTCGTGCAAGGCCTCGCCCATCCCATGCAGGCGCTGGAATTCGAAGGTGTCGCGGTTATCAGCCATCGACAAAATGGCGGCGACGGTGTGGGCATTGTGGGTGGCGAATTGCGGATAGATCCGGTCGGTCATGCCAAGCAGTTTTCTCGCGCACGCGATGTAGGAAACGTCGGTGTTGGCCTTGCGCGTGAACACGGGATAGCCTGACAGTCCGAGCGTCTGCGCCCGCTTGATCTCGGTGTCCCAATAGGCGCCCTTGACCAGCCGAACCATGATGTTGCGATTGTACTTTTTCGCCAGTGCATAGAGCCAGTCGATGGTGAAAGCCGCGCGCTGACCGTAGGCCTGCACGACGACGCCGAACCCGTTCCAGCCGGCGAGCTCCGGCTCGGCCAGCACCCGTTCGATGACGTCAAGCGACAGGTCGAGACGATCGGCCTCCTCGGCATCGATGTTGAGGCCCATGCGCGAATGCCTGGCCGCGAGTGCCAGCGACAGCAGCCGCTCAGCCATCACAGGCAGCATTTCCTCCTTCTGCGCCACCTCGTAGCGCGGATGCAACGCTGAGAGCTTGACCGAGATTCCATGGTTGAAGCGGATATCGGGACCGTTGGAGCCGGCATCGAGCGAGGAAATGGCGTCGGCATAGGCCTTGTGATAGCGCAACGCATCCGCCTCGGTGCGGGCCGCCTCGCCAAGCATGTCGAAGGAATAGAGATAACCCTTCTGCGTCATCGGCCGGCCGCGCTTGACGGCCTCGGCGATGGTGCGACCCAGCACGAACTGTTCGCCCATCTCGCGCATGGCGGCGGCCACCGCCTTGCGGATGACCGGCTCGCCCAGCCTGCGCACCATCGAACGCAGCGTACCTTCGATGCCGCCCTCGCCTTCATCGAGCACGCGGCCGGTCAGCATCAGCGCCCAGGTCGAGGCGTTGACGAAGATCGAACTCGAACCGCCCGAATGCGCCGACCAGTCGTGCGGCGCGATCTTGTCGGCGATGAGGTCGTCCATCGTCTCGGTGTCGGGCACGCGCAGCAGCGCCTCGGCCAGGCACATCAGCGCTACGCCTTCCTTGGTGGACAGACCGTAGGCGGAGAGGAAGACTTCCATCAGCCGGGGATCGGTGGAGCCCCGCACCGCCCGCACCAGGTCGGCCGCGCGGGCCGAGATCGCCTTGCGGTCTCCGGCCGAAAGCCCGGTCGCCTCGGCCAGTCGCTTTACGGCCTCGTCTTCGTCGGGCAAATAGTTGGCGCGGATCTGCTGGCGGATGGCGTCGAGCGGCATGGCGGTCCTATGAGCAAGCACAAGGGAGCGGACCGGCGGTCACCGGACCGAATGGCGCAAGCTAGCACAAGTCACAGATCTCAGGCGGTCTGAAAAAATCGACAGGCCAGTGCAATTGACCTATCATGCCGCCGAAAATTGCTCATTCAGGCTTCGGTTTCGATGACAGAAGACCAATTGGACCGCATCGACAGGAACATCCTGTCGGCACTCGCCGGCAATGGCCGGCTTTCCATGTCGGAACTGGCGGCCAAGGTCGGCCTGTCGAAGACACCGGTGCAGGCGCGGGTGAAGCGGCTGGAGAGGGATGGCTACATCAGGGGCTACCAGGCGATCATCGACCGCGAGCGCATGGGTGAAGGCCATGTCGCCTTCGTCCAGGTGAAACTGTCGGACACTCGATCCGCGGCGCTCGATGCCTTCAACCGGTCCGTACAGGCCGTGCCGGAGATCGAGCAGTGCCACATGATGGCGTCGAGCTTCGATTATCTCCTGAAGGTCCGCACCCGCGACATCGCCGCCTACCGGCGCGTGCTCGGCGAGCGCATCTCGGCCCTGCCCCACGTCGCCCAGACCTCGACCTTCGTGGCGATGGAGACGGTGAAGGACCGATGACCATGATCCCGAAAAGTGGAAGCTGGTTTTCGGACAAGGTCATGGTCAAACAGAAGGGCTATTCCGACAGCGTCTTCAGGAACGCCACCAGTGCGGCGCGCTCGCGGTCCGACAACTCCAGCGGGTGGACTTCGGATACCCCTTCGACGCTCGGCGCAGCCTTGGCATAGTGAGCCACCACCTCGTCGAGCGATGAAAACTGCCCGGCATGCATGTAGGGCGGCCGTGTCGCAGCACCGCGCAGCGACGGCGTCTTGTAGGCGCGCACCAGTTCCGGCGCATCCTTGACCATGAAGCGCAGCTCGCCGCAGGCATTGGCCTCGCCATCGCGATAAGCGCCGAAGCAGTTGAACGGGTCGGCCTCGACCTGCGCCACCGCCTCGACCCGCCCGCGATCCGCCGGCAGGCCGGCAACTGGCGGCACGCCCGTATTGTGAAAACCGTTGTCGGTGAAACGCGGGCCATTGTGGCAGGTCACGCAATTGGCCTTGCCGATGAACAGTTTCAGCCCAAGGATTTCTTCCCGCGAAAAGGCCACATCGCCTTTCGGCTCGGCGCCTGTGGCAAGGTCCAGCGCAAAGCGGTCGAATCGCGTCGACGGCGGCTCGATCGAGCGTTCGAAAGCGGCAATCGCCTTGCCTATATTGGCATAGACGCTGTTGATGGCGTCACGCTGCGCGCCGCTCATCGCGTTCCAGGCGGCTTTTTCGGTATCGCTTCCAAGCGGGCTGGCATTCAACGGAACGCCGGAAAAATCGGGCAATGGCCCGAAGATGCGCTCATAGCGTTCGCCAAAGCGCGCCTTCATGTAATGCGCGTAGGCGGTGCGGTTTCCCGCCTGTTCCAGCGGGTTTTCGAGCGGCGTCAGCGCCTGCGCCCACAGGCTGTCGCGACGTCCGTCCCAGAAGAACCAGGGGTCACGCGCCACACCGGCCAGCGGCATGGTGCGCCGGTTGGTGCGGCCGACACCCACCGCCTGCGGCAGGTCGTCCTGGAATTGGCGGTCGATCTTGTGGCAGGTCGAGCAGGACACGGTGCCGTCGCGGCTCATCCCAACATCGAAGAACAGCGTCGAGCCGAGCGCCGCGGCGGCCGGCACATCGGCGAAGCGGTTGGTGGTGTCAGGCTTCAGCGCCGGCAGCGTATTCAGCGCGAGCGAAGCAATCGTCTTCTTCTCGGCATCGGAAAAATCCGGCTTGCCGCAACCGCCAAGGAGCACGGCCACCGTCAGCGCCAAAAAGCAGAAAAGGCGCCTCATCGACCGCTCACAGCACCACGTTGAACAGCACAGTGTCGGAGCCCGCGCCGGACGATATGGCGAAACGCAGCTGCCACCAGCCGCTCATGGTGAATTTGAGCCCCTCGATGCGGTAGCGGCCCTCGCCGAGATAGTCGGTCGCCTGCGGACTGGTCGGCAGACCGTGTTTGTGCTGCGGCATCCCGCCAGAGATGGCGATCGCGGCTCGCTCCACCGAAGCCCCTGTCTTTGTCTTCAGCGTCAGCACCCAGGATTCCAGCTCGCCCTGCCGCACCACGCCGCGTTCCGGCACGAAACTCGCTACGTACAATCCGTTGTCGGTTTTCTTCGTCCTCGAGACATCCGGACCGACAGGCTGTGCCGAATGCGGCGCGGTCAGATAGACGACCGCGAGAACGCCGACCAGCAAAGCAGCCAGACCAAGACCTGCCAGGAGATAACGCCATAACGATGCCAAACCGGTTCCTCTTCTGCGGATAACGTTCTGCCGGACGGATCGCATCCCGCCAGCCTGTGGGAAAACGCTGTGGCGGAAAAAAGCCTGCTTGCCAAGCATGGCGCTGCGTCCGGCAAAAAGCTACAGCACGCAAATCACTGGAGGATCCCAGATGGTGGGAAACGGCGTCGCCTCGATTGGCGAATGCATGCTGGAACTGTCGGGCCAGACGGGCCCAAACTGGCGCATGGGTTTTGCCGGCGACACGTTCAACACGCTGTGGGCGTTGCATGCGCTGAGCGCTGACCTGCCGGCAACCTATGTCTCGGCCTTCGGCGACGACCCCTTCTCCCAAGGCCAGATCGCTTTCTTCGCTGAAAACGGCATCGGCATCGGCTCCAGTCCGGTCATACCGGGCGCGCGCCCCGGCCTCTATGCGATCACGCTGACCGGTGCCGAGCGCTCCTTCACCTACTGGCGTGGCGACGCCGCCGCGCGGCAGCTAGCTTCGGATCCGGCGGCACTATCGAAAAGCATGCAAAATCAATCGCTTGTGTACTTTTCCGGAATCACTTTGGCAATTCTCGACGATGCCTCGCGCAAGACGCTGCTGGAGGCCGTGGGCAAGGCGCGCGCGGCGGGCTCGACGATCGCCTTCGATCCCAACTACCGGCCACGACTGTGGCGCGGCCGCGACGAAGCGCAGGCAGCGATCGTCGAAGCGCTTGCCGTCACCGACATCGCGCTGCCGACCTTCCCTGACGAGCAGATGCTGTTCGGCGATGACACCCCGCGGGCGACCGCCGAGCGGCTCAGGCAATGGGTTGGCGAAGTTGTCGTCAAGAATGGCGAGCAGCCGGCACTGATTGCCGAAAACGGATCATTGCAGGACGTGCCTGCGATCCATGTCGCGGCCCCCGCCGACACCACCGGCGCCGGCGATTCCTTCAATGGCGGCTATCTCGCCGCCCGTCTTGCCGGCCACAACCCGCAGGAGGCCGCCCGCAGAGCCCATCGCGTTGCCGCTGCCGTCGTGCAGGTCCGCGGCGCGCTGGCACCGTTCGAGACGCTGAGGGCGGCGTTCGGCAAGCCCTGAAAAAGCTAACCTTGCCGGAACCGGTATTCGGTCACGTGGTGATAGATCGCGCCAGGCCATAGCGTCGCCTGCGGGAAATAGGGCCGGTTCGGCGCGTCAGGCCATATTTGCGGCTCCAGGCAGAAGCCGCTGAAGGCCTTGTAATTCCGCCCTTCCAGGCCGGTGCGTGGCGTCACATATTGCCCGGTGTAGAGCTGGACACCGGGCTCCGTTGTCCAGACTTCCATCTCGACGCCGGAATTCGCCCCTTGCACCCACGCGGCCTGCTTGAGCGGCCCGCGCGCCGCGGCCAGGCAGAAATTCTGGTCGTAGGGCAGTTGTTCGCCCTCGGTCTCCATGCGCAATGGCCGCGCCTGGCGAAAATCGAAAGGCGTGCCGTCGACCGGCTTCACCACGCCGGTCGGGATCATGTCGCCGTCGACAGGCAGATAGGCACCGGCGTTCAGCATCATCCTGTGGTCGAGAATGTCGCCCGTGCCGCCATCATCGAGGTTGAAATAGGAATGCTGGGTGAGATTGCACGGCGTCGGCTCCTCGCAGGTCGCCGTCAGTTCGACGCTCAGCGTGCCGGGAATTTTCAGCCGGTAGGTGCAAGTAACGTCGAGCGCGCCGGGAAAGCCCATCGCACCGTCGGGATCATGCAGCGTCAGAGTGACGAAATCCCTGCCGTGCAGCGAAACTGTCCATGGTCGGTGGGAGTAGCCTTGCGAGCCGCCATGCAGCGTATGCTTGTCGAGGAAGTTGCGCTCGGTCTGGTAGCGGTTGCCGCCAATTGTGAAGCGGCCTTCGCCGATGCGGTTGGCGTAGCGCCCGACCACGGCCCCGAAGAAGCCAGTGTCGGTCTCATAGGCCTCCAGATTGTTGTAGCCGAGGACCAGCGGCGCGTCGTGCCCGGTCAGGCGCAGGTCCTGGACGATGGCGCCAAGCCCGATGATGTTGGCGGTGAGGCCGCCGCCCCTGATCGTAAAGCGGCGGATCGGTTCGCCTGCCTGTGTCGTGCCGAAAACCTCGCCGTCCTTCATCGTCATGCCCGCAAATGCCAGTGGATCCAAAGGACTTCGGCTGGTTGTTCAGCCTGGGGCAGGTTTACCAGCCTGCCCCACGCACTAGCCTATCAGAGCCCGAGGCCGCCGATGCACACATATTTGGTATCGAGGTAATCCTCGATGCCCTGATGTCCGCCTTCTTTGCCGAGGCCCGATTCCTTGACGCCGCCAAACGGTGCTTCAGGTGTGGTGATCAGCCCTTCATTGACGCCGACCATGCCGTATTTCAGGCCTTCCATGACCCGGAAGGCGCGGCCGAGATCGCCGGTGTAGAAATAGCAGGCAAGGCCGAATTCGGTGTCGTTGGCGAGCGCGATGGCTTCTTCCTCGGTTTCGAACTTGAACACCGGTGCGACCGGGCCAAAGATCTCTTCCTTCATGAAGCGCATTTTCGGCGTCGCATTGGCGATGACCGTCGGCTGGAAGAACGAACCGCCCAGTGCATGGCGATGACCGCCGGCGACGACCTTGCCGCCCTTTGAGGTGGCATCGGCGATCAGTTCCTCGACCTTCTCGACCGCCTTCTCGTCGATCAGCGGCCCCTGCTGGACGCCCTCTTCGAGGCCGGAACCGACCTTCAGTCCGTTGCTGGCCGCGGCGAGCTTTTCGACGAACTTGTCGTACACACCAGCCTGGACGAGGAAGCGGTTGGTGCAGACGCAGGTCTGGCCTGAATTGCGATATTTGGCGGTGATCGCGCCGGCAACGGCACGCTCGATATCGGCGTCGTCGAAGACGATGAACGGCGCGTTGCCGCCGAGTTCCATCGACACCTTCTTGACCGTGACCGACGACTTCTGGATGAGAAGCTTGCCGACCTCCGTCGAGCCGGTGAAGGTGATTTTCGACACCAGCGGATTGGCGCAGATCTCGTCGCCGATCTCGCTCGCCGAACCGGTCAGGATGTTGACGACGCCCTTGGGGAAGCCGACTTCCTCGGCCAGCGCACCCCAGGCAAGGCCGGAATACGGCGTCTGCGAGGCCGGCTTGACGACGGCGGTGCAGCCGGCTGCAAGTGCGGGACCAAGTTTGCGGGCCAGCATCGAGGACGGGAAATTCCACGGCGTGATGGCGGCAATGACACCGACCGGTTCCTTGGTCACCAGGATGCGGCGGTCCGCCCATGGCGACGGCACGACGTCGCCATAGGTGCGGCGACCTTCTTCGGCGAACCAGAGGATGTAGGCGGCAGCCGAACCGATCTCGCCCTTGGATTCGAACAGCGACTTGCCCTGCTCAATGGTGAGCAGTTCGGCCAGCACGTCCTGATTGTCCATCATCGCGTCATGCAGCTTGCGCAGCAGCTTGGAGCGCTCGAGCGCGGTGGTCTTGCGCCATGACTTGAAGGCGGCGTCGGCAGCCTCGATGGCACGGCGTGTCTCGGCCTTGCCCGACTTCGGCACGGTGCCGATCTTGAGGCCGGTAGCTGGATTGTTCACATCGACCGTCTGGCCGCTGTCGGCCTGGACCCATTCGCCGTTGATGAGATTGGCCTGGCGCATGAAATGGCTGGTTTTCTGAAGCATGGTCTAGCCTCCGTTCGGCGCTCACGGGCCGCTATCTGGATGTCTTAGGTAAAGCGCAGGCAGGGCCGCACGCTGGAGCCATTGCTCTTAACCTAGGGAAAGCCCCGCAAGCAATCGCAAGATGGCATATAGGGGTTGGACCAGCGCAAGACGAGAGCGGGTTGGCGCAGCTGTCGCCAACCTCACCCGAAAACATGCAGGACAACCGTCAGCCAGAAAGCAGTAGTGATGACCGCGCAAGCAGTGGCGATGGTCATCTGGTTCGATGCTAGCGCCTGGCCGGTGTTGAACTGGACGGCGATGAGATAGGAATTGATGCCCGACGGCAGCGCCGCCACCACGACCGCCACCTTGGCCGTCAACGGCGGCAGGCCGAGCAGCCAGACGAAGGCAAGAACCAGCGCCGGCATCAGGAACAGCTTCAGCACCGAAAGTACCAGCGCTGGCCGGACATTGCCTGATATGCCGAAGCGGCGCAGGCTGAGCCCCATGGCAAACAGCGCCACCGGCCCGGCCGTGTTGGCCAGCGCATCGACCAGTCGCATGACGAGGGCCGGCAGCGGCACGCCGCTGATGCGCCATGCCAGCCCCAGCAGGATGCCGATGATCAGCGGATTGATGAACAGCCGTCTCAGGAAGCTGCGCAGGACCCGTAGCGGATGCACATGTTCGCCGCTGCCTCGGCCGAACATCTCGAACAGCACGATCGAGGCCATCATCATGATCGGCAGATGCACCGAGACCAGCAGCGACAGAACTTCGAAGCCGCTCGGACCGAATATGCCAAGGATGAAGGGAGCGCCGAGCAGCACGACATTGGAGTAGGCGGACGATACGCCGCCGACGACCCCGGCGCGCGCGTCGCGTCCGAATATCCGCGTGGTGACGAGATGGCCCGCCGCCCAGGTGATCGCCGCGGCGGTGAAATAGGCGCCCCATAGTGGCCATGGCGCGACGCCATGGAAATCAGCGTTGACCATGGTCTGGAACAGGAGCAGCGGCATGGCCACCGAGACCGCGAAGTCGGATATCCCCTCGCCGCTCGCCGGTCTCAAATAGCCTGTGAACCCAGCGAGATAGCCGAGCGCGACAAGACTGAAGACGAATAGGACGGTTTCGGTGAGTGGAGACATTTTTCAGGGATAGGCGAGCCACGGCCGCGGCGCAATCGCGCCCGAATTTGATCATCGTTGGCTGGCAGGGTTATAGAGGGTTTGGATCATCAGGGCGGAACGACAAATGACCTTTGTCGACACCTCGAAACTGCGTCTTTTCCGGCGTGCGCGGGTGACGTTGTTTGTCGCCATGCTTGTCTCCGTTGCCGCGTCGATGCTTCAGGCTGCCGAGGCAAAAGACCTCAAGGGCGTGGCGCTGATCATCGGCCAGTCGCAATACGAGCACATCGCCGCCCTCCCCAATCCAGCCAACGACGCCCGCGACATGGCCAAGATGCTGACCGACCTCGGCTTCGACGCCCGCAACGTCAGCGATCGCGATGCCGCCAAGCTCAAGCGCGACCTCGAGCGTTTCACGGAAGATGCCGAGGGTGCCGACGTCGCCCTCATCTATTATTCCGGTCACGGCATCGAGGCCGGTGGCGAGAATTATCTGGTTCCGGTCGACGCCGACGTCTCGTCACTCAAGGATGCCGATCAGGAACTGGTGCCGATTTCCGCCGTCATGGACGAACTGAAGAAGACCGTGCCGGTGACGATCATGCTGCTCGACGCCTGCCGCACCAATCCGTTTCCATCGGACGCCGTGGTGCGGCGCGCACCCACCGCCTCCGCCGAGCCTATCGGCGCCGGGGGACTGGAGCCGGTGCGCGGCGCAAAGGCCCTCGGCAACGCGCCGGCGGCCGACGCGAGCCTCGGCACGGTGATCGGCTTCGCCGCGGAACCCGGCCGTCCGGCGCTCGATGGCGCCGCTGGCGAAAACAGCCCCTATGCGGCGGCCCTGCTGCGCCACCTCGCGGCGATGAAAGGCACCGAGTTCGGCTCGGTCATGCGCATGGTAACGGAAGAGGTCTATCTCGACACCAAGGCGAAGCAGCGCCCCTGGGTCAACGAAAGCCTGCGCCGGCTGCTCTATTTCGGTGTCGCACCGCCCGAACCGACCGGCGACGACGGGCTGATCACCGGCGAGCGGCGGCAGTTGCTGCTGACCATTTCCGACCTGCCCGACCCCAAGCGGGCACAGGTGGAGCTGGCATCGCTGCAGGAAGGCGTCCCGCTCGACGCGCTTTACGGCGTGCTGAGGGCGCTCGGCACGGAGAAAATCCCTGAAGATCCGGCCGACCTGCGAAAAGTGCTCGATGCCCAGGCCGAGCGTCTGAAGAAGATGATGTCCGAGCGCGCGGCGTTGCGCACCGACGATCCGGAGATCAAACGCCTGGTCGCTTCCGCCGACAAGGCCATCGGCCAAGGCGCGATCGCCACGGCGCGAAAATTCCTCGATGATGCCGTGGGGCGGGTCGAAGCGACCAACGACGCGGTCGACCAGGCTGAGGAATTGATCAAGCAGAAGCGCATCGCGGATGCCGCGATCTACGCCAAGCGGGCCGACGCCTCGGCGCTGGTCTTCGACTACAAGTCGGCCGCCAACGACTATGCCAAGGCGTTCTCGCTGGCCGAGAAATGGGACGACAAGCTGCGCTGGAACTACAAGAACCAGGAGGCGGAAGCACTTAATTCCTATGGCTACGCCACCGGCGACCTGGATGCGCTGCGGCACGCGATCGAAGCTTATCGCGCCATCTTGAACTTCATTCCCAATGGCGAACAGAATCGCGACTGGGCCATCACCCGCAACAACATGGCGGTGGTGCTGCAGAACATCGGCGAGCGCGAGACCGAGACCGCGCATCTCGAAGAGGCCGCGCAGATCTTTCGCGATTCGCTTGCCGTGTTCGAACATGTGAAGGACGACCTCAACTGGGCCGCCGCCCAGAACAATCTCGGCAATGTGTTGTTGAAGATCGGCGAACGCGAGAGCGACCCGAAGCGCTTGAACGAGGCGGTGGCGGCGATGCGCGCCACGTTGGAGAAGCGCCCGCGCGACAAGGTGCCCCTCGACTGGGCGTCCTCGCAGAACAATCTTGGCCTCGCGCTCTATGCGCTCTCCGAACGCGAACCCGGCGGCGAACATCTGGCCCAGGCGGAAGCGGCCTACCGGCTGGCGCTCGAGGAATATACGCGCCAGAAAACGCCGGTCGAATGGGCGATGGTCGAGAACAATCTCGGCAACACGCTTGTGACCCTCGGCATCCAGCTCAACGACAAGGCCAGGATCAACGAGGCCGCCGACGCCTTTCGCGCCGCGCTCGAAGTGCGAACCCGCGACACATTCCCCGTCTCATGGGCCACCAGCCGGCTCAACCTCGGCAATGCGCTGAGTGGTGTTGCCCGTTTCGACATGGGCACCGGCACGCTCGAAGAAGCGGCGGCAGCCTATGACGATGCGCTGACTGTGTTCACCAGGCAACGCTTCCCGATGGATTGGGCGTCGGCGCAGAACAATCTCGGCTCGATCTACCAGACGCTTGGCCAGCGCACCCGCGACGCATCCAGGCTGGAGCAGTCGGTTGCCGCATTCCAGGCGGCCCGCCAGGTCTATGTCAGGCGGAAATTCCCGCTTGATTGGGCGATGAGCTACTACAATCTCGGCAACACGCTGCAGCTTCTCGGCGGCGTGACGGACAAGCCCGAATACTATGACGAGGCGGTCGACGCCTACCGCAACGCCTTGCGCGAATACAAGCGCGAGACCAACCCACGGCAATGGGCGCTGACCCAGGCCGGCCTCGGCTCGACGCTGCACTGGTTGAGCATGAGCAATGCCGGCCCCGCGACCTTGCGGGATTCGATCGCCGCGCGCCGTGCGGCGCTCGAAGTGCTGACCATCGAGACCGCGCCGGTCGACTGGGCGAACGCGCAGAACGGCATCGGCATGAGCCTGCTCAACCTCGGCAACATCGAACGGACCGGCAAATATCTCGACGAGGCCGAGGCGGCTTTCACGGCGACGCTGAAAGTGTTCACCAGGGAAAGTCAGCCCATGCAGTGGGCCTTCGAACAGAACAACCTTGGCGACATCCACTGGAACCGCGCCAGCTATGGCGGCGGCAAGCCGGAATATCTCAAGGCGATCGCGTTCTTCGAGAACGCCAAACAGGGCTTTACCGAAGCCGGCTACACAATCCCGATCCCGCTGACCGACCAGAAGATCGATTTGGTGAAGCAGCAGCTCGCCAAAAAGTGAGGCTTGAGACGCGACCGGCGCCCGGCTTGTCTTTGTGCCCGGTTTCCAATCCCTATATGCGAATGGTTGGAGCCCGATACGGACTCATGGAAGGGTGGCGATGATCCGGTTAGCCTTGGCGTTGTTCCTGCTTGTCGTCCCCGCCGCCGCGCACGCGACCGACGCCGGCTGGGCGCTGCTGCGCGATGGCGGCCATGTCGTGCTGCTGCGCCACGCCATGGTCACCGGCACCACCGACCCGGCCAATTTCGACATCGGCAATTGCGCCACCCAGGTCAATCTGTCGGCGCGCGGCAAGCAGCAGGCAAGCAAGATCGGCGCCCTGTTTGCCGCCCGCGCGGCTCCCATCGAGCGCATTCTGTCCAGCCGCTACTGTCGCTGCCTCGACACGGCGCGCACCGCCTTCGAGGCCGAGCCGGAACTGTTCGCACCGCTCGACCTCCTGAAGGGCGACGATGCACAGAAAGCAGCGCAGATCGCTGCCATCATGAAGGAAATCCGCGCTTATTCCGGCTCCGACAATCTGATCATGGTCACCCATCTGGAAGACATCGTGGCGCTGACCGGCATCTCGCCGCGCGAAGGCGAAGCCGTGGTGGTCGAACCGCAGGGCGACGGCCTTCGCGTCCTTGGCCGCGTCACCTTCTGAGGTCGCTGCGCCCGATCGCGGGGCGCGGCGACCAGTGTTGCCGAAATGCCACCGCTGAAAGAAGCCGCAAATTCGCCGCCACAATGTCGCTTGCGACAACCCGTCGCAGGGGCTATAGGCGCGCTCCCGGTCACGAGAACCGAAGTGAGCACAGCGGTTGGAGCTTTCGTCTCCGCCCGTGCAGGCGGCCTTGCCGCCCTGTATACGGCGCCGCTTTGGGGATTGGGATCGCGGATGTAGCTCAGAGGTAGAGCACCGGATTTGGGTCCGGAGGTCGCAGGTTCGAATCCTGCTGTCTGCACCACGGATAGCTCAGTTTGGTAGAGCATCAGATTTAGGTTCTGATTGTCGAAGGTTCGAATCCTTCTCCATTGGCCTGATAAGCCAGCACCCTGCCACGGTGTTATCTGAAAAACGGTCCGGGGACTGGAATGCTGAAGACTTGACGGACGGCCGAAGCCTTCGGGCCAAGGCCGGATCGAAAGGTCCGATGCCATCGGCTCGCGGCCAGGCTCGCGGTGATGGTCAAGGCGCAGCGTCGCCGGCAAAGGAGGCCAAGGCCTCCGGCGCCCGCTTCGCTGCCTCGCGATCCGCTCCCGAGGGCCCGCCACGGATTGATGCCACCGGTCTCCGGATCATTCGTGCCGGAATTGGAAGTGAAACGAGAAACGAAGGGAAGATCGACGCATGACGTGACGCCTCGCATGGGGCCATGCCCGACAGGAGTAAGACAATGACTATTCTCGATCAGGTTCTTGGGCGCGATCGCGTCCTCGTAAAGGAAAATGAGCGTGCCCTCACTCTCTACAAGGGAGAGATCAAGGCTGTCCTGCTGCCGGGTGAGCACTGGCTCGCCAACCGGCGCGGCAGCCTTGAAGTCTCGCGGCACGATCTGAGGAACCCGGAATTCGTTTCGGCGTACGAGAAGGCGTTGTTCGACAAGCTCCCGGACGTGGCCGCGCGTCATTTCACCGTCGTCCGCACCGGGCGCACGGAGGTCGCCGTCATCGAGCGCGACGGCAATTTGCACAGCGTGCTGGCGCCGGACCGCAAGCTGGTGCTGTGGACCGATGCCGGACCGTGGAAGGTGACGATGGTCGACACCTCGGCCGATCTTGCCATCGATTCGGCGGTCATGCGCCGGCTCGGCCAGGCTCGGAAGGCGGAATTGATGTCCGTCCATCCGGTTCTGGATGGTCAGGCCGGGCTGCTGTTCGTCGACGGTGTCCTCATTCGGACGCTTGCCGCCGGCGTGCACGGCTTCTGGAACGTCGGACGGATGGTGCAGATCAAGGTCGTCGACCTCAAGCGCCAGTCGCTCGACGTCGCCGGGCAGGAAGTGCTGACCAGGGATCGCGTCACGATCCGCGTCAACATCGCGGCCGAATACCGGGTCGTCGATCCGGTCAAGGCGGTGAGCGCGGTGAAGGACTTCTGCGAGGCCCTCTACCGAGCCCTGCAGTACGCCTTCCGCAAGACGCTGGGCGCACTGACGCTTGACCAGATCCTTGAAAAGAAGGTGACGGTCGATGAGGAAGCCGCGGCCAAGGTCCGGGCCGACATGGCCGAGATCGGGGTCGAGGTCAGCGATATCGCGCTCAAGGATGTCATCCTGCCGGGCGAGATGCGCGAAATCCTCAACCAGGTGGTTTCGGCCGAAAAGCAGGCCGAGGCCAACGTCATCCGCCGCCGTGAGGAGACGAACGCCACGCGTTCCCTGCTCAACACGGCCAAGGTGATGGCAGAGAACCCGGTGATGCTGCGGCTGAAGGAGCTCGAGGCCCTGGAAGCCATCGCCGGCAAGGTCGAGCGGCTGACCGTCCACAACGGGACGGGCGGGCTGTTGAACGACCTGGTCAAGCTTCGCGAGAGCTGATGCATGTCCCCAAGTGGTTCCGGTTTTGGGATGACGACATGCATCGAACCAAGCATTGACCTTACGTCAATGGGAAGGGCCGCCGGGTTGACCGGCGGCCCTTCTTGCCTTTTCAACGCGCCCTCCCCATCTGCGCCCGGCTTATCAGGCCTTTTCCTGCCGGGAAAAACCGATTAGACAGCGCCCAAACAAGCTGCGGACAGATTCCGCCCGCAAAGAAGGAAAAGCCCTTGTCCACCACGAACTCCACCACGTTCGACAAAGTCGCCAAGATCATTGCCGACACCAGCGAGATCGATATCGACACCATCACGCCCGAGAGCCACACGATCGACGATCTCGGCATCGACAGCCTCGACTTCCTCGATATCGTCTTCGCCATCGACAAGGAATTCGGCATCAAGGTGCCGCTGGAAAAGTGGACCCAGGAAGTCAATGACGGCAGGGCCTCGACCGATGACTACTTCGTCATGAAGAACCTGTGCGCCAAGATCGACGCGCTGGTTGCCGCCAAGACTGCCTGACATCGGCCGGCGCGTGGCCTTGACGGGCCGCGCCGCCTGACCCACAAAGCCGCTCATGAGCAGCCCCCACGACGTCGTCATCACTGGTATCGGCATTGTCTCCTCCTTGGGAGAAGGCCCTGACGCACACTGGCAGAAGCTCGCGCAGCCGGGCTTGCAGCCGGTGCTCGAAGCCGCGCGGTTCGCGCCCTATACCGTCCATCCGCTGCCGGAGATCGACTGGAACCTGCAGATCGCCAAGCGCGGCGATCAGCGGCAGATGGAAACATGGCAGCGGCTCGGCACCTATGCCGCAGGCCTGGCGTTGGACGATGCCGGCATCAAGGGCAATGACGAGCTCTGCACGACCATGGACATGGTTGTGGCTGCCGGCGGCGGCGAGCGCGACGAGGCGGTCGATGCCGCCATCCTCGCCGCTTCGGAAAGCCGCAACGACCGCGACGTGCTTCTCAACGAGAAGCTGACCACCGAGTTGCGGCCGACCTTGTTTCTGGCCCAGCTCTCCAACCTGCTCGCCGGCAACATCTCCATTGTCCACAAGGTGACCGGCTCGTCGCGCACCTTCATGGGCGAGGAAGGCGCCGGCGTCGCCGCCGTCGAAACGGCCGCCGCGCGAATCCGCTCCGGCCAGTCGACGCACATCCTGGTCGGCGGCGCCTTCCAGACCGAACATTCCGACATGCTGCTAGGTTACGAGCTTGCCGGCTATTTGCATCGCGGCCCCTGGAAACCTGTGTGGCAAAGACAGGGTGCCGAGGGCGGCGGCATCGTCACTGGATCCGGCGGTGCCTTCCTGGTGCTGGAGCAGCGCGAACACGCCGTGAGCCGCGGGCGCAAGATCTATGCGGAGCTCGGACCGGTGGTTTCCGGCCGCGCCAGGCGCTCACGCGGTGAGCTCGGCGCCGAGATCGCAGCACTACTCAGCCAGGCTGCGCTGCCGGACGGCAAGCTGCTTGCCCTGTCGGGTGCCTCGGGCGCGCATGCCGCAACCACCGCCGAGAAAACGGCGCTCGATGCCAATCCTGCGATTGCCACGCGCGGCTTCTCGACGCTGACCGGGCATATGAAGGAAGCGCAGTTTCCGTTCGCCGTGGCGCTGGCGGCACTCGCCGTCGACCGCAAGGCCGCCTACCCTGTTTTCGATGCCGCAGCCGAGAAGCCGTTCGAAGGCGTTCCCGCGACCGTCCTTGCAACGGCGATCGGCTATCACCAATTCGAGGGCATGGCGCTGGTCAACGCCGCGTAACGCGGCGCTGCGCGATCCATGCTGCAACGATAAACGCTCGAGGGCTCCAGATGGCCAATCTGAACGATCACATGGGCAGGCCAATTGTCGCCGTCACCGGCATCGGCGTGGTCACCTCGCTTGGTGTCGGCAAATCAGACAATTGGGCGGCGTTGACATCAGGCAAGTCGGGTATTCACCCGATCACCCGCTTTCCCATCGATCAACTGAACACCCGCATCTCCGGCATGGTCGATTTCCTGCCGTCGAGTTCGAAAGGTGCCAGCCCGCTCACCTATGAGCTAGCCGAGCTTGCCGGCCTCGAAGCGGTGACTGAAGCCGGTCTTAATTCCAGCGATTTCGGCGGACCGCTCTTCCTCGCATCGCCGCCGGTCGAACTCGACTGGGCCGAGCGCTTCTCGCTCTACAATTCCGACAAGGACAAGGACGACACCGCCGCCGAAAGACTGCTTCGGGTGGCGCGTAGCTTGAAAGAGCTGGATATTTTCGAGACCACCCAGTTCGGCTCGATCGCCGACCGCCTTGCCGACCGCCTTGGCACACGCGGTCTGCCGATCACCCTGTCGACGGCTTGCGCTTCGGGAGCGACCGCGATCCAGCTCGGTGTCGAGGCGATCCGGCGCGGCGAATGCGACCGTGCGCTATCGATCGGCGCTGACGGTTCTGCCACCGCCGAGGCTTTGATCCGTTTCTCATTGCTCTCGGCGCTCTCCACGCACAACGACATTCCCGAAAAGGCATCGAAGCCCTTCTCCAGGGATCGCGACGGCTTCGTGTTGGCCGAGGGATCCGGGGCGCTGGTGTTGGAATCGCTTGAAGCGGCATTGGCTCGCGGCGCGACTATTCTCGGAGTCCTGGGCGGTTGCGGCGAGAAGGCCGACGACTTTCACCGCACCCGCTCGAAGCCGGACGCTTCGCCGGCCATTGCCGCGGTTCGCGCCGCCCTCGCCGATGCGGGCCTGAGTGAAGACGAGATCGACTATGTCAACGCTCACGGCACGTCGACCCCCGAGAACGACAAGATGGAGCATCTGGCGCTGTCGACCGTGTTCGGAGAGCGGATTGGCTCGATGCCGGTCTCGTCGAACAAGTCGATGATCGGTCACACGCTGTCGGCTGCGGGCGCGGTCGAAGCGGCGTTTTCGCTGATGACGATGCGCGAAAGCGTCATCCCGCCGACCATCAACTATGACAATCCCGACCCTGCGATCGCGCTCGACGTCGTGCCGAACAAGAAGCGCGATGCGCAGGTTCGCACCGTTCTGTCGAACTCCTTCGGCTTCGGCGGCCAGAACACTTGCCTTGTCATGGCGCGGGAACCGGTCTAAGCGAGCCCTTTCCGCTTAACAGAACCGACAGGCTCCATGCGCGCACTGCAACTTATCGAGGACCGCCGCCTTGAAACGGTGGACCTGCCGCCACCACCGCCACCCGCGCTCGGCGAAGTCACGCTGCGCATCAGGGCAGTGGCGCTGAACCACATCGACGTCTGGGGCTGGCGCGGCATGGCCTTCGCCAAGCGCAAGCTGCCGCTGGTCGTCGGCGCCGAGGCTTCCGGCGAGGTCGAGGCGGTCGGCCCCGGCGTTTCCAGCCTGCTGCCCGGGCAATTGGTATCGATCTACGGCGCACGCACCTGCGGCCTGTGCCGGGCCTGCCGCGAAGGCCGCGACAATCTTTGCGAGCATGTTTCGGGCGTTCACGGCTTCCATCTCGACGGCTTCGCGCAGGAGAAGATCAACCTGCCGGCGCGCCTGCTGGTCCCCGCCCCGCCCGGCGTGACCGACATTGGCGCGGCGGTAGCGCCCGTCACCTTTGGTACGGTCGAGCACATGCTGTTCGACAACGCCAGGCTGCAGCCCGGCGAGACGATCCTTGTCCATGCCGGCGGATCCGGCATCGGCTCGGCGGCGATCCAGTTGGCCAAGCGGATGGGCTGCACGATCATCACCACGGTCGGTTCGAATGACAAGATCGACAGGGCCAAGGCGCTCGGCGCCGACCATGTCATCAACTACCGCGACGACCGCTTCGAGGGCGTCGTGCGCAAGCTGACCAGGAAGAAAGGCGTCGATGTCGTGTTCGAACATGTCGGCGCCGACACCTTTGCCGGCTCGATGCTGTGCCTGAAACGCGGCGGCCGCCTGGTGACCTGCGGCTCGACCTCGGGCGTGTCGACGCAGATCAACCTGATGCAGCTTTTCCAGCAGCAGTTGAAACTGCTCGGATCCTTCGGTTGCCGCATGGAGAACATGGCCAACGCCATGCAGAAGATGGCGGCGGGACAGGTCGCGCCGGTCATCGACACCGAGGTCGGCTTCGACGATATCGATGCCGCGCTGAAGCGCATGGAAGGCCGCGACGTCTTCGGCAAGATCATCCTGCGCGTCGCCTAGAGCCTCGATTTCCGTGCTCAAGAAGCTTCGCCGGGATCTGAAATTTCGCTATGGCAGGCAACTGCGCCAGGTGAATTACTGGCTTGTCGCGCGGGCCGCGATGATCATCATGTCGCTGCTGCGCCTGCTGCCGGTGGACAGCGCGCTGAATTTTGCCGACCGCGTCGCTCGCCTCATCGGTCCGAGGGTCGGACGCCACCAGGTCGCCCTCGACAATCTGCGCAAGGCCTATCCGGAAAAGAGTGATGGCGAAATCCAGGCCATCGCCTCCGACATGTGGGGCAACATGGCCCGCCTTGCCGCCGAATACATCTTCCTCGACGCCCTGTTCGACTATGATCCCGCCGCCGGCAAGCCCGGCCGCGTCGAGGTCAAGGGAACGGAGCATTTCGTCGAGATCGCGGCCGAGAAGCAGCCGCACATCGTCTTCACCGGCCATCTCGGCAATTTCGAGCTGCTGCCGGTGGCGGCCGCGACCTTCGGCATGAACATCACGGCGCTGTTTCGCCCGCCCAACAACCCCTACCTCGCCGACTACATCCTTTCGACAAGGCGCTCGACCATGGGCGGCTTGCTGCCGTCGATGGCCGGAGCCTCGTTCGCGCTGGCCGGGGTGTTGGAGAATGGCGGCAATATCGGCGTTCTCGTCGACCAGAAATTCTCCAACGGCCTGGACACGACCTTCTTCGGCCGTCCCTGCCAGAGCAACCGCGTGCTCGGCACCCTTGCCCGTCACTATGACTGCGATGTCTACCCGGCGCGCTGCGTCAGGTTGCCGGGCAACCGCTTCCGGCTCGAGATCGAGGACAAGCTGGTCTTGCCGCGCACCGCCGACGGCAGCGTCGACGTCCACGCCACCACCCAGATGTTGAACGACGTCGTCGAGCGCTGGGTCCGCGAGGACCCCGGCCAGTGGATGTGGTTCCACAAAAGGTGGGAGATCAGCAACTGGCGGCGAAAAAAGCGCACCAAGGTGGCTCCCGTCGCAAACGCCTGAGCGAGCCGCCGGCGGGAACGTGAGTTCCTCCGCCGACAGACAAAGCCAATATCAGCGAATCGCCAACCGCCTAGTTCGTGACGACAATGCGCGTATTGCCGAATCCGACTTCGCGCACCATCGAATAGAAGGCCGCGGCATTGGCCGTATGCAGCCTTACGCAGCCATGCGAAGCTGGGCGGCCGAGTTGCCTGACGGCGCCTGTTCCATGGATGGCATAACCACCATGGAAGAACACGGAATAAGGCATCGGCGACATTTCGTACTTGCGCGAATACCACATCCGCGCCGTGCGCTGCGGCCGGTAGGTGCCGCGTGGCGTGAAATAGCCCGGACGGGCGGTCGACACGGCCCACCGATAGACCGAATCACCATAGCGGACCGTCATTGTCTGCGACGACACGTCGATATTCGCCACCAACGTGGCCGCCTCGCTCGCGACCGATGCGCCAAACAGCGCGACGGCCAGCACCGTTGCCTTAAGGAACGACATTTTCATGCGATCAAACCCCTTTGATTGCCCCTTGCCTGCCCGCCATCACGTTATTTTTCACCTTTTTAATGGCAGTGAACAGATAGCACACACTCCTTGACCAATTCGCCAATCCAATGCAGCGAATTTGAACGATTTCCCGCGATAGTTGCCGCCAGGACACGTTGCACCGATTTGGTCGACGGGCTTGCAAAACCGTGGGGTTCGCTGCTCAACTCGTGGCATGAACGAGAGACTCCTCAAGGCAATCGACAGCAAGCGCGACGAGTTGGTGGCGCTGACCGCCGACCTGATCCGCTTTCCGACCATCAATCCACCCGGCGAAGCCTACAGGCCATGCGCCGACTATATTGGTGCGCGGCTAAGGAAACGCGGCTTCGAAACCGAGTTCATCCGCGCCGAAGGCACGCCCGGCGACACCGATCGCTATCCGCGCGTCAATGTCGTTGCTCGTTTCGATGGCCGGTCACCGGGCGCCTGCGTCCACTTCAATTCGCATATCGACGTGGTCGAGGCCGGCGAAGGCTGGACGGTGGATCCCTTTGCCGGCGTCATCAAGGACGGCAAGGTCTATGGCCGAGGCGCCTGCGACATGAAGGGCGGCCTGGCTGCCTCCATCATCGCCGTCGAGGCTTTCATGGAAGTCTTCCCCGACTTTCCCGGTGCCATCGAGATCTCGGGCACGGTCGACGAGGAGTCCGGCGGCTTTGGTGGCGTCGCCCATCTCGCCGGGCTCGGCTATTTCTCGAAGCCCAGGGTCGACCACGTCATCATCCCCGAGCCCTTGAACAAGGACCGCATCTGCCTTGGCCATCGCGGCGTCTGGTGGGCGGAGATCGAGACCAAGGGCGAGATCGCGCACGGCTCGATGCCGTTTCTCGGCGACAATGCGGTGCGCCATATGGGCGCCGTCCTCAGGGCATTCGAGGACGAATTGTTCCCCGCACTCGACCGCAAGATCACGCGCATGCCGGTAGTACCGGAGGGCGCCAGGCGCTCGACCATGAACATCAACTCCATCCATGGCGGCCAGACCGAGGATTTCCGGCCCGGCCTGCCCTCGCCCAACGTGCCCGATTCCTGTCGTTTGACCATCGACCGCCGCTTCCTGCTCGAGGAGGATCTCGCCACGGTCAAAAGCGAAGTGACCGGCATTCTCGACCGGCTGAAGCGGGAGCGCAAAAAATTCGACTACGAGATACGCGACCTGATGGAAGTGCTGCCGCTGATGACCGAGCGCGACGCGCCCGTGGTCAAGGCGGTGGCGCAAGGCATTCATGCCATCTTCGACCGCGAGCCCGACTATGTCATATCCCCCGGCACCTACGATCAGAAGCATATTGCCCGCATCGGCCACATCTATGACTGCATCGCCTACGGACCCGGCATTCTCGACCTCGCCCACCGGCCGGACGAATGGGTCGGCATATCGGACATGGTGGAATCGGCCAAGGTGATGGCGATCGGACTCAACGTGCTGCTGCGTGGCACCGCCACGGGATAACCCTCCATCGCGACAAGCTTCGACCTTCCTACACGGCTGGCACGGCAAAAACATTCTCGGCCATCCTGCCTGACAGCACGAAACGCAATTTACTCCCGCGCGAAATCACGCTTCTATCGCCCGGTTTGAGCACGTGTCCTGAACGCATGGGGAGTTGCACGATGAGACTGTGGAAAACCATTCTGGCCGCGGCGGTCCTTGCGCTAGCCGCTGGAAGCCAGGCCTTTGCGGCCCGGACCGACCTGGTCATCGGCATTCCGCTCGAACCTCCGCACCTCGATCCGACCGCGGGCGCCGCGGCGGCGATCAAGGAAGTGCTCTACGCCAATGTCTTCGAGGGCCTGACCCGGATTGGGCCCAATGGCGAGGTGCTGCCGGATCTGGCCGAGAACTGGACCATTTCCGATGACGGCAAGGTCTACACCTTCAAGCTGCACACCGGAGTCAAATTCCATGACGGCGCCGATTTCAGCGCCGACGACGTGAAATTCTCGCTCGACCGGGCCCGCGCCGACAATTCGGTGAATGCGCAGAAGGGCCTGTTCGCGGCCATCGACAAGGTTGACGTCATCGATCCGGCAACGGTCAAGGTCACGCTGAAGAACCCGCAAGGATCCTTCCTCTACAATATGGGCTGGGGTGACGCGGTGATGGTGTCGCCAAAGTCAGCCGACACCAACAAGGAAAAGCCGATCGGCACCGGCCCGTTCAAATTCCAGAACTGGGCCAAGGGATCGTCGATCACCCTGGTAAAGGCGGACGGCTACTGGGGCGCTCCGGTGTTCCTCGACAAGGTCGAGTTCCGCATCGTGCCGGATGCCGCGGCCTATGTGCCGGCCCTGCTGTCCGGCGACATCCAGGCCTTCCCCTTCTTCGACCCCGACAGTCTCGCACAGGTCAAGGACGATCCGCGTTTCAAGGTGGTGATCGGCTCGACCGAAGGCGAGACCATCCTGTCCATCAATAACAAGAAGCCGCCTTTCGACAAGCTGCAGGTCAGGCAGGCGATCTCCTACGCGCTCGACCGCAAGGCGATCATCGACGGCGCCTCGGCCGGTCTTGGCCTGCCGATCGGCTCGCACATGTCGCCGGCCAACAAGGACTATGTCGACCTCACCGGCCTCTATCCGCACAATGTCGACAAGGCCAAGGAACTGTTGAAGGAGGCCGGGTTGGAGAACGGCTTCAAGGCGACGCTGAAACTGCCGCCGCCCAGCTATGCCAGGCTCGGCGGCGAGATCATCGCCTCGCAACTTCGCGACGTCGGCATCAATCTCGAGATCATCCCTGTCGAATGGGCGCAGTGGCTGGACCAGGTGTTCACCAAGAAGGATTACGACCTGACCATCGTCTCGCACACCGAGCCCAACGACATCGATATCTATTCGCGCAAGGACTACTACTTCAACTACGACAATCCGACCTTCGACAAGGTGATCGCCGACCTCAACCTCACCTCCGACGAGGCCAAGCGCAAGGAACTGCTTGGCGAGGCACAGAAGATCCTGGCCGACGACGCCGTGGTCGGTTTCCTCTATGAATTGCCCAAGGTCGGTGTCTGGGACGCCAAATTGCACGGCCTGTGGGAAAACGCGCCGATCCAGGCCAATGATCTCACCAAGGTGAAGTGGAGCGAATGAGGTCTGTGGTGCGAGCGCCGCTCCTTCGCCTCCCATGACCGCCTACCTCCTCAAGCGCCTCGCCATCGCCCTTGCCACGCTGGTGCTTGCCTCGATGGTGGTCTTCGCCGTGCTGGAAATCCTCCCCGGCGACCCTGCGCGGCTGATGCTGGGCATGAACGCCAGCGCCGACCAGGTGGAACTGCTGCGCAACCAGATGGGCCTCAACGCGCCGCTCGTCCTGCGCTATTTGCACTGGGCCGGCGGCCTGCTCAGCCTCGATTTCGGCCGCTCCTATACCTATTCGGTGCCGGTCATCGATCTTGTGCGTGAGCGGCTCGCCGTCTCGTTGCCGCTGGCGCTGATCGCGCTTGCGCTCTCCACCATCATCGCCGTTCCGGTCGGGCTTTATTCCGCCAGCCGGCGCGGACGGGCCGGCGACACGATTTCAATGGGCGTGGCGCAGCTTGGCGTCGCCGTGCCCAATTTCTGGTTCGCGCTGATGCTGATCTATGTCTTTGCCGTCTGGCTGCGGCTGGTCCCGGCCGGTGGTTTTCCGGGCTGGTCTGCCGGCGCCTGGCCGGCGCTGAAATCGCTGCTGTTGCCGGCGGTGGCGCTTGCCCTACCGCAGGCCGCTATCCTGGCGCGCGTCACCCGCTCGGCGCTGATCGAGGTGCTGAACGAGGACTATATCCGCACCGCCCGCGCCAAGGGTCTGCCCTATCGGGCCGTGCTGTGGCGGCACGCACTGCGCAACGCGATGATCCCGGTGCTGACCATCCTTGGCCTGCAATTCGCCTTCCTGCTCGCCGGCACCATCATCATCGAGAATGTCTTCTACTTGCCCGGGCTCGGCCGGCTGGTGTTCCAGGCGATCACCCAGCGCGACCTGATCGTCGTCGAAAGCGTCGTCATGCTGCTGGTCGCAGCCGTCATTGCCGTCAACCTCGTCGTCGACCTTTCCTATGCGGTGGTAGACCCGCGCCTGAGAAGCCGGCAATGACGCTGCGCATCGACATCCCCGAGGAGACGTTCCGCAGCATCCTGGCCAAGGCGTTTGGAAATACCGCCTTCGTCACCGGCTTCGCCATCACCGTGCTGATCCTAGCGATGGCTTTGATCTCTTACGTCTGGACACCCTACGATGTGACCAAGCTGGTCATAGCCGACAAGACGCAAGGCCCCTCGCTGACCCATTGGTTCGGCACCGACCATTTCGGCCGCGACATCCTGTCGATGATCATGGTCGGCGCCCGCAACTCGATTGCCGTGGCGCTGGTCGCGGTCGGCATCGGCATGGGTGTCGGCGTGCCGCTCGGCACCTTTGCCGCCGCGCGCGGCGGCCTCGTCGACGAGGCGCTGATGCGCGTCAAC
Organism: Mesorhizobium sp. M8A.F.Ca.ET.207.01.1.1; assembly: GCF_004794715.1. Classification (NCBI taxonomy): domain Bacteria; kingdom Pseudomonadati; phylum Pseudomonadota; class Alphaproteobacteria; order Hyphomicrobiales; family Phyllobacteriaceae; genus Mesorhizobium; species Mesorhizobium sp. M8A.F.Ca.ET.207.01.1.1. Next base: position 19,939 of record NZ_SRUS01000006.1, on the reverse strand, counting down.
GACCTCGTCTTCGCCTTCCCGGCGCTGCTCTCGGCGATCATGATCACCGCCATTTTCGGGCCCGGCGCCGTCAACGCCATCATCGCCATCGGCATCTTCAACATCCCGGTCTTTGCCCGCGTCGCCCGCGCCGGCGCGCTTTCCGTCTGGCCGCGCGAATTCATCCTGGCCGCGCGCGCCGCCGGCAAGAGCAGCACGCAGATATCGATCGAACATGTGCTGCCCAACATTGCCACGCTGCTGCTGGTGCAAGGCACCATCCAGTTCGCGCTGGGCATCCTGGCCGAAGCGGGGCTTTCCTATCTCGGCCTCGGCGCGCAGCCGCCAATGCCGAGCTGGGGCCGCATGCTGTTCGACGCCCAGACGCGCATGGTGGTGGCACCGTGGATGGCGATCTTCCCCGGCATGGCGATCGTCGTCACCGTGCTCGGCCTGAACCTTTTGGGCGACGGCATCGCCGATATTCTCGACCCGAATTCGCGGCGGCAGCGATGAGCCTGCTGGAGATCGAAAACCTATCGTTGACCATCGGCGACACGCCGATCCTGAAGGAGATCGAGCTCTCCGTCGCGCCCGGTGAGATCATGGGATTGGTCGGCGAATCCGGCTCCGGCAAATCGATGACCGCGCTGACGGTGATGCGGCTCCTGCCCCATGCCGCTCGCGCCACCGGGCGCGTCACATTCGACGGCATCGATATCCTCGCGGCAACCGAGGACCAGATGTGCGCCCTGCGCGGCGACGACATCGGCATGGTGTTCCAGGAGCCGATGACGGCGCTCAATCCGGTCAAGACGATCGGCGAACAGGTCGTCGAAGGCATACGCTGGCACACCAGCGCAAGCCGTGCCGACGCCGAGGAGCGGGCGCGAAAAATGCTCGACCGCGTCGGGCTGCCCTCGGCAAAGTTCCCGCTGTCGCGCTATCCGCACGAATTGTCCGGCGGCCAGCGCCAGCGCGTCGTCATCGCCATTGCCTGCGCGCTGAAGCCGAAGCTCTTGATAGCCGACGAGCCGACGACAGCGCTCGACGTAGTGCTGCAGGCACAGATCCTCGACCTGCTGCGCGACCTCGTTGCGGAAAGCCGCATGGGCTTGCTGCTGATCTCCCATGATCTCGCTGTCGTGACCGAGATGGCCGACCGCATCACCATCCTGCGCCATGGCGAGGTGATGGAGGCCGGCGACACGGCGCGCACGCTCTCCGGTCAGCTTCATCCCTATACGCGCCAACTGGCGCAGGCCTCGATGCATGTTCCGGCGCGCGCCAAACCTCATCTCGTCGGGACGGACCAACCTCTGCTGCAGGTCGAAGGCATCACCCGCGACTATCCCGGCCGCCGGACTTCGCTGTTCAGGCGCGCGCCTGCCATCCGCGCGGTCGACGACGTCTCCCTGTCGATGGCGCCGGGCCAGTCGGTGGCGCTGGTCGGCCGCTCCGGCTGCGGCAAGTCGACCCTTGCCCGCATGATCCTGGCGCTGGACCGGCCGAGTTCGGGCGCGATCCGCTTTCGCGGCGAAGCCATCACCGGCAAGAGCGAAGCCGAGTTGAAGCCCGCCAGGCGCGATATGCAGGTCGTCTTCCAGGACCCCTACGGCTCCTTCGATCCGCGCCAGAAGGTCGAAAAACTGGTCGCCGAGCCCCTGCATGTCCTGGAGAAAAAACCGACGCGCGCCGAAAGCCGGGAGATGGTGGCGCATGCGCTGCACGAGGTCGGCCTCGACCAGCGTGACATGGATAAATACCCGCACGAATTTTCGGGCGGCCAACGCCAGCGCCTGTCGATCGCCCGCGCCATCATCACCCGCCCAAAACTGGTGGTCGCCGACGAGCCGGTCTCGGCACTCGATGTCTCGATCCGCGCGCAGATCCTGGACCTTTTCGCCGGACTCAACCAGAAACTCGGCATCGCCTATCTCTTCATCACCCATGATTTGACCGTCGCCCGCGCCATCACGGACGAAGTGCTGGTCATGCATGAGGGCAAGATCGTCGAGCGGGGCAAGACGAACGACGTGCTCGACCATCCGCAATCCGAGGCCGCCAGGGCGCTGGTAGCGGCGGCGCCGGATCTGCACCGCGCAATCGCCAAGCGGATGCAGGAACAGGGGTGAGCGACCGGTTCTCGATGCAAATCCATCGTGCCAGTGGCACGATGGAAGGCCGCGAACGCTGGGGAGATGCAGCAGGCCCGGCCGGGACCTCCGCCCCCTACTCTTCCGGCTTCACCACGTCGACCGGGCTGATGTCGAGCAAATCGAGCGTGCGGCGCAGCAGCCGCACCTCGCTCTCGGCCAGTTGCGAATCCGCCTTGGCGATCTCCGCCATGTGCTGCGCCAATTGCTTGCGGCGTTCGACGTCGAGGTCGCGGAACAGCGCGATCGCTTGCGAGCCGTTGGTCTCGTAGCCGAATTCGTTGAGATATTCGATGACGCTGTCGATGCTGGTTTCCGGAATGCCGAAAGCCCCCTTGCAGATGCGCCGGAAGGCAACCATCTCGCTCTCGCTCACCGTGCCGTCGGCCAGGATCATGCGGAACAGCATCAGCAGTTCCGCCGACAGGACGGGATCGTCCGCGACCTTGCGCACGCCCGGGTCGCCGTCGAAGATCGAGCGTATCTGGTCCAGCAACGCGAATGCCATGAACGGCCCCCTTTCCGATTCCTCTTTGATAGAATTAGCGCGGAATCGGCCTTGCGCAAACGGGGTGGTCGTGGTCGAACGCGCGCTATCTCAGCCGACCGGACATCTCGACACATCAGATGATCGACCTCACCGCCCAGTCCATCGCCATCCTCGCCTTCGCGGCTTTCGCCGCGGGCTTTGTCGATTCGATTGCCGGCGGCGGCGGATTGATCACCATCCCCGCACTGCTGCTTGCCGGTTTTTCACCGGTCGAGGCGCTTGGAACCAACAAGCTGCAAGGCATGTTCGGCTCGGGGTCGGCGACCATCCACTATGCCTCGAAAGGTCATGTCGACCTGCGCCGGCAATTGCCATCGGCGCTGCTGGCACTTGCCGGCGGCGCCATCGGCGCATTACTGGCCACGATCGTGCCCGGGGACCTGTTGCGCGCGGCCTTGCCGCTGGTGCTGATTGCCATCGCGCTATACTTCGCCCTCAAGCCCAACATGAACGATGTCGACCGGGCCGAGCGCCTGTCGCCCTTCCTGTTCGGCGTGACCCTGGTGCCGGCCATCGGCTTCTATGACGGCGTGTTCGGGCCGGGCGCCGGTTCCTTCTACATGCTGGCCTTCGTCGCCCTTGCCGGCTACGGCGTGCTCAAGGCGACAGCGCACACCAAACTGCTCAATTTCGCTTCCAACATTGGCGGCTTCATCGTCTTTGCCGCTGTCGGCGTCATCTCCTGGAAGATCGGCCTGATGATGGGCGTTGCCCAGTTCCTCGGCGCCCGGCTTGGTGCCAGCCTTGCCATGCGCATCGGCGCCAGGTTGATCAAGCCGCTGCTGGTGGTCGTCTGCGTGGCTCTGGCGGTGAAGCTGCTGGCCGATCCGGCCAACCCGCTGCGTGTCATGATTGGTGTGTGATCACGCGCCTGTTACAGTATCGCTGTTCGAATCATGTTGCGGGAGCCAGACATGAATCTCAGCGCGCCTACCCAGATTGTTTTCATCATTTCCCTGGTCATCGCCATCATCGGCATTCTCGCCGCGCTTGGCGTTCTTGCGTTCATACCTCTTGCATCGGTGTGGATCGTGCTTGTCGCCTACATCGTGCTCGCTGTCGGCTGCCTGATGCGCGGCGCCTGACAAGTTTCCCTCGACAAGTGGGGACCGAGAGCGCCCGGCCAAAGCCGGGCGTTTTTGATTCTGATGCGGCCTCTGCTAAATTCGCTTGGCGGAAGGATGGCCGATGCCAATCGAGATGCAGCGCCCGAAAGAACAGGATCGCTCCATATCGGGGCTGTTCGAAATGCGCCGGCGGCTTCCCGCCGCCGCGCTTGACGGCGTTGTCACCGACATCTGCGGCTATCGCGAAACAGCTGCCGGCCATTTCCGCAATGTCGAATACGCGTCGCTGACGGTGCCGCTGGTGATCAGCTTCGCCGAGCCGTTCGCCATCGGCCTCGGCAAGGCGCCTGATGACAATGACCGCTTCGCCAGTTTCGCCGCCGGCCTTTTCGCCGGTCCGGTGATGATCGAATCCTTCGGCGGCGCCTGCTGCATCCAGGTGAATTTCACCCCTCTTGGCGCACGCCGCTTCTTCCGCCTGCCGATGAGCGAATTGACTGACAACATGGTCGTACTCGACGACGTGCTTGGCGCGGAGGGCGCGGCCCTGCGCGAACGGCTGGGCAACACGCCTGACTGGACGGCACGTTTCGATCTTGCCGAGGCCTTCGTCGCCGCACGTCTCGAGAGCGCCGCCGAAACACCGCTCGAAATCGCCTGGGCCTATGACCGCATCATCACATCAGGCGGCCGGACCCGGATCGCATCGCTTGCCGAACAGTTGGGCTGGAGCCGCAAACATCTCGCCGACAAATTCTCCGACGCGACCGGCATCGGCCCCAAGACGCTGTCGCGCATCGTCCGCTTCAACCGGGCGCTCCGCCTGTCGAGCGAGCCGACCGCCGACTGGGCGGATGTCGCCGCCGATTGCGGCTATGCCGACCAGGCGCATCTGGTGCGCGAATTCCGCGAGCTCGCCGGTGAGACACCAACGGCACTTTCGGTCAGGTAACATTTCTTCAAGACGCAGGAACGGCCCTTGGCCAGAGTGAGGCATAGACCGATCCAGATGAAGGAGGTTCCGATGCCCACCACCACTGAAGCACCCCGGCTCTACCCTGCCCTGCGCTACAAGAATGCGGCGGGGATGATCGACTGGCTGGGCGAAGCCTTCGGTTTCAGTGTCCGTGCCCGCTATGGCGAAGGCGATGTCGTGCACCATGCCGAACTGGTCTTCGGCTCCTCGATGATCATGCTGGGCACGGTGCGCGACGACGACTACGGCAAGATGGTCGGCGAACCCGGTTCAGGCGGCGGCAAGTCGATCTATATCGCCGTCGACGATGCCGACGCCGCCTACGCCAAAGCCAGGAAGGTCGGCGCGACGATCATCCAGGAACTGACGAACCGCGATTATGGCAGCCGCGAATTCATCTGCCGCGACCCTGAAGGCAATGTCTGGTCGTTCGGCACCTACTGGCCGAAGGCCGGTGAGAAGGCCTGACCTTCAACGTGCCAATGAAAAAATCGCATCACAGTCGAGATGGGTTTCCAGCTCGGCGGCGACCTCGTCCAGCGCGCGCTCGACCTCGGCTCGGTAATCTATGCCACCGCTCCTGACACCCAGGCTTTCGAGGAATTTCCCGCGAAAGCCGTCGGCGCCGAACAGGCCATGCATATACGTGCCGATCACCTTGCCATCGGCCGAGATCGCGCCGTCCTCGGCGCCATTGATGATCGCCGACGGCCGCCTGGTGTCCGGGCCCGTCGTGCGGCCGAGATGGATTTCGTAACCCTCGAGCGGCAGGTCGAACGGCACCGAGCGGGCGCTGACATTGCGCACCGTCTTTTCCGGCTCCATCACCGTCTCGACATCGAGCAGGCCGAGGCCCACGGCTTCGGTGACGTTGCCTTCGATACCGTCGGGATCGCGCACCATGCGGCCGAGCATCTGGAAACCGCCGCAAATGCCGACGACATGACCGCCGCGCTTGCGGTGCGCCGCGAGATCCCGGTCCCAGCCGTTCTCGCGAAATTTCAGGAGGTCGCCGATCGTCGACTTGGAGCCGGGAATGACCACCAGCCCGGCATCGACCGGCAGCTTCTTTCCCGGCGGCACGAACACCACTTCGACCTGCGGTTCGGCCTTGAGCGGGTCGAGATCGTCGAAATTGGCGATGCGGCCAAGCATCGGCACCGCCACTTTCAACGCGCGCGCCTCGCCGGACGCCAGCCGCTCCAGCACCACGGAATCCTCCGAGGGCAGCCGCGCCGCCGCCTTGAGCCACGGCACGACGCCAAAACAGCGCCATCCGGTGAATTTCCCGATCGCCTTCAAGCCATCATCGAACAGCGAGACGTCTCCCCGGAACTTGTTGATGAGATAACCGGCGATCATGCGCCGGTCCTCTTCCGGCAGGATCAGATGCGTGCCGGCGATCGAGGCGATGACGCCGCCGCGATCAATGTCCCCGACCAGCACCACCGGTACATCGGCCCGTGTGGCAAAACCCATATTGGCGATGTCGCGGCTTCTGAGGTTGATTTCGGCTGGCGAACCGGCACCCTCGACAATGACCAGATCGGCGCCCGCGCCGACCTTTCCCCAGGACTCCAGCACGGCATCCATCAGCCGGCCCTTCAGCGCCTGATAGTCGCGAGCCCTCGCCTCGCCGAACACCTTGCCCTGGACGATGACCTGGGCGCCGACATCGGTCTGCGGCTTGAGCAGCACCGGGTTCATATGGACCGACGGCGCAACCCCGCAAGCGATCGCCTGCAGCCATTGCGCGCGGCCGATCTCGCCGCCGCCATGGTTGTTGTCGCCGGGAATATCGGCGACGGCGGCGTTGTTCGACATGTTCTGCGGCTTGAACGGCCGCACTTTCAGGCCGCGATTCCTGGCGGCACGGCATAGCCCTGCGACAAGCACCGTCTTGCCGACATCCGAGCCCGTGCCTTGCAGCATGATTGCCCTGGCCATCAGCTCCTGTCCTGCATCGAGGTTCCGGTGATCGTGGATTTCTGCGCCAGCGGCCCGCCGCGCCAGATATAAAGCGCCAGCAGCGGCTCCTTGCCGGTACGCATGGCGTGGTTGACGTTGGAAACATGGTGGACGACCTCGCCGGCCTCCCGCTTGCGAAAGCCGCCCTCGCCCATGCGCCACTCGGTGCCGCCGGTCAGCGGAATATAGATCTCCTCGGCGACGTGATGATGGTCGGGATAGACGATCCCCGGTCCGAGAATCAGCAGGCCTGCGGCGACCTCGTCGTTGGCGAAATGGCCGCGCGTGCCGAACATTTCCAGCCAGCCGTAATTGTCGATGAAGGCCTTGCCGAAATCAGCCTCGGTATAGGTCTGCCCCCAATGCAATTCGTTGCGCCGCTCGGCCAGCAATCGCACCAGGGGTTTCGCATCCGGCGGTGCCAGTTCGGCGGCGCGGTCGAGATGGCGCAGGCAGCCAAGCGGACGCGGCTCCAAATCGCGGGCCGGCATATCCCAGCCGATACGCGCCACGGCGTCGCGCACCAGGGCATCATCGACGGAAGCAAGATAGGCGTGGAACTGTCCCAACAGCTCATCGAATTTTGTCGTCACATCTTGCTCCGGACATGCATTGGTGCACAGCCGCTCCGCGGCGGCTCGGGTTGCGCGGCGGCATCATTGGTCTAGATTGGTGCGCGCGCAAAGCCAAAAACGACAGGCCAGCAGGTCAGACATCAGGGAACACGCCATGGACGCCGCGGTCGATGCGAGCACCAGCCAGTTCGAACTCACCGAGGAACAGCGCGCCATCCAGGAGATGGCGCAGGCCTTCGCCGCCGATCGCGTCGCGCCGAACGCACTCGACTGGGACCGCAGGAAACACTTCCCCGCCGACGTGATCCGCGAGACAGGGCCGCTCGGCCTCGGCGGCATCTACATCAGGGATGATGTCGGGGGATCGGCTCTCGGACGCCTCGACGCAGTGCTGATCTTCGAGGCGCTGTCGCACGCGGATCCGGCCTTTTCGTCCTTCATCTCTATCCACAACATGGTGGCATCGATGATCGACCGTTTCGGCAATGAGGAGCAGCGACAGCGCTTCCTGCCGAAGCTCACCTCGATGGAATGGCTGGCGAGCTACTGCCTGACCGAGCCGGGTTCCGGTTCCGATGCCGCCGCCCTGAAGACGCGCGCGGTGAAGAGCGGCGGCGACTATGTGCTCAACGGCGCAAAGCAGTTCATCTCCGGCGCCGGCGACAGCGATGTCTATGCCGTCATGGTGCGCACCGGCGCCGATGGCCCGAAAGGCATCTCCACCATCGTCGTGCCCAAGGATGCGCCAGGCCTGTCCTTCGGGGCCAACGAGCACAAGATGGGCTGGCACATGCAGTCGACCCGCCAGGTCATCTTCGAGGACTGCAAGGTGCCGGCCGAGAACCTCCTGTCGGGCGAAGGCGCCGGTTTCGGCATCGCCATGGCCGGGCTCGACGGCGGCCGGCTGAACATCGCCGCCTGTTCGCTGGGCGGCGCGCAGTCGGCGCTCGACAAGGCGCTGGCCTACACGGCTGAGCGCAAGGCCTTCGGCTCGAAGATCAACCAGTTCCAGGCGCTGCAGTTCAGGCTGGCCGACATGGAGACCGAATTGCAGGCAGCGCGCATCTTCCTCTATGCGGCGGCCTCGAAGCTCGACCGCAAGGCGCCGGACGCCGGTAAATGGTCGGCGATGGCAAAGCGCTTCGTCACCGACACCGGCTTCAACGTCGCCAACGATGCGCTGCAACTGCTCGGCGGCTATGGCTATCTGCATGATTACGGCATCGAGAAGCTGGTCCGCGACCTGCGCGTCCACCAGATTCTGGAAGGCACCAACGAGATCATGCGCGTCATCATCGCGCGGGCGCTGATAGGACGCTGAAGCCAGCAAACTCCGGGAGTGAGACAAATGACCACCATCGCCTTCATCGGCCTCGGCAACATGGGCAATCCGATGGCCGCCAATCTCGTCAAGGCGGGGCATGGGGTGCACGGCTTCGACCTGATGACAGAGAACCTGACGATCGCGCGCGAGCATGGCATCACAATCATGGCCAACGCCGTTGCCGCCGTGAAGGATGCCGATGTCGTCATCACCATGCTGCCTGCCGGCAAGCACGTGCTGTCGGTCTATGAGGATATCGCCCCCAAGGCGAAGAAAAATGCCTTGTTCATCGATTCCTCGACCATCGACGTGGAATCGGCGCGCAAGGCGCATGCAATCGCCGCCAAACACGGCCTGCTGTCGATCGATGCGCCGGTCTCCGGTGGCACCGGCGGGGCGACAGCCGGCACGTTGACCTTCATGGCCGGGGGTTCCGACGATGCCTTCGCCGCCGCCGAGCCGATCCTGAAGCCGATGGCCGGGCGCATCGTCCATTGCGGCGGTGACGGCGCCGGCCAGGCCGCCAAGATCTGCAACAACATGATCCTCGGCATTTCGATGATCGGCGTTGCCGAGGCCTTCGTGCTGGCGGAGAAACTCGGCCTGTCGCATCAGGCGCTGTTCGACGTCGCCTCGACCTCGTCGGGCCAATGCTGGTCTCTGACCACCTATTGCCCGGTGCCCGGCCCGGTGCCCACTTCGCCCGCCAACAGGGATTACAAGCCGGGATTTGCCGCGGCTCTCATGCTGAAAGACCTGAAATTGTCCCAGGAAGCAGCGCTTGGCGCGGGCGCCGTGACACCGCTCGGCGCCGAGGCGGCGCAGCTCTATGCGCTGTTCAACGCCCAGGGCCATGGCGGCGCCGATTTTTCCGGCATAATTAATTTTCTGCGCGACAACCCGGCCTAAACAGCGGATTCGATAGACTTTTCCCGGGTCTTTGCGGAGAAAGACCCGCAAATTTAGATTTGCTTAAGCTCTCGATAACTCTGCGGTAACGATGTCCCTATAAAACGGATTGCGAGGCGGACATATCGCATCCGCCCGGCGCTCCGGATCAGGTCTCGCGTACCGGAGCCCGTAAGTTTCGCAAGTGTCTTCGTAGCGAAACGCCATGCGTATCTGGCAAAGCCGCGTTCCCGATGGGGCGCGGTTTTTGCATTTCAGGCCCCTTTGCTATCCACGATCATTTATATTCCGATCGCCGCACCCGGGATCGGCACGTGATCTTCATTGGTCAGCACGATCGGTGCATCGACGCCGTCGACGCGGACCACGAGCAGGCGCGTGCTCCATGTGCCTGCATTGCGAACGAGATGCGAAAACACGGTGCCCTTGCCCTTGGCGCCGTGGACGGGAATACTGAACTGGGCGTCGCCGGCGCCATTCGCATTGACATTGAGATTACCGCCGACCCAGAAATTATCGGCCACATCGTCGCCGATCGTGGCCTTCACCCGGGTGTCGGCACGGACGGCGTCCATGGTCATCCGGTAGGCGTCGCTGCCCTTGAGCACGAAAGGGATGCTGCCGACCATCGTCGCACAGCCGCCGATACTGACCACCCAGACGGCAAGGCCGGCGATCGCCCAGTTGCGCTGCGTCTTGCGGAATTGCTCCGCATCGCGCCAGGCGCGGTTCCGCCAGGCCCAGCGGCTGCCGCGCGCGCCGAGCACGAAGATCATGATGAGGTTGACGACGGGGATCAGCGCCAGCAGCGCGATGAAAGTGCTGTTGCCGATGCCCCAAATCCAGTTGAGGAAGAAGGCGCCCCAGTTCCAGCGATCAAGCTCGGCTGGAATTTCAGCCGGCTGGTTGAGCGGTTGTCCGGCCATTGCTTCCCCCACTGTAACTGCACCGGCTGGTTCTAGCCCATGATCTGGACGATGCGCAAAATCAAAGTTCCGCGCACCCCCATGCGCCTGAGCAGACACTGTGGATCAGGTCTTTGTGGAAAGCCGGCGAAAATTCGCCTTCACCGCTCGGCTGGCGGGCTTCAGCGCGGCGCTGATTGATCGTTCCGCCGCAATGCCATTGAGCAGCGACGGGGTAAGGCCGGAAAGGATTTCGGGCCAGAAACGGGTCGCCGATTGCAGCAGAGACATCTGCGCCGCGAAGACACCTTCAGCCAGTGCAACCGTCTTCTCGTTGACGGCCCGCGCGGTTTCGGTTCCCCACGGCTGGCCGCTTCCGGCGTCCATTGCCATGAGAGGCAGGCGCATCATCGCCACCATCGGCGCCAGCATGAGATCGCTGCCGATCGTGACCGCTTCTCGGCGGCGCCGGCTCCTGCCAGTCCTGCTCATGAACACAATCCCCATAGGGCAGCCGCTGCGCTGCGCCATCAACTACGCGCGGTAGCAATATTCGTTCCGACCGCGACGATATTTTGAGGCAGGCGTCCGATTGGTGGGCGCCTGCCTCGTTTCTTAGCGCTTGCGCAGGTCGGCCTGCGCCAGGTCGAGCGCCTTGCCGATGCGCTCGCAGGCTATGTCGATGGTGTCGCGGGTCCAGATCAGCGGCGGCGACAGGATCATCGTGTCGCCGGTGGCGCGCAGCATCATGCCGTTGGCGATCGCGTGGTCGCGCACAACAACCGCAGCACTTCCCGACGGCAGGAAGCGCTCCTTCGTCGCCTTGTCCTTGACGATCTCGATCGCGCCCATCAGGCCGATGGAACGCACCTCGCCGACCAGATCATGCCCGGCGATGCGCTCCTGCAGCGCCTTGGCGAAATAGGGTCCGGTGTCGTTCCTGACGCGGTCGACCAGGCCTTCCCTCTCGATGATCTCGAGGTTCTTCAGCGCCACGGCGCAGGCCACGGGGTGCCCCGAATAGGTGTAGCCATGGTTGAACTCGCCGCCCTTCTCGACCAGCGCCGAGGCAATGCGATCGCCCACCAGCAGCGCCGAGAGCGGCTGATAGCCCGATGTCAGCGCCTTGGCCGTGGTGATGGTGTCCGGTTCGATGCCGAAGGTCTGGGCCGCGAACCACTCGCCTGTGCGGCCATAGCCGGTGATGACCTCGTCCAGCATCAACAGCACATCGTATTTGCGGCAGATGCGCTGCACTTCGGGCCAGTAGCTTGCCGGCGGGATCTTGACGCCGCCCGCGCCCATCACCGGCTCGCCGATGAACGCCGCGACCTTCTCGGCGCCGGCCTCCAGGATGGCATCCTCGACCGATTTGGCCGCGCGCAGGCCGAAATCATGGTCGCTTTCGCCAGGCAGAGCCAGCTCATAGGCATAGGGCATCATCACATGGACGATGTTGGGCACCGCGCCGTTGAGCTGCTTGTGCATGGCATCCATGCCGCCGAGCGAGGTGCCGGCGATGGTCGAGCCGTGATAGGCCATCTTGCGCGAGATGACGCGGTTCTTCTCCGGCTTGCCTTCCAGCACCCAATAGTGGCGCACAAGCCGCAAGGCGGTGTCGTTGGCCTCTGAACCGGACGAGCCATAAAACACCTGGTTGACGTTTTTCGGTGCGATCTCGGCCAGCTTCTTCGACAACAGCACCGGCGTCGGCGTCGAGCATTTGAAGAAGGAATTGTAGTAAGGCAGTTCCTTCATCTGGGCATAGGCAGCCTCGGCCAGTTCGTCACGGCCGTAGCCGATATTGACGCACCACAGGCCGGCCATCCCATCCAGCAGTTCCGTCCCTTCGGAATCGTAGATGAACGGGCCATTGGCGTGAGTGATGACGCGCGCGCCAGCCTCGCGCAACTCCTTATGGTCGGTGAAGGGATGCAAGTGATGCGCGGCGTCGATCTGCTGAAGCTGCTTCAGCGAATAGTTCTGATAGGTCATTGATTTGATCTTTCCTCTGAAATCATTCCGGCGGCGCCGGGGCGAATTCGTCAGAGGACGGCAGGTGGCGAATAACCGATACGGGCGCACAGCCGCAAAAGCTCGGCGCGCAGCGTGCGCGATGACGGTGTCACCGCGACCCGAAACGCACGAGCTGATAGTCTAGCGAGAGCCATGAAGGTACCTTAGAGCAAAGGGCGGTCGAGGTGAACCACCCTTTGCTCAAGTGGTGCCATGGAATGAGATCAGGCTTCGCCGCTCAGCGCCCGCTGCAGAAACACATACTTCATCGCCGTCTGCGCCGCCTGCGGCCGGCGGTCGCCGCGCCCGCCATGTCCGCCTTCGGTCTCCTCGAAGAACAGCGTTTTGCCATGTCCGGCCTCCAGCAGGCGGGCCGCCATCTTGCGCGCGTGGCCGGGGTGGACCCGGTCGTCGGCGGTCGAGGTGGTCAAGAGTACCGGCGGATAGGCGGCATCCGCCTTGACATGTTGATAGGGCGAATAGGCCGAAAGCCACTGGGCGTCTTCCGGCTTTGACGGATCGCCATATTCGGCCATCCACGAAGCGCCCGGCGGCAATTCGGTGTAGCGCAGCATGTCGAGCAGCGGCACCTCGATGATGACGGCGCCGAAAAGCTCGGGATGCTGTGTCAGGGAAGCGCCGGTCAGCAGGCCGCCGTTGGAGCCGCCCTGAATGCCGAGCGATTGGGCTGTCGCAATACCGCGCCTGACGACATCCTCGGCCACCGCGGCAAAGTCGTCGAAGCCGTTCTGGCGCTTGCCTTTCAGCGCCGCCTGGTGCCAGCCAGGTCCGAATTCGCCACCACCGCGAATGCAGGCCTGCACATAGGCATTGCCTTTCTCCAGCCACAGCCTGCCGCGCACGCCGGCATAGCCAGGCAAGAGCGGCACTTCGAAGCCGCCATAGCCATAGAGCAGCGTCGGCACCGGCCCGTTCTGGTCCCGCCGCCTGACGACGAAGTAAGGGATCATCGTGCCGTCCTTCGATCGTGCCTCGAACTGTTCCGAGATCAGCGGCGAGGCATCGAAGCGGGCCGGCTGCGACTTCACGGTGGCCAGCGTCTCGCCATCGTCATCGGACCAGATGATCGAGCTTGGCGTGAGGAAATCGGTGAAGGAAAAGGACACGGTGGAGCCGAAATGCTCTGCATGGCTGATGCCGACAGTGCCGTTTTCAGGCAGCGCGACAGGCTTCAGCGACCAGGCGCCATCCTTGCGCTCGCAGACGATAACTTTGCCGCGGACATTGTCCATCAGGTTGATGAACAGGCGGTCCTGCGTTCTGGCGAGCCCGGCAATCGAGACGCGATGCGCCGGCGCCAGCAAGGTCTCGATGGCGCCAAAACCGCCAGTTTCGATCCAATACGCGAAGTCGAGCGAATAAAGCCCGTCCGGCTGGCATGCGGTGCCGTCCGGCGCCGTCCACGGAGTGCGCACCCCGAACACCAGCTGATCCCTGAAGAGCGCGGTGTCGGTAACGTCGTCGGGCAGCGGGATGCGGCGGTTCTCGCCCGAAGGGAGGCGCAGGAAACTGTGCGATGCGAAGAAGTTGAGTGTCCGCGCCAGAAACAGATGGCGCTTCTCGCCGTCGAACTCGACGCCGGCGCCAACGGCGAGATCCTCGGTCTTTCCCTCGAAGATCGGGGTTGCCTCTTCCAGCCTGGTGCCGCGCTTCCAGAGCTTGACCACGCGCGGATATCCGGACTCTGTCTTGTCGGCCTCTTCGAACGCGGCCGAGACGATGACCGTGTCCTCATCCAGCCAGCCGAAGCCCGATTTCGAGGCCGGCGCCTGAAAACCGCCTTCGACGAAGGACCTGGCCGCGATGTCGAACTCGCGCATCGCGCTGGCATCACCGCCATCGGGCGACATCGAGACCAGGCAGCGGTTGAAATCGGGGTAGAGCCTGACAGCGCCGCCGAACACCCACTTTATCCCCTCCTTCGCCGCCAGTTGGTCGAAGTCGATGATCGTTTCCCATTCGGGCTTGTCGGTCTTGTAGGAAGCGACCGTCGTGCGCCGCCACAGGCCGAGCGCGTTGGTCTTGTCCTGCCAGAAATTGTAGACATGGCCCGCGATTGCCGCGCCGACCGCGATATTGTCCTCGGCCGTCATCAGGTCGAGCGCCGTCTGGAACGACGCCTGATAGGATGGATCGCCCTGCAATTGCGCCACCGTCACCTCATTCTGCTGGTGAACCCAGTCGAGCGACTGTTTGCTTGTCCTGTCCTCCAGCCAGAGAAAGGGATCTTGTCTCTCGTCAACTGGCCCTGGCTGCCTTTGGGCGATCGAATTGGTCATGTGGGTCTCCGAAAAATTCATCAGGCTCGGTGCCACAAACATCGGCATGACGCTACCGACATTCAACGGGAACAGGTAAAACGGTTCGCGGACGCGACAGCTGTTCAGAGCAGGCAGCCGGCATGCAACGTCTTTACATCGCAACCGAGAAGTTCAGCCCATTCCACGGAAGCGGGTGGAGGGAATACATCGAATGGTCGGGCCTCACCCAGTTGACCGAAGTCGTTACGCTCGACGGGGTGCTTTGCCCAGTTGCGCTCTCGCAGATCAAGAATAGCTACTGGCCTCACATCGTCAACGAAGACAACATGCTCGATTTCTTTGTCGACCTGGACTTCCTGCTCTCGGAATTGGGCGATCCCGCCAACTTCAACATCCTTGGCGTCATCCGAAGGCCTCCGGCAGACGTACGATCGCTTGGTTGGGACGGGTTCACCTTCATGGGCTATGACCTGATGGATCAGGCTGTCGGCGTCAGCGCTTTGACCAATTGCGGTGGCTTCCCAGACGTGTTTGCAAATGCAGAGCTGTCCACGGTCGGGCTGATTGATGACTTCGATCGAGCCGTGGAGATTCGGGATTCGCTGCGCAGGATGCATCCCGAAGAACGCCATGCCGACTGTGACCTCTGGGCCATTTTCAGGCTGGCGAGCAAACCGGGACCAGGGATTTGAGCATCCCGATACCCCGATGCTACACAACCCGTCTTCGAATAAGCGTCGCCAGCGCCAGCGTGGCGCAGATCGCGCCAAGCGTGGCCGGCAGGCCACCCGCGCCAAGCACATCCATCATGCCACCGGTAAGCGGCGGGACCAGAATGCCGCCGACGCCCCACATCAGCGAGAATGCCGCATTGCCGGCAACCAGCGCCGAGCCGGTAAAGCGCTCGCCGAGCTCGATGATCGACATCGTGTAGATGCCATAAGACACCGCGCCCCAGACGAAGACGCAGGGCCATATCAGCGGGGTTTCGATCAGCAGCGGCAGCAGCACACAGCCGCCCAGCGTCAGCAAGACGCAGAGGAAACGTACCAGGCGGGCCGTCAGCCGCTCGGCCAGCAGGCCAAGCGGCACCTGCATGGCAATGTTGCCGGCAATCATGACCGCCAGCAGCGCCGACATGCGCGCCTCCGCGATGCCATGATGCGTGCCATAGACAGGCAGCAGCGCCAGCGCCGCCTGCTCGAAGCCGGCGGCCACGACCACCGCCGACAGAAGCAGCCAGGCAAGCGGCATGAAACCCATCACCGAAACCCGATGCCCGGCCTCGTCCACCCTGGGCAGCTGCGGCAGAACCGACGCCAGGCAAAAGCCGCACAGCACGAAGGCGCCAATCCCGACAAGGAATGGCGGCCAGCCTTCCGTGCCGACGGCAAGCAGGCAAAGCGGCCCGGTCGCGAAGCCGGCGGAAATGATCGTCGAATAGAGACCCATGATGCGGCCGCGCCGGGCCGGCGGTGCCAGCGCGATCACCCAGATTTCACTGAGCACATAGAGCGGGTTGGTCACCACGCCGATCAGGAAGCGCAGCGGAAACCAGAGATAGACGTTCTGCGTCCAGCCGATCAACGCCAGCACGATAGCCGAGAATGCGGCGCAGGTGAGCGCCGTGCGCCCTGCCCCGAACCGGCGCGCCAGGCCAGGTATCAGCGGCGATGACAGGATGAAGCCGACAGGGGTCATTGCCGCCGACAGGCCGATCATCGCTGGCGAGACGCCCTGGCGCTGCAGGATGAAGCTCAAAAGCGGATAGGACAGGCCCTGCGCGATGGCGAACACGGACACGGTCGCGATCACACCGGTGATCGCCGCCCACTGCATGCTCTCGTCGCTTTTGGTGTCCACCAAGTCCATGATCCCCAGTGCCGTCGCGGTTGCAGACTTAGCGGTTCGGTCCGATGGCGGTAACCCCTGCGGCCCGAACCGACGCGCGGCTCCAGCCAAACCTTGTCAGGAGCCTCCGCGGCGGGCCGATCTATAGAGCGCGAAGGCGACCAGCAAAGCGTCGAGGCCAATGATTACGGTCGGCAATCCCAGTGGTCCGATCGCTTGCATCAGCAGGCCCGCGCCCGGGGGACCGACGATGCCGCCGACGCCCCACAGCAAGGCGAAAGCCGCATTGCCGGTGACCAGCAGCGAGCCCCCGAAGCGGCTGCCGAGTTCGACGAGCGCCATCGTATAGACGCCGTAGCCGACCGCGCCCATTACCAGAAGCACGCCCCAGATCAGCGGTGTGGTGATCAGCAGCGGCAGCAGGACAGCGCAAGTGGTCGTCGCCACCGCGCAGGCCAGGATCATCGGCCGGCCGCCGAAGCGTTCGGCGAGCAGGCCAAGCGGTATCTGCAGCAGGATGTTGCCAAGCGACAGCGCCATCACCAAAGCAGCCAGCACGGCCTCGGGCAGGCCGTAGCCTGCGCCGAACACCGGGACCAGCGCATAGGTGCTCTGCTGAACGGCGGCCGAGACCAGCACCGCCAGCAGCAGCGCCGGCGCCAGCCGGGCAAAACCGACAAAACTTCCTGCTGGCTGGCCGTCATCCTCAAAGCCGGCAAGCTTCGAGGAGACAAGGCGCAAAATGACCGCGCAAAGCAAAAAGCCGCCAATGCCGACGCTGAAGGGTGCCCAGCCCTCGATCCCGATAAAGGTCAGGGTAAACGGACCGGCCGCGTAGCCGGCGCCCATCAGTGTGTTGAACACCCCCATCACCCGGCCGCGCCGCGACGGTGGCGCCAGCGACAGCGCCCACACCTCGCCAAGGATGTAGAGCGGATTGATGACCACCCCGATGATGAAGCGGATGACGTACCAGGCTAACCAGTTCTGCAGGTAGCCGATGCCCAGGAAGCACAGCGCTCCGATCAGCGAGCATCCGACTGCCAGGTTTCGCGCACCGACCAGCCGAACCGCCGCCGGCACGAAGGAAGCCGACAGGATCAGCCCGAGCGGCATCATCGCCGCCGACAGGCCGATCAGGCCTGGCGACATGCCTTGCTTCTGCATCAGCAGCGTGAACAGCGGCGAACTCAGCCCTTGCGCCGCTCCGAACATGGCCAGCGCGGCGGTGACGCCGGCGAGCGCTGCCCACTGCGTTCCCGCTTCGCCTTCGCTCGAGCCGGTTGCGACCATGCTGTCATTCCATGTGAGGCGCCGGCTGACCTCCCTGCCGGCAGGCCTCACCAGCTACTGGTTCGATCCGGGGAAAGAAAGGGCCGCCGAGGAAAACCCGTTTGCGCCAAGGGATGAATGATCGGGCGAATGCGGCGGCCGCGCAACTGCCGTTCGGGCATGTCGCTTCCCTCGCCCTAGTGGTCGCCGCCTCCGCAATGGCCGGACGGGCGCCGGTCCATTATGCCGCCCGTTATCGCATCCTACGAGGACCATCATGACCGCCGCCCTACAACCCTCAGAGCCGGCTTTGGCACCCGACCGTGCCCGCCGTGGCGGTCGCGCCGGCAAGCGCGCCGGAGGCTCGGCCGCCTTCGAGCAGCCGGCTTTCCGCCAGCTGAAAAATCCACTGACGCCGACCAAGCTGGTTTCCGAGGACGAACTCGAATCGATCCACCTCGCCTCCCTGCGCGTGCTCAGGGAAATCGGTGTCGATGTCCTGCACGAGGAAGCCCGCCGCATCATGAAGGCGCATGGCGCCGATGTCCGCGAGGGCTCTGAGCGGGTACGCTTCGACAGCGACATGATCCTCGATCTGGTGTCGAACTGCCCGTCCGAGTTCACCATCCATGCCCGCAATCCCGCGCACAATTTGCGCTTCGGCGGCGACAATCTCATCATTTCGATGATGGCCTCGGCACCCAATTGCTCCGACATCGATCGTGGCCGCCGACCGGGCAACCAGCAGGATTATCGCAATTTCCTGCGGCTGGCCCAGATGCACAACATCCTGAACTGCACGGGCGGCTATCCGGTCGAGCCGACCGATATCCACCCGTCGGTCCGCCACCTCGAATGCATCCGCGACCTCGCAACGCTGACCGACAAGGTGTTCCACATCTATTCGCTCGGCAAGGAGCGCAATGTCGACGGCATCGAGATCACCCGCATCGCGCGCGGCATCAGCCACGAGCAACTGCTCGCGGAGCCGTCCGTCTTCACCATCATCAACACCAATTCACCGCTCAAGCTCGACGTGCCGATGATGGAAGGCATCATCCAGATGTCGAGCAAGGGCCAGGTCGTCATCGTCACGCCCTTCACCCTGTCGGGCGCCATGGCGCCCGTCACCATTGCCGGCGCGCTGGTGCAGCAGAACGCCGAGGCGCTGTCGGGCATTGCTTTCGCCCAGATGGTGCGCAAGGGCGCGCCGGTCGGCTATGGCGGCTTCACTTCCAATGTCGACATGAAATCCGGGTCACCGGCATTCGGCACGCCCGAATACATGAAGGCGCAACTCGTCGGTGGCCAGCTTGCCCGCCGCTACAACATTCCCTACCGCACCTCCAACACCTGCGCGGCCAACACGGTCGACGCGCAGGCAGCCTATGAAAGCGTGTTCTCGCTGTGGGGTGCCATCCAGGGCGGCGGCAATCTGATGATGCACGCCGCAGGCTGGCTGGAAGGTGGCCTGCGCTGCTCCTACGAGAAGACCATTCTGGACATCGACCTGTTGCAGATGGTGGCAGAATTCCTGACCCCGCTCGACCTCTCCGAAGAGGCGCTCGGCTTCGACGCCATCCAGTCGGTAGGCCCCGGCGGCCACTTCTTCGGCACCCAGCACACGCAGGATCGTTATAAGACCGCCTTCTATTCGCCCATCCTGTCCGACTGGCGCAATTTCGAGACCTGGGCCGAAGCCGGCTCGCCGACAGCGCTGGAAAAGGCCAACAAGGTCTGGAAGGAGCGGCTGGCGTCCTATGAGGAGCCTTACATGGACCCGGCGATCCGCGAGGAACTCAACGCCTTCGTCCAGAAGCGCACCGCCGAAGGCGGCGCACCGACCGATTTTTGATCTATATTGCTGATGAACGGTCGACCCCCACTCCGTCGAGCTTCGCTCGACACCTCTCCCCCGATCGACGGGGGAGAGGAAAGGCGCGAGCTTATGCCGGCTGGCTCCCTTCCTCTCCCTCCGGAGTGGGGAGAGCGACTATCTGGGGTGTCAAGTTGCATTTGCGAATTCGCTTCTCGCGTCGCGTGCTTTTGCGTTGAGGATGACGAGAAGTTTTCTGGCGAGTGCGATGCGGATGAGCATTTTGGGCTTTC
>NZ_SRUS01000069.1:0-484 GCF_004794715.1 Mesorhizobium sp. M8A.F.Ca.ET.207.01.1.1 | reverse complement strand
TCGGCATCGCGCTGCTGCTGGTGACGGTGCTGCTGGCCTGGCTGGTATCGCGCGCGCTCCGGCAACGCCTGGCCAAGCTGGCCGCAGCCACCCATCGGCTCGCTGCCGGCGACTACGCCACCCGCATCGAGCGCACCAGCGATGACGAGCTGGACGCCCTGGTCAACGACTTCAACCGGATGGCGCAGGCGCTGGATGATACCGAACGCAACCGCCGTGCCTTCATCGCCGATATCTCGCACGAACTGCGCACGCCGCTGGCGGTGATTCGTGGCGCCACCGAGCTGCTGCTGACCCGGCCCGGCCTGGATGAGAAGGTGCTGCAGCGTCTGCAGCGCATCCAGCGTGCCGAACAGCAGTGCAGTGACCTGATCGGCGCGCTGCTGCTGCTGTCGCGCAACGAACGCGGGCAGGGCACCAGCAACGTCGCCCGCGTGGCCGAACAACTGCTGGATGCGCACCGCGCACAGCTGGGCGGCAAGCC
>NZ_SRUS01000068.1:0-497 GCF_004794715.1 Mesorhizobium sp. M8A.F.Ca.ET.207.01.1.1 | reverse complement strand
CCTAGGATCGCATGTTGCGGCGCCGCGCGCCCGTGCCGGCGGCCCGTGCCGGCATTTTTGCTGCACTGCTGCGTTGACCGTGCGCGGAAACGGCGTTGATAATCCGGGGGATGCCGGCCGCCATCGCCCGGCCCGGTCCATACGGAGCTTCAGCATGCGCCACGCTCGCGTTCTTGCCGTATCCGCCCTTGCCACTGCCGTAGTCGTTGCCGCCGCTGCGTTCGCGCAGACCACGTTGACTCCGCTGCCCGACAACGGGCCGATCCGCACCGCGTCGCTGGAGGTGGACTTCAGCAAGACCCACTGGGGTGATGCCAAGGCCGGCCAGACCAAGGCGACGGCCTGTGCGGCCTGCCATGGCGCCGACGGCAATTCCACGGTGGACATGTATCCGTCCATCGCTGGCCAGAGCGAACGCTACGTGGCCCAGCAGATGGCCCTGATCGCCAATGGCCAGCGCAGTTCCGGCGCAGCAGTGGCGATGGTGCCGTTCGTGC
>NZ_SRUS01000067.1:0-498 GCF_004794715.1 Mesorhizobium sp. M8A.F.Ca.ET.207.01.1.1 | reverse complement strand
ACACCACGTAGCCCTGCTGGGCCAGGTACTGGTTGAACAGATGGTCGCCGCGGCCGGGCCAGCTGTCGGTGACGGTCTGGCTGGCCGGGCCGCCATAGACATACACCGCCACCGGGTAGCGCCTGGACGGATCGAAGCCGGCCGGCTTGATCAGGCTGTAGTGCAGCGGCGTCTTGCCGTCGGCGGCGGTGAGCGTGCCGAACTCGACCGGGCGCTGCGCGTCGCGGTAGCGCGCATACGGGTGCTTGGGATCGGCCAGATCGTTCTCCACCAGCGTGGCGATCTTCTCGCCGTTGGCGCGGAACAGCTCGATCTGCGGCGGCGTGGTGCTGTTGGACCAGCTGTCCACATAGACGCTGGCGTTGCGGGCGAAGCTGGCGCTGTGCATGCCCGGCGCCTTCGACAGGCGCTGCGGCTCGCCGCCCTGCAGCGAGACCGCGTAGATCTGGCTTTCGCGCGGGCTTTCGATGCCGGCACGGAAGTAGGCCTTGTCGGCCG
>NZ_SRUS01000066.1:0-500 GCF_004794715.1 Mesorhizobium sp. M8A.F.Ca.ET.207.01.1.1 | reverse complement strand
GCCGGGCTGGTGCTGGGTATCGGCGCGCTGGTGGTGCTGTACGCACGCTACTACCTGAGCCAGCAGGACAACGCGCACCGCTTCTACTGCTACCTGCTGCTGTTCATGGGTGCCATGCTGGGCATGGTGCTGTCGGGCAACCTGCTGCTGCTGATGATCTTCTGGGAAATGACCAGCATCAGCTCGTTCCTGCTGATCGGCTTCTGGTCGCACCGTCAGGACGCGCGCGAAGGCGCGCGCATGGCGCTGGTGATCACCGGCGGCGGCGGCCTTGCGCTGCTCGGTGGCGTACTGCTCATCGGCCGCATCGTCGGCAGCTTCGACCTGGACGTGGTGCTGGCCGCCGGCGAGCAGATCCGCGCCAGCGCGCTGTACCCGTACGCGCTGTTCCTGGTACTGGCCGGCATCTTCACCAAGAGCGCGCAGTTCCCGTTCCACTTCTGGCTGCCACACGCGATGGCCGCGCCGACCCCGGTCTCGGCCTACCTGCCCTCCGCAAC
>NZ_SRUS01000065.1:0-500 GCF_004794715.1 Mesorhizobium sp. M8A.F.Ca.ET.207.01.1.1 | reverse complement strand
TGTTCTCCAGCGATCGTGCGGGAGGTGCCGACGGCCATGACCTCTACAGCACGGCGATGATCGGCGGCGTCGCGCAGCCGGCACGGCCGCTGGCGGGAGACCTCAATACCGCAGCGCAGGAGTTCGATGCCACCTTCCTGGGCGACGGGCGAACGGTGGTGTTTGCCCGCGCCCAGAACTTCGGCAGTGCACCGGTGCGCCAGTTCATTGCCTATCCGCGTGGAGGCCGTTATGACGCAGGCCATGCATTGCCCTCGCCGTTGAACGAGCCCGGCGGCGACAGCTACGGCGCGATGCTGGATGGCTCGCGCCGCGACACGCTGACCTATTCGGCGCGGCGCGCGGACGGTGCAGGGTTGGACCTGTACCGCATCCGCTACCGGATGTCGCGACCCTGAAGCCAGGTGGTGTCCATTTCCCACGCGCCCGTTCGTCCAGAGGTTGAGTACCCCAGGAGAAGATGCAGATGCCCTCCCACCAGTCCCTTGCGTGCACGTGCG
>NZ_SRUS01000064.1:0-503 GCF_004794715.1 Mesorhizobium sp. M8A.F.Ca.ET.207.01.1.1 | reverse complement strand
TTCCGATCTCGCTGTTGTCGAAGCGCGACTTCACCGCCGCGGCCACGGTCCTGTCCAGGTCGGCGTCATCGAGCACCACGAAGGCATCGCTGCCGCCCAGCTCCATCACCGACTTCTTCAGCTGGCCACCGGCATTGGCCGCGATCGAGCGCCCTGCCCGCTCGCTGCCGGTCAGCGTCACCGCCTTCACCCGCGCGTCGCGCAGCACCTCGGCCGCCTGGTCGTTGTCGATGTGCAGCACGTCGAATACGCCCTCCGGCAATCCTCCATCACGGCACACGGCCAGGATCAGGTCAGCGCACTGCGGCACATTGCTGGCGTGCTTGAGCAGCGCCACGTTGCCGGCCATCAAGGCCGGTGCAAGGAATCGGAATACCTGCCAGATCGGGAAATTCCACGGCATCACCGCGAACACGCAGCCGATCGGCTCGTAGCGCACGTAGCTGCGCTGGGCTTCGGTGTCGATCAGCTGCGGCTTCAGATAGTCGGCCGCGTGGTCCGCG
>NZ_SRUS01000063.1:0-512 GCF_004794715.1 Mesorhizobium sp. M8A.F.Ca.ET.207.01.1.1 | reverse complement strand
ACTCGCCCTGTGGCTCCAGCAGCGGCAGCGCGGTGGCAGTCGCGGCCAACCTGGCCAGCGTGGCGATCGGCACCGAAACCGACGGCAGTATCGTCTGCCCGGCAGCGATCAACGGCATCGTCGGGCTCAAGCCGACCGTCGGCCTGGTCAGTCGTGACGGCATCATCCCGATTTCGTTCAGCCAGGACACCGCCGGGCCGATGACACGCAGCGTCGCCGACGCCGCCGCTGTGCTGACCGCGATCGCCGGCCGCGATGATGCCGACCCGGCCACGGCGACCATGCCCGGCCGCGCGGTCTACGACTACACCGCGCGGCTGGATCCACAGGGCCTGCGCGGCAAGCGCATCGGCCTGCTGCAGACACCGCTGCTGACGTACCGCGGCATGCCACCGCTGATCGAACAGGCCACCACCGAGCTGCGCCGCGCGGGTGCGGTCGTGGTGCCGGTGACGCTGCCCAACCAGGGCGCCTGGGCCGAGGCCGAGCGCACGCTGCTGCTGTACGAGTTC
>NZ_SRUS01000633.1:0-228 GCF_004794715.1 Mesorhizobium sp. M8A.F.Ca.ET.207.01.1.1 | reverse complement strand
CGGCGCCGAGCTGATAGGTGCCGAGCCCGCCGCTGGTCGCCGTTCCGGCGGCAACCGCCTGCCAGCTGTCGGGCGTGTTGTCGACGTCGGTGTCGTTGAGGTCGCCGCTCGCCGTCGGTGTCCCGGCAATGGCGTTGGCCACGCCGCCGGCTTCGGTCACGTCGCCGCTCGCGGTGCCGGTGATGACGGCCGCGTCGTTGGTGCCGTGGATGGTGACCGTCACCACCT
>NZ_SRUS01000632.1:0-255 GCF_004794715.1 Mesorhizobium sp. M8A.F.Ca.ET.207.01.1.1 | reverse complement strand
CCGCGCTCACCGCCGACGGCACCGCCCAGGTGGTGACGGTCACCATCCACGGCACCAACGACGCGGCCGTCATCACCGGCACCGCGAGCGGCGACGTGACCGAAGCCGGCGGCGTGGCCAACGCCATCGCCGGGACACCGACGGCGAGCGGCGACCTCAACGACACCGACGTCGACAACACGCCCGACAGCTGGCAGGCGGTTGCCGCCGGAACGGCGACCAGCGGCGGGCTCGGCACCTATCAGCTCGGCGCCG
>NZ_SRUS01000631.1:0-278 GCF_004794715.1 Mesorhizobium sp. M8A.F.Ca.ET.207.01.1.1 | reverse complement strand
ATATTCTTTATCAGTCAAGTTTTGCACCATAAGCGAGGCGCGGTAGCCGTTCTTCTCGTAATGCACGCCGAGATCGAGAAGGGCGAGCCCCTTCATCTCAAAGGTATTGGAGGCATCGCCATAACGTTTTCCAACGTAACGAACACCGCCGCCGATGCCGAAACCTTCGAGCGCGGTATCTTCCGGGAAGGTGTAATCGAGCCAAAGGCTGGCGGCGTGCCGGGGGGTGCTATCAAGCTCGTTCCCATTATTCACACGGCCGGAGACCTCGCTGTCCA
>NZ_SRUS01000630.1:0-278 GCF_004794715.1 Mesorhizobium sp. M8A.F.Ca.ET.207.01.1.1 | reverse complement strand
ATGCGACCTTCGGTTTCCGCGACGACCTGTTCGCGGACCGCAAGCTCCTCCACATCAACATCGACAGCGGCGAGATCGACAAGGTCTACAAGGCGGACGGCGCCGTCATCGCCGACGCGAAGCTGGCGGTCGGCACCCTCCTCAACAAGATGGCGCACATGCTCGAACCGAGCGTCTCGGCGTACCGCGAAGCGACCGATTACAGCGATGAGCACATCCTCCATCTCACCGGCAAGATCCATCCCGGCCAGATGGCGCAATCGCTGTCGAAACGCCTG
>NZ_SRUS01000629.1:0-278 GCF_004794715.1 Mesorhizobium sp. M8A.F.Ca.ET.207.01.1.1 | reverse complement strand
CAGCCCAGCAGCTTGCCATCGGTGCAGCAGGCCTTGGCGCCGTCCTTGCGGTCCAGGGTCGGGCAGTCCAGCGGCAGGGGGATCTCCACGAAGGCCACCGGCGGTGCGCAGCTGGCATTGCCTGAGCCCGGCTTGCGCTCGTAGTAGGCGAAGCGGTTGCCGCCGTCGACGCTGGCCAGGTTTCCGTTCTTCAGCGGCTGCAGTACGAAGTCGCTGCCGACGTCGCGATGGATGAGGATGCGGCCGTCCTGCAGGCTCGCGCGCAGGCGCTGGTCGCG
>NZ_SRUS01000628.1:0-278 GCF_004794715.1 Mesorhizobium sp. M8A.F.Ca.ET.207.01.1.1 | reverse complement strand
ATTGACCATCACATAGATACCGCTTGTCAGCAGGATCATGCCCTGAATGACAGGGTAATCGCGGGCAAGAATGGCATCGACCGTGAGCCTTCCAATGCCGGGAATGTTGAATACGCTCTCCGTTACCACGACGCCGGAAATAAGCAGCGCAAAGCCGGTGCCGATAATGGTGAGCACAGGAACCGCGGCATTGCGCAGCGCATGGCGGAACAGGACGGTATTTTCCTTCAGCCCTTTTGCGCGGGCGGTTCGCACATAATCCTCGCCCAGCACTTCGA
>NZ_SRUS01000627.1:0-278 GCF_004794715.1 Mesorhizobium sp. M8A.F.Ca.ET.207.01.1.1 | reverse complement strand
CGGGGAGTTGGTTCCAGATATTCATGTTGACGGCGAAATCCATCAGGTCGACGGGCTGATACACCGACATCAGTCCGGGCGGTCCCATGGAAATGTATTTGGTCACCTGCTGGAAGCCGAGCGCCCAGTTTACCGCCGGTCCCGTGTAGTCGGCCGCATCGATCGTGCCTTTCTCCAGCGCTGAGAACACCTCGCCGCCCGGCAGCAGCGTGGTCTTGGCGCCGGCTTTCGCGAATGTCTCTGCGATCATCCCGCCCGGTACACGCAGCTTCAGATCC
>NZ_SRUS01000062.1:0-513 GCF_004794715.1 Mesorhizobium sp. M8A.F.Ca.ET.207.01.1.1 | reverse complement strand
GGCCGCCGTCTGCTCTATCTGACGATCATGGCGAGCTTCATGGTGCCCATCCAGGCGCTGATAGTCACCCACTTCGTGCTGATGTCGAATTTCGGCACCCTCAACACCTGGCTCGGCATCATCCTCCCCCAGCTCATCGTTCCAGTCGTCGTCATCGTCTACAAGCAGTTCTTCGATTCGATCCCGCGCGACTTCCGTGAGGCGGCGATCATGGACGGCGCCAACGATTTCCAGCTTCTGTTCAAGATCTACCTGCCTATGAACTGGGGGGTGACCACGGCGCTGGCCATAATCACCTTCATCGGCGCATGGAACGCTTTCCTCTGGCCGTTCCTGGCGCAGAGTTCCGAGGAGACGATGAACATCACGGTCGGCGTCACGCAGGTGCACTCCGCCTTCGGTGTCCAGTATGCGCGCGAGCTGGCGGGCGCCGTGCTGGCAGGACTTCCCGTTGCGCTCGCCTATCTGATTTTCCAGCGCCGCGTGACCCAGGCGATAACGCTTTCGGCCGGC
>NZ_SRUS01000626.1:0-278 GCF_004794715.1 Mesorhizobium sp. M8A.F.Ca.ET.207.01.1.1 | reverse complement strand
CTCGGTGCTGGCGCACCTGCGCCAGGGCAGCGTGCGCGTTGCACAGGGGCAGGTCGTCCGCAGCGGCACGCACCTCGGTGACTGTGGGAACAGCGGCAATTCCTCCGAACCGCACCTGCACTACCAGCTGCAGGCCGGGCCTGCGTTCGGGGTCAGCGCGGCGCTGCCGGCCCAGTTCTCCGGCTATGTGGCCGACGGCCAGCCGGTCGCGCGCGGCGAACCGGTCAAGGGGCAGCACATCCGGCCTGGCGGCGCTGCACACATCGAATAGTCCCTGC
>NZ_SRUS01000625.1:0-278 GCF_004794715.1 Mesorhizobium sp. M8A.F.Ca.ET.207.01.1.1 | reverse complement strand
AGTTGACCGCCACCACGCCCACGGTCACCACTGCGATAAACAAGGTCGCCAACGCATTCATCTCGGGATTCAGCCCCAACCTGACGCGCGAGAACACCACCAGCGGCAGCGTGGTCGACCCGGGCCCCGAGAGAAACGCCGACAGAACCAGATCGTCGATGGACAGCGTGAAAGACAGCAGCCATCCGGACACCAGCGCCTGAGAAATCAACGGCAACGTGATCGAGAAAAACACTCGCACCGGGGTCGCGCCAAGGTCGAGCGCCGCTTCTTCCAGC
>NZ_SRUS01000624.1:0-278 GCF_004794715.1 Mesorhizobium sp. M8A.F.Ca.ET.207.01.1.1 | reverse complement strand
CGGGCGCGCTGGGCCAGCACGCTTTCAACCATGGCATCGTTGCTGGCGAAGGCGGTGCCCAGATCGGCCGCCACCTGGCGCGCTTCGGCGGTCGCCTCGCTGGTCATGGTCTGCCGCGAGGCATTGATCAGGCTGGTGCTGGCCTGGCGATAGATCAGGAACGCGGTAAGGTCGAAGCACAGCAGTGCGATGGCGGCGGTGCCCAGCATCAGCTTGGGGGCGATGCTGCCCGGGCGGCGGGCAGCGGCGGAGCGGGAAGAAGGCATGGGAGGGTCCAC
>NZ_SRUS01000623.1:0-278 GCF_004794715.1 Mesorhizobium sp. M8A.F.Ca.ET.207.01.1.1 | reverse complement strand
GGCTGGCACCGAGCTGGTCGGCCACATGGCCCAGCTGCAGTTCGTCGAGCAGGCTGTTCAATTCGCGTTCGCGGCCGGCTGAATCCAGGTCTTCGCGCAGCTCCAGCACCAGCCGCAGGTTGTCGGCCACGGTCAGCTTGCGGAACACCGAGGGTTCCTGCGGCAGGTAGCCCACGCCCTGCTTGGCACGGGTATACATCGGGTCGCCGGTGATGTCCTTGCCGTCGAGCACGATGCTGCCTGCATCGGCGGCGACCAGGCCGACGATCATGTAGAAG
>NZ_SRUS01000622.1:0-278 GCF_004794715.1 Mesorhizobium sp. M8A.F.Ca.ET.207.01.1.1 | reverse complement strand
CATAAGTGTCCAGCCCGTCGAAACGCAGTTCGGCATTGGGCTTGGCCAGCGTCGCCGCGTCCACGTCGAAGCGCGCGCGGTACTCCCAGGCCGCCAGGCCGATCCATTGCAGCTCGGCTTCGGGCGCACCCACGTACGGGTCGCGGATCAGCGCATGCGCCAGCAGGTCGGTGTGCACGCTGCCCGGCACCGTGGCCGCACGCCATTGCTGCAGGCCCGGGTGCGCGGCGCCCTGCGCGTCGCCGGGCAACATGCGGAATTCCCATTGCGCCTGCAGC
>NZ_SRUS01000621.1:0-278 GCF_004794715.1 Mesorhizobium sp. M8A.F.Ca.ET.207.01.1.1 | reverse complement strand
CATGGGCAGTTGGGCGCAGCCGGCCGCCGAGGCGGAAGTTTCGCATCCGGTCAAGCAGGGCCTGGTGCAGTCGTTCTCGGTCTACATCGACACGATGGTGGTGTGCAGTGCGACCGCCTTCCTGATCCTGTCCACCGGCCTGTACAACGTCTACGACCCGGCGGTGAACGGCATTCCCGATGACGCGCGCCTGCTGCTGGGCAATCTGCCCGGCGTCGAGGCCGGGCCACGCTTCGTGCAGCATGCGGTGGAATCCGCGCTGCCGGGCTTCGGCCGTT
>NZ_SRUS01000620.1:0-278 GCF_004794715.1 Mesorhizobium sp. M8A.F.Ca.ET.207.01.1.1 | reverse complement strand
GGCTCATCACCCGCGGCACGGCCAGCTGGGTCACTGCCGACAGGCCGACCGGCGACAGGCACATCTCGCCGCTGGCCAGCAGGAAGTAGGCCAGCACCAGCCACCACACGCTGGCCATCTCGCCGGTGGCGCCGACCTGCTGAGCAGCCAGCGCCAGCGGCACGAACGACAGCGCGGCAATCACCAGGCCCCAGGCCGACTTGACCGGCTTGCCCGGTTCCCAGCCGCGGCGGTCCATCCAGGTCCACAGCGCGGCGAAGGCTGGTGCCAGCAGCACC
>NZ_SRUS01000619.1:0-278 GCF_004794715.1 Mesorhizobium sp. M8A.F.Ca.ET.207.01.1.1 | reverse complement strand
GAACAGGGGACTGAAGTCAAAGTTGGTTCTCATAGCTACATCCTCCATTGAGCAACATAGATACGAGGAGCGCCAAGGAAGCAGCGCTCCTTGACCTTGCCGGTCTCTCAAGACCCGGCAAAACCCATCTGGGAATTCAACGCCGGAACGTCAAGGCCCCGCCTCGAATTCGCCTTCAAAGCCTTGAAAAGTCACGCTTTTCGTCTGCATGCAGGAGGGCAAATGATGAAATGAAGGCGGCCGCACAACACGACCGCCTTGCTGATCCTCAATGGATC
>NZ_SRUS01000618.1:0-278 GCF_004794715.1 Mesorhizobium sp. M8A.F.Ca.ET.207.01.1.1 | reverse complement strand
CAACAACGTACCTCGAGATGCTCGACACGGTTGGCGCAGGCCGCGGTGTGCTGGTCCAGCCCGCGCCATATGGTATCGACAATGCCGCGCTCGTGGCTGCGCTACGCGCAGGACAGGGCAGAATTCGCGGCGTGGCCGTGACGCGTGAGGACGTCAGCGATGCGACGCTTGAGTCACTGAATGCGAGCGGAGTGCGCGCGTTGCGCTTCAACGAAATGCCGAGCCCGCAAACCGGCAAGCCGTTTGCGGGCAGCGTAGGCGTCGACACGGCGCTCGCG
>NZ_SRUS01000617.1:0-279 GCF_004794715.1 Mesorhizobium sp. M8A.F.Ca.ET.207.01.1.1 | reverse complement strand
GCATCGACAGGCCACGGCTGAACCAGCGCGCCTCCTGCAGCATCTCGCGCAGCGCCGGGGCGGCGTCGCTCGTTTCGGCCAGCACCTGCTCGTACTGGCTGTTGATCGACACGCGACGGCTGGTGGCCGGGTTCAGGGCGACCTTCCACTGCCCGTCGGCGTGCCAGGCGACGACGTCCGGCACCACTACCGCGTTGCGTTCGGGCAGCAGGCTGTCGCCCGGGCGCGGCTGCAGCGAGAGGATCAGGCGCACGGCCTCGCGGACGTCGTCGATCTCGG
>NZ_SRUS01000061.1:0-516 GCF_004794715.1 Mesorhizobium sp. M8A.F.Ca.ET.207.01.1.1 | reverse complement strand
GCCCACCGCCACCGTACTCACCACCAGCGAGTACTCCAGGATCAGGCTCCAGCCCACCACCCAGGCGAACACCTCGCCGAGCGCACTGTAGCTGTAGGTGTAGGCGCTGCCGGCGGCCGGCAGCATCGTCGACAGCTCGGCATAGGACAGCGCCGCACAGGCGCAGACTGCACCGGCGATGGCGAAGGAAATCAGCACGGCCGGGCCGGCCAGGTTGGCACCGACGCCGATCAGCGTGTAGATGCCGGTACCGACGATGGCACCGATGCCCAGCGCGATCAGGTGCGGCCAGCTGAGCGTCGGGATCAGGCGCCTGCCGGCTTCGTGGACGGTGACGGAATCTAGGGACTTGCGCCGGAACAGGGACATGCAGGCCTCGGAAGGGGTGACTGAGAACGACAAGTTCCCGAGTGTGACCGAACGCAGCGCAGCATTGCCACTGACGGGGGTCATACCCGACGTGCCGCGCGCTGCACCGCGATCAGGCTGCCGGAATCGGCATAAAGCAGGCCGGAG
>NZ_SRUS01000616.1:0-279 GCF_004794715.1 Mesorhizobium sp. M8A.F.Ca.ET.207.01.1.1 | reverse complement strand
GTGATCAAGACCCGGCTCCTCAATTCCCGCGCGGAAATCGAGCACTGGCGCGACTATGACTACGTCATCCTCAATGACGACCTTCAGGCCGCTTTCGAGGCCGTCGAAGCAATCGTCAAAGCCGAACGCGTCCGCCGAGACCGCCGCCATGGCATGTTCGATTTCGTGCGGGCTTTGCTGGAGTAAGAGCCGAAGCTCTGAGGTATCAATGAGATCAGACCACCAAGTTTGATCGTCCCTGTCTCGTCCATCGTCATGCCCCAGAGTCCTTGAACGAAG
>NZ_SRUS01000615.1:0-279 GCF_004794715.1 Mesorhizobium sp. M8A.F.Ca.ET.207.01.1.1 | reverse complement strand
CCTAGCGTTGCGTCAAGAGCGATCAAACCGCCGGGCGCCCGGTTTTGGTCAGCCAGGTGCAACCGCAGAAGATGACCAGGGCCAACACGGCGGCTAGGCTGTAGACCACCCCCTCCAGCGTCACTATTCGCCGTGCTCCATCGGGCCGAAGATAGCGCCACTGGACGCATAGTCGGCATAGGTCAGGCCACTGCATACGGTTATGATGGCGAGCCCCATCAGAAGCGGTCCCCAGAGGCGCTTCATCGGGCACCTCGTGGCGTCTTGCGGCGTTCCAGG
>NZ_SRUS01000614.1:0-279 GCF_004794715.1 Mesorhizobium sp. M8A.F.Ca.ET.207.01.1.1 | reverse complement strand
ATCGAGTGTAACATTGGCGACACCAGAGCGCCGGTCCGGCGCTCACAGGGAATTCCCATGTTGTACGACGTCGTCATCGCCGGGGCCGGCCCGGTCGGCCTGTTCCTGTCCTGCGAGCTGGCCCAAGCCGGCTGTTCGGTCCTGCTGCTGGAGCAGGCTGAGTCGCCCGATGCAACGCTGAAGCGCCTGCCCTTTGGCCTGCGCGGCTTGAACGCGCCCACGCTGGAAGCGCTGGATCGGCGCGGCCTGCTGGACGCGGTCGCGGCCCGCCAGGTGCTG
>NZ_SRUS01000613.1:0-279 GCF_004794715.1 Mesorhizobium sp. M8A.F.Ca.ET.207.01.1.1 | reverse complement strand
GGTGGTCGAGAACGGCGGCGTCAGCCGGGTGGTGCCGCAGGCCGATGCCAAGCTGCTGGGAGGACGTGTCGGCACGGGCGGTGCCAGCGGTGAGGTGACCACCCGCACCTTCGCGCTGCGCTACGAGAACGCGGCTGCGCTGGTGGCGGTGCTGCGGCCGATGATCAGCCCGGACAATGCGATCACCGCCAATCCGGGCAACAACACCCTGGTGATCACCGATTACGCCGACAACCTGGAGCGCATCGCGCAGGTGATCGCCAGCGTCGATACACCGGC
>NZ_SRUS01000612.1:0-279 GCF_004794715.1 Mesorhizobium sp. M8A.F.Ca.ET.207.01.1.1 | reverse complement strand
TGAGCAGCAACAGGCCGGCGGCGATCATCGCCAGCCCGGGTTCGACGCCCAGCAGCAGCAACGCTGCCAGCAGCAGCCCCAGCGACAGCGATGCCGGCCACCGTCCCTGGCGCAGCAACAACTGCATGGTCGCCAGATCGGGAACCGCACTCATGCGCCGGCCCCCGCCGCAGCAGCAATGGCGCGCAGATGTGCCGGGCCCAGCACGATGCCGGGGCGTGCAGCGCGCACGATCGCCACCGCCGCTTCGGCATCGGCGGCACGCCCACTGCGCAGCAG
>NZ_SRUS01000611.1:0-279 GCF_004794715.1 Mesorhizobium sp. M8A.F.Ca.ET.207.01.1.1 | reverse complement strand
TTAAAATCTGTCAAACTATAATCTTTTTCTATCAATTTACCTTTTTCTATTAATTCTTGTCTCTTACACCCTTTTAAAAAGTCATCATTGTATGCTGGTGTATAATAATAGTTTCCCTCTTTGATCATAATATTTCCAATATCAAATTCTAATATTTTTCCTGATTTGTCATAGAGTAAGATGAGATCAGTTTCATGATTATGTGCTAAATGATCCCTATTTGTTGTTTTATTCGTAAGCACTCGTTTATCTTGAATTTGAGGTGAAGGTACAATTTTT
>NZ_SRUS01000610.1:0-279 GCF_004794715.1 Mesorhizobium sp. M8A.F.Ca.ET.207.01.1.1 | reverse complement strand
GGAATCCGCCGCCACTGTTTTGCGTCTGATTGTTGATCAAGTTCGTCAACTGCTGATTGACCGCCTCCAGCTGGCTGACATTGACCGCGTCAGTTGCCGCAACGCCCGCAGCGACGCCCGTGATCTGCCGGTTACCGATATTCACCTCGCCGACAGATGACTGCGGCGTGCTGAGTCCATAGCCGATGTAGTTGCTCACCGCGCCCACGGTCGTTACAGAACCGGCGCCCAACGCAACGCTGTTGGCCAAAGATGCGGTAGAGCCTGCACCCAGAGCCA
>NZ_SRUS01000609.1:0-279 GCF_004794715.1 Mesorhizobium sp. M8A.F.Ca.ET.207.01.1.1 | reverse complement strand
GACCCGTGAGTCAGGTGGCCGCCGTGCGCGAGGCTCATGCCCATGATCGTGTCGCCGGGCTTGAGCATGGCGAAGAACACGCCCTGGTTTGCCTGCGAGCCGGAGTTCGGCTGGACATTGGCCGCCTCCGCGCCGAACAGTTGCTTGACCCGGTCGATAGCAAGCTGCTCGGCCACGTCGACATATTCGCAGCCGCCGTAGTAGCGCTTGCCCGGATACCCTTCGGCGTACTTGTTGGTGAGTTGCGAGCCCGGCCGTGATGGCTGCGCAAGGCTCGCA
>NZ_SRUS01000608.1:0-279 GCF_004794715.1 Mesorhizobium sp. M8A.F.Ca.ET.207.01.1.1 | reverse complement strand
GCCGCTTCGATCAGGTGCATATCGAGCGTGGCGAACGACGCCAATGTAGGCCGCACGACGAACGGCGCATAGAACACCACTTCTGCGAGAATCACGCCGCCCGCGCCGAACAGGAAATCGAGCGGCGCCTGCAGATGAAAAAGCCGCTGCAATGCAATGCTGACCGAGCCTTGGGAGCCGTACAGAAAGATCAGCGTAAAGGCCACCAGGAACGATGGAAACGCGACGAACAGTTCGAGAAAACGCGTGACGATGCGCGCGCCCGGAAACGGCTTGAAG
>NZ_SRUS01000607.1:0-279 GCF_004794715.1 Mesorhizobium sp. M8A.F.Ca.ET.207.01.1.1 | reverse complement strand
GCATGCTGCGCAGCGAGGAAATCAGATCGCGCAGGCGCGCGGCCTGCTCGAACTCCAGCGCCTCGCTGGCGGCCTGCATCTGCTCGCCCAGCTCGCGGGTGAGCTCGTCGCTCTTGCCTTCAAGGAACAGGGCGGCGCGGCGCACCGACTCGGCGTACTCCGCTGCCGGCACCAGCTCCACGCACGGCGCGCTGCAGCGCCCGATCTGGTACTGCAGGCACGGCCGCGAACGGTTGCGGAACACGCTGTCCTCGCAGCTGCGCAGCTTGAACAGCTTGT
>NZ_SRUS01000060.1:0-516 GCF_004794715.1 Mesorhizobium sp. M8A.F.Ca.ET.207.01.1.1 | reverse complement strand
TTTCAGAGAACACCACGCCGTTCTTTGCCTCGTACATTCCCAGGCGGTACGGCGCATAGTCGCGGATGACGGCCTCGACGTTGCCGGCCAGCTCCATCAACTTTTCTACTGCCTGCTCCTGCTCGGCGCGCAGCTTGTCCACGTTCGCCGACTTCTCGACGAAGCGCTTACCCGCCACCACGGGGCGGTAGATCATGGTCAGGTACAGCTCGTTCTGCATGATGCGCTGTGAGGACAACATGCCCATGTATTGATCGGACACATCCTGGTTGAAGCGCTGCTTGTAGTTGCTCTTGCCCTTCAGGGTGCGGCGACGACGGATGTCATGCACCCAGAACGCCACGTTCACGAAATCGGGTGCCCGCAGCGTCTGCAGCAGGCGGTTGAACGTGTTGTGGCGATGCTCCAGCTCCCACTCCTCGCGGCCGACGAACGGCAGCCCTTCCAGATGCCAGGTCAGCAGGTAGTCGCCGCCCGTGGTCTTGACCACGTTCGGGGAGACATGCGACGACAACG
>NZ_SRUS01000606.1:0-279 GCF_004794715.1 Mesorhizobium sp. M8A.F.Ca.ET.207.01.1.1 | reverse complement strand
GCGACAACATCCTGGAGAGCATCTCGCAGATCAAGGGCCAGGATGTTGTCGCGCACCGGCTGCGAGATCGAGAACTCAGGGCCCGGAATGCGCTGCTCCAGCGTACGCTGCAGATCACTGACCAACTACCGCTTGTCCACGCCCTTCGGCCACTCCTTCTCCGGCTTCAACGCTACCAGCGCCTCGATCTGGTTGGCGCCCTTGGCATCGGAACCGTCTTCCGGGCCTGACTGTATTCGCTTGGCGTCTGTAGTAGGCTCCTGCACATACACTTCATAC
>NZ_SRUS01000605.1:0-279 GCF_004794715.1 Mesorhizobium sp. M8A.F.Ca.ET.207.01.1.1 | reverse complement strand
GGACGGCCTGGACGTGAACCTGCCGAAGCCCTACATCTACGCTGCGATGGGCTTCTCGGTGCTGGTCGAGTGGCTGAACCTGCTGATGCGCCGCCGCGCCCGCGAGCACAACGTGCCGGGTGCCGGCAACTGGTAAGCACGCCACCGGCGTACACGTTTCCCAGAACCCCCGGCCCCGGCCGGGGGTTCTGCGTTGTGGGGGGGGCCGGCTCTGCAACCGCCCAGGGGTTTTTGCACGGATGGCGGATTTGCGGGGTCCACAGATCGGAAGAGCGTCGT
>NZ_SRUS01000604.1:0-279 GCF_004794715.1 Mesorhizobium sp. M8A.F.Ca.ET.207.01.1.1 | reverse complement strand
GGGCCTTCGTAGGGCGCTCCCCCTCTCCGTCTCGGCTTGCCGAGCCACCTCTCCCCACTATCGTGGGGGCGAGGAAAAGCCGTGCAACCGATGGATATACGAAACCGTTATCGCGAAGCATAATCGAGGGGTGCAGGAATTGTCCTTTTTACTCAATCGGCGCTGGACGATTGCGCTTGGCGCCTCATCGCTCCTTTTGACGCCAGCCGTCGCCTTCGCGGCCGAAAAGAGCGGCATGTCCAGCGAAGGCATCTTCGTTCTCGAAGTCGTCCTGCTGCT
>NZ_SRUS01000603.1:0-279 GCF_004794715.1 Mesorhizobium sp. M8A.F.Ca.ET.207.01.1.1 | reverse complement strand
CCGATCTCCGGTGCAGCCACGGTAGATGGCACGCCCTGCCGCGATAAGATGGCGATTCCTGATTACCTTGTTCAGAATTGCTAACCAATGTCCGTCGATCTCAACGCTTTGGCCGTGTTCCAGCGGGTAGCCGACTGTCGCAGCTTCACCGCCGCGGCCCAGCAACTCGGCGTGACTCGATCTGCGGTCAGCCAGACCCTCACCAAGCTGGAGCAGTCGCTGGGCGTTGCCCTGCTGCTGCGCACGACGCGCAGCGTCAGCCTCACCGATGCCGGGCAG
>NZ_SRUS01000602.1:0-279 GCF_004794715.1 Mesorhizobium sp. M8A.F.Ca.ET.207.01.1.1 | reverse complement strand
GTCTTGAACCAGCAAGAGGCATAGACTAGCAGCGCGAAGGTGGCGGCATGGCTTTCGGGAAAGCCGTATTCGCCGAAGCCTTCGATCTGCTTGAAGCAGCGCTCGGCGAAGTCCTTCTCATAGCCATTGTTGACCATGCCGTCGATCATGCGCTGGCGGTAGTTGCCGATCGTGCCGGTGCGCTTGAAGGTGGCCATCGCGCGGCGAAGCTCGTCCGCCTCGCCCGGCCTGAAGCCGCCGGCGACGATGGCGATCTTCATGGCCTGTTCCTGGAACAGC
>NZ_SRUS01000601.1:0-279 GCF_004794715.1 Mesorhizobium sp. M8A.F.Ca.ET.207.01.1.1 | reverse complement strand
GTTTCGAGCGCGATACGCCGCGCTTCGAGGAGCCCGGCCTGCGCGCCGATGCCAGTGCGCTGGTCGGTTCGCGCAACCGCAACGACCAGGTGCTGGACCTGACCCTGGGCAACCCGACCGGCTATGTGCGCGCCAGCGGCAACCGATCCGAAGCCGATGACTACACGGACGGCCACGGTGAGGTGGTGCCGTCGAAGTGGCGCAAGTGGAATGGTGACGTGGCCATCGGCTGGACGCCGGATGCCGACACGCTGCTGGAAATCTCTGCCGGTGCCGGAG
>NZ_SRUS01000600.1:0-279 GCF_004794715.1 Mesorhizobium sp. M8A.F.Ca.ET.207.01.1.1 | reverse complement strand
GACCGGACCGGGGCAAGGTGCCGGCAATCCCTTCGACCAGCAGTCGTCGCGCAATGTCGGGCGCATGTGCGACTTCATCGCCGAAAATTTCCTTTACGACATCGATTGCGTGAACATCGCTGCCGCCGCCGACATTCACCCGAAATACGCCATGAGCCTGTTCAAGAAATCGACCGGCATGACGCTCAACGAGTATGTCAACCTGCTGCGGCTGAGCTACGCGCAGGCGCTGCTGATGCATGAGGATGCCAATGTTCTTAAGGTGGCGATGGACTCCGG
>NZ_SRUS01000599.1:0-279 GCF_004794715.1 Mesorhizobium sp. M8A.F.Ca.ET.207.01.1.1 | reverse complement strand
GGCAGCCGCTGCGGCTGGATTGTCGATCTGCGCGACAACACCGGTGGCAACATGTGGCCGATGCTGCTGGGCGTGGCGCCGCTGTTGCGCGTCACGCCCAGCGCCGACGAGAACGTGGGTACCTTCGCTGCCGCAGATGGTCCGTCGCTCTGGCAGCTGACCTCATCCAGTGTGCGTCTTGGCGATCGCGTGCGGATCGATCTTGGTGGGCCCGGCTATCTGCTCAAACATCCGGGCGCGCCGGTCGCCGTGCTGACAGCCCCGCGCACTGCCAGCTCC
>NZ_SRUS01000598.1:0-279 GCF_004794715.1 Mesorhizobium sp. M8A.F.Ca.ET.207.01.1.1 | reverse complement strand
CGGCGCGGTCATCGCCCCCGGCACGCTCGTCGTCGACTCCCACGTCAAGAATGTGCAGCATTCGACCGGCGGCATCGTTGCCGAGATCGATGCCCGCGACGGCGACCTCGTGAAAGCCGGCGACCTGCTGCTGCGTCTCGACCGCACCGTGCCGGCTGCCAATCTCGCGGTGGTGAGCAAGGCGCTCGACCAGCTCACGGCTCGCAAGGCGAGGCTCGACGCCGAGCGTCGGGGCGCCGACAGCATCACTTTTCCCGCGGAGGTCCTCGCTCGTTCGGC
>NZ_SRUS01000597.1:0-279 GCF_004794715.1 Mesorhizobium sp. M8A.F.Ca.ET.207.01.1.1 | reverse complement strand
CGCTGGCCGCATTCCTGCAGGATTCGGGTTTCAATGGCCTGATCGGCGGCTTGAACGCCGGCCTGGCCCGTGCCGGCTTTGCGGCATTCACCTGGCCCACGGATGCCGCCACCTCGGCTTTCAGCCTGTTCAACGCCTGCGGCATCCTCTGCATGATCCTGGGCATCGGCCTGTCGCGACGGCTCGCCGACCGCTTCGGAAAGCGCGATGTCTTTGGCGGCGCGCTGTTCGTCTCGACGTTGTTCCTGCTCGCCTTCTACTTCTTCCCACCCACTGCGG
>NZ_SRUS01000005.1:596428-611898 GCF_004794715.1 Mesorhizobium sp. M8A.F.Ca.ET.207.01.1.1 | reverse complement strand
TCGCCATGTTGCGGGTATATTGTTCGTGGCCGGGCGTGTCGGCGACGATGAACTTGCGCTTCGGCGTGGCGAAGAAGCGGTAGGCGACGTCGATTGTGATGCCTTGCTCGCGCTCGGCCTCGAGGCCGTCGACCAGCAGCGCGAAGTCGATGTCGTCGCCCGTCGTGCCGTGCTTTCGCGAATCGCGTTCGAGCGCGGCGAGCTGGTCCTCGAAAATCTGCTTGGTGTCGGACAACAGCCGACCGATCAACGTCGACTTACCGTCGTCGACCGAACCGCAGGTCAGGAAGCGCAGCAGCGACTTCTTCTCTTGCGCCGCCAGATAGTCGCGGACGCTTCTCGCGGTGGAAAAGGACAAGTCAGGGATTGGCGTCCGGCGATCCTCATCCACGGCAGTCGGCCGCGATGCAATCCGAAAGGCGGGCCTGTGCTAGGCCGAGCGATCCGATCTGGTTCCTGATGGACATGGTCGTCTCCAACCCTATCACTGGCTCTTCATAACCTCCTCCTCGCCGCTGTCTTCCCACGATCTGCGCTTCCGGAAGATCAGACAAGAAGACTGCTGGATCATCATACCGCATTGGGGCACCTCCATGGAATGGTCCAATCAATGGGTCAGGTTCGCCTGACACTGCGCCAGGATCATCATGATCAAAGCCCATCCGCTCGGCCAAATGTGACCCGTTACGGGTCAGTACGCCTGGCACCGCAATTGCATTGATAGAGTGTGGGCTGGGACGAGGTCCGTCGCCTCGCAAATGGGGCGGCGGGCCTTTAGCAACGAGGGGCTTTGACGGAGCGGCCCGGCACCCCTTTGTTGGGATGGGGCTAGGACACCGGGCCTAACCGACGGGCTGTTTGTGAGAAACGGCGCCGGGGCTGAGGGACTATATGCGCTCATGCTGAATACGCGCAAAGCATACGAACGAAGTATGAGAGCGACAATTCGGGGGGCAGCCGATGGCCGATAAGCCGGTGACGACCGACGTCGAACCCGCGCTGGTGCTGATTATGACCCAGCGGGAGGAGGAGTAGCGGCGGCGACAGCGCACCTTCGGTTCGATATAGCTAACGCTTGTCGTTTCGCGGCTTGCACTACGCTTTAGCGGAACCAAAAAAGAGGACACGGGCGTGCTTCGTCGGTCGGCTCCGGTCTGGCTGTTCGCGGCATATCTGCGCGTCCAGTATGCACTGCAACAGCAACCCGCTTCGAACGGGACGCTTTGCAGATGGCACGACAGGTCTCGCTGGTGATCGAGGCAGAACTTGTCAATCTGCAGACCATTCTTGACGGTCTCTCAAAATCGGCCACTCTCGCCAATGGCAATCTAAAAGCGCACGATATCTTACACGGAGCGGCGCCGATCTTGGCGATCTGATTCCATTGCCGTCATGGGGCCAAGGATCCAAAGGATCGCACAAAGCCACTGTGCCTGGAATGGGCTGCATACTCATCTTATTAGTGCGGGGAAATTATGTGCAATTACAGGTTGTCGTACCTTTGGATATATTAGTCACCTAAGATATAATTACCAAATTGTTAACCAGGATTAATGCGCCTTTTCCACAGCATCGTACTATGCACTCCAGGTTGGGTTACCTCCATAGGGCGCGGAAGCCATACGTCGGTGTGTTGGGACGGCGTATGTCCTACTCCTTGAATCCAAACTTCGGTCAACATCTAGTCAGCCTGACAGACGATGAGCGTATTAGTTCACGCCTTTGACATGCTTTGCTAGGGAGCCAAACCAAAGAGGAGAAAAGCAAGTCAGCGCGATGGAGAGGAGTAGGTAAAGCGATGGCACACCCCCAAATTTCCGATTTTTGGAACGATGCAACAAAACCGTTACACAATGGACATCTGCCGGACGCGAATGGTCTTGGCAGGTCCGATCTCGACGAAGGACGTCCGAGCGAAGGCTTGGTTATGATTGTCGACAAGCGAGCGCTTGAGCGTGAATGCCTTGCGCGCGGCCTTATCGAACACAATCCCACCTTGCGCGTTAGCGCGGTAGGATCGCTTGACGAAATCCAGCACATTGGCGGGGACGAGGAGCCGTCCGCGATCCTCGTAATTCTTGGCGCCAGGAAGGTCACGGACCAGAGTGTTCGGGCGGAACTTGCGCACTTAATTTCCGAGTTTGGCACCGTACCCGTAATCGTCGTGGTGGATTCCGATGAGCCAGGGGAGGTTCTCGCGGCTCTCGAATGCGGCGCCCGAGGCTATATTCCCACAAGCGTGACGGTGAAGGTCGCTGCCGAGGCCATTGGTCTTGCTCGTGCCGGAGGGATCTTTGTACCCGCCAGCTGCGTGCTGGCGCTGCGAGAGATCATCCACTCGACCGCAAACGGTGTCCGTCCGCTCTCCGGCATGTTCACCACACGCGAAGCTGCGGTTGTGGAGGCGCTCAGGACAGGCAAGGCGAACAAGATAATTGCCTACGAGCTCAACCTGTGCGAGAGCACCGTCAAAGTCCACATCCGAAATATCATGAAAAAGCTCAAGGCTACCAACCGCACCGAGGTAGCGTACAAGCTTAGACAAATGTTGCTTTGAAGGCTGCCTCGGATCGGTCTTTGCCTGGCCGGCTCTGGCAATAACAGGTGCGTTAAGGGCGGGACCAGGGGTTCGGCGTTCTGATCTAAGGTCGATGGCCTCGTCCGAGCGGTTTCGCGAAACGGGCTGGCTCGGCGTGTGTCGAGGCACGTTCTTAGCCAACCGTCGCGGACGCCGCTGTTACGAGAAATCCAACGCTGTCCCCTGCTAGCTCCGCGCCACGATACGCGGCTTCGGCGGCCTTCAGCCCACCCGTCAGTCTGCGGACCATTGGAGCCGGTCCGAGTGCGTCAAGGGGAAGGCCTAGCTGACCACGGGTGGGTCGCTTCGGTGGCCAGATGCTGAGGCCGAAATAGCTGGCGGCTGAGCGATCGACCCCGCCGCTGAACTGCACCAGTAGCGCTTGGTGAGAGTTCCGGGCAATACGGCCCAGGCAGTTGATGTCCATTGGTGGTTTGTCAGTTGGCCTCATCGCGACCACGATCACATCCCATGCATCGTCAGTCAGGAGCATGGGGTGCGAAAAAACACTTACTCTCGCCCCACCCTCGCTTAGCGTACGCTCGAGGGACGGGGCACAGGGCGTGTCACAGACGATGGCGAGCCTCGCGGCACGGTGATCGACACCGGCATCGCGGAGCAAGATGCAGCACAACCGCGCGAATTCCGGCAGCAGGTTTATGGCTGGGTGGCTCAGATTGGGAGCCGCGACTTTGATGCCGGCCTCGTCACAGGCGTTGAAGTCCACAACGCCCGGACGAAGCTCCCATGGTTCAGCCATTAGCGAAACAACCGCATGCGAGGGTAAGAGTTCGATGAGCGATCTCGAAATCGGGGCGACCTGCAGACAGTTCGTGACGAGGTCGACATCCTGCCATTTGCGGCTGTCGATCCGGTTCGTCACTTCAACGCGTTTGGAGACCCTAGCGTGTTTGGCAAATGCCGACGTCGCATCTGCGATGGCCGCCAGGCTTGGATGTCTGGAAGATGTGCGCGTGAGCGCAACGACACGGCTGGCATTGGCGAGCGCCGCCGCTGTGGCAGTCACAGCTTGATATCCCGTCGTGGCGCCAACGACCACGGTGAGGCCGGAGAGATCGAGATCAAGCAAGCCTATTTGCTTGCGCACGATAGCAAGCATTTCGGCAGGGTCGATCTCGAGAACATCACGAGCAGACGACGTTCCGGCAAAATCATGTGGTAAAGGCATCAAGCTGGGCACTAGGTTGCGCGCTCCACTATCAAATAAGCCTGCAATGTCCCTTAAGCGGATCAACCGCCCTGCCGGATCTTGTCTTGGCACGATGCACGTGCATTTCCTGCATTGTTTTTTGACGGATGCCTTTGCGGCCTCGCGCATTTAGCAAACGTGGTTCCTGTATCGCCACGAGCATGACTGCCTGGATCTGGTTGGCACTCCGATCTCTTGGCGGCTGCGCCAGGTCCAATGCAGGCTCTGGCAATACAGCCGAACCTGCCCGAACTGCTACCGCAGCAAACGGATGCTAGGTGATACGCCGTTTGATCAGAAGGCTTAAAGACACTACACCAGCGACGCGTGGATCAGGCTTAGGAGTAACGGGCGCCGGGTACGCCGCTACCTCCTTTGCTTCTCTTGCGAAGAATGACAAGCCGCTGTGAAGTTGGGCAGCAACACCAACAGCGTTTCTTGGTGAAATCCCATGACAATCAGCGCATTCGACATAAAGCGCCGCAGAGCTGGTATCCACATCGGCCAAAACCTCCGTCCGCTTGGAGGCCGGCGCAAAAGAATGGTGGACATCACTGTCGCATTGATCGCGCTTGTCCTTGCTGCTCCGGTCATGCTGGCGGTTGCCCTTTTGATATTGGTGACCGACGGCGGACCGGCGGTGTTCTCACACACCCGGATCGGATTCAACGGCAGGCGCTTCGCCTGTTACAAATTCAGGACCATGGTGGCCAACTCGGAGCGGGTTCTGGCAGACTATCTCGCGAGCAATCCCGAAGCCGCCAAGGAGTGGGAGCAGAATTGGAAATTCAAGAATGACCCGCGGATCACATTCCTGGGGCACATTCTCAGGAAGTCGAGCCTGGATGAGTTGCCTCAACTCATCAACGTGCTGCGCGGCGAGATGAGTTGCGTCGGCCCTCGTCCGGTCGTTCCCGACGAACTTCAACGTTACGGCTCCTCTGCGATCGATTATCTAAAAACCCGGCCTGGGTTAACTGGCCTTTGGCAGGTGGCTGGCAGAGACGCAATGGATTATCCCAGTCGTGTCTCTATCGACAGCCGATATGTGCGGGAATGGTCCCTATGGGCCGATGTTGTCATTCTCGTCCGGACTGTGGGCGCCGTGATGAAATTCGATCGTGCGTCTTGATTAATGCGCATCGCAAATTCTTGCCCGATGCTTTGCTCTGCCTAAAAACCGCAGCGTGCTGCCGCGACCGCAATGGCGAAAGGTGCGGCGCCGGTCGGCCGCGGCGAAATGGCAGCCGCAGACCATTACTGCTCACGTGACATGCCTTGGCGCCAGACTACGCCCAGGAAGAGGCCGAGCAAGTAGGCCCCCTGTAGAACAACA
The DNA here is from genome assembly GCF_004794715.1 of Mesorhizobium sp. M8A.F.Ca.ET.207.01.1.1. Lineage (NCBI taxonomy): Bacteria > Pseudomonadati > Pseudomonadota > Alphaproteobacteria > Hyphomicrobiales > Phyllobacteriaceae > Mesorhizobium > Mesorhizobium sp. M8A.F.Ca.ET.207.01.1.1. The sequence continues at coordinate 606,774 of NZ_SRUS01000005.1, read as the reverse complement.
ACGAGAAGCAGGATTGAGATGAGGTGGTGCCAGTCAAATACACTGCCGATGCCGCCTGCAACGACGCCGCCCACGACTGTCACCGCGGTCATGATGATGAGCGCGGCAGCTCGAAAACGAAATCCCAGCAAAATGCCGATAACACCGACGACGACAAGGCCCCAAAGCACGGCGATCTCCTATGGGTGGAAGACTCAGTGTGCCATCTCCAAGTCTCCCACATCTGCGAATCGGTACCAACACTCAATCCGGCTGCACCGCCTCGCCGACGAGCGGTCGAGGGGCGGAAATCGCCGTACACTCCCCCGCGCTACACAAAAGGCGTAGAGCACCCTGTCCGAATGCCCCCTTTTCGCTCATTTCCTTGTCCACCCGCCAAGCCTACGCTGCTTGGAAATAGGTATGCGGAAATTCACCCGCCGTGCGGCAGCATGCAATGATTTAAGATCCGGACGCCAAGCCTGTGTTTATCAGTGCGGCTATTCAGGACAACAAGGCTCTGGACGTTGCTCATCGACGCGAGCCTGCGTCGGCGCGCAGTCCCCGCATAATGCCTCTAGTGTGACATTCTACTTATGCTTCAGGTATCTGTCCTTTTGCTGATCCTGTCCATCTGGTTCCCTGGCGCCACGCGGATTGCCGGAACGGATGGCTCGCTTTCCTTCTTGCTGGCACTGTTCTGCGCTTTGCTAAGTGTCGGTACCTATGCGGAAACAGCAAGACGCCTCCATCGGATTGAGGCCGCCCTGACGACTGCGGTGCTGACGATATCTGCTGTCATCATCGTTCTCTCTCTACTGTCGATGCTCTACGCAGACAATCCGATGAGGACGATGCGCGCGGTTTTCTCACAAGTGTTTGGTTTCGCGATCATTCCAGCGGTCGCGGCAATCTCCATGAGACCGAAGGGTCTCGTGGCAATCGACAGGGTTGTGACGACCATAGTCATCATGACTGTCGTAACATCCTGTCTTGTCGCAATCGGGCTGGGCGATGCCAGATTCGCCGATCGGGCTGAAGGCTATTTCAAGCACTCGAACCAACTCGGGATCGCGTTGTCGGCTGGTCTGCCGCTTGTCGCGGCGAAGCTGGTCACATCCCGCCGGCACCGACTTCTCCTTATCGGCTGCCTCGCTGCGGTGCTCCTGGGTTTGGTGAAATCGGGTTCGAAGACAAACTTCGTCCTCGGCGTGGTGGGCCTTGGTCTTTTCTTTGCGCTATACAGTATATATTTAATCAGAAGAAAGCAGAATCCGTTAAAGGTAATCGTGGGAACCATTGCCGCTCCGATATTGTTCGAAGCGAGCCTGCTGACATTGCAGTTCCTAAATCCACGGGCTTACGGCCTGCTGGCCATTCAACTTTCCGGAGGCGAGGCGCATTCGGTGGTATCGCGGCAGCGACTGTGGTCCATATCGATCGATCTCGGCCTGTCGCACCCGTTCACGGGTGTGGGGGCAGGGCAATGGGTGGAAGATATCGCGCCCCACAGCCATAATCTGTTCATTGACTTCTTTAGAACACTGGGAGTGCCCGGCTTGGCGTTGGTGTCGATGCTGGTTCTCGTGGTCATGGCATATCTTTCCAGGGTCGTGTTCTGCACATTGTTCGGCAATGACAGGGGGGGCGACCATGCGGCGGAAGTGAATGTGATGGTGCTTGGAACGTCGGTTTCCCTGTGGAACTACATCATCGCAAACCAGATGAGCGACTCCTTCGGTCCATCGACAGCGCCATTCTTCTGGCTGCCGTTGGCTTTGCTCATCTTCTACCGCGGCATCCAACGATCACTGCAGACCGGCCCTGAGCGTCCGAAATTGTACGCGGTTCCAGGGTCCCAGCTATTTCAATATTGAACTGTTTTTTCAATCTTCGGAAAACCAACTTTTATCCCCTGATCCCCATGGCTTCGTACACAGTCCGTGACCTGACGGCAGGCTTGCCGCCAAGCGTCGAACCACGCCCACTTCAAACAGAAATTCGATTCGTGGAATTTTTTGGTCTCCCTGGGATCGGAAAAACCACGGCCTCCACCCTGTTGGCGAACGACTTGCGACGGTGCGGCCCGCTGACAGGCGATGTGCAATTAGCGTGGGGGACAAGAGCGTTCATCGACCGCCAAATCCACAGGATCGGTATTGTTACCCCAAGGCTCAAGGACCGTCAGTTTCGCTCGCTGCTCGCCCGAATTGCACGTTTTGTCATCGAAAGCGGGCAATCATCGGTTGTCGATGTAATCAGGGTTATCTGGAACCTTTCGGTTTTGGTTGCCTATATTCAGACCGAGAGGCAAGGAAAGGATACCATCATCATAATGGATCAGGGGCTTCTGCAGGGGTTCCTGTCCGTATTGCTCAAGAGTAAGCACCGGGAAACTTCGGAGAAGTGGTTTGACATCCTGCTCGCCATTGGCGTGCATGACATGGTTTTTGTCCATCTGCGCGGTGAGATTCGCCTAGCACGAAGTCGACTTCTGAAAAGGGGCGATAGGTCCTCGCGGATACAAAGGGCATCTCCTGACTGCGACCGTCATCTTTGGTCGGCGGCGGATTGTGCTTGCCGCCAGATTTTGGCCGACCTTGAGCGAAGAATGGAAACGGAGGATCACGTCGGCGTGATGGCGGCGGTCGACGTGGAAAGGTTGGCATCGCCCGAAGATGTCGCCGAAAGGGTTCTTGAGGTGGTGCTTCCGGCCTGCCTCGAACGACATCGGCTGAGCGGTTCGGCACGCCAATGAGCACCACAATGAACCGCCGTTCATTCATGGGCGTCGCCGGCTTGTATCCTCTAATCGCTCTGTTGGCGGGCTCGTGCCAAGCGCAAGGCGGACAAACGCCGGCAGGCAAGGAGTTCGTTCTGGCAGGTGACTATGGCTTCGAACAGCAATCGATACGGAACCTGCAGCCGGGAGCAACAATCAACGCTCGAAATGCTTCCTTCACAGTTGCCAACAGCAGAAACCGCGATCCCAACGCGGCGATGGGCTGCGACGAGGGGCCGTTGCCGGTCAATCGCTATCCCGTCGTCATCCGCAACTGTCCAGGGGTTCGCTTTGTCGGCGGCCGCTTCGACGGCCAGGTACCGCTAACGTCTGATTGGCGGGACACCTACTGCAACAGCGCGGCTTTGCTTGTCAGGGACGGAACCACCGATGCGACAATTGAGGGGGTGCGTGCCCGTCGCTGCTGGGATGGCATTCGCCTCGCCGAGCACGCCGACGGTTTTCGGCTAAAAGGGTGCTGGCTCAGCGAAATCAGGGATGATGCGGTGGAGAACGACTATCTCCTCAGCGGCATCATTGAAGATTGCCTGTTCGACGGATGTTTCTCGGGGATCAGCCTGGACCCTGCGTCAAACGAACGGGACGGAACGGGGCAAACGGTGCGGGTCGACAAATCCCTCATTCGCATGCATGCCTTTCTGTCCAAGGGCGAAATCACACATCAGGCGCCGATCAAGGCTGTCGATCAGTCGCCCAGGTTGAGGATCACGGAATCGGTTTTCGCATTGGCCGCGGCCAACATGCGTGGATTCCATCGCCTGGAAAGAACATGGCGGCTGACGATTGAAAGCCGCGACAATGTGCTGCTGTGGCTGCCCGACGAGCCGATCCCTTCCGCATTGCCACTGCCACCGTCTGGTTTCAGATTGCTGACGGGCGCCGACGCCCGCGGCTATTGGAACAAGGTCCGTTCCCAATGGGTCGCGGCGCATCAGGACGTGGTCCGGTTCTCTGACGAAGTGCTGTGAGAAGTCGCAGCGCTCGGCAACGATTACTCCAACTGCGAAGGCATTTGGCGCTCGCCCATTGAATGCACCGCTGGCAACAACAGCTTGGACCGTCACGGCGATGAATCAGCAGGACGCGATTGACAGAACTGTGGTGGCATCAGGCCAGGCCGATTGGAATTCTGCGACGTTTGTGATCCTAGGTCGGTTGGTGCGTGTCAGGGGACAAAATATCCTGTTCAGCCCTTCCCAGAACGCCATTTTCGCCGTCAACGATACTGCTGCCGACATCTGGCGCTCTCTGGAAGAAGGCATGCCACCGCACGCCATTTCGGTCGAGATGGCGCGCAGTGGCGTTGATAGACTTGAGGCAGACAGGCATGTCGAGGCTGCACTCGAGGATTGGCAGCGGCTGAACCTGATACGGCCCTGCGCGCCGTTGTCTACTTCGTCAGCTCAAAAGCCTGTGAGCCAGGTGGTCGCAGTCGCGGGCCTCAACATACGCATCGTCTATCCGGCAGCCTGCGCCTTTCCCGCGATTTCCGTATTTCGCCACCTTGAGGTCAAAGGAGATACTGCCGACGTACTGCTCGAGGTGGTTGGGCAGGGAGGGAGAGTCCATCTGCTGCGGGATGGCAAGTGGATTTTGTCCTGCTCCCTCGACGAATTACCCGTCATGCTGAAGGGGCAATTGCTGACCGAGGTTCTGGATTACGGCGCCTATGAACTTGCCCTCCACGCGGCTGCGCTTCTCAGAAATGAACGCATCGTCCTTCTTTGTGGCAATCCGGGCGCGGGCAAGACGACGCTGACCTTGGCACTGGTCCATGCAGGATTTGGCTTTGTCGCCGATGATGTGACGCTGCTGGACTCTAGGGGGCATGGCGTTGGCCTTCCGTTTGCCCCGGCGGTCAAGGCGGGAGCATGGCCGTTGCTGGCCAAATACTGCCCCGGCCTTGATGCCGTTCCGATCTGTCGCCGCCCTGACCGCAAGCGTGTACGATTTGCCGTGCCCAAGGCGTTCGTGCCCTTGCCTCCCGCTCCCCTGCCCATTGGCTGTGTGGTCCTGCTCCGTCGAGGTCGTGACTCGAAAGCCAGCCTGGAGCCGATCGATCCAGCTCACGCATTGCGCGGCCTTCTCAATGGCGCGCTTGCGCCCGGCGGAGAGCTGGGTGTCACCGCGTTCGAAGCGCTGACCCAACTCATCGGATCGACGGAAACCTGTTGCCTGACCTATTCGGGGCTTGATGATGCGGTACGCCTTATCTCGGAAGCGTGTCGATGATAAGCAGGGGCAACAGGGGCAACGCACTTGAGGCGTTGGTCGCCGGACTTCGCGGCACTCCGACGGACAGGGCTGACTGGCAGGCCGTGATTGCTCTGGCAAATCGCACTCTGCTTACACCCGATTTGTTCTCGTCCCTGGCGCGCGCCGGACAAATCCACCAGCTGCCAGAGGACGTGCGCGAGTACCTTCGGTTCGTTCACGACTGCAATCGGGAACGGAATCTGCGGTTGCGTACCCAACTGGGTGAAGCCGTTGCCGCCCTCAACCGCAGCGATATCTCTCCGCTCCTGCTCAAGGGGGCCGTTCCCCTGTTCCTTTCGCCGGCCGGCCTGGTCCCCAGCAGGATGACGAGTGACCTCGATCTAGCCGTGAATCCACGCCAAGAGAAGGTCGCCAGAGACTGTCTTGAAGAGCTTGGCTACGTCGATGTAGCGGGGGGGCGAGGCATGGCCCGCCAGCAGGACGCCGGAATGCTGGAGCTCCGGTCTACCCGAGCGGACTGCTATCACTCCCCCAAGCTCATCCAGCGAGACGGCCTTCGGGTGAAAATTCCTCCCGTTCAGTCTCGCGCCATGCACTGGATGGTACACGACCTTCTCAAGGAGGGAGATTATTGGCGCGGAAGGATAGATCTCAGGCACCTCCATGACTTGGCTCGATTGGCGGAAAACGAGGACGTGGACTGGATGTCACTGCAGGGTTCCATGTCGGACCGGAGCGCCCGCAATGCGCTCGAAACCCAGCTCCTGGCCATGCACCATTTCTTTGGAACCAGAATCCCGGAAAAATGTGCAAAACGCCCGATCGTCCGTTTCCAGCACTGGAGGCGCGTCTTCACGGCGACACACCCCGTCATTGGCGCCCCTCTGCGACTGGCCGGTAATTTGACGTGGGGCATATGGCGGTTTTCACGCGCCTACGGTTTGGCGCGACGTGGACCGCCGTACCTCTTGCGGCGCATCGCTCGTACGCTCTTCGACCCTCGCACGAAAATCTAAGCCTTTTGGAGAACTAGTGTACTGGATCAGAAGGCATAAGATGAATCCGTGAATTTGAGAAAGTTTGTGGGAGGTTTGACATGTCACCGGAAGGCACAAAACGCTCGGAACGGACCCAGGAGACCCTGGTCTCGGAGGCTCAAGCGCGCCGCGACTTTCTCAAGAAGGCGGGGCGTTTTGCGGCGGTTACTCCGCCGGCTGTGACGCTCTTGCTTGGCACAAGCTTGAACTCCAGGGCGATTGCCAAATCGGGTGGATCAAAACCGGGCAATGGCTGGGGGGACAAGAACCATATTCACGTCGGCCCTCCCGGCCAGGGGTAAGCCCTTCGACCATCATGGTCGCTGAAAACAGCGTTTTGAGGACATAGGGCTCCAGCCTGTCATTTGAAAGCCCGGACCGCTCGCGGCACGCAAAAGTGCCGCGAGCGGTCCGGGCTTTTCTTTGCCGGGGCGACCATCATCCGAACTGCAAATCAGCGCAAAATGGATCGCCGCACTGATCTTCGGAACCGCGCGACGCGGACCTTTGAGCATGCAGGAAGGCGGCCCTACGCAAGCAGCAGACTGCTCAGGAAGTTGTCGTCGTGGAACTGGGCCACTTGAACGCCGGTCAGCGTGATCTGATCCCCGCCGCCCAGCGACGCCACGACATTCGAGCCCTGGTTTGTCGCCGCCTGCAGGAACTGGCTGGTGTTGTAGATGCCAAAGGCTCTGAGATCGAGGACGTCGCCGGTGCCGGCGCCGGGCAGGAAATTCATGACGGTGTCCTGACCGTCGCCGTGGGCGAACACGAACAGATTGTGCTGGTTGCCGGCAACCAATGTGTCGTTTCCGCGTCCCCCGATCAGCGTGTCATTCCCGCCCAGACCCCATAGATAGTCCGCGCCGGTCGTGCCGTTCAGGACGTAGCCGCCGTTGACGATTGTCGGCGTGCGCCCTACAGGCGTCGGGACAAAGTAGGAATCCGTGAGCATGCTGGTTGCAGTCGTCCCGTTGAAGCTGCTCACCTTGTAGAACTCGATCAGCATGCCCGCGTCCGTGATCGTCACCAGATTGGCGCCGACATTGGGAACGGTCTTGCCAGCTCCGCCAAGGCCGGTGGTCGTGTACGGAAGAAAGACGCCGTCGCCGTTGTCGTCCCGGTTCTCCCGGTAGTAGTTGTGCTGATGGCCGGCAAAGACCGCGTTTACACCCCACTGCTCGAAGGGCCACCGCATGGTGGCAGTGGAGCCGCTCGGGTTGAATGGCGTGTGATGGAAGTAGGCGACGTCGAAACTCGCGTCGGAATTCGCGAGAAGGTCTTGCATCCAATGGCCCTGCACGGATGTGGAACTGCGGCCATCCGGCTCCTGCTTGTTGCTGCTGAGAGCGAAGAAATGCACCGGCCCGATCTGGTAGTCATAGTACCTCTCATTGTCGGGCAGCGTGAAGTAATTCAGGTAGTTGGTAACGTTGCCTTCTTCGTATTCGTGATTGCCTAGCGTGGGGAAGAAGCGGTTGATGGCGCTGCCGCTGCCGTATGCGCCCTGATAGTTGCCTATGTAGTCATGATACTGCTGGCCGACGGCGGCATCCAAGGTCTGCGGAGCATACACGTTGTCGCCGATTGTGAGGATGAAATCGGGGTTCCAGGCATGGACCATCGCCGACACCGCCTTCTCGCCGGAGAGATCGGTGTCGCCGTAGTCACCAAAGACCGCGTACCGGTACAAGACCTGCGGCGGCGTCGTCGGGACGACGCTGACCGTATAGTCCTGCGCGGCGGTGCTCCCGTCGGACGAGGTTGCGGTGACGTGGAGGTTGATCGACTGCTCGGTCTGGGCATTGAGCGTTCCCGTGCCAGAGCGCGTGATGACGCCGGTGCTGGAATTGATGGCGAAGCGCGGGTCGTTGAGGCTGTAGGTGACCGTATCGGTGACGTCCGGATCCTTGGCCGAGGCTGTGATGTGGACCAAAGTGCCCGCGGGGGCAAGGTCGGGGATCTGGTTGGCCGCAGGGTCGGCATCCTGTGGATGCTTGAAGGCGACCGGGCCGGTCGTCGGCACATAGTACTCGACGTGCAGGAGCGGTGCGCCGGTGGCGCTGCCATCGAAGGAATTAGCCCTGCGCGCGCCGCTGCTGCCGCTGACGACGAATGCCATGTCATTGAGTTGCAAATAGCCTGGCTGGTTGATGATCTCCTGCACGATTGCCGAGAGGTTCGGGGTGCGTTCGGCAAGGGCGGCTTCATTGTTCACGGTCCAGTCGGGTGGCGTCCACGTCACCGAAGTAGTCGTCATCAGGCGCGAGGTGACATCGCTTTTCTCACTCTCGAAGGGGACGGCTTCGTCGCTTTCGCCCCGGATCAGGAGCGAGACGGCGCCGGTGCTCGTATTCTGGGCCTGGAACTGGATGTAGGCACTAGTGATGACGGCGTCGTAGGGAATGTCGACGCCGGTGAAGCGCATTCCGACCGTCTGGACCTTGGTGCCGTCAACCACCATGTCGAGATCGGTGCTGGTGAGGTCCATCCCGCCGCTGGGACCTTGCTCGACGTCGTCGGTGCTGGTTGCGATCCTTTTCTCGAAAATCGGCGCTGTGGTCACGCTGACGACATAGTCTTGGCCCGCGGCGCTCCCATCGGACGAGGTCGCGGTGACGTGGAGGTTGACCGACGGCTCGGTTGCCGCATTGAGCGTGCCGGTGCCTGAGCGCGTGACAACGCCTGTGCTGGAATTGATGGCGAAGCGCGAGTCGTTGACGCTGTAGGTGACCGTCGAGCCGGCATCGGGATCCCTGGCCGAGGCCGTGATGCCGATGGCCGTGCCGGCGGCGGCGGTCTGAGCAATCTGGTTGGCGGCAGTGTTGGCATCCGGCGGGTTGTTGAAGGCGACCGGCTCCGGGCTGTTGAGGACGGCGAGGGTGAAGGCCTGGTTGGCGGTGCTGCCGTCGGTGGAGGTTGCCGTCACCGTCAGGTTGATCGATGTCTGGGTCTCGAAGTCGAGCGAGCCGGTGGCCGAGCGGGTGATGACGCCGCTGCTGGCGTTGATGGCGAAGCGCGTGTCGTTGAGGCTGTAGGCGACGGTCGAGCCGGCGTCGGGATCGGTGGCCGAGGCTGTGATGCCGACGGCCGTGCCAGCCGCCGCAAGCTCGGCGATCTGGTTGGCGGTGGTGTTGGCGTCGGGCGGCGTGTTGAAAGCCACCGGACTGCCGGCCGGACCGGGCAGGGTATACTCGATGTGCAGCAGCGGCGCGCTGGCCGGATTGTATTCGTAGGAATCGGCCGTGCGCGTGCCAGTGCCGCTGACCAAAAATGCCATGTCGTTGAGCGCGGCCCAGCCCGAGCGGTTGACGATCTCCTGCACGACCGCAGTGAGGTCCGGCGTGCGCTCGGCCAGGCCATGCTCGCCCACCGTGGTCCACGGGTCCGGCGCCCAGGCCGTGGATGCGGCCGTCCTGGGAAGCGAGGACACGTTGAAGTTGGCGGTGGTGAAAGGACTGGCGTCGTCGACCTTATCGCCCTGGATGAGCAGCGACGCCGCGCCGGTCTTCACCTCATTGGCCTGGAACTGGATGTAGGCGTTGGTGATGATCGCGCCCTGCGGGATGTTGATGCCGGTGAAGCGCATGCCGACCGTCTGGCGGGTGGAGCCGTCATAGCCGAGCTCCAGGTCGGTGACGTTGGTCGAAATCGCCCCGGAGCCCTTCTCTTCGACATCGTCCCCGGCGGTCGTCACCCTTGTCTCGATGATTACAGGCGTGGTGTTGCCCGTCTCGGAGACAGCAACGCTGAAGGCATGGGTATCGGTGCTGCCGTCGGACGAGGTTGCGGTCACGTTGAAGTTGACTGAAGGCTCCGAGGCCGCGTTAAGCGTGCCGGTGCCCGAGCGTGTGATGATGCCGGTGCTGGCGTTGATGGCAAATCGCGGGTCGTCGATGCTGTAGGTGATCGTCGAGCCGGCATCGGGATCCGTCGCCAATGCTGTAATGCCGATCGCCGTGCCGGCGGCGGCGTTCTGGGCAACCTGGTTGGCGGCGGTGTTGGCATCCGGCGGGTTGTTGAACGCCACCGGCTCAGGGCTGTTGAGGACGGCGAGGGTGAAGGCCTGGTTGGCGGTGCTGCCGTCGGACGAGGTTGCCGTCACCGTCAGATTGATCGACGACTGGGTCTCGAAGTCGAGCGTGCCGGTGGCCGAGCGCGTGATGACGCCGCTGCTGGCGTCGATGGCGAAGCGCGTGTCATTGATGCTGTAGGTGACGGTCGAGCCCGCGTCGGGATCGGTGGCCGATGCTGTGATCCCGGTGGCTGCCCCCGCCGCGGCGAGTTCGGCGATCTGGTTGGTGGTGGGA
>NZ_SRUS01000005.1:595233-596332 GCF_004794715.1 Mesorhizobium sp. M8A.F.Ca.ET.207.01.1.1 | reverse complement strand
GGCGGATGGCGAAGCGCGTGTCATTGATGCTGTAGGTGACGGTCGAGCCCGCGTCGGGATCGGTGGCCGATGCTGTGATCCCGGTGGCTGCCCCCGCCGCGGCGAGTTCGGCGATCTGGTTGGTGGTGGGATCAGCGTCGGGCGGTGCGTTGAAGGCAACCGGCAACTGGCTGGCCGTGACGCCGATTGTAAAGGCGTGGGTATCGATGCTGCCGTCGGACGAGGTTGCCGTCACGTTGAAGTTGACTGAAGGCTCCGAGGACGCGTTAAGCGTGCCCGTGCCGGAGCGCGTGATGACGCCGGTGCTGGCGTTGATGGCAAAGCGCGAGTCGTCGATGCTGTAGGTGATCGTCGAGCCGGCATCGGGATCCGTCGCCGAGGCGGTGATCCCGACCGCCGTGCCGGCGGCGGCGCTCTGGGCGATCTGGTTGGCGGCGGCGTTAGCGTCGGCCGGGGTGTTGAAAGCGACCGGCTCCGGGCTGTTGAGCACGGCGAGGCTGAAGGCCTGGTTGGCGGTGCTGCCGTCGGAGGAGGTTGCCGTCACTGTCAGATTGATCGACGACTGGGTCTCGAAGTCGAGCGTGCCGGTGGCTGAGCGCGTGATGACGCCGCTGCTGGAATTGATGGCGAAGCGCGTGTCATTGATGCTGTAGGTGACGGTCGAGCCCGCGTCGGGATCGGTGGCCGATGCTGTGATCCCGGTGGCTGCCCCCGCCGCGGCGAGTTCGGCGATCTGGTTGGTGGTGGGATCGGCGTCGGGCGGTGCGTTGAAGGCTACCGGATTGCCGGATCCTGGCAGCAGATATTCGATGTGCAGCAGTGGCGCGCTGGCCGGATTGTATTCGTAGGAATCGGCCGTGCGCGTGCCAGTGCCGCTGACCAAAAATGCCATGTCGTTGAGCGCGGCCCAGCCCGAGCGGTTGACGATCTCCTGCACGATCGTCGAAAGGTCAGGCGTGCGCTCGGCCAGGTCATGCTCGCCCACAATGGTCCACGGGTCCGGCGTCCAGGCCGTGGAGGCTGTCGTCCTCGGAAGCGCGGACACGTTGAAGCTGACGGCCGTAAAAGGGCTGGCGTCGTCAACATTATCGCCTTGAAT